>JAWKNL010000003.1:0-481143 GCA_041391725.1 Bacteroidia bacterium
TTACCCTGGCTCAGGCAAGCCGCTTTGCAGGTAAAACCCGCTGGGATTTCCAACAGGTATTAGGTCGCCTGAAGATCCCGATGCATTACGGAATTCAGGAAGTGGAGCAGGATCTCAAAACCATAGAAAAGCTTTTCGGTGATAGTAGTAAGTGATACCTCGCCCGTAAGCAACCTGATTTCTCTCGGGCAGCTTAAACTTTTGCCAGCACTATTTGAAGATGCACAATCGTGGATGCTACAAACATATGACGCCCTCCGGGCCAATAGGCCACTACGTGGGTCTGGCTACGCCCTGTGCAATATTTTCCCAAAGGGGAGATTGAACGAAATTCAACCTGTAGAGCTGCGCTTGATCATAAGGCACACCTGTTATACCAATTGGTTTATGGGCGTAGCCCGAGATCCCGGAGGGATCATATGTTTGTAGCCAACCGGCCTGTCTTTTTTTAATCGCACGACCCCGGCAGGGGTCGAATATAAATTTCCTCATCGGAATGATGGTTATGTTTGGGATACTACACTACAAACATTCGACGCCCTCCGGGGTCGAACAACTAAAAACCAGCCATTTTGGCTACAAACATACGACCCCTCCGGGGTCTGGCTACGCCTAACCATATCAAACGACCTCGCCGGGCCAATAGGCCACTAAGTGGGTCTGGCTTCGCTCAACACCATTCGCATCACAGATGCCACCTGTAATAGGGCATCGCCCGATCCCGGAGGGATCTAATGTTTGTAGCATAATGATACATGTTTGATTAGAAAACGACTCCGGAGGATGTCGTATATACACCTATTTCGCATCCATGATGCAGTTGATTTATGGGCGTAGCCTGATCCCGGAGGGATCATATGTTTGTAGCCAAAATGGCTGGTTTTTAATTATTCGACTCCGGAGGATGTCGTATATATACCACAAACCGAATCTCCGATTCCCGCGCATTGGGGGCACATCTCCCCATT
The DNA here is from genome assembly GCA_041391725.1 of Bacteroidia bacterium. GTDB lineage: Bacteria > Bacteroidota > Bacteroidia > J057 > J057 > JAGQVA01. The sequence goes on from JAWKNL010000003.1 coordinate 969, forward strand.
CTAAAGCTTCTCCAAAGGGATCTCAGATTCCTTCCAGGAATCTTCGACCCCAAACTCCGATCTTTTTGGCTCAGTCAGCCCGGCAGGCGGACGGCGCTTCCCGCGCCTGCCAGCCGGTCAGACCGAGCCAAAAAGATTTTTCCTTTCTTTTTTTCCTGCTCTTCTTTAGCTCATAACAACGCCGGACAGGCAGTTAGAACTGGCGGGCAACCCGGAACCCATTGAGGTAGTTGCGAGACACCGGCGCGTCGTAGCGGCGAGCAACCACGCGGCAATACCCCGAATTGATGTACCAACCACCGCCGCGCAAAACACGGCCCGAGCCATTCAAGGGGCCTGTCGGGTCTTGCTGCGCCGATTTCGGATACTCTTCGTACCAATCCCAACACCACTCCCATACATTTCCGCTCATGTCGTAAATGCCCAGTTGATTGGGGACTTTCAGCCCGACGGGCTGGGTTTGGTTGTGGCTATTTCTATCATACCAGCCCACCCGATGCAGGTCGTTGCCTCCGGCGTATTCGTAGTTGTTGATATGATGTGTGCCTCCCCGTGCGGCGTATTCCCACTGCGCCTCCGTCGGCAGACGGAAACCTCGGGCCTGGCGGTTGATGACCACGTCTTTCTCTCCTTTAAACCGATATACCTCCTCGTACCCATGATTTTTGCTCAGCGCATTGCAAAACTTCACCGCATCAAACCAGCTTACCTGCTCCACCGGGCGGTTTGGGTCTTTGAATCGGGAGGGGTTTTCCGGCATAAGGGCAGACCAAAGCGCCTGGGTGACGGGGTATTTGCCGATGAGGTAAAGGGAAAGGGTGACTTCGTGAATAGGCCCATCATCTTTATCTCCCATCCGAAAACTCCCGCCCGGGATTTCGATCATTTGGAGGGTGAGGTCATTAATGTGGAAATCAACGGTTTTGGGTGGGGTGATTTTTAGGAGCATGGGATTAGTAATCGCAGATTTATAAACCTATATTCCATTAATCAAGATTCAACTGAATCCTGATTGCGGCTTCGATCAATTTCATATCAGCGGATTTTATGCTTCCTGCGAGACCTATAAATCTGCTCTCACTTACAGTTGTCAACTGATCGCACATTGCTTTACCGGGCTTCCCATCAAAATTAATTAAAGCTTCTCCGGGGTAAACTTTATCCGTCTGACTAGTCAATGGAACAACCTGAAAACGATTCAGGTATTTGTTAGATACATCGTTACTGACGATGACCGCAGGTCGTTGTTTTCGAATCTCACTCCCCACCGATGGATCAAAATTTACCCACCACACCTGGCCTCGTAATTTCATAAATCCTCATGATTAAGCACCCCTTCAATCCATTCATTCGCTTCTGCTTCCCGTTTTTTGTCGGCTACCATCGCAGCGTATCCCGTCTGCATTTCCTCTACTAAAGAGAGCGGTTCATCCACCTCCTTTTTCAGGCTTTTCCCCACGAGTTTGAACAACCTTCTCAGGCTATCGCCCGAAAGTTGATCTATCCACCGGAAAAGGGTAAGTTTTAATTCGGCTTCAGTCATTGTGGTTTTTTGGTTAAAGATATAAAAAACCGCGAAAAAATCAATTGTGCGTGCAAAGACGCGCCCTTTGAATAAAAAATAAGAAGGGGTCGCCTGTTGGCTATAATAATGTCACCCCTTCGGGGTTGGGCCTACGGCCTTGATAAAGCTGATCGAAGATCCAACCCCGAAGGGGTGACAGGATTATAGCACACGTTGTGCCCCCTTTTATTCTCTTCTCGGGGGCACGTCATTGCACGTTAAACAAGGTCTATTTAGGTTTCAGTTCATTCAATATACTAAGCAGGGCCTTGGCGATTCTTGTGGCTGCTGCATTATAATCGTCGTTGCTAAGCACTCCAAATCTTTCTTTTTCGATCTGAGTAAAAATACGGGAATGGATTAATAATTCATTATAGTAATCAGAGTGACTATCCTGGGTTATCATGATCAAACCATCAATCGCCTGTTTCAGATGATTATCTTTTATAGCCTGTTCTATCTGTTTTAGGCTTGGAATTCCACCAAAAATATTCTCATCTTTTGTATCTAAAATACCCGCCAGAAGTGCTGAAACAAGTACCTGATTTTTCACTTTTTTCCCACAGCGTATATGCAGGATTCCTTCATTCTTGTATTCCTGCAACTCCTCAAAATTAAACAGATGTGGTTTTGGCTGCGTCTGGCAGAATTCGCAGATACAGGGGATCATTTCTGTTAGTTCGGGGTTACGAAGTTTTTTATGGATGGAGTCAAAATCTCTGCGTACGATGGCGAGCAGAGTATCAGCTTCCTTGCCGCTGACAATAATTTGAATTTCCTTTTCCACTTCGTTGCTGATGACCAGCGCTTGTGAATCCTGATATTTCAGCACTACACCGAAGCGCCAGAACAAATCATCCTCAATCTGCTCATGCATACGGCAGATAAACCGGCTGATAATACCTTTGGGCATAAAGTCGTAGTGGTATTCAAACTGTAGATATCTGCCTGCAGTTTTTATATCGGGAAGGTTTTCCGGCATTTCCACAGGCAGCAGTTCCGGAACGATATAATAATCACTTTCCTGAAATTGAAATACCAGTTCAAATTTGCGCATCAGTCCAAGTAAAAAGGAGTGTTTCCCATCGTAGGACTCATCCTCCCATATTTTGTCCAGTTCGGAAGTATGGAACCTGCCTTTGTTTATTTTTTTGTTGTCGAGCAAGCAATAGGCAGCTTGGGTCGCCCATTCGGGTTTTAATACTACCGTATCTTTGAGGTCAATATCGTCGGGATAATGCAAAATTACTCCAATGTCGTGGAGTTGTCTGCCTAAAAATCCAGATTGCTCCGGGGTGAGATTTTTTTCGGTGCAAAGGCGTAAATACTGTCTGTGGGGAATATAATTTTCGGGGTTTTGTTCCAGTGTCTCGCGGATCGTATAGCGGTCTTTATTCCACAACTCAGCGGTATGCGGAAGGGAAAGCAACTGGGTCTGGACTTGTTGGCGTAGTTCGGCAATTCCAATTCCATTCTGACAAGAGGTTTTGTAGAATCCGGCGATATTGGAAAATTTTTTCTTCCAGTCTCCCTGGTTGATTTCACTGGTGTAAATATCAATTTTGTTCTGAACAACAAATACCGGGGCATTTTCCGAGAGGAGGGAGACAATGTTGAGCCAGTAGTCAAATTTGGATTGATCTTCTCCTTTCCTCGGTTCCCAGACAAAAACATAAACTGAGTTTTTGGTGAGGAAAAACTGATGGGTTCCGTAATTGATTTCCTGCCCGGCGAAGTCCCAGATATTGGTTTTAAATTCAATCTGCTGATCCTCTTTTTCGCAGTTTATTACCCACGTTTTGATGCGGATACCTACGGTCGATTTTCTCCCTTCTACAAAAACATAGTTGGGATCGCTTAGCGCTTCGGCCAGTTCTGATTTGCCTACCTCCCCTACTCCTACAATGATAAGTTTCGCTTCGTTTAGTTCACGTCTGTCCTCCACCTTTGCGATGGACTGAAAATAATCCCTCACCGCCTCCGCCACATTTTCTTTTTCCTTATCAAAAATTTCTTTGGGGATATTTTCAATCGGGTTTCCGTAGAGGTACAGGTACTCCAGCTTTTCGAAGTCGCTTCCTATGCGTAAGTTTTTAATCTGGCTGTTTTGCAGGTATAGATGCTGAAGGTTGGGGAAAATAAAAGGTGGAATATCCAATATTTCAATCTCCTCCTTATTCCCGCTCATCTCCAGCACTTTGAGGTCAGGCAGGGGGTGGGGAAACTGAACCGTTCCGCTGAAGGCATTGCCGCTCAGGTCGAGGAACTCCACCTTTTCATGGTGGGCTTCACTCCAGATGTTGAGCAGGTCATCGTTGGTGAGGTTTTTTTTGTTGTAATACAGCCAGCTGGTGATCATAAATCGGGGTAACGTTACAGCGAGGCACGTTATGCCATACCTCCGGTACAAAATAGCTGAAATAACCGGAATTGGCAACGGGGGAATGAGCATTTGAATAGCACAAAGGGAAATTTGCACCTGTTTGCTCATGCCCTGCAAAATCACTATCTTTAGGGAAAGAATATTTTATGGAATTATTGGGAAGAATTGAGATAAATCCACAGATTTTAAAAGGTAAAGCCATCATTAAAGGCACCCGACTTTCCGTGCAGTATATTCTGGGACTCCTGGCCAGCGGTGCTGATTTTGAGGAAATCCTTCAGGAGTATAAAACTCTCCAGAGAGAAGATATTTTTGCATGTCTCCTGTTTGCTTCCAGGGCACTAGACAACCAGTATTTTGCACCATTTTCCAAAGATGTTGCATAAGGCATGGGAGGACGGATAAAATTTCTGGTGGATGAATGTACAGGCCCTGGAGTTGCCCAATGGCTTTCTGCCCAGGGGTTTGATGTTTTCTCCATATTTGACAATAGCCCAGGCATACCCGACAGGCAAATTTTAGAGAAAGCCTTTACAGAAAAATGGGTCATTATTACCAATGACAAGGATTTTGGAGACTTAATCTTCAGGGACGCAATGGAACACAGCGGTGTTATTTTCCTTCGCCTTGAAAATGAAAGGTCTGTTAATAAAATTCTCGCCTTGAAAAACGTTCTGGATCAGTTTTCCGATCAAATCGAAAACCAGTTTATCGTTGCTACTGAAACAACGATTAGAATAACCCAAAAGCGTAAATAAGGTTATGACTCAGATTGCCTTTTCTCTTCTGTTTCCCAGATGCGGACAGATCTTCTTGAGTCGTAAGGTTTTTTTCGATCTTCCTTAACCTGCTGTCCACTTAAAGATAGTAACTCCACAATGGACACAAAGAAAAGCCCCCTTCGTGTACTTCGTGCGTCCCCCGTGTCCTTTGCGAAAATCTGCGTTTTACGTGTATTTATTTGTCTTTGACAAGTAAACATAGGGTTCACGCATCTGCTAAGGCAGACAGGAAGGAACGCAAAGTACACGCAGAGTTTCGCTCATTGGCGGTTTCTTTGTGATCGATGCCTATTCTATGTCCCAATAAGTTTATAATTCCGAAAATTAATGCTATAAAATCCCCTCAAAAAAATCTACTCCCCCGCCACAATCGGCACAGCCACGTGGGTCTGATCCCACTTCATGTTGAGGAAAATGACGGAGTCCTGTCCTGTAAAGTCCAGGGTGAGCTGCTCCACCGGCTCGGAGAGGGCGGCTGCGGCAGGAACTTCTACCGTCAATATGTCTTTTCCGTGATCGACTTCGGCATAACCCCAGCGACCCAGTTCGGTGTTGAGACCGAAGGTCCAGACGCTTTCGCCGGGAACGGCATACATGACATATCGCCCCGCTGCTACCGGCGATCCGCCGAAGATCACTGCTTTGCTAAATTCAATCTCAGTGGCTTCATTGGCGCCCAGCCTCCAGTATTTGCCATATGGCTGCAATGCTTTGCCGGCCTCAGTGCCAAATACCACGCGGCCTTTTTTGTAGGGGCGGTAATAGCTGACCGATACGTCCAGCCCGTTTTGGGAAATATTGGCGCTGCCCGCAGGGCTGTGGCTTTTGGTGGTTGCCATGATGTATGCGACATATCCGCCAAAAATCAGTACCAGACCGAGTATAGAAAAAAGGATAATTTTTTTGGTGCTCATTGTGTTTTAATTTGGGGGGTAAAGGTAGGGATTTTTAACGGGAGTTTTCAAATTCAAACTCTCGGGGTTTCACATCCGGTTGCGTCAAAAAATAAACACAGAGAAACAGAGAAACAGAGCAACTTCTCTGCGACCTCTGTGTCACCGGTGGGGAGTACTTCGTTCTGTGTTTCACATCCGGTTGCGTCAAAAAATAAACACAGAGAAACAGAGAAACGGAGCAACTCCTCTGCGACCTCTGTGTCTCTGTGTTTAAAACTCAACATTACAGAAAAGGAACACAGAACGAAGTACCCCCAGGGTGAAACAGAGAAACAGAGCAACTCCTCTGTGACCTCTGTGTCACCAGTGGGGGTACTTCGTTCTGTGTTTAAAACTCAACATTACAGAAAAGGAACACAGAGAAACAGAGAAACAGAGCAACTCCTCTGCGACCTCTGTGTCTCTGTGTTTCACATCCGGTTGCGTCAAAAAATAAACACAGAGAAACAGAGAAACAGAGCAACTCCTCTGCGACCTCTGTGTCACCAGTGGGGAGTACTTCGTTCTGTGTTTAAAACTCAACATTACAGAAAAGGAACACAGAGAAACAGAGCAACTCCTCTGCGACCTCTGTGTCTCTGTGTTTAAAACATAACATTGCAGAAAAGGAACACAGAACGAAGTACCCCCAGGGTGAAACAGAGAAACAGAGCAACTCCTCTGCGACCTCTGTGTCTCTGTGTTTAAAACTCAACATTACAGAAAAGGAACACAGAACGAAGTACCCCCAGGGTGAAACAGAGAAACAGAGCAACTCCTCTGCGACCTCTGTGTCACCCGGTGGGGGTACTTCGTTCTGTGTTTAAAACATAACATTACAGAAAAAGGAACACAGAACGAAGTACCCCCAGGGTGAAACAGAGAAACGGAGCAACTCCTCTGTGACCTCTGTGTCTCCGTGTTTAAAACTCAACATTGCAGAAAAGGAACACAGAACGAAGTACCCCCAGGGTGAAACAGAGAAACGGAGCAACTCCTCTGCGACCTCTGTGTCTCTGTGTTTAACCCTTAACATGATCAAAAAAAAACACAGAACTTTCTAATTTCCTTTTCGTTTAGTAGCTTTGTATAGCAAAGTGCTTTGGAATGGACGAATACAAAGACCGGTTAAAAGACATTTCTGAAATCCGCAACCTCATGGAGGAATCCAGCAGATTTCTCTCGCTGAGCGGCCTATCGGGCGTAGGCGCAGGCGTGGTTGCCCTGCTGGGTGCGGCGGGAACCTACTACTACCTCCACGGACATAACATGTACCAAAATATCGTACGCATGATCCGCGGCAAACCTTACCTCACCTCAGTAGATCAGTTGCTAACGCTCGTCGGAATCGCCCTGGTAATCCTGGTCTGTGCCATTGGAGTGGCGGTATTTTTTACTGCCAGAAATGCCCGGAAACAGGGAAAAAAGATATGGACCCGATCCACCAGCCGTATGTTGGTCAGCCTGTTTATCCCGCTGGTGGCAGGAGCCATATTCTGCGTGCAGCTTGCGTGGTACGGACTGCCGGGACTGGTAGCACCTGCTACGCTGGTATTTTACGGCCTGGCGCTTCTCAACGCGGGTAAATATACCTACCGCGAGATCCGCTACCTCGGCATCAGTGAAATTGTGCTGGGGTTGATCGCAGCAGCTTTTGTGGGATACGGGATGTTTTTCTGGGTAATCGGATTTGGCGTGCTCCATATTGCTTATGGCGCTACGATGTACATAAGATACGAACGGTGAAAGACGTATTTGAAAGATTAAATAAGGTTTTTGAAAACCATTTCCGGCTGAAAATCATGTCGATTCTTCTGGTAAATGAAGAGGTGGACTTTCTGAGCCTGAAAGCGGCATTGAGTATATCCGACGGAAACCTCGCCAGTCATATCAGCAAGCTGGAAGAGGCTGGTTACCTCTCGATTCAGAAAACCTTTTCGGGAAAAAAAACACAAACCCTTTACAGTACCACTCCTGAAGGAAAAAAAGCTTTCGAAGACCACCTGAGCGCTTTGGAAGAAATCATCCACGGTATGAACGGATAATTTTTTTACAACCATATATATGAATACAGTTTCTCTCCTCTGGAAAAACCGGTCATCTGAATTCAACAGCCTTGCATTAGCTTCTATTCTTGCATTTTTTATTTTCCTGCTGCGGGTAGGGATTACGGGGAATAAATATTTCCTTTTCCTCTCCTGGAATCTCTTTCTGGCCTGGATTCCCTATATGATTGCCTCCTGGTTGACCTGGCGCAACGACCGCCCGGCGTGGGTTACCGCACTGGGAATTACCGGATGGCTGCTATTTTTTCCCAATGCTCCTTATATCCTCACCGACCTGTTTCACCTCCGCCCGCGCAGTGCCAGTCCGCTCTGGCTAGATCTTACGGTACTGCTCTCGTTTGCATGGACGGGCATGTGGCTGGGAATGAGTTCGCTGCGCAAAATCCAGCTTGCTTTCTTCGATCGGCTCGGTCACTGGGAAGGGAGAATGGTAACAGCAGCGGTATTGTTTCTGACCAGCTTTGGCGTTTATCTGGGCCGTTACCTCCGCTGGAATTCATGGGACATTATCTCCAATCCAATGGGACTGTTTAATGATATTTTTCAGCGCATCATTCACCCACTGGAATACAGCCGTTCAACGGGTTTTACCCTGGTTTTCGGGTTATTTATGCTAATGGCTTATCTCACCTATATCGCCCGCATTCATGACCAGGCACAGGTGGAGCAGAGTTAGTTTTAATAAAAGTGGTTTGTGAACGAATTAAGAATGAAAAACCACGAATTCCCCTTATGGGATCTTGCGACACAAATATGGATCGAATACAACTTATTTTCCGTAACCCGCTTTCCAATCTGTATATCTAACTGTTTCACGATTTTCAAAATTGTAGTAGAAAAACTGATAGAAAAAACACGATATTTGGTGCAAATTTTCCCGAATATGAAAGATCAGAAAGAAATCTCCGCTCATGACATGATGGAACTTTGGGAAGAAGACGTCCTCCGTCGTTATCCCGAAGAGACTGCTCCTAAAGCAAAAGAAGATTACCGCAACTACGACAACCCCGCACGCGACACCGTAAGGGAATTTTACCGCCTCAACCACACGTATCAGACCTATGATTTTGTGCTGGAAAAGGAAAAGGAATTCCTCAAATTTGACCGCCGTGAAATGTCGCTCTGGGACGCCGTGGACTACCTCAACACCCTGGTTGACGATTCCGATCCCGATATCGATCTGGATCAGACCCAGCACCTCCTGCAAACCTCAGAAGCCATTCGCCAGGACGGACATCCCGACTGGTTTATCCTTACCGGCTTCCTCCACGACCTCGGCAAGGTGCTCTGCCTGTTTGGCGAAGAGCAATGGGCGGTTGTAGGTGATACCTTCCCCGTGGGATGCGCTTATTCCGATAAAATCGTTTATCCCGAGTTCTTCCAGCACAACCCCGACTATACCGACGAGCGATTCAACACAAAATACGGCGTATATGAACCCGGTTGCGGCCTTCGCAATGTGCACATGTCCTGGGGTCATGATGAATATCTCTACCACATCATGAAAGACTATCTGCCCGAACCTGCATTATACATGATTCGCTACCACTCCTTTTATGCACAGCACAGGGAAGGAGCATACGAACATCTGCTCGACGACCACGACAGAGAAATGTTTAAGTGGGTGCAGAAGTTTAATCCCTACGACCTCTATTCCAAAGTGCCTGTAGCTCCCAATGCGAAGGAACTGCGCCCATTTTATGAAGATCTCGCAGCAAAATTCCTGCCTGCTACGCTGAAGTTTTAGGCAACCGGCTGACGGGCTTTATTTCGGAGCGCAATCAGAACAACGATTGCCACCACCACGCCCACAGCCAACGCCAAAATCCACCACGGAGTGCCGGGTTTTACCGGCACTTCATCTCCGATAAGTACAAACTCCGCCCAAAAGTGCGGGTGTTGCCGGTCTGTATCCGACAGAAAATCGAGTTTTGCTTTGCGCAATGCCGCATCTTTTTCCATTCCCTCCCTGAGGTTGCGGTAAAACCGCTCCATCAGTTCCCGCGTTGCCACATCTTCTGCCTTCCACAAAGTCATCATCACATTGGGACTCCCCGCATACCGGAACGCCCTTGCAAGGCTCATAATCCCCTCACCGCGACGTAACGTGCCGCCGCCGGTCTCACACGCGCTCAACACCGTAAGGTCGGCAGGAATAAACATATTGTAAATCTCATAAGCGTGTAAAAACCCGTCTTTTTCTTCGTTGTTCAGCGCCAGACTGTCCATTTGCAGAGAATCGCCCGACAGTTCGGATACAAACCATAGGCCCGAGTACAACGGATTCTCGTCGCTCACCCAGGCATGAGTGGCCAGGTGAAGGATTTTATATTTTTCTGCATTCTCTCTGAAGGCAGATTCAGTAGCAGCCTGACTGAGCCACGATTTTCCTTTCAATAGTGCTGCCGCAGATGAAACTTCGGGCTGGTTGGCGTAAAGTTTTGCGGGCCGGGGCGCTCCTCTCATTGCATATTCAGGGGAATTAACCGAGCCCGATTGTCCGGTGCCGGGAGCAAATCCGGCGAACAGCGATCTTCTTTTACGGGGAGGAGGAGCCGGGGTGCAAAACAGCGTGGCAGAATAGGCATACCGCACCTGCCATTCTCTCAGCAGATAGGGAAGCGAGACATAATCAACCTGTTCGCCGCCCGGCTTTGAGATCAGCATTTCAAAAGGAATATACCCCAGCAGCCCGTCTGGCACAATGATAAGATCAGTCGCCTGTGTCAGTGTTTTTTCAAATGGGCTGATCAGTTCGGTGTAAAGCTGATACGCATTGCGGGTAAATATCCTGAAATTTTCGCTGGTATAGGCTTTCTGATCGGCCATTTCGGTATCTTTCATATAGCCGATAAACTTTTCCAAGTCGCGGTGCCATTGTGGGCCGGTGGCAGTTCGCTCTACGGCAAATCCGGTTTGAGTGATCAGGAAGCTGTAAATATGATTTTCTCCGGTGAAATAGGTCAGCATGGCATCCTGGGAGGAAAGTCGCTTCTGTACCTCATTTACCGTAGCTACATGGTCATCAAACTTGAGGCGGTAGTATTCGGGGAAATCTTTTTCGAAAGTGCGGATCAGTTCGTTTCGCTCACGGGTAAGAGAAAAGTGCCGGTTGATGGCATCAAGCAGGCGCAGGCTGTCTCCGTCTGATGATTTTTGTCTTTCTTCATAAATGACCTTTTCGCAGTAACCCACCTCGGCACGCAGATATTGTTCGCGGTGGAGAAGATCGGCGGGTATCCCGGCAGTAATCATGGCCTGGTTTTCCCTGACAGCCTGAAACAGGAGCATGGATTTAGCTTTTTCTGCAAGGCCGAAGGCCTGTTGGAGGAAGGATTTATCACCGGTCTGTTCCGAAATTTTCCATGCGACGCCGATCGCATTTTCATAAACAGAAAGGAAACGGGTGGACAATAATTCCCTTGATTTTTCATTAAAAAACCCCAGCCGCATTTTCTGAATCAGAGAATCGGTGAGCAGATACGTTTCCCAAATTGCCTGTAAACCCGCCTTCGTATTGCCATAACCGGCTTTAAGGAGGACATTCGCTTTTTGTCCCAGAATAAAAATTCCGGTAATATCAAAATCCATCTGGCTGAGGGTGGGATTGGAGAGAAAATTTTTATCCGAAAATCCTTCCGAAACTACGATTAGTCCTTCCTGTAAAATCGCCAGTGCTTCCTCTTTTTTTCCTGCGTTTACCAGGGCAGTTGCATAAGAATCATACAGGCGGGTAAGGATCGCATTGTCGGCGCCTGCGGTATTTTTCACTACAGCGATAGCCTGCGTATAATTTTCCAGGGCTTTATCCATCTGCCCCATTTCCTCCAGACAAAGTGCGAGGTCGAAATAGCTGTTTGCCACCATAAAATGCCGGTCTCCGAGTACAGCGCGCAGCCCGGCCAGTCCGCGTTCGAGGTGAATTAGTGCTTCCTCATTTTGCCTGAGATTCAGAAGGCTGCGGCCAAGCATAGTATGAGACAACGCTACATAGGGGTTGGCCTCGCCGAGATAACGGGTGCGGATTTCGAGAGCTTTGGTGAAGTACTTGCGGGATTTTTCATATTCGGCCAGATCCATAGCTACCGAACCCATATTGTGATAGACATTGGCGATATCGGGGTGATTTTCGCCATAGAGGCGCGTACGAACTTCCAGTGCCTTCGCCATATAATAGTCTGCCCTGCCATAATCGCCGACGTAGGCGTAGTCCATGCCCAGATTCAGATAATTGCTGCCCAGAAGCTGAACGTTCCCTTTGGGATTTTTCTCATTGATTTTCAGGCATTTGAGCAGGAAGTTGATGGCCTCATGAAAATTGCCTTTCACGCCTTCGGTATAGGCCAGGTTGTTGTAATTGACGGCGACTTCATAATGTTCTTCGCCGTAAAGCGCGCGGTTGACCGTCAGGGACTTTTGATAAAATTCGATCTGCTGGTTGAGATACCCCTGTTCGCCATAGATAAAACCGATGATGTTATAGGTTTTTCCCAGCCAGGAAGAATCGGGAGCAGGACCGGTAAAAATATTCAGTGCGTTTTCGGCATAATCGAGTGCCAGCGGGTAATCGGCCTTTCGGAGAAAAGAAGTCGCAAAAAAATACAGATATTCCCCTGCCTGACGGCTTTTCGGGCCATAAACTTCGTTGCAGACCGGCTCATACGACCGCAGATAATAGAGAGAGGAATCGTAGGCAGCCGTTTCGTGATAGAGAACCCCTTTAATGAAAAGCCAGTCGGCGTAATTTTTTTTATGCTTCGGATTTTGGGCATCAATGGCTTTTTGAGCTTTGGCCAGATACGCGCCTGAAGGGGCGAAGTCAAGATAGCCCAGGTGAACCAGCGATTTTTTTAACCAGACAGAAGTCAGTTTGTTCTGATCGCCGATAGCAGCATACGAATCTTCAGCCTGGTCGAGCAGGGTTAATGCCTCGTCGTATTGAAGGGAATCCAGTTTTTGTTGAGCCAGAACCACCTTATTCCACACACCGGTCGTATCGGATTTCTGAGCAAAGGAATGAAAAAACAGCCCGGCAAAGAGAAAGAGGATTCCGCTGATACGGGGTACAATCATAGTAAAATTTTACTGTCGAAGGTTAATATACGAAAGTGAATAAGTAAAAGGGTAATAAAAATTCTGAGTTGAATAATTGGTTTTCGATAAAAGAATAGTAACTTAACTTTAACTTTTAAGATAACTTGTCGTAAAAGTTAATAAAGATCTTATCCCACAACCTTACACCTCAAAAAATCTGTGAAGAATATATTTCTGATTGAGGAGTTCAAGTTTTATGAGAAGACCCATTTCTACACCATCAGAGATGAAAATAAGGCTGACTCTGAAACAGATTTATTCATCAAACGATTCTTTGAAGAAAATGCTTCAGGTTTTCAAAATGATTATTATGATGATCTGACTCTTATTCTGGAATGGATCAGGCAGATTGGTAAACGGGGAATGAAAATTTGCAGCTTGCGTCATGAAAATGATGCAAAAGCACTTCCACCTGATAAAATTTTACCAGCAGACCTGTTGTATCTGGGTAGAAACAGAGGCAAGCTAAGACTTTATTGTATTCCGTTGCCACCTGGGGTGATTATACTTTGTGGAGGAGGATTAAAGACCTCTCAAAAAGTTCAGGAATCTCCCGACCTTATAGCTCATTTCAGACTGGCCAATCAGATTGCAAAAAAAATTACGGAAGCATTGATCTCTCAGGAAATAACAATAGAAAGAGGAAAACTTCAGGGACTGATGGAAATATGGATATAAATGATTCGGGGTTATCTATTTAACTGAAAAGCTAACGGATGATCTGCAAACTTGAAAAAACTAAAAAATTATGGCTAGCAAATATTTCGATAAGGCTCTTGCCGGCATAAAACCTGAAAACCGACTGTTTATGCAAAAAAACCTTGATATCACGGAGCAGGTTTTTGCGATCCTTAAAGAAAAAAAATTAACCCAGCGTGATTTGGCCCAATTACTGGGGAAGTCAGAACCAGAAGTAAGTCGAATGCTCTCAGGTTTTCAGAATCTTACGCTAAAAACCATCGTCCGCCTTGAAATGGTTTTAGGGCAGGAAATCGTAACAACTCCTTTACGGGCAAAAGAAAAATGGGAAAATGAAAAGGAAATTCCCGCTCTTCAAATCACATTCTTTTCAAGCACTGCTTTTACCCCCATCGATATCTATAAACAGCCCACGTCTGAAACGCCGGGAATGGCTGCTTACTCACGAGAGGCCACCTCACCTAAACCGATTCCGGTTAAGGTCACTTTCGACCGGAAAGTTCAGGCATTATCTTAAAAATTAACCATGCCGAAATCAAAAAAAACTCCCTTTAAAAGTAATAAAGTACATCTTAATGATGCACGGATTCTTTCTTTCAATGTAGGTGGAAGTAGTGAGATTTATGTAGCTCCTGAAGAAATATCCGGTATTAACTTCCAGGTTAAATCTGAAGAGTCTTTTAATCAATTAGAAAAGCGGGTAAGGATCATTCTGAATATTATTGTAGATATACTTATAAACGAGAATGAATCATCTGAACAAAGACTTATTTCCGAATTTGGAAAATACCGAATAGGATTCTCTTTTCTTGTCGATAATTTTGACGAACTAATTCATCCTTCAGGTGAAATGGAATCTCCCGCTTCTGTTGACGGAACGCTGGTCACTCACCTCCTTGCCATAGCTTATGCGACGGCGCGGGGCATGATTCTCGTAAAAACAACAGGAACATCATTAGAAGGAGCCATTCTACCCATTATTGACCCTTCTGAACTTCTCGATAAGGCTTTAGAAAATTAATGAGGATTTTTCATGAAGTCCCATTTTGAAATATTTCCCAATGTCTTCCTACAGACACATTCATTTCGGGATAATTTTTTGTTTTGAGCGAAAATCTTAAAAACCCGAATATGAAAAATATAACAGTCAAATATTTCATTATCTCTCTTTTCACTTTATCTGCATTTATCCAGGGCTGCGCCCAGTCGCCTTACAGTGAAATCTACACCACCAGAGACGGCGCCATTAAGGGTTATGACCCTGTAGCGTACTTTACCGAAGGAAAAGCAGTCAAAGGCGCCGAACCGTATTCATTCAAATGGAAAGATGCCACCTGGTACTTCAGTTCGCCCGAAAACCTGGCGACTTTTAAAGCAAATCCCGAAAAATACGCCCCGCAATATGGCGGATATTGCGCTTACGGCGTCGCCGACGGACATAAGGCATCCATTACGCCCGAAGCTTTTACTATTCTCGACGGAAAACTTTATCTCAATTATAATCAGCAGATTCATGAGCGCTGGAATAAAGACCAGCAGGGATATATTAAAACCGCTGATGAGAAGTGGGGAACAGTAAAGAAGGAAAAATTCTGACCGGAATTACCAGGCTTATTTTATACTTATCAGGGGAAATATTTGTAAACATCTTTTCTGTCCAGGAATCTGACAAAGCAAACTACCTCATCACCAGTATCCACTTCGCTTACTATTTCTATTCCTAGCCGGTAATCTCCCAATTTAATCCTGTAATATGATTTATATCCCTGGAGTTTTTTTAGGTTATGAATCTCTTTTCTACCCGAAGCCGTGATGACTTGCTCTATTACCTCTGCTATTTTTTGGCGTACAGATGATGAAGAAACTTTTGAAACATCCTTCTCAAAAGTCTTATCAATTGATACTTTCATTTACGAAGTTTTTTCAAAAACTCCGCAGTATTTACAAACTCCCCGGTTTTACCATCCTCAATAGCAAGACCTAAGCCCAAATCTTCCCATTCTTCTGTACTCAGAACTCTGGTTTTTATCCCTATTTTTCGGGCAAGCTTGATCAATAATTTAATATCCGCTTCGGATTCTCCTGAGAAAATAACGTTCACCATTACTGATTGATTTGAGCTAATATACGAAGATTATGGGACGTCTGCTATTTTTTACCACTTAAAAATTCTGACCGGAATTACCATTCCAGCAATGCATTCAGTTTGGCTTTTACTTTTTCTTCATTGGGAAGCATCGTCGATTCCAACAGAGAATTCAGGGGTATCGCCGGTACATTTTCTGCGCCGCAAAGATGAACCGGAGCGTCAAGCCAGCGAAAACATTCATAGGATATGCGCCCTGCAAGCGATTCGGCAAAAGAATTTTTTAATACTTCTTCCGTAAGCACAAGCACTTTCCCATGTCTGCGTACCCCGGCCGTAATCGCATCCCAGTCCAGCGGCTCCAGCGTGCGGAGGTCCAGAATCTCTACTTGTCCCGGAAAGGCTTTTGAAGCATTTTTTGCCCAGTGTACGCCCATTCCGTAAGTGATTACCAGACAACTTTCACCAACTGATACGCTGGCTTCATCCGCCGACTGATATATTCGTGCCTTTCCCAGAGGAATGATATAGTCATCGGAAGGCTCTATGGTCTTTGCTTCTTTGCTTCCCGGTACTTTACCCCAGTACAAGCCTTTGTGCTCAAATATTATCACCGGATTGGGGTCGTAAAAAGCAGCCCGCATCAGTCCTTTCATATCCGCAGCATTGGAAGGATAGACGATTTTCACCCCGCGAATGGTCAGAATCGCTGACTCCACACTGGATGAATGAAAAGGCCCCCCGCTGCCGTATGCACCTATCGGTACGCGGATGACAGTCTGCACCGGCCACTTTCCGTTGGAAAGGTAGTATGACCGGCTGACTTCGGCGTAAAGCTGGTTTACTCCCGGCCAGATGTAATCGGCAAACTGTATCTCCACGATGGGTTTGCACCCAACGGCAGACATTCCGACCGTACTTCCGATAATATATCCTTCCTGAATAGGTGTATTAAAAATACGCTTATCGCCGTATTTTTTGGCCAGCAGCGCGGCTTCACGAAATACGCCCCCGAGTTGCCCGCCTACATCCTGCCCATACAACAACGCCTCAGGATGATCGCGCAGGATTTTGTCCACTGCATGAAGGGCAGCGTCCACCATTACCACTTCTTTACCGGCTTTGGGTGTGCGTTCGCCCGACTCTTCGGTAATGGGAGTAGGTGCATAGATATGGTCAAACAGATTTTCTGGCGCAGGATCAGGCGCTGCCATCGCAAGTTCCATATCCGCACGAACCAGCCTCGCAGCTTCGAGGCAAAGTGCATCCAGTTCGGCCTCACCAATACCCAGGCCCAGCAGGTACTGATGAAAACGGGGAATAGGATCTTGTGGTTTGTGATCTTCAAGATCGGTGCGATACCACTCCATACGCACGCCGGAGGTGTGATGGTTGAGCAGTGGCACAGTAGCGCGAACCAGAAAGGGGCGTCTCTCAGTCCTTATCACGCGGAGAACTTTTTCCAGCGATTTGTAGCAGCCGACAAAATCAGTTCCGTCAATATCAATGGCTTCTATTCCCTTAAATCCACGGGCAAATTCAAAGGCATTTTGGGAATACATCTCCCCGCTCTGCGCCGATATTCCCCAGCCATTGTCCTGCACAAGATAGAGGATAGGGTACTGATGTATGGCAGCCATCTGAAGTGCTTCTGAAACCTCGCCCTCCGTCATAGCCCCGTCGCCAATACTACAAACAGCCACCGGAGCGGGATTGGTTTTGTTATAGGAAACCAGGCCCTGAGATTCGAGGTATTTCATTCCCTGTGCTACACCGGTTGCGGGGATTGCCTGCATACCTGTGGCCGATGACTGGTGGGGAATTTTGGGTTTGTCTTCCTGATTCAGACTGGGGTGGCTGTAATAGGTTCGCCCACCGGAAAAAGGGTCCGTAATTTTGGCAAAAAGCTGGAGCATCAGTTCGTGCGGCTTCATGCCTATTCCCAAAAGCAGTGCATCATCGCGGTAATAAGGCGAAACAAAGTCCTGCGGAAGCAGTTGCAATCCCAGCGCGAGCTGTATGGCTTCATGGCCGCGGGAAGTTGCATGGACGTATTTGCTGGTGATTTCTCTGTGAGCCTCATACAGTTCGGTCATAGACTCGGCTGTACGCATCAGGAGATAGGCGCGCAGGAGTATTGCTTTTTTTACCGGAAACCGGACGGATTTATGTGTAGTCACCAAAGAATCGCTGATAATCGTTTTCATAAAAATCGGGCCCAATCAACCACATCAAATATAGTAAATCCAACTGGCACTAACTAATGGTTGTTAGGTTTTCAAAATAACCCGAAAAATGCCCGAAGGTTTGTTAAGATTTTGTAATTTGCCTTGAGAAATTCATAATTCCCCCAAATGAAAAGTCAGGAAGAAATCGAAAACCTCATTGAACATGCATGGGATCTGATTCAGGCGGATAACCTCGAACAAGCGGCTGAGATAGGCCGTGAATTGAAGGCTGAAGGCGTAGAATCAGGCTATCGGATCGTAGCGATGACCTATGCGATGGAAGAGAACTACGATGAAGCCATTGCAGAAATTGAGGCAGGCATCAAAACCCTCCCCGACGCCTGGCAGCTTCACCTTCAATTGGGGAATTTTTTGTCTGACAAAGGGGATTTTGATGCAGCCTTGCGCACTTTTGATCAGACTTCCCGGATGCCGGGAGCAGAAAGGCACTGGATCAACATGAATAAAGCGGTAGTCTATACCCGGAAAATGGATTTCGACCAGGCGCTTACGATTTTGCAGGACATTGAACACCCCGAAGCCGTAAATCAGGCGATTGAACTGCAGCTTCGCATCCTCGACCAACTGGGCAGGCACGATCTTATCCTCGAAATGGAGGAAGAACTGGAATATCTGCAAACACCCGAGGATGAAGCCGAAGCCGAGATACTCTCCCAAATCTGCACCTATATTGCACGAGCGTATTTTGTTGAAAACCAAAACGAACCTGCCAGGCACTATGTTCGGCAGGCCATTGAATATGACCGGTGCAATGAAGATGCCGCTGCGGTTTTACGTGAGATTACGGGACGGTTTTCGGAAAAGTCGCAGATTTTCTCTCTCATCGTAAGTGGTGTCATTAATGATCCCGATTCGGAAGATGAAATTCCTTTTCTGACTACCTACGGAGTGGTCGCCACAAGTGAATCGGATGCGCTGGAGATGATCCGCGAATTTGAAATCGACGCGGTGGTGAAAGACTCCCTACTGATTGAAGAAGCAGATTCCACAGACAATGAAGATGGGGATCCCTGCGGGATTTACCTTGTGGGAGGAATGGCTTTTCCGGAGAATTAATTCTGGTGCGGTGCAGAAAGCAAAAACTGAAACCGCTGCAAAAACACTGCGTTCCAGACAGCAAAAGAAAAAACTGCTGCAACCAGCGCCGTCTGCACAGAGGGCCGTATCCCTGCATATTCCAAAATGACCAACGGGATCCAGGGCGTCATCATGACCCCTAAGGAAAGAAAAACGATTTTCCAGTTATTGATCCGTTTATGAGGGGAATAAAAATATGCCTGAACAACAAACACAATCCAAAACAACAGCGTAAACGCCCAACCCGTGAGCAATCCGCCTATCCGGATACTACCCAGCCGAAGTATGTCTGAAAAAAACAGGGTTGTCCCCCACAGCACCAGGCCGGTAATCACGGTCAGCACAAGCTTTTTCCAGCCGATATTTCTGTAAACCAAAATCGTTATCCAGAAAACCGTGAGCACCAGAAAGAGGATATTACCAAATTCTTTGTCCATAAAAAACAAAGAATGTCTATGCTGTTGTTCTTTGATCATTGCAATCCTTTCCAGCGGTGTGCGCATGCTGTTGAGCGAGCTTTGAAATGCCTCGCGGAAAAAGTCTTCATTTTCGACCTCATGATCGAGAATTTGTTCGGGTTCATATACCAGAATGGATTCCCAGCCTGAATATTTTTCCACGATCCGCAGGTATTCACTTACCATTTCAAGTTTTTCTTCGCGGGAGAATTTCTTCCAGTCAAAGAAAATATCAGTTCCGGTTACATAGTCCCTGAGATAATCCGGCCCAAAAACCGGGGGCATTTCTTCTTCATTCCGATGAATATCCCTGGGATGAGTGGCGGGTTCGTAAGCAAGATTAAAATAGACCAGATTCAGTTTGTTGATGTCATTTACCAGTTCGGAATCACTGATACGGGAAGCATTAAACCTCAAAACTGAAGATCCGAGAATATAAGGAAGCAATACCAGTCCGATAACCCCTGCGAATACGGCCACCTGTGCGCTGAGATTGGATTTCACCGAAAAATCACCAAAAGCCCATGTCGGATTAAACTTACTCAGATCATAAATCCAGATTCCGGAGATTATCGCAACGGGTATAAACATCCAGAAGAACCAGTCGGTTGGATTGGAGAGATTGCGTATATCCACCTGCACCCAGGCAAAACCGACAGCAATGAGGGCGGTCAGCAATATACCCCAGAGCAGATAATGAACCCGTGTTGACCAGATTTCGGGGTGGTTGAGGAGGAGATATTTGTCCAGGTTATGTAGAAAAGCAGGAAAGAGACGCCTGAGTTTTCTTGACATGGGTGCGGGAGTAATTGATTATATCAGTGTAAGTTTATGATTTACTTCCAGTGCCATGGCTTCCTGCCGGAGTTCGCGTTTGAGGCGTTTGATAAAATCCACGACTTCGTCGAGGTAGCGGTTCATATCGGCCTGAGTGATATAGGAATGCACGATATACACAACTTCGTCAATCAGCCCCATTTGCTCGCTTTTCCATACACCACTCACAACTTTGCAGGTAGCACCGCCAAACCGCTCAGCCATAAACTCCTTTGCCTGATCCATATATACCGTAGTATCCATGGCGACATCAGCATCTACCGTGGTTGGAATAAATATACCGATACTATTGGTTCTTTCCAATCTTTCGAGGCACCCTTCAATAAATTTAATTATCGGCTCGGGAAGTTCGCTTGAATCTCTTTTTTCAAGCTGAAACACCGGAAAGTTAGTTAGAAAAGGAATATCAAAGTCAGCGATTCCCCTTGCGTCCAGTTCCCGGTATGCGGGTTTGCTTCGGTTGATGAGTACCAGTACGCCGGTATCTTCTTTCCGTATGCGGTTTTTGATCTGTTTCTGGAGTGCCTCAATCTGCAGAATACCATCGCGGCTGGGCGTTCCCATCACGATGACCTGATTGGCATGTTCGAGCATTTGGTTTACACCTTCGTCGAGTTGGTTTTGCACCTGGATAACGATATTCTCATATCGGCTGAGTACGTTATCCATCATAAGGGTGACTCTGGTATTTTCGGGGAGATAACTTTCTTCTGAAGGAATCAGAATATCGTAGCCGTCGGCGTGGTGATAGACGGAGGTGCCATGGGAAAGTTGCGTACCACCGAGTGCGCGCCAGGGATTGGGGTATTCCATGTAGGCGGTTGGGCCGTTGAGTGTTTCGACCATACCCTCGGCCAGCAGGGTACCGATGGTAGTGCTGCCGCTGTGTTCTTCCCCATGAAACAGCAGGATAAGTTTGGTTTTGCGGTTTTCGCTGCTCATGCGCCGGCTGACATCAACCAGATAGCGGCCCAGCATACGGGCAAGTTCGATTGCCACGCGGGAATGTTCTTCCAGAATCTGCAGAAAATCTTCCCGCTGAATAGCGAGCACATCTACCTCGCTAAGCGCAGAAACCGTAGCAGAGCGGGGCTCGTTTTCCAGAATACCGACTTCGCCGAAAGTGTTTCCAGGCATAAGGTAGGCAAGCAGGCGCTCTTTGTTTCCCGACATGTTTTTTACGGCGACGATACCATTGATCACCAAAAACAGTGCGGTGCTCGGCTGCCCCTGCCATACGATCACGTCGTTGGCGAAATATTGCCTGACTTTGGCTCTGGTTGCCACCTGCTGAAGTTCTGCCTCGGAGAGATCTGAAAACAATTGAGACTGGCGAAGGGAGTCAATAACTTTATCTTTATCCATAAAGGGTTTTTCTCATCGCATAAAGATAATCGGAAATAAAAGATATTACGAATCTTCCTTTCCGCTTGTGATGACCATCATCATAAGTGCGTTGGCCACAATTACCATAACGGCACCGATCAGGGTTTTAATATACAGCCCCGGCAACAAAGGCAGAATGGCTTCCATGATGCCATCAAACCCTTTTGTGCATCCATACCACCCAAAGCCAATTGCCAGAATCAGCACATGCCCGGTAAGGAGGGTCAGAATAACATTCCACCACTTTTGTCCCCATGTTCCGGTAGCCATTCTACCTACGATCCACGCAGCGACAGGAAAAGCCAGAAGAAAACCCCCACCGGGCCCCAGAAGGCGTGATATTCCATGGGCGCCACCGGCAAATACCGGAAGCCCGGCAAAACCCAGCAGCAAATATAAGAGTACACTAAACAAACCTTTTTGCGCCCCCAGCAGCATTGCGGCGACGAGTATGACCAGAGACTGAAGTGTGACCGGCACCGTTGTTCCTGGCATTATTTCTATTGGCGCTACGAGACAAATCAGGAGCGTTGCCAGAACCACTTTGATGGGAGCATCCCAAAACCGATCCTGAGTAATAGGTGGTAACTGATCAATCAACATAGCTTGTCAGTGGTTTACCCTTTTTTTCTTTTCCGTTCGTGTTCTTTCAGGTAAATTTTCCGGAGGCGAAGCGATTTGGGTGTTACTTCCACATACTCATCCTCCTGAATATATTCGAGTGATTCTTCCAGCGAAAACTTAATCGGCGGAGCCAGTTTTACTTTATCATCTGAGCCCGAAGCGCGGAAGTTGGTGAGTTTTTTGGACTTGGTCACATTCACAACCAGATCGTCTCCCCGGCTGTTTTCTCCGATTACCTGCCCTTCATAAACATCCTCCATCGGCTCAATAAAAAAGAAACCTCTGTCCTGAAGTTTGTCGAGGGCATAAGCAAATGCGGCACCCGTTTCGTGTGCGATCAGGGCTCCGTGCTGGCGTTTTTCGAAATCGCCTTTATAGGGTTCGAAAGCCAGAAACCGGTGTGCCATAATAGCCTCTCCTGCGGTAGCTGTCAGCATTTCGTTTCGCAGGCCGATCAGGCCCCGGGCGGGTATTTTGAATACCAGAACGGTTCTTCCGCCGCGTTGCTCCATTTGTTGTAGTTCGCCTCTCCGCTGGGTCACCAGGTTGATAGCTCTGCCGGAAGTATCTTCAGGGAGGTCAATAGTCAGTTCTTCCACCGGCTCGTGTTTTACCCCGTCAATGACTTTAATAATTACCTGGGGTTGTCCGACCTGCAATTCATACCCTTCCCGACGCATGGTTTCGATAAGGATAGAAAGGTGCAAAACGCCTCTGCCATAGACGGTAAAAGCGTCTGCTGTACCAGTTTCCTCCACCCTGAGCGCGAGATTTTTTTCCAGCTCGCGATCCAGTCGGTCTTTCAGGTGGCGTGAGGTAACAAATTTGCCCTCCTTGCCGAAGAATGGCGAATCATTGATGGTAAACACCATGCTCATGGTCGGCTCATCGATCGCAATTGGCGGGAGGCCTTCGGGAGTTTCGGGGTCGGTAAGGGTGTCGCCGATATCAAAATTTTCCAGCCCGACTACGGCACATATTTCACCTGCAGATACGCTTTCTATCGGCTGTTTTCCCAGACCTTCAAAGACGTATAATTCTCTGATCCGGGTTTTCATGAGCGACTGGTCGCGGCGTACGAGGCCGGCAGCCATTCCGGACTTAAGCGTCCCCTGCGTTACCCTTCCGATGGCGATCCGGCCCACATAAGGAGAGTAATCGAGGGAGGTAATCTGCATCTGGGGGATTCCCTCTTTCATTTCCGGGGCGGGGATATGTTCCAGAATCTGATCCATAAGGAAAGAAATATCAGAAGCAGGCGATTTCCAGTCGGGGCCCATCCAGTTTTGTTTGGCGGAGCCATACACTGTGGGGAAGTCGAGTTGGTCTTCGTTGGCGTCGAGCTCAAACATCAGGTCGAAAACCGCTTCGTGCACCTCATCGGGGCGGCAGTTGGGCTTATCGACTTTATTGATGACGACAATGGGCTTCAGGCCCAGAGAGAGTGCCTTCTGAAGTACAAACCGCGTTTGGGGCATAGGGCCTTCAAAAGCATCTACGAGAAGGAGAACCCCGTCGGACATATTGAGTACGCGCTCAACTTCACCGCCAAAGTCGCTGTGGCCGGGGGTGTCGATGATATTGATTTTTGCGTCTTTGTACCTTACGCTGGCGTTTTTGGAGAGAATGGTAATGCCGCGCTCGCGTTCCAGGTCATTGCTGTCCATGATCAGTTCGCCCGGGTTCTCATGTGAGCCAAACAATTTCCCCTGCATAAGCATCTTATCTACCAGGGTAGTTTTGCCGTGGTCAACGTGAGCGATAATGGCTATATTCCTAATTTGCATGATTTGGTTCTGAGAATTTGGCCGCAAAGATAGACACAACGCCCCGCATTTCCGAATGTCGGCAAAAACCTGTGAAAGAAAGATTGCTTTTTCAGGAAAAATTTTCTAAATATACGTTTCGTTTCTGCCTCATATTCAAAATCTTACAATCAACAGTAATAAGCTTTTCCCGCCTGAATACCACATACGTATTGGGACAATAATTTAGTTTTATCAACTAATTATGGAAAAGCAGTTGGCATTTGTTTTCCATGCAGAGAAATCCATTCTTTCTCTGACCGGCGATCTTGCAGCGATTACGCGTATAGAAATTTTTAACCATTTGGGTAAATCTGTGGATTCCCCGCCCGGATTAGCTAAAGGTGAATTAGATCTTTCATCTTTACCTGACGGGCTGTACAATATAGACATCTTTAACAAATCAGATACCATGCTGATTTCTGCGAAGGTGTATAAAGATTCGACCCACTTTTCTATTTGACTGGGATTCCCCCATTGGAATCCTTAAGGTAAGCCAGGCTTTTTGCCTGGTTTACCTATGCTCCCACAGCTACTGCGGGAAAGGCAATCTGTCTGATCAGGGTTTTAATCCGGTAAATATTTTCCTCGTCAAAGCTGTCAGGCAGGGCATAAGCAATTCCTTCTTCGAGACCCGGATGGGACAAAAACCGTACAAACTGTTGTTGAATATACGCCCTTACTTCATAAAAAGCCTGATGGATATCATTCAGGATTTCCTGGCGATTGTCAAGTATATAGACAAGGTCCTGAAAATCTTCGCTCAGGCGAAGGTTATTTTTGCCGCGATTGATAAATGCGTCAATTTTCGATGCGACAAAGTAGGCGGGAAGAAAAATACGAATAGGGCTTCCACCGGGCAGCCGGTAAGTGCGTGCATGGAATACGCCCTCTTCATACCAACGGTTGGTATAACCCAGCTTTTCTGTGTTCATCGGCATAAGCCGTACCCTGATATTTTCGTACATCCATTCCTCAGCTCCCTGCCGCTCCATTTTCATGCGCTTGAATCCCTTTCGCTCAATCGTCTGCAAAAACTGCTGAAATTCGAGCATGGTTGAAACCCCTACGATCCCATCGACCTCTCCTGAGGGATGGCATTCGGGTGCGGAGCGGTCTGTAATGTATAAACTCAGGGTTGCACCGCCAATAAAAACTACTTTGTTTAAAGATTCGCCGAAACCAGAAGCCAGGGTTTCCAGCATTTGAAGATTTTTAACCAACATATTCGCCTTCTCTGATCATTTTCTCCAGATAATTTATCGCCAGGTTGTGCTCACGGGCTTTTCCTACCCGGATCGCATCCACCAGAGCCAGCATCTCATACAAAACAGGATCCTTACGGATTGCCTTGATCACACTGGGATACAGCGGCACAATACCCTGACCGCGCATATTTCCCACCGAACTGGGCCATACAAATGCTTCAGACTCAGAAATAAGTGCATCGGACAGCGGCTTGGCCGAATGTGCCGTCGGAATACCGCGAACCAGCGCCCCCGGCTGTGCCGGAAAAACATATTTCACCCCGTGAATCAAAAACTCCATAAACGACTCACGGTAGATTTTTTTCTTTGATACATCCACCAGCCGGGCGAGCTTCGATCGGTTGAGTGCCTCCGCCACCTCTGACTGACTCATATGCAAGGCCTGTGCAATATCTGAATAACGCCACGGTGTATCTCCCATGGCTGACACTTTTAGCAAGATGACTACGTCCTGCGGACGCATTCCATTGTGTTTGCGCATAATCGTTGTTTGTTATTCGCAATGTGCGAATAAATATAAAAAAACATTCCCCCTTTTCTATATCAAAAATCGTCCCGATTCTTAATTTACCACCCCTGCGTGTAATATTTATTGCACGAATGGATTGATATATTGCGCATTCGGCAGGAGTATGCGGGGATTTGGTCAAAAACAGCGCGTCAGTAAAACTTCGCAACCGCTTCCAGCGGCTTTCTTATCAATGCCGGAACGGTGGCATCCGCAGCCGGATAACCTACCGGTATAAGCAGATAAGGCCGTTCGTTTTCCGGGCGCCCTAATATTTCTGTCAGAAAGTTCATCGGACTGGGCGTATGGGTAAGTGCAACGAGACCCGCATGGTGAATAGCCGTCAAAAGAAACCCGGTGGCCAGTCCTACCGATTCCTGTACGTAATAATTGTTGTGCTTTTCTCCGTTTTCGACTTCATATGCCCTTCTGAACACCACAATCAGCCAGGGAGCGATTTCCAGAAAGGGTTTTTCCCAGTTGGTGCCAAAGGGTTGCAAATCTTCCAGCCATTCCTCCGACATCCTTCCGTGGTAGTTGCGGTACTCTTCCTCCTCGGCAGCGGCTCTGATTTTTTGTTTGATTTCAGGATCGCCCACAGCACAAAACGTCCAGGGCTGTTTGTGCGCACCTGAAGGCGCCGTAGAAGCTGCAAGGATAAGATTTTCAACTACTTCGCGGGCCACAGGCTGATCTGAAAATGCCCGCAGGCTGCGGCGCTGATCCATCCTTTCATAATACGCCCTGCTGCGCTTTAATAGCTCCTCACCTTCGTAAGTATCGCGGGAAAAAGGAAGAAATGTGTGAGTCGTCATGATGTAAAGGTTAAATAATATGTCTTAAATTTGCCCAAAATTTTGTGACTAATCTTTAATTGTTTTCCCGTGCGACCAAAACTCAGGATCAGCAATCTGACCAACCTTCAGGATGCCCGCTCCAGCGCCGCCGTGGGGTTTGACCTGATTGGGTTTAGCCTTGAGCGCGGCAGCACCCGCAAACTTTCAGCCAGCCTGGTCTGGAATATCGTCAACTGGCTATCTGTTCCCGGTATTGTACTTGAAATGAATGCTGCGAGTCTGGAGGAACTGGAATCTGCAAAAAAAATGTTTTCCCCCCGTTATATTACCCTTCCGGCAGAGGAATGGGACAAAAGCATGAAATCCTATGCTGATGCTTTTATCCTCAGAGCCGATACCTCTCTTTCTCCTGATAAAATGGATTTTCTCCTACGGGAGGCGGCTTCAGTTTCGGCAGAATTAAAGTTCGAAATCAGCCTTACAAATATATCATCGGCGGCAGGGTATGAACATTTATCCAAACATATCTTCTTTCACTTCCCTGAAATTGACGACGCGGAAGCCTACCTTGTATCCGGCAACTTTCAGCCCTATGGCTACGCTTTGGGAGTAGAGGCAGAAGAAGAACCCGGACAACTCAACTACCAGCGTATTGACGATTTCCTCGAAGTTTTTTCAGATCAGTTTCCCGAATCGGGCTTTGTCAATGTCTAACCGCTCCCTACTATGAAATCATTTTTTTTCAGAATAATTGTCTTTTCAGCTTTTCTGGGTTCTTTTCCCCTCGTGAATGCACAATCGCGCCTTTTTGTTCCTGCTGAAATGACACAAGCTTATGAATCGGGCACACGTAAACCAGATGGAAACCCCGGTTCCCGATACTGGATCAATCGCGCCGAATACCATATTCAGGCTGATTTTGACCCTGATGCAGGCACACTGCGAGGATCGGAAAAAGTCAAATATTTTAATCAAAGCCCCGACGTCATCAACCAACTCGTCGTGCGGCTCTATCCCGATCTGCTCAAAAAAGGTGGAATCCGCGAGATGCAGTTTTCACCCGAACTGATCAGCGAAGGGGTGATTGTCCGCAAACTGGTTATCAATGATACGGAGACAGACCTGTCAGAAACAGAATCTTCAGGCAGATCTTTCTGGCGCACCAACCGGCTTTCCCGGAGTGGTACCAATATGTTTATTCCCCTCGAAAAAAATCTGAGACCCGGAGAAAGCGTGGATATGTATATCGAATGGGAGGTCACCTTCCCCCGCGGATTTCAGCAAAGAATGGGCGCATTTGGACCCCGTACCTGGTTTGTCGCCTACTGGTATCCTCAGATTGCCGTCTATGATGACATCGACGGATGGGACAGACTCAACTATACAGCCTGGCAGGAAATGTACAACGACTTCCACGACTACGAAGTGGAAATCACTCTTCCCGGACAAACGCTGCTATGGGCCACGGGCGAACTGCAAAATCCGGATGAAGTACTTTTACCCAAATTCCGGGAAAGGTTGAAACAGGCTGCCACTTCCGACGAGGTGGTCAAAGTGGTTTCAGAAGCCGAACTTACCGAAGGCCCCATTACACCCGAAAAACCACAAATTACCTGGAAATTCAGTGCCTCTCATGTGCCCGATTTTGCCTTCTGCCTTAGCGACAGCCTGGTCTGGGATGCCACCAGCACAGAGACCCAAAAGGGAAAAAGAGTGGCCATTCACGCTGCCTACGACCCAAAGTCTCCTTATTACGAAGAATGCGCTGCCATTGCCAGAAAGTCAGTGATAGATATGCAGGAAAACATCCCCGGTCTCCCCTACCCTTACCCGCAGGTGACGGTTTTTCAGGCCGATCAGGGGGGGGGAGGAATGGAATTTCCCATGCTCTGCAACGATGGCAGAGTGCGCAACCGGGCTGACCTGATCGACCTCACCTACCACGAAATTGCCCATACCTGGTTTCCGTTTGTCACCGGTATCAATGAACGAAAATACGCGTGGATGGACGAAGGCTGGGCCAATATTTTCCCCAATGACCTGGCCTACAAGGAAGATCCGCAAATGGGCGACCCTATGTACGGCAATGTACTGAGTTATACACGTATTGCCGGAACCATCGACGACCTGCCGCTGATTACCCCCAGCAAGTGGCTCAATGGCTGGCCCTATTTTGAAAACACCTACTACAAACCATCCTGCGCCTTTCACACACTCAGAGATATGCTGGGCGATGAGATGTACAAAAAATGTATTCAGACTTTTATCTTACGCTGGGAGGGAAAACATCCGCTACCCTGGGATTTTTTCAATACCTTTAATGATGTCAGCGGAAAAAATCTCGACTGGTTCTGGAAAGCCTGGTTTTTTGACTATGGATATCCCGACCTCGCACTGGGAAATGTATCGGTGAAGGGAAAAAATGTGCACATTACTGTCGAAAAAAGAGGAAGTATGCCCATTCCCGTTTACCTGAAAATCATATATGAAGACGAAACCGGACAGGAACTATACACTTCAGCAGAAGTATGGGCCAAAGGAAAAGATTTTACAGTCGTAAGTTTCCGGGCCGAAAAACCCATACGGGAAATTGTGCTGGGGCATGAATCCTTTCCCGATACCGATCCCGGCAATCAGCAGTGGTTTGCTCCGAAGCCATGAGTGTAATTTATCTTTTATTATGAACAATCAGGCATTCTCCAGATTATTAGAAAGGGGCCTCTACGGAGGTATCGTGGGAATTGTATATGCCCTGCTCAATCTGGGAGGAGAATGGGAACTGATCACTGTTACAACCACCATAGGTTTTTCTATAGGATTTTTTACCGGTCTCCTCGACCGCTGGCTGTTTAATACCGACCTTCGCCGCCAGCAGTTTATGATCGTTTTGCTGGTCAGGACCCTGGCCTATCTCGCTGTAATCAGCATCTCACTGGTGCTTGTCGCGGGCATTTACACCGGAATCATCACGCGCTCCAGTTTCTCCGAACTGATTCACTCTCCCGCGCTCATAAGCTGGATTACCGGCGGCGAATTTGCCTATGTCGTGTTTTATAGCCTGGTTGTATTGCTGGTTTTGCAGTTTGTAACTCTGGTTTCACGGCTTCTGGGTCCCAATGTGCTGTTTAACTACCTGTTGGGCAGATACCATACCCCCAAGGAAGAGGAACGAATATTTATGTTTATGGATCTCCGGTCCTCCACGACCATTGCCGAGCGGCTGGGACACGTCAAGTGGCACCATTTTCTCAACGATTTTTTCTTTGATATTGCCAAACCCGTGCGCAGTAGTCAGGGAGAAATCTATCAGTATGTGGGCGACGAAGTAGTGATCAGTTGGCCCAAAAAGGTGGGATTAAAAAACAACAACTGCATTCATTGCTTCTTCGGGATTTGGGACAGAATGGAAAAAAGAAGAGCCCGATACCTCAAAAAATACGGCTACGAACCGGTATTCAAGGCGGGTTATCATATCGGCGTGGTGATTGTGGGGGAAATCGGCGACTACAAACGCGACATTGTATTTCATGGAGATACAGTGAATACTGCCTCACGCATCCAGATGGAATGCAATCATTACAACCGGCGGCTGTTGCTTTCCAACACCCTGCTGGAGCAGCTAGACTACAAGAAAGAATACGTCTCGGAATATATCACCAAAATCAGGCTGCGGGGCAAAGAGGAGGAGCTGGAGCTTTACAGTCTGGATCCAATCGGGGACTAATTATGCTCTTCACCGACGAACTGCTCAAGCCCCTTCAAATTACCACTGCCGGGCAACCTGCCCTGGTGGAAAAGGGGAAACCCATTTCTCACGCAGAAATTTTTAATTCTGCCCGCCGCCTGGCTGCGCATCTTCAAAACCTGGGTTTTGCCAGAGGAGACAAAGTAGTTATCGCCACAGCACCGGGGCCCGACTTCCTCATCGTCGTGTATGCCATGATCATGGTTCGCGGGGTACTGGCCATCATTGACCCCGAAATGGGAAGGGAAAACTACCGGGCAAAACTCCGCCAGCTTGACCCCCGATGGGCCTTTGTGGACGGGAGGCTGATTTTGCTTCAGGAGCAGCCGTTGCTGCGGTGGATTATCCGTAACGTAGCCATCGAGATCCCGCGCCACCCGGGCATGAAACTCATCACTACCGGCCCTTATGTGCCGCTGATGCAGCCACATATCCCCCTTCGCAAGCTGAAGGCGAAAGCCATTCAGCCGGAGGAACTCACCGAAACTACGGCGGACGAACCCTTTCTGATTACCTATACATCCGGAACGGTTTCCGAACCGAAAGGGGTGGTTCACACCTACCATTCCCTTCACGCAACCATAAGTCAGATTGTAAGGCTCATGGGCGCGCCCGAAGGGCAGCGGGTGGCGACACATCTGCCGTCGTTTATGCTTATGGGGCTGAGTGCATCCATTCCCGTTTACCTTTGGGACTATGCCAAAGACGCCGCATGGAAACTCGATTTTATCGACAAAAACCACATCACCCTGCTTTTTGGTCCGCCCAGCGACTACCTCGAACTCCTTCGCGAATGTGAAAAAACAGGCCGCAACCTTCCCAAATGCCTTCAGCATGTGATGCTGGGTTCGGCACCAGTTTATCCCGCCTTTCTCACCAAACTAATCCGCCACCTTCCGGAGCATACGCGGATCACTGCATTGTATGGTATGACCGAACATCTGATGGTAACCGCTATTGACGGGAGAGAAAAAGCCCGCTGGCAGGGAAAGGGAGACATTCTCGGAAAACCCGTGGAAGGAGTAAAAGTCTCCATCAGCGAAGAGGGCGAAATTCTGGTCGAATCACCGCAGTTATTTGCCCGGTACTGGCATCTCGACAGCCGGGAAACACCGCACCGGAGCGGTGATCTGGGTTATATCGACGATTCGGGCAACCTCATCCTCACCGGGCGGAAAAAGGACATGATTATCCGGCGGAATATGAATATTTACCCCGGCCTGTACGAACCGACCATCAACAAGATTCCCGGCATCACCGAAGCGGTGATGGTGGGGGTATATGACGAAGAAAAATTTGACGAAGTAGTCTGGCTCGTCGTCGAGGCAGAAAACCCCCTCACCGAAGGAGAAATCAAACAGCAGTTGCGTTCCGGCAAATACTCCATCGACCAGGAGGCATTGCCCGACCACATCATCTTTCGCACCCTGCCCCGCAGCGGCCGGCAAAACAAGGTCGATCGGCAAGCGATACGGAGAGAGGTGGGGGGATGAGAAAAAGGAATAGCAGGGAATAGCACAATTTTTGTATATTTACGATACCATCAATCAACCATACGGATGTATATCTACAAAAATATTATCACGATTGAGCCCGGGAAGCGAAGCGGAAAACCCTGCATCAGAGGTATGAGGATCGCCGTGGTAGATATTTTACGGTGGTATGCATCCGGAATGACTGCCGAAGCTATTCTGGAGGATTTCCCGGAACTTACCAAAGAAGACCTTTCGGTTGCGCTGGAGTTTGCTATTGAGCAAATGATGAAAATCGGGTATGCTGCTGCATGAGGTTGCTGATTGATCAAAATATTTCCTATAGAGTAATTGCCCGGTTAACATCAGGCTTTCAGAGTATCTCTCATGTAAAAGATGTGGGGCTGATGAACAATAGCGATTTTGCTATCTTTGAATATGCCAGACAGAAAGGGTTTGATGCAATTGTGACGCAGGATGATGATTTTCTAAAAATAGTCAGACAGGAAGGAATCCCACCTAAAATTATCTGGATCAGAACAGGCAATGCTACAATTTCATTTCTCGCAGATAAATTATCTCAGAATCAATCTATTATAGAAAGTTTTTTAGAAGAAAGCACTTTAGACTGTCTGGAGATTTATTAATAAAACCCATTTATCCCAAGACGAGCCTGAACCCCACTGTATTTATCCGATACTCCGGTGCCATCAACAGTCGATTGGAAACACGACAGCGTTTGGCCGGACTACCCCAGGCCCCGCCCCGGTGCACATGATACGTGTCTGAATCAGGTCCACAGGGATTTTCCACCACACCCTGATTATGGCAAATCTGGTAATACTCTGCCCCGCCAAAATAGTCCTCGCACCATTCCGCAACATTTCCTGACATATCGAAAAGCCCCAGTTCGTTAGGTTTTTTTAATCCTACCGGATGCGGTTTTTTATCACTATTGGCCGCAAACCAGGCCACTTCTTCCGGGTCGTTTCCACCTGCATACACATACCCTTTGCTCAGGACACCTCCACGTGCGGCGTATTCCCACTCGGATTCTGTCGGCAAGCTGTATTTGGGCGATTCCCTGCGCCCGGTTTTTTCATTCAGTTGTTTGATAAACCGCTGCGCCCCATACCATGAGACATTTTCGACCGGGAGGTTATCTCCTGTAAAATGGCAGGGTTTGTTTTTGTCCACAGCCTCCCACATCGCCTGCGTAACCGGATATTTCCCTATATAAAATGACGATACTCGCACCCGATGAACGGGTTTTTCATCACTTTGAGCATTCTCATCACTCCCACCCATACCAAACTCCCCACCTTCCACAAATATCATCTCGTGGTGGGGGAGAGTTTTTTCGAAGTCGGTGAGGGTGATTGGCATACAACTTTTTATTAAAATTAATTCTCGTTAGATGAAATAGATAAAGCGAGACGGAAACCTAAAGAATCATCATGAATCCCCGGCGAAGTATAGTTCCGAAACCCAATACGGCAGATCTGCGGATGGCTGAGACAACAACCACCTCGGCGCACACGATATACGCCGCTATACGAGCCGATAGGATTTTCTACCACATCTCTCTCGGCACATTTCTGATAATATTCTCTCGAATACCAATCAGAACACCACTCCCAGACATTCCCACTCATATCGAATAAACTCAATTCGTTGGATAGTTTTTGCCCGACAGGATGTGTTTTGTTTTCACTATTCTCTCTATACCACCCCACATCTTTCAGTTTGTCGCTCCCTGCATAAAGGTAACCCTGGCTGTAAATGCCCCCCCGAGCTGCAAACTCCCATTCTGCCTCAGTAGGCAGGCGGTAGATTTTGCGTGCTTTTTTATTCAGGTTTTGTAGAAAGGTTTGGGTATCATTCCAGGATACCTGCTCTACGGGATGATTTTCTTCTTTGAAATCGGAAGGATTAGTTTCCATTACAGTATGCCATAACGCTTGCGTCACCGGGTATTTTCCCATATAAAACGACGTTAACCTCACTTTGTGAACAGGTTTTTCACTATCATGAGCATCCACATCATTACCCCCCATATAAAACTCTCCACCCTCCACAAATATCATCTCGTGATGGGGGAGGTTTTTTTCGTATTCGGTGAGTGAAATAGTCATATAAGTTTAAGATAATGTAAAAATAAAGCCTTTCCGCAGTTTTTGGGGGATATATCTCCCCTGTCTAAGGCTTCTCCTAAGGGATCTCAGATTCCTTGCGGGAATCTTCGACCCCAAACCCCCTACTTGAAAATTACAAACAAGGAATTTTAAATGACAAATTACAAAGGGGTGTTTGGAGCATATCCTTTGTAATTTGTTATTACTTGTACCTTTATGGCATCTTCGATTTGGCATTTGTAATTTCCTTAGCTGCCCTAAACTGGGGAGGACAAAGCGAGGCGGAAACCGAGATCAACGGCCCGATACTCCGGCGAAAAGTTGTTGCGATACGCAATTCGGCAGCCCCGCGGATTGCTGCGCCAGCCACCGCCGCGGTACACACGAAGAGACCCATTTTCGGGTCCAGTGGGATTTTCTACCATACCTCTGTCGGCACATTTTTGATAATAACCTCCCGAATACCAATCCTCACACCACTCCCAGGAATTTCCACTCAAGTCGTATAATCCCAATTCATTGGGCATCTTTTGTCCGACGGGATGCGTTTTTTTCCCACTATACCATCCTACTTCTTTCAGTTTATCGCTACCGGCATAAAGGTAATCCTGGCTGTAAATGCCCCCGCGAGCCGCAAACTCCCATTCTGCCTCTGTGGGCAGGCGGTAGGTTTTTCCTGTTTTTTCATTCAATTTTTGGAGAAAAGTTTGAGTATCATTCCAGGATACCTTTTCTACGGGATGATTTTCTCCTTTGAAATTGGAAGGATTAGTTCCCATCACAACCTTCCATATTGCCTGGGTAACAGGGTACTTGCCCATATAAAACGGCGAAATCCACACCCGATGCACCGGTTTTTCATTATCCCGAGCCTCAGCATCACTCCCACCCATATCAAACTCTCCCCCTTCCACGAAGATCATCTCGTGGTGGGGGAGTTTTTTTTCGAAGTCGGTAAGTAGGAGGTCCATATAGCTTTTATTGAAATTAATTCTTACCGTTGGGAACAGACATCGCGAGGCGGAAGCCGAGAGTAAAGTCCGGAATCTCCGAAGAAAAGCTGTCGCGATGCACAACAGCGCAAAGCCTCGGGGAGCTGAGCCAGCTACCTCCGCGGAACACATGAAACGAACTATTATCCGGGCCGATGGGATTTTCTATCACACCTCTGTCGGCACAATTCTGATAATAATCTTCTGAATACCAATCCGTACACCACTCTCTTACATTCCCACTCAGGTCGTATAAATCCAATTCGTTGGGCATTTTTTGCCCAACGGGATGTGTTCTTTGTTTACTGTTCTCATCATACCATCCCACCTCTTTCAGCTTATCGCTACCGGCATAAAGGTAACCCTGGCTATAAATACCACCGCGAGCCGCAAACTCCCATTCAGCCTCTGAAGGCAGGCGGTAGGTTTTTCCCGTCTGTATATTCAGTTTTTGTAGAAAGATTTGAGTATCACTCCAGGAAACTTGTTCTACGGGATGGCTTTCTACTTTGAAATGTGAAGGATTAGCCCACATCACCGTCTCCCATAAGGCTTGCGTGACTGGATATCTACCTATATAAAACGACGATACTCGCACCTTGTGAACCGGTTTTGCATCACTTTGAGCATCCACATCATTTCCCCCCATATCAAACTCTCCGCCTTCCACGAAGATCATCTCGTGGTGGGGGAGGGTTTTTTCGAAGTCGGTCAAGGCGAAAATCATAAAACCTTGGTTTAAATTTAATCCTATTTTTCGTCATTAGGAGCTGACAAAGCGAGGCGGAAGCCGAGGTCATAACCACGATACCCCGGCGAAGCGTTGAGGCGATATGCAACGCGGCAGGTCCGCGGATAGCTGAACCAGCTACCGCCACGGAGCACACGAAGAGACCCATTTTCGGGGCCAGTGGGATTTTCTACCACATCTCTCTCGGCACATTTCTGATAATATTCTCCCGAATACCAATCATCACACCACTCCCAGACATTTCCACTCATATCATATATCGCCAACTCATTGGGGTATTTTTGACCCACTGGCTGGGTTTCTCGACCACTGTTTCCTTCATACCAGCCCACTTCTTTCAGTTTATCACTCCCTACATAGAGATATCCTTCGCTGTGTAAACCGCCCCGGGCTGCAAACTCCCACTCTGCCTCTGTGGGCAGGCGGTAGGTTTTTCCTGTTTTTTCATTCAGTTTTTGAATGAAAATTTGGGCATCATCCCACGATACATTTTCCACCGGGTGGCCTCCGCCTTTAAATCTTGAAGGATTATTTCCGATCACAACTTGCCATAAGGCTTGCGTAACCGGGTATTTCCCTATATAAAACGACGACACCCGCACCCGATGCACCGGTTTTTCATTATCCCGAGCCTCAACATCACTCCCACCCATATCAAACTCCCCACCTTCCACAAAGATCATCTCGTGGTGGGGGAGTTTTTTTTCGTAGTCGGTGAGGGTGATTAAGTTTTTTATCATGGGGATTTTTCTTGTGGAATGATTGTATAACCACGAATGGCGCGAATTTACACGAATGTTTTTATTGGTTTTGGTTTGTCAATCACTGTTAGAGGATAGAATTGCATAAGTCTAAAATGGCGGATGAGATAGCAGCAAGTTCGGTACGTTCCTCTGTTGTACCTGTTCCTATTACACCTTTTCGGATATTTGATCGAAGGTTGGAAAGTTTCATTTTTTGCTGGGTAATTTCATTTTTTTCCTCGGGTAAAATTTTCTCCAGTAATTCCAATGCCTCTTCCAAACGACCCGCACCAACCAACTTGCGAATACGATCTGCCGGAGTTATTTTTTGCTCGGAAAATACACCTCGTAGCAGTTCGGGAATGGATACACTGTCTCCGCTATTTACACATTCGATGGTTATTTTGCCTTTTTCTTGTCTGCTATTCAATACGCTCAAATCAAAAAAATGAGGTTCATTACTTTCCACACAACCCTCACAACAACAGGGAATTTTTTCCTCAAATTTAAGGGTGGGAAAGGATCGGGTATGGATATGTTCCAGTTCTTCGCGAATACG
This sequence comes from Bacteroidia bacterium, assembly GCA_041391725.1. Taxonomy (GTDB): domain Bacteria; phylum Bacteroidota; class Bacteroidia; order J057; family J057; genus JAGQVA01. The sequence continues at coordinate 37,984 of JAWKNL010000003.1, forward strand.
CTGAAGGAGGTAACGCCGGTCGTCTGCACTTGAGCCTCGCACTTCAATGGTGATGATTTTACCTCCCGTTTTGCCGTCTTCGGTTTCCTGTACCAATGCCTGACAGCCCCTCTGCATAACTAACATACCCTTTTCCCAGACTATTTTTTTCCCTTCCTGCACGGAGATATAGGTATGCAGCCGCACAATCAGCCGCCCGATAATACCTTTCGGCATAAAAGGGTATTGGTAAGTATATCGAAGGGCTTTTGTATTTTTATCCCAGGAAAAATGAGGGCGAATATCGGGCAATAACTGCGGGGCGATATAGACGGTTTTTCCCTCTTCCTCTGCCTGAAAACAAACCTCAAAACTATCCTTGAGCATGAGGTTCATCAGATGGCGTTGTTCTTCTTTTGTATAATTACAAGCCTCCCATATACCCAGCAAAAGTGATTTGTCAAACCGTCCCTGTTTGTTTTTGACTTCTTCGTGTTTTAAGATTTCATAGACGGCGTTTACCGCCCATTCGGGATTCAGAATCATCAAATCGGAAAGATTAATGTCTTCGTGGTAATGTAATATAATTCCCAGATCGTGCAACATCTGGCTCAGGTCGCTCATCTGGAGTTTTTCCTTTATCCCTTTTTCCCTGCATATCTCTTCAAAACGAGTATAGGTGATGTGATTGACTGTTTTACGGAGCTTGTACAGTTCTTTTCTCACCTCGCTCCAAAATGAGGGTATTTTCCAGGGGAGGTGAGTCATATACTCACAAAGGATGTTCTTAATAGCCCTGGTTAGCCCCTCTAGTCTGTCATCTTTTTTGGCAAAATCCACGTCCCGTTTGATTACTTCCAGCCGGGGATAGTCGGTTTTGGCTGCCTCGGGGTCATAAGGCCACCGGGCGGTGATTGTGCCTCTTTCGTTGAGCACAACCAGCACTGGCAGGTTTTTTTTCTGTCTGGGATCGTAACCGAGCAGGTCTATAATCTTAAACCAATAGGGGAAATTGGCTACTTCCCGCCTGCCGTCAGCAAGCAATACATAAAAAGATCGCCGGGTGAGGAAAAACTGATGGGTCATATACTGTATTTCCTGTCCGCCGAAGTCCCATAAATTTACCAGAAAAGGCGTTCCGGGGTGAACAGGGTGATCAAATTCCCAGCCTTCCCGGATGCCAATACCTACTGTGGATAGCTGACTTGGATCAGGAACAGGATGGTCGGCGTTATGCAGTTTGTTCCAAAGCGTAGTCTTGCCCGTACCCCCCTCTCCGACAATCAGCATTTTCACCTCATATACATGACTTTCTCCCTGGCTGGCCAGTGCAGTTAAAAATCGAAGGATAGCAGCCGTCCCCTGTTTGGTGGTTTCTTTCGTGGGAAATGTAAGTTTATTGTCCTCCACATTCAGAGCCTCTACATTCACCATTCCGGCCGGGAAGCGCAACTCTTTCAGTTTGTTTTCGCTTAGATTCAATGCCCGCATATCTTCGGGGCGCAAATTGGGGAGGCTGGTAATGGCATTCCACTGCGTATCCGTCAGGCCTGTTTTGGCCAGGTTCAGCCCGATCAGGCGATCTCCCTCCATCTGGTATTTGGGGGTATCTCTTTTATAGGCCATCAGCCCGGTGATGGGATCAGGATGTATGGGCGCAGGATAAAGGGTAAAACCCAGAATCTTCTCAATTTCCGTTATAAGGGCCGGCTTGTTCATTCATGGATATTTGCCCCAATATACAAAATATCATGAAAGAGAGAAGCAACTAACAATTCATTCCCCCAAAACACAATCTGCGACTTCTTTTGCGCGGCTGAGGGGTTCGAAGGTTTCGAGGTTGCTGAGGATGATGACGCTGAACCGCTGGTCGGGAAACTGTAAAAAGCCTGCGCGATACCCGCCCAACGCGCCGCCATGGCTGATGGTTCTGCGTCCTTTGTAGGTGCCGTTTTCAATGCCAAAGGCATAGTTCATTTCTGTTCCATTTTTATACCGCCCGTTTGTCAGCATCTGGTCAATCAATGCCTGCCCCCGCTTTCCCAGTTGGTTTTGATAGAAATGCTGGTCCCATTTGTACAGGTCTTCCACTGTGCTGTAAATACCACCGGAACCTACCAGATCAAATCGCATCATCCTGTTGGTAAATGTTCCCTCCACCGGAGCGCCATATCCAAATGCCCGGTTGGGGATCAGCCTGCGGTTGTCGTCGTAAAACTGCGTTTGCGTCATTCCCAACGGGTCAAAGATATTTGCCCGGGCATATTCCCGAAGACTTACCCTGCTCACCTTCCGCACGATCATGCCCAGCATCAGGTACCCCGAATTGCTGTATTCATAGCGTGTGCCTGGCTCAAAACTGAGGGTTTTCTGACGAATAATACTTTCGAGGGCTTCTGCTTCGGGCACTTTGTCGAGATATGACCGGCCCGACATTTCCCACATATCGAGATAGTCCTTTATTCCGCTGGTATGATGGATAAGGTTGCGAATGGTAATCGGATACCCATAGTCGGGAAGTTCGGGAAAATAGGTATGCACATCGTCGTCGAGACTGAGCCGCCCTTCCTCCGCCAGTAGGAGGATGCAGGTTGCTACAAATTGTTTGGACACTGATCCTACATAAAACACTGACTTTGTATTGATTGCCAGCCCATGCTCCAGATCAGCCATTCCGTAGCCCCGGGAATAGGCGATCTCTCCGTCTTTGATTACGGCAAGCGCACAACCCGGACTGTTGGTTTTGTCCCACGCCTGAAAAATACTGTCTATGGTTAATGTCTGAGTAGGTGAAAGCTGCTGCGCTGACATATAGGCTGACATATTGAACAGTAATATCAGAAGGAGTTTTGTGGACTGGCGCATAATGGAATGGGTATTCTTGAGGGTTTACACGAGGGAAGATAATAAATAAAAGCTAATGTTATCAATAGCGTGGGGTTTAAACCCCACGCTATTGATAAACCCCACGCTATTGATAAACCCCACGCTATTGATAAACCCCGCGCTATTGATAAACCCCGCGCTATTGATAATCAAAAATCAAACTTAATCCCCTGCGCAAGTGGCAGTTCGTCGGACCAGTTGATGGTGTTGGTCTGGCGGCGCATGTAGGCTTTCCATGCGTCGGAGCCGGACTCGCGGCCACCGCCGGTTTCTTTTTCGCCGCCGAAGGCGCCGCCGATTTCTGCACCGGAGGTGCCGATATTGACATTGGCGATGCCACAATCGCTGCCCATCAGACTGAGAAAACGCTCCGACTCCTTCATGTTTTCGGTGAAAATAGCGGAGGAAAGCCCCTGCGGGACTGCGTTATTAATTTCCACCGCTTCCTCAAGTGTGCTGTATTTCATCAGGTAGAGGATCGGGGCGAATGTCTCTTTCTGAACGGTTTTGTAGTGGTTTTTTGCCTCCACAATCGCTGGTACCACATAAGTACCGGTCTCAAATCCCGGGCCTTCCAATACCTGTCCGCCAAAAATGATTTTCCCGCCTTCGGCCTCCACTTCGCGGAGGGAAGCCTGCATGCCTTCGACTGCCTGCATATCGATCAGCGGGCCGATCAGTGTCTGGGAATCCAGCGGATGACCGATACGGGACTGAAGTGAGTTATAGGCGCTGGCCAGTTTTTCGGTGAAAGTATCATAGATCGCCTCATCGATGATGAGGCGGCGGGTAGATGTGCAGCGCTGCCCACAAGTACCAACGGCACCAAATACGATAGCCGGAATGGCCAGTTGCAGATTGGCGTGGCGGGAAATGATGATGGCATTGTTGCCGCCGAGTTCGAGCAGGGTTTTGCCCAGCCGCTGACCTACGGTTTCTGCTACGGTTTTGCCCATACGGGTAGAGCCGGTAGCCGAGATCAGCGGGATACGGTGGTCGGAGGACATGGTCTGCCCGATTTCGCGGTCGCCTATGACGAGGTTAAACACCCCTTCGGGCAGATCGTTGGCTTTCAGTACCTCTGAAATAATATTCATACAGGCGATGCCTGTCAGCGGAGTTTTTTCACTCGGTTTCCACACCGAAACATTACCACAGACAGCAGCGATCATCGCATTCCAAGACCATACTGCCACCGGGAAGTTGAATGCAGAGATAATGCCCACCACTCCCAGCGGATGCCACTGTTCGTACATCCGGTGGTGTTTGCGCTCCGACTGCATGGTAAGACCGTAGAGTTGCCGGGAGAGGCCCACGGCAAAGTCGCAGATGTCGATCATTTCCTGCACCTCTCCCAGCCCTTCCTGATAGATTTTACCCATCTCAAGTGAGACCAGTTTACCCAGAGGTTCCTTGTATTCGCGCAGTTTTGCGCCAATCTGACGCACGATTTCGCCGCGGCGTGGGGCGGGTATTTCGCGCCACACCTTAAAAGCTTCGAGTGCGGTTTCCATTACGTGATTGTAATGGCTGGCGTCTGCATAAGAGATTTGCGCCAGTGTTTCGCGGTCGGCAGCGGAATAGATCGGATGCCAGGCTCCTTTAGCGGGAAAAATGGCCTCTGTACCGGTATGCGCCACCGGGCCTTTTTCACCTATTCCAAGAATTGCAAGGATTTCTTTTGATTCTGATCTCGTCTGGGTATTCATTGCGTTTTATCCTTTGATCATTACACCCGTAGCTTCAAAAGAAAGCTCAACTTTGGGTTCTGTATATTTTTCTGCTGCGGCTTCTTCGGTCATTCCGCCATCAACGGCATAGTGGCGAAGGGTCTCTACGGAAGTGGTGTCATAAGAAATCATGCCTTCAAAAACGGCTGTTTTTCCGGCAGCATCTTTGGGCACAAAAAAACCATAATCTTTGAATGTAACCCGCATCGTCTCTTCGTTGGGGAGTTTAACGGTCATCCAGCATCCTTTGGCCTGGCAGCAGGCATCGATGGTACCTTCCATTTTGACCATTTGACCGGCACTACCAGCGGGCATAATGTCGGAGACTTTTACAATGGGAAGGGCTCCTTCTTCATTAATACGGAGGCCGTGGAAGGAAACAAGCCCGTCGGGAGAAACACTATCTGCAGGAAAAACCATTTTTTCAGCAGTGGTTTCTTCATTTCCGGCGACGGATTCGTCGTGGTGATTATCGGCAGATTCGCTGCATGCAAACAAAAACAGCGCTACAGCCAGCATCAGAAAAGAAGTCTTTTTCATGATATTGCAGTGGTTTTAAAAAATGTTGACCACAAATGTACGGTTTTTTGGGCGAAGGTTCAATGTTATGGGTAAGGGAAATAATCTTTCCCGCAGGATTTTCGTAATATTAGCCTTGACAGAAAACAAAACGAATTATGTCTGATTTTAAACGACTCGCCCGCCTGTCCAAAAGTATTATTCCCCGGTTTGAAAGGGGAAATTCACGTCATTTCAACCACGACGATGCACGTATGATGATCAACGATCTGGGAATGCAGATGTCGCCCGACGTGTTGAAAAAACTGGTTTCCAATCCCGATGTGCTGGAAGATTTTCTCAACAGCATCTATCAGTTGGAGCAGAAACTTCACAGGAAAGTAGTAACCGAATATGCTACCATCGATCTGGAGTACGACCCGAAAGTATATGTGGAAGACGGAACCGTAGGATTTTCGATTACCTGGAAAGAAAAAGAGGTAGTATTTGCAGAATACAGACTCGCTTCGAAGGAATAGAAGGCTAAAAAATTTCCCGGAAGTCAAAGTCGAAAACACATTCGCCCAAATCAAAAGTAACCGAGCCGGAAACTTCCAGTCTTGCATATTTCCCGTCAATCAGTTCATATACCTCTACCCACTTCTGATCGGGTTCGACCAGCCAGTAATATTTGATGCCATTGGATTCGTAAAGGCGGAATTTCAGGTTACGGTCTTTGATGGCAGTAGAAGGAGAAAGGATTTCTACTACCAGTACGGGCTTATTATATTCATTTACACTATCGGTAGAACCACATATCACTGATACATCCGGCTGAACCACAGTATCCTTTTCAAGATGTATATCAATCGGTTGCAGCACTTCACAATGGGAGCAAATCTCAAAGTGCCGGTCCAGAAGAACCATTATTTTTCTGCTAACCCGTTGATGCGTTAAGCGCGGGGAGGGCGACATGGCATAAGGGATACCGTGAATCAGTTCCCAGTTTCCTTCCCATTTTTTATAATCTTCTACCGTATAGTGTGGCAAATCACCAAACGAAATATGATTGGACATATATTTTGGTTATAACACATAAAGATACTACGATTTTTTCATAATATTTCTGACTTTTTCCTCCAAAAAGTTCCCAATCTCCCGGGCATCTCCTAGCTTTGCACTCTGTAAAATTGTAATCCTAATATGAAGACAACACTCAGAACGCATAGTTGTGGTGAATTGAGAATGGCACACGTCGGGCAGGTAGTCACGCTCTCCGGATGGGTCCACAAATCACGTGATCTTGGATATATTCTTTTTGTCGATCTCCGCGACCGCTACGGGATCACCCAGATTTCGATCAAGTCGGATGAACTTGCCGAAATCTATGAACAGGCACGCAAACTGGGCCGCGAGTATGTCATTCGTGTAACAGGGAAAGTTGCTGAAAGGGAAAGCAAAAATACTAAAATCCCAACCGGTGAGGTCGAACTGATTCCCTCCGCTATCGAGGTGATCAGCGAATCAAAACTCCCTCCCTTCAAAATTGAAAATGAAACTGACGGCGGTGAGGAACTTCGTATGGAATACCGCTACCTCGATATTCGCCGGCCCAAAATGCGCGACAACCTCATACTCCGCGCCAAAGCCATGAAGGCGGTAAGGGAATATCTCGATGGCAATCATTTTGTCGAAATTGAGACCCCCTTTCTCATCAAATCAACACCCGAAGGTGCACGCGATTTCGTCGTACCTTCCCGCCTCTCCAAAGGTTCTTTTTACGCATTGCCTCAGTCTCCCCAGATTCTGAAGCAGTTGCTGATGGTAGCAGGCATGGACCGCTATTACCAGATCGTCAAATGTTTCCGCGATGAAGACTTCCGCGGTGACCGCCAGCCCGAATTTACCCAGATCGACTGCGAAATGTCTTTTGTCCAGCAAAAAGACGTCCTCGATATGTTTGAAGGTCTGGCAAAACATATTTTCAAACGGGTTCTCGATGTAGATATCCCGCCTTTCCAGTGGCTCAGCTACAGCGATGCCATCCGCTATTATGGCTCAGACAAACCCGACCTTCGCTTTGACTGTAAAATCGTCGAACTAAATGAGGTAATGGGCGGAACAGATTTCAGCATGTTCAACAGCCTCCTGGATTCCGGCGGGCTGATAGCCGCGGTCAATGCCAAAGGGTGTGCCCATTATACCCGCAAACAAACCGACCGCCTCACCGATTTTGTGAAAGAACCTCACCGGGGTGCCTCCGGACTGGTGTATATCAAATACAACGAAGACGGTACATTCAAATCTTCTATTGACAAGTTTTACACCCCCGAACATCTCCAGCGTATTTGCGAACATGCGGGTGCACAGCCAGGTGATATGCTGCTGGTAGTAGCAGACAAGCTAAAAAGCAAAACCCGCAAGATTCTCGGCGACCTGAGATTGCTGCTGGGTAAAGAGGAAGGCTGGATTGATCCTAAAGCCTGGTCGGTATTCTGGGTAGTGGATTTCCCGCTTTTTGAGAAAGATGAGGAAACGGGAGAACTTACATTCGCCCACCACCCCTTCTGTATGCCCAGAGAACAGGATTTGGATTACCTATACAGCGATCCGGAACGCGTCGTGGCCCAAAGTTATGACATGGTCATCAATGGAAACGAAATCGTGAGCGGGAGTATCAGGGTGCACAGGAAAGACGTACAAGACAAAATCTTTGACATCCTCGGGCTCACAGAAGCAGAAAAAGAAGCCAAATTTGGTTTCATGCTGCGTGCCTTCGAATACGGTGCGCCTCCACATGGCGGCTGTGCTTTCGGGGTGGACAGGTTTGTCATGCTGCTCGCCGGTGAAGGAAGCATACGCGATGTCATCGCTTTCCCCAAGACGGCCGGAGGCCGCGACCTGATGATGGATGCACCTGCCGAAATTCCGCTGAATGCAATGAAGGATTTGGGCATTAAATTAGATGTATAATGGCACTCCTTTCAAATTTCCAGTCTATTGAAGAAGCTTTTGCTGTTTTGGATTATACCGAAGATCTTCTCCCTGAAGCTGCAATCGAATTCCTTCAGCAGCAACCTACGTCGCCTGAAATCATAGACAAGATCGTGTTTATGATTTCCAATGCTTTTAACAGTGAACTATTCGAAGGCGAATACTCCGCGGAATCTGAAACAAGTGGATTATCACAAGAAGCTCCGCTCTGGTATGCGATTGTTGCCGAAAACCATCTGACCCCGGAGCTTACACCGGCCCTGACCAGTGCCCTTCTTCCCAACAAAACAGAGGATTCCGACTGGGACTGGTTTAATGAACAGCTTTTTTATTTGATGGGAACACTCGCATCCAAATACCCCGAAACCGTCCCGCTCATGGTGCTGGAAAAAGTTGAGGAAGAATTGAAAAAGCCGAAACCCAATGAGTTCCTGTTTTTTGTTTTTGATGCGTTTTATGCACTGGATTTAACCGTTTACGGAGATCGGCTGCTGAAAATCCTGAAAAACCCCAAAACCAGTGGCGCAGAAATGCTTGGAGGTATCCTGGCTGATATAAATTACAAGGAAGCATTGCCAGCCATCAGGGATTTGCGGGATCTGGCTTTGCTGGATTTAGAATTGGGTAACGCCAGTGAATTCGCCCTTAACCAACTGGTTATAGAATACAATGAAGCGATTGACATTCTGACTGGGAAGAAGAAACCGTTGATGTCTGATATCTATTTCCGTTCAAGAGACCACTGGAAAAAACATTACCAGAAATACGGAGACTAACTTTTCTGCCAGCTCAATACATCAGTTTTCGCACCATAGGCACGATTTCAGGCGGAAGCAATCCGTCGATATGCCCTTTATATTTGATCACTTCCCGCACAATCGTGGATGAAACCATCGCCGTGTCGGGGCTGCTGAGCAAATGGACATTCTCAATTTCGGGAGCCATGTGTTTGTTGATCAGTTCGATCGGCTGCTCATAACTCAGATCCTGCGGTGATCGAAGACCCCTGAGGATAAAGTTTGCGCCGGTCTTCCGTGCAAATTCAACGGTAAGTCCTTCATAAGAGGTCACTGAAATGCGGGGATCATCGGCAAAACAGGCTTCCAGCATTTTCAGTCTGTCTTCGAGAGAAAACAAATACTTTTTCTGGCTGTTGACGCCCAGGGCCACAATCACCTCGTCAAATATCGCACAGCCCCGCCGGATAATCTCCACGTGGCCTATGGTAATGGGATCAAAAGAGCCCGGAAATATCGCTTTTTTCATGTCGCTGGATTCGGAGTAGTAAGATTAAGGTAAACATTTATTTCGGATGGCGGAAAAAACTCAGGGTCGAACTTCCATATACCCGGGAGAAATCAAATCCTGCAAGGGAGGAAAAAGGGAGGTGTGAATTATGTTCCACAATCAGAATTCCCTCTTCGTGGAGCCAGCTTTGGGCCATAATCGAAGCAATCAGTTCATCCTGCCGCGGCATATCATACGGCGGATCCATAAAGATCAGATCATAACTGTCATGATCCTGCCTGATAAACTGCCAGACATTGGCTTTTACGGTGTGTGCATTACTGATATTCAGCATTTCATAAGCTGCCTGAATCGCTGAAATACATTTGGGATGCTGGTCAACACTCGTTACATACGCAGCTCCCCGGCTCAGACATTCCAGGGAAATATTTCCCGTACCGGCAAAAAGATCCAGCACGTGGGTTTCTTCCCAGTCCAGTTCGTTGTTTAGTATATTAAACAGCGCTTCTTTGGTGCGATCTGTAGTAGGTCTTACGGGCAGCCCTTTGGGCACGTGAATATTGCGCCCTCCGTATTTTCCCCCGATAATTCTCATAAACCGGTTTTTGTTAGGGTGAGAAAGGCATATTTCCACCATGGGGTACCCGCAATCTGTGAGACAAAAAATGGTGATGCAGAATCGGGAATATTTACCTCGGGGAGAAATTCCCAGATTCCCCCTTCCCGTACAATACGGGATCCCAATTCGCCCATCACAGTCACAGGAATGCTTCGGTCGGTAAGGCCGGTGGCTTCCCTGACTGTCTGGATAAAATAAACAATATCGGAATCGGAGCGATGGACATAACTGTTGCATAGCTTTAGCTGGCCGCGATTGGCAGCACAGATCAGGACATGATCGCTCATAATCAGTACACTGATGATCGCCTGTTGCCGGCTGGCAGCAACCGCAGCTTCGGCCATGAGCAGTCCGACGTGGCTCACCGTATAATATCTTACGTATCGGTTGAGAGGATGGGTTATTCCCTCTTTCAGCGCGAAAATAATATTTACGTCAAGCGAACGGCTCTCCGAATATGCAACTTCCTTTTCCTCCAGTTGATCGCTCAGCGCCAGTTTTGCCATAAAGGATTTGTGTCTGTCGTTCCAGTAAGCCTGCGGACAGAGAAGAAAAAGCGGGGTGGAAAAGCAAATCTGACAGGAAAGAAAAGGAGAAGACAAGAGTTTATCTTTTTCGAGCACAAACCGAAGAAACATCTCCAGGGAAAACCTTTCTGTATTCACGTACTCCCTGCAAAGGACAACTTCACCAGAAGGGGCAATCAGGAGGTAGTAGATACGTGCAGGGTTAAGGAAAATGACCAGTTGGCAGGTAGGTACCATGGCTTCACTGATTTCCAGCGGAATATGGGTAATCTGTTCATAAGGTACTCGATCCATATTTTCCCGGTTTGCATTGTATCGCGCACGCATGTTCACTCAGAAAATGTATGTGCAAATTTGCATTATGAAGACGCAGGCAAATTACATAATTTTAGGTGTATCGCCTAAGAGAAGAATCCGTAAACTAATAACACAATTACCCCGAAATTCGTTTTATAGTAATGGGAAAAATCTATACATTCATTTTTTCTTTTACCCGATAAAAAACAGATAATATGCGCAAAATACTAGTTTTTCTGAGTGTGATCTCAGGATTGGGCATCATGAAAACACAGGCCCAGATCACCGACAGACTGGTGCCACATATGGGATTTATGTGGGAGTTTGTCACCTATGAGCAACCACCGGACACATTCAACCAGATTCTCTCTACTTTTTACAATTTTCATATTGGCACCTACTATACCATCGCGCATTACAACGATATATTCAGCTTTGGTATAGATCCCAGTGTACAACTGGGGCTCAACTTTGTCCCGGTATCCCCCAATGGGTTTGATGTTTATACCAGAGTAAATTACGTGATTCAGGCTCCGGTATATCTTATGGGAAAAGTAGGTGCGACTGCTACACGGTACAATCAGCAAAAAGTGGGAATCGCTGCCGGGTTTGGTGTAAATTATAATTATATCTCTCAGCAGGACGGGAATATCAATCTCAGACGAAATATCAGCTATTTTGTCCCCGGTGGTGTAGTTGAAGCCACAATCCTCTCACGGGGAAATCCGCTGACAGCACGTTTTCATTATACTTTTGCCAAAGTCAACACCGACATCAGATATAAGGATATTAATTCCAAAGAAATTGTGCAGACGCTCAACTTTCCCCTGGGTAGTTTTGGCATTGGTCTGATCTACGGATTCTGATAAATACAATTCATCAAATAAAAAGCCTCGTTTGGATCAAACGGGGCTTTTATTTTTGGCAGATTGCCAATACCTTTGCAACGATAGTTTTCTCCTTTGTAATCAACTCTCATCACCGCTCATGAGCATATTAGTCAACAAAAACTCTAAAGTCATTGTTCAGGGTTTTACCGGTAAGGAAGGAACCTTCCATGCGGAACAAATGATCGAATACGGCACACAGGTCGTAGGAGGTGTTACCCCCGGAAAAGGAGGGCAGTTTCATCTGGATCGCCCGGTATTTAATACAGCCGCCGATGCGGTGAAAGCCACCGGAGCCAATGTCTCCATTATTTTTGTTCCCCCCGCTTTTGCTGCCGATGCCATTATGGAAGCTGCCGATTCAGGCGTAAGCCTGATCGTTACCATTACCGAAGGTATTCCGGTGAAAGATATGATCTACGCCAAAAAATATATCGACGACAGGGGCGTACGTATGATCGGCCCCAATTGCCCGGGTGTAATCACTCCGGGAGAATGTAAGCTTGGCATCATGCCCGGCTTCATCCACAACCCCGGGCGCGTGGGCATCATCAGCCGTTCTGGTACGCTTACCTATGAAGCGGTAGATCAGGTAACCAAGCAGGGGCTGGGCCAGTCCACCTGTGTGGGTATTGGTGGCGACCCGATCATTGGTTCTACTCACCTCGATATCATAAAACTTTTCAACGAAGATCCCGACACCGATGGCATTATTATGATCGGTGAAATCGGGGGTTCCAACGAAGAAATTGCCGCCCGCTGGATTAAGGAAAATGTAAAAAAACCGGTTGTAGGCTTCATCGCAGGGCAGACAGCCCCTCCCGGAAGACGCATGGGACATGCAGGTGCCATTGTTTCAGGAGGAAAAGGTACAGCCGCCGAAAAGATGCGCGTAATGGCCGACTGCGGTATTCATGTAGTCGAAACTCCCGCAGAAATTGGCAGTACTATGGCACGTGCACTCAGCCAACTCGCTTAAGATCAAATTTTCATACATATAAAAAAGCCGGAAATATTATTTATTTCCGGCTTTTTCGTATGCTGCGAGAATGTCTTTTACCAGCTTGTGTCTCACGACGTCCGAAGCAGAAAGCCGTACAAAAGCAATCCCCCGGACACCAGCAAGCAGTCGGGAAGCCTGTACCAACCCCGAACGCTGTTTTGAAGGAAGGTCAATCTGAGTATCATCGCCTGTAATTACCATATGGGAGAACTCTCCCAGGCGGGTGAGAAACATCTTCATCTGCATCTCGGTCGCATTCTGTGCTTCATCCATAATTACATAAGAATGGCTCAGGGTACGCCCGCGCATATAAGCCAGCGGCACAATTTCGATGATATTGTTGTCGAGATAATACTTTAGTTTTTCTGTATGAATCATGTCTCCCAGCGCATCATACAGCGGGCGGAGGTAAGGATCCACCTTTTCCTTCATATCACCGGGCAAAAACCCCAGACTCTCTCCTGCATCAACGGCCGGGCGGCATAATACAATCTTCCTCACCTTTTTTTCTTTCAGTGCCCTGACAGCCAGTGCCACCGCCATATAGGTCTTACCTGTGCCCGCAGGCCCAATGGCAAAAACCACATCGTTCTGCCGGGCTGCCCCCACCATTTGGCGCTGGCCTTTGTTTTTGGGCCTGATAATCAGTCCGCCTCCACCGTGTACAATAACCTCATCATCAGCGGCGTAGGGAATGCCATCATTTATTTCAGGGACTTCGGGTAAAAGAATCTCATGAAACTTGTTCTCCGAAATTTTTCCTTTCTTTTTGATTTCATCAAAAATGGCAGCCAGAATTGCCTTGATTTTTTCGATGCGCTCCTGTTCTCCCTGGACTTTCAGTTCGTCCCCCCTGGCGACAAATTTTAACTCGGGAAAACCTTCTTCAATCTGGTGGAGCCGTACATTATTCACACCGTAAACTTCCAGCGGGCTAATGTCTTCCAGCAAAAATGTGTGTTCAACCAATACTTTTAATTTTATCTGCTTAAAATTCCTTGTACTAAAATACGCAAATTTTGTTCGTACTTCAAAAGTAATCCTGCTACCATTTTTAATAATAAAAACCCATAAATTTTGCTCATTTGCCATACAATGGGGCTGATAATTTCGTTATAGAAGGGAATTTTTTTACAATTGCTGACGAATACTTTCAGATTCCGCCGGAATCTATTGATTAAGACGGATGCAACTTGTAATATGGCATTAAAAGAAACGATTCGCTCCGGCGCGCAGCTGTTGGTTCGTCAACTATGGCAATCATAACATTGACTTCGGATCTGGGTGATAGCAGTCATTACCCTGCTATCCTGAAAGGGGTAATTCTGTCTCTTTTCAGGGAGGTCACTATTATTGATGTAACCCATAATATCAACAATTTTGATATTATGCATGCCGCCTATGTGGTCAAACACACCTACCCGGCTTTCCCGCCAGGCACGATACATGTGGTGGCTGTCGATCCCGAACATGCCGAAGCGCGGATCCCAGTGGTGGTAGTGGCCGGAGGGCAATATTTTATCGGCCCCGATAATGGCGTAATGAGCCTCATCTGCGACAAAAATATCGAGCAAAGTGTGGAAATATCAAATCCAGACCTGGTACTGGAGCAATTTCCCAAATCTTTTCGGGCGGCTCGTATCTTTGCTCCGGCAGCCGCTTTTCTCGCTAGTGGCGGCACGCTTGAAGAAGTCGGCGAGCCTACAGCGATCCGCGACCTTCATTGGGGAGAACCCAGTTATAACGGCAACTGCCTGAGAGGGAAAATCATTTACATCGATAAGTTTGGCAACGCTGTGACCAACATCAGAAAAGATGGGTTTCTCCAGCTAAAACAGGGGCGAAGGTTTGAGATTTTCATCCGCAATGTACGACTACGGCGAATTGTCAACACCTACTCCGATGTCAGCAAAGCTGATGCGCTCGCTATTTTCGGTGAAAGCGATAACCTCGAAATTGCTATGCGCGAAGCCTCTGCAGCAGAACTGCTGGGCCTAAAAGTTCACGACATGATTACCATTGAATTCAACTAACCTGCGCTGCCGGCTAGCGGCCATCATCGATCGTCTCCAGTTCTTCTTCCAGCAGATCGACATCTTCCTCCTCCTCCAGCAAAAGTTTGTCCGTATCTCCGGCATCAAGCTCCAGTTCGAGATCCAAATCTTCCATTTCCTCCTCCAGAATCAGCTTCATCATTTCATCAGCATCTGACATCTCATCAAAAGGCTCGCTGGTAACGACCTTGGCAAGAAGCCCCTGGCTGGGAATCTCCATACCAAAGTAGGAAACTCTCAACCGGTTGAGATAATCGATCATACTTTGCGTTACGATAAGGTCATTTTTCATCCGCTGGGAAGAAGGAACATGCGGCGCCGCATTGGCAAATTTGATCACCTTACTACAATGCAGACTAAACACATACGTATAGTCTCTGAATACAAGTTTTAGTTCCGGAATAAAACATTCGGGCCCCACCAACGGCTCTTCCTCATAGATGAAGTCATCAAGACTGTTGATTGAATCCTCCACCGCATACAAAATCTTCGTTTTCTTCAGATCAAATCTTGTGGTATAACATAAAGCAATGTCTTCGGCTGTCTTTACATCCACCTGTACAAGATACATCGTCTCAGGAGTTTCGATCTGCGCTTGCAATGCCGGCGCACTCAAAACCATAACCCAAAAACCTAGCAGAGCGGGAAAAAATTTTAGGATCATAAAACTTACTTGTATTGTAGTCTAACGCGCAGATTCGCGTGAAATTACACATTTCTATTTACCAAAACTACCTTCTTTCCTCCACTGGTTGTTTTTCACGTTCCATTTGCGTCAAAACCAGTCTGTTTACGAAAATTTGCAGCAATTGTCTTATCTTTGTGAAAAATTGTGATTTACCGGGCATGCAAACCGTCGCATTCCATACTTTAGGCTGCAAACTGAACTTTTCGGAAACTTCCACCATCGCGAGGCAGTTTTACGAAGCGGGGTTTTCCAAAACGGAATTTACCCTGCCAGCCGATGTATATGTGGTCAATACCTGCTCTGTAACAGAAAATGCCAATAAAACCTGCAAACGTATTATCCGCCAGGCACTCAGGCTCAACCCCGACGCTTATGTGATTGTCGCAGGCTGTTATGCACAACTCAAACCGCAGGAAATCGCCGACATCCCCGGCGTGGATCTCGTGGTTGGCGCAGGCGATAAGTTTCGCATACTCGAACTGGTCAACGATTTTACCAAAGAAAAGAACCCCTGCATTTATAATGACCCCATCCGGAATGTAGCCGATTTTCGCGAATCCTACTCTGTGGGAGACCGTACCCGGTCTTTCCTGAAGGTTCAGGACGGCTGCGACTACAAATGCAGTTTCTGCACCATTCCGCTTGCCAGAGGCAAAAGCAGAAGCGATACGATCGAAAATATCCTGAAGAATGCCCGGAAAATCGCAGAAGAAGGTGTAAACGAAATCGTACTTACTGGTGTCAATATCGGCGACTACGGCAAAGACCAACCCGGCACTTTTCTGGACGTAATCAGGGCGCTGGATGAGGTAGAAGGAATCACCCGATTCCGGATTTCTTCGATAGAACCCAATCTTCTCAACAATGAGATCATCCGTTTTGTGGCTCAGTCCAAACGGTTTATGCCACACTTCCACGTACCGGTGCAAAGCGGCAGCAATGAAATGCTGAGCAAAATGCGCCGCAGATACAAAAGGGAGCTTTATGCAGATCGTGTAGCGACCATACGGTCGGCCATGCCACACGCCTGTATAGGCGTGGATGTCATTGTGGGTTTCCGAGGCGAAACAGACCTGCATTTCGGAAGAAACTTTTCAGTTTCTAAACGAACTCGAAGTTTCCTACCTGCATGTATTCACCTATTCGGAAAGAGAAAATACCCTCGCAGCTACCATGGAGGGAAAAATACCGATGAAGGAAAGGTATCAGCGCAATGAACGCCTGAGGATGCTTTCTGAAATGAAACGAAGAGCTTTCTACACACCCTTTGAAGGGCAAACGCGCAACGTCCTCTTTGAAGGAAAAGAAGATGACGGGAAAATGTTTGGATTTACAGACAACTATATCAAGGTAGTTGCCGCTGCCCAGGACGATTATATCAATCAGATTGTACCCGCCACCCTTACCCGGATCAATGCAGACGGCATGATGGAAGTGAATCTTCCGGTTACATATCCTTACTGATGCGCATTTTCCGCGTACGCCAGTAAAACACACCTCCCACAATCAGCACCAGAAGGAAAGGGAGACTCAAAAGGTACAAAACGCCGGCGTTTATACCACCTCCGACAATAAGATTACCTGCTGCATCTCTTGACCCTGCCGCAGCCTTACACTGGGCGCATTGTGCAAAGGCAGTAGCGACATGGATTGTAGCTATTACCAGCAAGAAAGCGATTCGGGTGTATCTGTTCATCTACCGGAAAATGGAAAATATCCTCCAATTTACGAATCTATATCCTAATAACAGGGAGAAATCATGAAATAAACCAATACCCCTGTTACCGCCACATACAGCCACAAGGGCCAGGTAAACTTTACGATCCGGCGATGTTTGTCGTATTTTCCACTTAATGCATGATAAACAGTAAAAGAAGCGAGTGGTACAACAAAAGCGGAAAGTACGACATGTGTGCCCAATACAACCAGGTAAAAGGGTTTTGAGACCATGCCTTCATCACAATAGGGGGTGTGTCCTGCTGACAGGTGATACAAAATATATGTAATCAGAAAAACTGCTGACAAAATAAATGCAGACAACATCACCCTCCGATGCCAGATCACCTGCCTTCGATGGATCAGAAGATAACCTGATATCAGTAAGACAGAAACCGTGGCATTAATCCCTGCATTGATTTTGGGAAGAATCAGCGGATCAAAACCCAGATTAAGATGCACCTCAAGCCGGGGGTTTAGCAGTACAGCCACTGCCAGGGGTACAACGACCGATAATACCCAGATAACCGGAATAAAAACCCGGTCATTGTATATATTTTTTTCGCTCATGCTTCAGATTATAAGCCGTATTCGAGACGGAGGAGTGTAATAAGATCTTCCTGAATTTTCCTTTCTTCTATCAGGTTCGTTGCATTATACTTCTTTCTTACTCTTCCCTCCTTGTCTGTCAGTACAACTAAACCTGAAGAAAATGGTTTACCGGAAGAAGTAAAATCGGTTATCCCCAGCCCCTCTTCGGCCAGATTTTGAAGTGCTTCGGCAGAGGCGGTGAGAAACATCCACTGGTCGGGGTTTACATCCAGAGAATCTACATAAGCCCGGAGTTTTCCTGTGGTATCTTTTTCGCAGAAAAGCGCAAAACGGATATCCGGTGAGCGTTCCCATGCGATATTGTCAAATGTGCGTTTCAGGTTACCAATAAAAGCTGTATTGACCATAGGCTCTCCTTCCGGAGAGAAAAAGCCGAGAAGACAGATATTGCCCAACAGCGCTTCACCCGATACCGAATCTCCATCCAATGACTGAAAATGAAAAACGGGGAGCCGGTAATACACCGTGTCCCCGTTTTCCTGTATCTGATACACGAAAGGCATCTTATTAAACTGCTGACTTGTTGCCAACTTCAGGAAAAAATAGCCTGCAAGTGGGACGACAAATATGCCAATCAGAATAATCGGTCCTATAATTGATCGTTTTGCCATGGTTAATGATAAACCAGAATGCCTGGGTTAGCCTGCTTAGCTTCGCCAGATCATTTCTGTCTTTGATGTACCGGGTTGGTCAGCCGACGCTTGTTTTCCCCAGTAATTACCTTCGGAAATAAGCCCGATAATCAACCAAACGATAAAGATAAAAGGCACAAGAATGGTCCAGGCAAGGCGCTTGACTTCATGCTTGAGGTGCATAAACTCTGCAACAATGTAAAAAGCCTTGAAGATGGTAAGGATCACGAAGGTTGCTACAACAATAGAGTGTGCTGTACTCTCAGAAATCCCAAACCAGCCCGCGTAGTACTGTTTGGTAAACGCAATGATAAACTCAACCGTAGTAAGCGCGGTAAGTATAAGGGCAGTGCGATAGATTGCACGTCTGGTTTCTGCTCCTGTATCTGACATAATATTAAGCGTTATGGGATTCTAAACAAGATAGAAGAAGGTAAATACAAACACCCAGACCAGATCCACAAAGTGCCAGTAGAGTCCGATCTTTTCCGTCATTTCGTAGTGACCACGTCTCTCATAAGTTCCTTTCTGAACATTGAGGTAAAGGATGAGCAACAGCACAACCCCACTGAAAACGTGTGTTCCATGGAAACCTGTTACAAAGAAAAACAGGTCAGCAAATGCGGGAGGGCCATACTCATTAACCTTGAGGTTGGCTCCTCCATCCGTTTTGGATGCAGCCTGAACGATGGGGGTAACAACGTCTTCACCCGAAATCGGGAAACCATTGTTTAAACGGATACCTACAATTTTACCTTCCGTATCTTTTACAGGATACACCTGAACAGATATCGTCTTTGTAAGGCCGGAAATATTCAATTTTCTTGCATCGACAGCGGAGAGGACGAAAACGCCTGAGTGCCAGTGATTGGCGCGTTTCAGAATCGCCTTTATATGGTCGGGATTGGTGATTGCGGTACCATCGGCAGTTTTCAGTGCCGTAACATCGCCATGCTCGTGGGACTCGCCTGCGTGTTCGGGCGTAAGGACTACCAGTGAAAGATCGTCGAGCGCGGGCACTCTGATGCCATTGAGGCTGTTTACATTCACGAGGTATGCGCCATCAGGGTTTCCATTGATAAAATGATACCACTCATATGCCTGGCATGACAAAAAGGTAACACCGCCCACGATCGTAAGAAGAACCCATTTGCCTACTTCTTTTTTCGACTTTCTGTGTCCTGCTTCCACGGCAAGTACCATGGTAACGCTACTGAGGATCAGCACGAAGGTCATCAGCCCGACAAATACCAGCGGCCAGTGAAGATGCCAGATTTCATAGGCGAGCGGGAAGTGGGTAAATACGTTTTCCGGCTTTGCCCATGCAAGTCCTTCGGAGACCGAGCTCGATCTTAACGCACCATACGCGATCAAAAGTGCGGAGAAGGTAAAAGCATCGGAAACCAGGAAAAACCACATCATCAGCTTTCCGTAGCTGGCGTTAAATATGGGGCGTTCCCCTTCAATCAGTGCTTTTTTATCAACGGATACGTCTGCCATGAACTTTAATTATTTGACGTTTCGAATAAATTGCAAATTTAAGACAAAAGCAAAATTTCTCAATTCTGCGTGATTTTCAGGAAAATAAACAGATAAACCCAGAGCAATCCCAGAAAATGCCAGAAAATTCCGGTAAGTTCATAGGTGAGCGCCCGCTGCCCTACCCTGCGATAACTCTGCAGCGCAGTGCGAATCCATACGACCAGCAATACAATCAGTGCACCGATAATATGGGCACCGTGAAGGCCGGTAAATACATAGAAAAAGGAAACAGAATTATCAGTCCTGCCCACATCCACCATCGGCATCCCGCTATCAACCATTGCACCCCAGGCATTCACCTGACCAATCAGAAACACAACGCCCAATATCAGGGTCATTCCCAATGCAGCGAGGGCTTTCGAGCGGTCGTTTTTACGTGCTACCCACACAGCATACTGCATAGTAACACTGCTAAACAGGATGACGCCCAGGTTCACCCAAAGGATTTCTGGCAGGTCAAAAAATAATCTGAGTTCTTCTTTTACAAATGATTGCTGAACAATATATGCGCTCGTAAGACCGCCGAATATCATGATTACTGTCAGGATAAACAGCCAGAGCGCAAATTTTTGCGGATGAAATATATAATTCTTTTTTTCCAACTCTATTCCGTAAGCACTCATTTCCATCATTCTTTACATTAAAAACACCAACTGCGCAAGTGGAAGATATAAAAAAGACGCAAACATAAGTCTGCGGGCGTGCGATCCCTCCATTGTACGATACAACCGCCACGCAGGAATGCTAAAAACTGCCCCCAGCAACATCAGCGCCACTGCCGCAGGCCAGCCGATAAGACCCGCCTGAACAGGAAAAACCGCAACAGGCACTAGTGAAAGTGTATAGATCAGAATCATGAGCGCGCTGAATGATGTTTTTCCCATTGCAGAAGGCAACATTTTAAATCCTGCCCGCTGATAATCTTCATCCAGCAACCATGCGATAGCCCAAAAGTGCGGAAACTGCCAGAGAAACTGAATTACAAACAAAATCATGCCCCCCATACCCATGCTTCCGGTATAGGCTACCCATCCGATGAGCGGAGGCAGTCCTCCCGGAATAGCGCCTACAAACACCGAAGCGGGAGAAATACGCTTCATAGGCGTATAAACAAAAGCATAAGAAAGCAGCCCGATCACACCCAGAAGCGCCGTGGGCAGATTAAAAAACCTGCCCAGAATTGTTACCCCTGAGACTGAAAGTATCAGCGCAAAAATCAGGGCTTCTCTGGTTGAGATTCTTCCTGTGGGAATTGGCCGCATAGCAGTCCGTTTCATCAAAGCATCAAGTTCCTTTTCGAAAAGCTGATTGAGGGTATTCGATGCCCCTGTAATCAGCAATCCGCCAAGCCCGATCCACAACAGACTCGTAGCCGACCAATCACCTCCCGCGGCTATGGCATAACCAAATACCGCAGAAAGTGCAACAAGCATCGAAAGCCGTAGCTTTAATAGCTGGATATAAGCTATTGCTTTGGCTTTGATTGCCTGAAAACGGCTGACTTTCTCTGTTTGCTCAAATATCATTGTTTACTTTCCCTGTTTAAAAGGAACAAAACTCCTAATAATCCAAATTCAATTCCAATCAATACAGTTGCAAAAAGAAGGTGTAATGGCTGAAAAATTTTGGGTATCCCCAAATGATGCATTCCCAACCCCAGCATAATTGAAGCGATCAGTACGCCCGTTGCACCAAGCGATAGTCGCTGTATTAATCCGGGTTTTCTGATCCATGGCTGTAATCTGTACAGCCAGAACCCCAGAGAGATGGCTAATGCGTAATAGAAAACACGGTGAACCTGATAAACACCACCCAAAGCAGCTATCCAGCCCATACGGTTTTCCTCTCCCATCTGCTCAGCCACAATATCCACATTTTCTCTCACCTGCGTACCCAGCAGTATCTGTCCTAATGTAAGCACAATTACTGCCAGACCGGTATATACCAGGATACCGGGAACCTGCGGTACATCCGTTTGCTGATCCAGTATTTCATTGCGGTAAGAATTCAGAAGTGCCGTAATGTAAATACCCATAATTGCTATGGCAATCAGCATATGAACCGTAATCGTCCCTACCTGCAAATGCGTCCTGACCACATAAGCGCCTACCAATCCCTGAAATATGATGGCAAGCAACCCTGCAACACTGAGTTGAAAAACCTTTTTCTGTTCTCTTCTCAGCGGGCCTGACGCGGCAACTGTAAGTATGGCAAAGAACCCGATCAGAATTCCAATCAAACGATTGATATATTCCACCCAGGTTTTAAAAGGATCGAAATCCGCAATTAATTTTCCCGCTACCTGAAACCTGGTTTTATAATCGACAGGTAACTGGGTTATATCCGTTGGAGGAATCCATTGTCCGAAACATTTGGGCCAGTCAGGGCAACCCATGCCTGAGCCCGTCATTCTCACCAATCCTCCAACAAAAATCAGAAAGACAACGGCAACAACCGTTAAGACAGCAGTTTTTCTGTACCGGTTAACGATTTTTGCCGTTGCCAAAATATTATTCTTCTGTTTCTTCTACTTTTTTGGGAGAGGCCTCTCTTTTTGGCAGCGGAGCTGGTTTCGGGAAACCTTCCTCATACTCTACCTCTTCATCCGGAATATGCTGGGGAAGATAATCTTCTTTTACTCCTGGCTTACTGTAGTCATAAGGCCATCTGTAAACATGAGGAATATCACCAGGCCAGTTGCCGTGTCCGGGGTTGCGTGGAGTAGTCCATTCCAGTGTGTTTGCACGCCAGGGATTTTCTTCCGCTTCTTTTCCAAAGAATATGCTTCCAAAGAAGTTTACAAGGAAAATAATCTGCGCTGTACCGCCAAGGAATGCTGCATAGGTGATAAAAGTCTGGAGATCAACAAAAACAGACATGAAGTTAAACGCGGTATTTGCATAATAATGGCGGGCAACGCCTCCCAGTCCCATAAAGTGCATCGGGAAGAAAACCAGATACAGCGAGATGAAGGTAAGCCAGAAATGCGCATATCCCAGTCTGCTGTTCATCATACGCCCAAACATCTTGGGGAACCACTGATATACCCCGGCAAAAAGTCCGAAGGCAGATGCACTACCCATTACCAGGTGGAAGTGTGCTGTAACAAAATAGGTATCGTGAAGCGGAATATCCAGTGCAGCATTGCCCAGATATATACCCGTAATACCACCCGTGATAAAGAAGGACACCAGACCGATGGCAAACAGAATCGGCGGGTTATACTGAATATTTCCCCGCCAGAGGGTGGCGATATAGTTAAACGCCTTGATCGCAGATGGAACCGCAATCACCAGCGTAAATATCATAAACACTGTCCCGAGGAAGGGATTCATACCGGTTACAAACATGTGGTGGGCCCATACTATGAAAGAGAGCATACCAATGGCAATCATCGAACCGATCATAAACTGATAACCAAATATCGGCTTGCGGGAATGAACCGAAACAACCTCGGAAGCAATACCCAATGCCGGTAAAAGTACAATGTACACTTCGGGGTGGCCAAGGAACCAGAACAAATGCTGGAACAGAATCGGGCTTCCTCCCTGATAGTGCAGCAGTTCACCTGCGATATAGATATCAGAAAGGTAAAAGCTGGTTCCAAGCAGTCTGTCAAAAATCAGCAGCAGGGCAGCTGAGAAAAGTACAGGAAAGGAAAGTACCCCGATGATGGCAGTCAGGAAAAATGCCCATACAGTCAGCGGCAGGCGCATCAGAGACATGCCCTGTGTGCGAAGGTTGAGTACTGTGGTGATATAGTTGATGCCGCCCATCAGTGAAGATGCGATAAAAAGAGCCATAGCTAACAGCCAGAGCGTCATACCCAGACCGGAACCCGGAATCGCCTGCGGCAGCGCGCTCAGCGGCGGATAAATGGTCCACCCTCCGGCAGCAGGCCCGGTAGAGATAAACAGAGAAATGATCATGATCACACAGGAAGCAAAAAAGAACCAGTATGATAGCATGTTGATAAAGCCCGAGGCCATGTCCCTTGCACCAATCTGCAACGGAATGAGGAAGTTACTGAAAGTACCACTCAGACCGGCAGTCAATACAAAAAATACCATGATAGTACCATGCATCGTCACTAGCGCGAGATAAAACGCCGGATCGAGTTGGCCGCCGGGTGCCCATTTCCCCAAAATCGATTCGAGAAAGGGAAATGCCGTTTCCGGGTAGGCTAGCTGAATCCGGAACAGAAGCGACAGGATGACCCCTATAATAGCCATTACAATTCCCGTAATCAGGAACTGCTTTGCGATCACTTTGTGATCCTGGCTGAATACATAATGGGTCCAGAAATTTCCGTGGTGATGATGGTCGTGAGAATGATGTTCTCCGTTTCCATTTTGAACTGTATGTGCAGCAGTCATATCAGACATAATCAATACTCTTTTATCCGTGGCCTTAACTTATTGATTCAGGGTTAAATTTACTTCGGTCTCCTGTTCCACCGAATTGCTCTCACTTTGTACAAAGTAAGGCTTGTCGCTTGGTTGTGTTTTAAGCCATGCCTGGAACTCTTCCATTGTCTCAACCACAACTATCGCGCGCATATTCCAGTGTGCACTTCCGCAAATCTGCTGGCAGGACATCTCGTAGTTAAACTCAGGATCTCCTTTGATTTCTCTCATCTCCGCCGTAGTGATGGTGGGTTTGAAATGGAAACTGGTGGGCATACCCGGTACAGCATCCATTTTAATCCTGAAATGAGGAAGTGTAGGGCTGTGAAGCACATCCCGTGATTTGATCTTCAGCAGGATGTTGGTATTTACCGGAAAGTGGATTTCACGGGTAATAATATCATCAACACCACGCTTGTCGGCGGTATTAAATCCAAGAAGATTTGAACCGGCTTCATTGATATAGGATACACTGGTTTCGCCAAACAACATGTCGGAACCGGGGTAGCGGAAAGTCCAGGAAAACTGCTGGGCATTGATTTCAACTTCCATGGCATCTGCCGGAGGGTCTCCCATGATACGGTTCCAGTTGATAATACCAAAACTGATCAAACCGGTAAGTACGATTGCCGGAATAATAGTCCAGGTAATCTCCAGCTTGTTGTTGTGTGCGTAAAACAGCGCTTTCTGCCCGGGCTTGTTGTAATATTTCCATGCGAAATAGAACAGCAGGGCATTGGTAACCACCGTCACAAAAACCGCAACGACCGTAGTAAGGTCAAACATGAAATCGATATCCTTTCCATGTTCGGAAGCAGGGTTATTTATCAGCGTATAGTGCTCTGACCATGCGCCGGTAGAAACAAAAGCAGCTACAGTTCCTACTATCATAAAAACCAGGAATAGGATTCCATTGATTTTATGTGGGTTCCATCGGGCAAAAGGGTCGATTTCTTTCAGCCGGAAAACCAGATAAAGATTGACACATACCAGCCCAAAAATCAGTACGAGAAGGATCTGGGCAATTCCGATGAGTGATTGAAGTGATTGAGGATCCATATATACAAAAATAGCTGTATCTCTCTTATTAATTAAAATTTATATCGAAAATTATACCGGACCGGTGGTGTGGTGCAGGCTTTCATCCAGATAAGGGTGATTGACCGGCACCAGGTTAGCCTTGCTCAGGCCATTAAATACTACCAGCAAAAACACTCCGGCAAATGCTGCGAATACTCCTACTTCCAATATTCCTACGCCCGGATTTTGCTGCATTGCTCCCGGCATTACCATCAGAAACAGATCGTGCCAGTGTCCGTAAAGCATGATTACTGCCAGCGGAAGAAATACTTCTGCGCGGCGCTTGGCATTGCGGGTCATCAAACCAAAGAATGGTATAAAGAAGTTCAGGAAAATATTCACATAAAAGAAAGTAGCATATCCCCGGTAGGCTTCATCTTCCACCCGGTAGCGGACTACGTAGTAAATGCCTTCTTCCGGAATGTTGGCGTACCAGATCAGCAGGTATTGAGCTACCCATATATACGCCCAGAATACAGAGAATCCGAAGGCATATTTGCCCAGATCGTGCATGTGCGCATCGTTTACATAGCTCATATGGCCCTGGCTCTTCAGGAAAACGATAAGCAGGTAAATCGTTACTACTGACGAAACCATTGACCCTGCAAAAATATACACCCCAAATATGGTGCTGAACCAGTGAGGCTCCAGTGATTTCACCCAGTCAACGGCAAACAGGGAATAAGAAATAGCAAAGATTATGATAAACACCGCAGAAATCGTCTGACTTCTGTAGAAATGTGTAAGCCCGCCTTCTGCATCCTGGTCAACCGACAACTTCCTCAGCCAGAGGGCAGCTCCGATCCAAAGACCAAAGAAAACCACGCTTCTGCCGATAAAAAATCCGTTGTTGAGATAGGCTCTTTTCAGGTCAATCAATGCGTCCTGGCCTTCGTGCAGATAGGCCCAGTCGAAGAGGTTGTTGAGAAAGAAAAACAGGGCTACA
This sequence comes from Bacteroidia bacterium, assembly GCA_041391725.1. Classification (GTDB taxonomy): domain Bacteria; phylum Bacteroidota; class Bacteroidia; order J057; family J057; genus JAGQVA01. Next base: position 64,328 of record JAWKNL010000003.1, read on the forward strand.
AACCCGACTACCCCTACCGGCAGGTAAGTGGTGATTGCCTCGGGAACCCGTTTGATTGCGGTATGCCATCCTGCATTCCCTACACGGTGAATGGTCAGGAAAAACAAAGCGCCCATTGCAATGGTGAGAAAATAAAGACTGTCGATCAGGATATTTGACAGCAGACGGGTACCCTTGGTAACGGGGTGATGGAGGTGACCTCCGCCATGCCCTTCTTCAGGAGTGTCTGATGCCGAATGGCCTGTCTGGTCATGCGTTTCTGTTACTGCATGATTTCCGCCATGCGAATCCCCTGCGGGATCAGAGGCGAGAAAATAACCCGCGATGGAGAGAATAATTCCAATTCCGATCAGGGCGTAAGCCACCGTCCGCGAAATTCCGCTGAAATTAAACCTATCGTTGAGTTTTTCGGGTGTAAAATGTACCGCTTCCAATGTCTTTAATTTTTATTGCTCCTGAAATTTTCGGATATAACAAATCACCTGCCAGCGCTGCATGGGGGTTACCTGAGAAGCGTAAGACCCCATGACTCCTTTTCCATAGGTAATGGAGTGAAACATTTCGCCTTCACTCAGTACAACCACAGCAGGATCTTTATAGTTAGGCACTGCGCCAAATTTGCCGCTGGTTACCAGATTGCCTTTCCCGTCTCCATTGGCTCCATGGCACATGACGCAAAAAGTTTCATATACCGCCTTACCTTTGAGATAGGTCGCCTCTGTGCATTCATAGCCTTTTTCATTCATCGATACGTTGTTGAGCGGACTAGCCCAGAATTGTCTGGCGCTGTCTTTACCTTCAGGTGAATCGGTGAATGGATAGGGAATATAAGCTTCCGGGCGAATCCAGGATTCTTCTCTGGGAACGGTTCCCACAGGTGCTTTCTGTGCGTTCAGCCCATCTGCAAATATCGAATTCATCGGCCCCGATTGCGCTGTCGCTGCATAATGGCCACCGGTCATCGCACCGGAAAAATCGGTCTGAGAGTAAGGCTCCAGCGGAAGTGAGTTATACATGTTGGGAGAAAACTCAATATTCCGCTTCGACTTATCGGTATAACAACTCGTTGCGATGAGCGCCACCACAGCCAGTACTCCCGCTACTTTCCATTTATGATTAATCTGTGTCATTGGATTAAACTTCTTTTTCCGTGATTTCAAAAGCTCCGGTTTCGGAAAACACTTTGCGGATTTCCGCTTCGTCTTCCACTTTATTTTTATCGATTGCCACGACAAACACATCATCTGTCTGCCGGATATCCATCAAAACTGCCTTTTTGCCGGGCCAGTATCTGCCTACAATCAGAAAAGTAATTACCATTCCATGCGCAGCAAATAATACCGTAAGCTCAAACGTGATCGGCACAAAGTCAGGCCACGGCACGGTAGGCTTCCCCCCAATGTTCATCGGCCATATTACCCCAAATACCAATGCGATGAGCAGAATACCGGTCAGCGCCCCCAGACAACCATAGATGAATGCTGCAACGGTAAGACGGGTCCGTTTGATATTCAGATAGGGTTCGATACCGTGAATGGGAAACGGAGAAAATACGTCGTAAACCAGTACCCCTGAATCCTGAAGGCGCTTCAGCGCGTCCAGTGTCGCATCCGGGTCCCAGTACTTGCCTAGTAAGAAGTTCTTTTTCATTTATCTTAATCTAAATTGGCAGTCGATTGATAGTTTTTATGCAGTAACCGGTTCTTCGGCCCGTTCTTCCAGATTTGCAGGTTTTTTCGGGTGGTTTACCAGTGTTTTTACCTCAAACATGTTCACCACAGGCAGATATTTGGAGAACAGGAAGAAACAGGTCATAAACAGACCGAATGTACCCAGGAGAATCCCCACCTCCACGTAGGTAGGCGCATAACTTGCCCAGCTTGAAGGGAGGAAGTCGCGGTGAAGGGATGTAACGATAATCACAAATCGCTCAAACCACATACCGACGTTTACAAAAATGGAGATGATAAAGGTCAGCACCATGTTGGTTCTGATTTTTTTGAACCAGAACAACTGCGGCGTGATTACATTACAGCTAAACATGATCCAGTAAGACCAGCCAAACGGACCAAACATACGGTTGATGAAGATGTAACGTTCCCACAGCGAACCAGAATACCATGCAGTGAAAAACTCGGTCATATATGCAAGCCCTACCAGCGAGCCAGTCGCAATTACAATCTTGGCGATGGATTCCATGTGATCCATCGTGATGTAGTTTTCGAGTTTATATACCTTCCGGGTTACGATCATCAGGGTCTGTACCATACCAAAACCAGAGAAAATCGCACCTGCAACAAAGTAGGGCGGGAAAATCGTGGTATGCCAGCCCGGGATTACCGAAGTTGCAAAGTCCATACTTACGATAGAGTGAACCGAAAGTACCAGCGGTGTAGCCAGTCCGGAGAGAATCAGCGATACGACCTCAAAACGAGACCAGTTGCGCGAAGAACCCTCCCAGCCAAACGCCATACCCCCATAAATCATGGAAGCGATTTTACGACCTTTCTGAGCCATGCGGTCGCGAATGGTAGCAAAATCCGGTATCATACCCAGATACCAGAATACCAGTGAAACCGTAAGGTAAGTAGAAATCGCAAACACGTCCCAAAGCAGTGGTGAGTTGAAATTCACCCAGAGAGAACCTCTCGTGTTGGGCAGCGGCAAAAACCACAGTCCAAGCCAGGGGCGGCCCATGTGTAACAGCGGAAACAGGCCCGCACACATAACCGCAAAGATGGTCATGGCCTCAGACGCACGGTTGATGGAGTTACGCCACTTCTGACGGAAAAGCAGGAGTACGGCGGAGATGAGCGTACCGGCGTGACCGATACCAACCCAGAATACGAAGTTGGTAATGTCAAATGCCCAGCCCACGGTCGGATTTAGTCCCCACACGCCGATGCCTTCGTATATCGTCCATACGATCAGAGCGGTTCCTACTCCCAATACCGTTGCCGAGAAACCGGTGGCTGCCAGCCAGAGAAGGTTGGGCTTCGATTCAATCGGACGCGTTACGTCTGCTGTGATCTGCCCGTACTGGTCTGTATTGACTACCCATTTCTGCCTGATGGGTGATTCTGCATGGCTCATAATCAGTGTTTATGCTTATAATATTTTATGCTTGATAATTTCTTTCTTCAGCTCTTTCCGCTGCCTTAAATTCGGCTTCCTCTTCACGCCTGTTTCTGACCAGGGTCATATAGTTGATCGAAGGAAGGGTTTTCACATCTTCCAGCACAGCATATGCGCGCTTGTCGCGGAAAAGACGGGAAACTTCGCTGTTAGGATCGTTGAAGTCGCCAAATACAATCGCGCCGGTAGGACATGACTGCTGGCAGGCGGTTTTGATCGATCCGTCTTCGGGTTTGGCAAATGTGCTGTTAGCCTCTACTTTGGCTCTCAGCTTGCCGTCCTGAAGGCGCTGTACGCAGAACGAGCATTTTTCCATTACCCCTCTGAAGCGAACCGTTACGTCGGGGTTCAGTACCAGACGGCCCAGTTCATTGTGGGTATATAAGTCGCCAAATAATCTTTCATCCTTCCAGTAGTTGAGCCAGTTGAAACGGCGCACCTTGTAAGGACAGTTGTTGGCGCAATAACGGGTTCCTACGCAGCGGTTGTAAGCCATCTGGTTGAGACCTTCGTGGCTGTGGATGGTAGCCAGAACCGGACATACCGTCTCACAGGGGGCATTATCACAGTGCTGACAAAGCATGGGCTGGAACACCACATCAGGGTTCTCCGGATTTCCACTGTAATAGCGGTCAATCCGCATCCAGGCCATGTGCCGCCGCATCAGTACTTCTTTTTTACCTACTACCGGAATATTGTTTTCAGCCTGGCAGGCAACTACGCAGGCGCCGCAACCTGTACATTTGTTCAGGTCAATTGCCATCTTCCAGTGGATATAGCGGCTGGTTTCAGGATCTTCGAAATGGGAATCCCACAGAGTCACCAGGTGCTTCCTGTGTGCTTCTTTTTCTTCAATATACTTTGCGTATTCTCCGTCAGCGTCTTTATAGTCGCTATAGGTGGTCTCCTGAATGATATGCTCGGTACGGTCGTAATCTTCGCCAAACTGAACACCTTTTGCAGGGTCGTACAGGGTGTTAAAGACCTGGGTAAGGGCAATAGGATAATTCAGACCCGTGCGCTCAATAGTTACTCCGGTAAGGCTGTAGGATACAGCACCATCTTTCAGGGAAGTCAGCGGATATACATTCGCACCCGCAACCTGCCGTCCACTCACCACTTCACCGGCAGCTCTTTTGGCAGTTTTGCCTGCTTTTGCGCTTCCGTAACCAACTGCGATTCCAAGTGTATTTTTTGCCTGACCTGATTGTACAATCACAGGCATATACAATTCATTTCCGCCAACCGTTACCTTAACCACATCATTGTTGGTAAGGCCCGCAGCTTCTGCGTAACTATAAGGAATGGTAAGATAATTATCCCACGCAGCTTTAGTGATAGGATCTGGCATTTCCTGAAGCCAGGGGTTATTGGCTGATTCTACGCCATCGCGAATCGCAACTTTCTCATAGAAGGCCAGCTCAAACTGCCCATCGGCAGGAGTTTCGGAGAAACCCTGTTTCAGGGTATTGGCATAGGTTCCCAAAGCGTCATCTGCCAGCAGATACGCAGCAGAAGCTGCACCTGCAGGAGCAAGCTGTATGCCCTTGCGAAGGGTAGAATTCCAGTAATCCCTGAAGGAGCCTGTTCCATCAAAAAACTTCTCCTTCCATGTATTCTGGATATAGGCCAGATAGGAGGTTTTTTGTCCTGTCCACTTCAGGAAGGTTTCACCAGCCTGGCGGGTTTTGTAAATCGGATGAATTGCAGGCTGAACCAGGCTATAGTGAGTAGCACTCTGTTGCGCATCGCCCCATGATTCGAGGAAATGGCTGTCAGGGCATGTGTACTGACAAAGTGCTGAAGTTTCGTCTTCTTTGTAAGCCAGAGAAACGGAGAGATCGAGTTTGGGAATCGCATCGGCAAATACCTGTCCGAATGCGGAGTTGAGTACGGGATTGGCTCCCACAAAAATTACTCCTTTGACCTGACCGGCTTCAATTTCTTTAGCCAGTTGAGCCATCGCCTCGTCATCTCCCTGCTTGTAATAAGAAGGATTGTCTATATCAAGGGTATTCCCATAGTTACCGAGCATATTGTTGATGGCTGCTACGATAACCTGTGTGCCGACATGATTGGTACCACATACGACCAGCGATTTGCCCTGTGCTCCGACGAGGTCATCAGCGGCTTTATCCAGTCCGCTCAGTGCTACGTTGTATTCAGGTACGCCGGGGATAGTAGGTTTACCCAGTTTTTGAGAAATTTTGTTGAAGAGATTCAGCAGCGCAACGCCTTCCTGCGAAGGGTTGATCGGAAATCTCATGTCTGCATTTGCGCCTGTAATGGTAAGCAAAGACTCAAACTGCAGGTGGCGGGACATGGGCTGGTCGGGATTGCGTTTTGCCACATAGTGTGCTGCAAATTCTACCGGAGACAGCCAGGTGCCCAGGAAGTCGCAGGAAAAGGAGACCACGACATCGGCATCGCCAAATTTGTAGGAAGGAATACCGCGTTTTCCGAAAGCAACTTCATGTGCTTTGGCGAGTGCGGAAGAAGACATCGGGTCATAGGCCACATGTGCACCATTGCCCGAAGCAGCCACAAATTCGCCGATTAGTTTTTTCAATGAAGGGCTGAGAATCGTATTGGAAACCACCCGGAGGCTGCCACCGGAAGCCTGTATCTGGGTGAGTTTTTGCATGATTTCCTGATCTACTGCATCCCATTCTGCATCATTTCCTCCTTTTTTGGGGCCTTTCAGGCGATCCATATCGTAGAGATTCAGCAGCGTAGCCTGACCCAGAGCAGAAAGTCCGCCTTTAGTAAGCGGTGAGTCAGGATTACCTTCCAGCTTGATCGGGCGACCTTCACGGGTTTTGACCAGAACCGGCGTTCCGGTGGAAGAGGTCGATGCATACCAGTTGGCAACACCCGGGATAATATCATCGGGCTTATTTACATAAGGAATTGCTTTCTTTACAGGGCCTTCCACACATGCAGATACTGTAGCTGCGGTAATACCAAAGCCCAGTACTTTAAGAAAATCACGGCGGTTGGAGGCAAATCCAAGGGATTTATCGGAAGCTTCACTTAACGCATCTTCCAGAGAAATATCGGTGGGGAATTCTTCGGTCGCCTTTTTCAGAAACTCAGGCGTTTGTTTCATTTCCTCCAGGCCTCTCCAATACGTTGGTTTTTTCATCTATGTAAAGTTATATGATGATCGGATTGAATATTAGTAATGGCACCTTGCACAGTCCAGGCCGCCCATGTCCTCTACGGTAAAGTCAGTTTCTTCACCTAATACTTTCACTTTGGTTTCGCGGTGACAGTTGACACACCAGCCCATACCCAGATCTGTAAACTGATACACTACTTCCATTTCCTGAATCGGACCGTGGCAGGTCTGACATTCGACACCACCAACCACTACGTGCTGGGCGTGGTTGAAGTATGCGTGGTCGGGAAGGTTGTGAATGCGTACCCATTCTACGGCTTGGGGTTCTTTGGAGTAGCTTTGGGTTTCAGGATCAAAACCGGCAGCCGCATAGATTTTGGCGATTTCTTCTGTTCCGTAGTTGGGGCCCTGGTTGATGTACTTGTGGCAGTTCATACAAACATTCACAGAGGGGATCCACGCATTTTTGCTCTTGGTTACGCCTGAGTGGCAGTATTCGCAGGCAATCTGATTGGTTCCTGCATGAAGCTTGTGGCTGAATTTAATCGGCTGCTCAGGCATATATCCCTGGTGCAGGCCGATGGTACGGGCTTCCACAATCGCTTTGGCAGTACCGCCTACCAGCACAAATGTGGTAATTGCGGCGATGACAAACTTGTTTTGGAGAATCATCCTTGTGCGGGCAAAAACGTCTGCAAAGGAAAATGGCTCCTGCTGCTCTTTGGACTGAACCGCAGTAACAAGCGTCGCGGTGATGACAACCAACAGCAGGGCGATCAGCACAAGCAGGCCGATCAGCGCAAGTACTGCGTAATAGATTCCGGTCGGCAGGGGAGATTCTTCTGGATTGTCCTTTTTAGTAGGCTCTACCGGTTTCACAGCATCATCTGCGTAAGCGAGAATGTTGTCAATCTCAGCAGGGGTAAGCTGTGGGAATGCAGTCATTGCTGCTTTGTTGTACTGCTCCCAGAGCGCTACCGCTTTTGCGTCGCCCGCCTGGATGAGGCTGGAGGAATTTTGAACCCATTTGTACAGCCACTCCTTGTCAGATGCGTACTTCTCAGCCACACCTGCAAGCTGTGGGCCTACAAGACGGGCATTTACCCTGTGACAGGCAGAACAGTTTTGTTTGAATAATGCTTCTCCGGCAGCTACGTCCACGTCTGCAAACAGCCGGTTCGCTCCCAACAGGAGGAAGGCAAGCAGAACAGAGGAAAATAAAATATAGCGGGTATAGGATCGTGCCATATGATAAGAGGTAATTTCCATGTCGCCCAACTTTTTCAAAAGGTTTCCGTTTAAAGCGGACATTACAATTTTCGGGCGGCAAGTTAATATAGTCCTGATTTTGTTCAAAATACTTGGATCAAAGATTCTCATCTTGTTCTTACATTTAGAATGATTCTAAACAATTATTTTTTCACCCGATACAAAGATTCGGGCCGGGCGCACTTTTCTGGTTACGTATTCCGCCCGATTTAAGCATTTTCCTGTATTTATCCATTGATCTTCTCATTTTTTTTTCGCGTTTTAACCGTTTTTTCCTCTAAACTTTTTTATCAGATACAATGTTGGGTGTCGAATGAATAATCTTTCAAAAAAAAATGAAAGTTTTCCCTCCCAAAGAAAAATAGCGAAATTTGGACAAAGTTATTTCAATTATGACGGACACCACTTTTGACGTTCTCATTGTCGGCGGAGGGCCTATCGGAATGGCATGTGGAATTGAGGCTTCACGAAGGGGGCTTAGCTATCTCATACTGGAAAAAGGTTGCCTGGTAAATTCTATTTACAACTACCCGGTAAATATGACTTTTTTTTCCACCTCCGAAAAAATCGAAATCGGCGGTGTACCGTTTGTATCGCACCGCGACAAACCCACGCGAAAGGAAGCGCTGGAGTATTACCGGAGGGTTATGCTTCACTGGAGCCTGAATATTCATACTTATGAAAAGGCTACCCGGATCACCCCTTTCGAAGGAATATATCAGATAGAAAGTACGAAAAACACTTACCTGGCAAAGGCTGTTGTTATTGCCACCGGGTTTTATGATCACCCCAGCCTGATGGATATTCCGGGAGAAGGCCTGCCCAAGGTGAAACATTATTTCGACGACCCTCACCCCTATATCGGTCATAAAGTAATCGTCGTGGGAGCTGCCAATTCTGCCATAGATGTCGCCCTCGAAACCTGGAGGAAAGGCGCAGAAGTTACTCTCGTTGTCAGAGGCCCCGAAATAAGCCACAGAGTAAAATACTGGGTCAAACCCGATATCGAAAACCGTATAAAGGAAGGTTCCATCCGCGCATTTTTCAATAGCACACTATCTGAAGTCAGGGAAACGGAAGCAGATATTGCCACCCCTGAAGGAATCATCACATTACCCAACGACTTCGTACTGGCTATGACGGGCTATAAACCCGACTATTCCTGGCTCAACGAGATCGGTGTCTGCGTATCAGACGATGCTGTAAAACAGCCTGAGCGAAACGAAAATACATTTGAAAGTAACCTACCCAATATTTATCTCGCCGGTACTGTGTGTGGGGGGATGAATACTAACAAATGGTTTATTGAAAATTCCATCGAACACGCTGCTGTGGTTATGGAAGAAATCTCAGGGCGGATCAACGGGAAGGTTCCTGCCTGAACCAAAAGTTAATAAAACAAAAAGAGGCTGATCCGCAAAGATCAGCCTCTTTTTTATACAGAAAGGTATTCAATTAGTTGAAGATATACCTTATACCGATTTGCAACTGCCATACATCGTTCAGGCTGTTGTTGTAGCGGTAGGTAGAGCTCAGCAGATTGGAGCCGAGGTTAGCAAAACGGTAGATCGGCTGGTTTTCAGCGTTTACACCACGTGGAATCACCGGACGGGTGTTGATCACGGACTGACTTACACCCCAGTCGCTGTTGAGCAGGTTGGTGAAGTTGATCACGTCTGCACGGAACTGCAGGGTATTGCGTTTGCCACCCACATTGAGGAATACTTCCTGAACAAAGCTCAGGTCCATTCTGTTGAGCCAGGGCAAAAGAAGACCGTTGCGCTCCATGATCTGACCTCTGTGCTCGCTCAGGTAAGGATCCTGCTCGATGAAAGCATCGTAAGCAGCCGCCTGCATGGCTGTGGTGAAAGTAGTACCACTTGCAGTATATTCCTGCCAGTTGAGTTCAGAACCGCTGGCGGGGATGTAGATCAGGTCATTAGCAGTACCGCCATCGCCGTTCATATCTCCACTGTTAACAAGGCTTGCACGACCCTGAGTACGGCCTTCGTAAACCAGGCCAAACTGCGTTGCGCCGTGGTCGCCATATTCGATGCGGTATGAAAGCGCACCAATTACACGATGACGCTGGTCATCATTGGCAAAAGCGAGTGCAGGGTTGTTGGGATCTCCGCTGATCGGATTGTTGAACCAGGTACCGGCAGCAATAGAACCAGCATTGATTACATTTTTGGCCTGACCGTAGTTGTAAGCCAGTTTTCCATAGAAACCATTGTTGAAGGGGCGTTCAAGCTGGAAGGTCAGGGAGTAAGCAGAACCCCGGTTGGTGTTGCTCAGCACAATCGCACTGGTGATCTGGTCATTGAGGCGATTGTCAGTATAACGGGCACGGGTATCGGGACCGGCAAAATTGCTGGTAGAAGCAGGCAGGTTGGCGTTGTAGTAGTTGATAGCGTTTACATCGCGGTTTATCAGCACTTCAACAGTACCGACGAGACCAAGAGGAAGTTTCTGTTCAACAGCGATATTTGAACGCCATACCTGTGGGAAGCGGAATTTGGGATCTGTAAGTGCCAGTTCGTATGTCGAAGGCAGTGTAGGATTCGCAGGGATGTAAGTAGCAGGATTTGCACTGAAAGGATAGGAGCTGGTGTTGTCTGCCTGGATAAATCCGGTCAATACACCATTGTTACCAATCTGGTTTGAAATCCATACGAATGCCGGACGGCCGGTGAAGATACCGGTTCCACCACGTACCCGGGTGCTTCCGTCTTCTTTTACGTTGTAGCTGAAACCTACACGGGGAGAGATCAGCGGGTTGGCGTCAGGAAGTTTGGAGGTTGAGAATTTTGCAGTTCCACCATCGGCATCTACAAAACTCAGTGAATTTACTTCCTGGTTTTCATACCCGGTGTTCTGGAAGAAAGGAATGTCTATCCTGATACCATAGGTCAGGTTAAACTGATTGCTTACCTGCCACTCATCCTGAACATACAGACCTGTATAGGTAACTTTGGAAGGCTGAACAGGTTCAGCACCGCCATCGAGTGCGGAATAACGAAGCTGGAAACGACGAAGGGTGGTGTCCATTACTGTGTTGGCATCGCCATCGGCATCAGCATAGAAATCATCCAGAGACTGATATACATAAACACTCTGTGAACCGGGGAAGAATACGTTTTTGAAGGAGAAACGCTCTACGTTAAATCCGGCAGTGAATTTATGTGCATCTGCATAGTAGGTCAGGTTATCAGAAATCTGGAAAGTACTATAGCTCAACTGGTTGAGGGGAGTAAATGGCTCGTTTCCAAAAGAGATATAGGTTGAACCATTGTCCTGGATTTCTACCAGCGGGAAAGAAGGCCGGGTATCTGTCGGATCACCATCGAAGTCGCCACGGTCTTCATCCTGGAAAGTATAACCCACGATGAAATTGTTGGACATACGGTCGCCAATGCTGGAGTTAAGTTCGGCTACAACAGACTGGATATTTTCGTTGATGCTGTAGTTGGAGTTTCTGTAGCTGAAACGATCGAGGTTAGGCTGACGGTTACCAAGACCCAGGGAAGAACTGTTGGAAAGCAGGACATCCTGGCTGGATTTGAGGTAGTTGTAGCGAACGCTCATTTTGTTTTTATCGTTGATGTTCAGGTCAAATTTCGCGAGAAATTTGTCTGCACGGGTCTCCAGGTTGTATCCTTCGTAAGCGCCGGTTTCGTAGTTGAAACGGCTGAGGAGGAAGCTGGAAAGCTCATCCAGGTCAGACTTCAGCACTCGGGAAACAGAGCCACCTACCTGCTGAGTGCCATCATTAGGGGTAAAGGTAGTTGCAGGCGCAGCGTTTCTTTCAATCTCACCACTTACAAAGAAAAACAATTTGTCCTTGATGATAGGACCACCTACACGAAGACCGCTCTGGAAGTAGTTGAAGTCCCCACGGGGCACATACTGGCCCTGAGCAGAATCACCCAGAAAATTCTGGTTGCGCAGCATATGATATACAGAGGCAGAAACTTCATTGGTACCTGAGCGGGTAACAGCGTTGATACCTGCACCGACGAAACCAGCCTGACGTACATCATAGGGAGCAAGGCTAACCTGTACCTGATCAATTGCATCAAGAGAAATCGGAGACACACCGGTACGATCCCCAGGCTGAGAACCCAGACCGAAGCTGTTGTTGAATACCGATCCGTCAAGGGTGATGTTGTTGAAACGGTTGTCCTGACCACCGAAAGAAGATCCGTTGGCCTGAGGGGTCAGACGGGTAAAGTCGTTGATACGGCGGCTGAGTGTGGGCAGCGTTCCGATTGCCTGGCTGCCGATGTTGGTTGCAGCGCCATTTTTTACTTCGGCACGGCTGGCAGTGATTTCAACTTCTTCAGTAGAAACAGACTGTTCCTGAAGTTTGAAAGTCAGTTGAAAGCTCTGACCCAGGCCGAGATAAATTTCATTTTGCTCCTGTGTTCCATATCCAAGGAAAGAAATACGCACCTTGTAAGGACCACCTACGCGAAGCCCGGGAAGGTTGAAATAACCATCTTCACGGGCTACTGCGCCATATACTGATCCGGAGGGGCCATGGGTAGCAACAATGGTTGCTCCTTCCAGACCTTTTCCTTCTGTATCAGTTACGCGGCCGTTCATTGCAGCAGTGGTTACCCCCTGCCCATAAACACCAGAACCGATCACAAAAAATGCAACCAGCCCCATAATGATTTGTAAAAGTTTTTGTGTCATGAATGGATAGTTTGGTTTGACAAATTCAACTTCGCCGCAAAGGTAAGTAGTGTAATGTTAAGGTATTTTAAAATCTGTCATAATTTTCCACAAACTAATTTTTTTAGGAAAGTGATTTTATTTTTGGATTTGCTATTTTTATTAGTATATTTGTAACAGACAATTAAACAGGATACTAATCATGTTAGCGAATTATACCTTCAATTCCCACTACAGCCCGGTCAATCAATCTCAGGGAGACAGACCCAGCCTCCAGCTTCTGGAAGGTGGAAGATTTTATCCTCAGCAATTTGCACCTGTCCTTGTAAATGAATATGAACAGGTCAGGTTGCGGTTCTTCCGTTGGGGATTTATCCCTCAGTGGGCAGAGAACCAGTCTGAAGGTAAAAACCGGATTTTCGCTCCGGCTGAAAACATTTTTAGCAATCCCGCCTACCAAGCTCCCGTTAGATCTACCCGCTGCCTCATCCCGGCAGATGGCTACTATGTCGAAACTGATAAAAATATTGGTAATCAAACGTTTAAGCTTTCTCTCCCTAACAATCAAACCTTCTGCTTCGCCGGAATCTACGATACCTGGCAAAACAAAGACGGAAGTTTTATCAATACTTTTACCATCATCACTACAAAATCCTCCGGGCAGAATAAAAGTTTCGGCCTTCAAATGCCGATGATTATGCCCCGCAACCTTGAAAGTATCTGGCTCGACCCCGAAACTTCTACAGCTACCATTTCCCGGATTCTTCACCTGCAGCCTGAGATTCAACTCTGTGTAAGAAAAGTTCAGGAACTGATAGATATAATGGAATTCGAACGTTTAGAACATGTGGCTGCGTAATCGGAATGAGGGGACGATTTGTGTGGTTCTTAATAAGCCCCTTTATGGGGCTTTTTTTTTGTCACAAAAAAATCCCCCTTTTCCTTTTTGACCGGGAAAAGGGGGATTTATCTTTTGGCAAAGCTTCCTATCTGACGAGGGTAATATTGCCTGTATAGTTTTTGTCGCCGATGGAGATGGCGTAGAAATAGACACCCTCCGGGGCCTGGTTGCCGTTTTCGTCGGTACCCTCCCAGTCTTTGTCGGGGGCGTCGGCAGTGAAGAAGCCTCTTCCCCAGCGGTCAAAAACTTTGATGGCAAAGGTTTCATTGCCGTTGTACCGGACGCGGAAGACGTCGTTGATCCCATCGCTGTTGGGGCTGAATACGTTGGGGATCATCACCTCAGGAATGACGACCGCATAGGTGCTGTAGGCCACCGTTTCGACACAGCCGTTTTCATCGGTGACGGTCAGGGTTACGGTATATTCCCCGGGCTGGGCATAGGTATGGGTCGGGTTGGCATTTTTCGATACACTGCCGTCGCCAAAGTCCCAGAACCAGGAGACCGCGTTTTGGGACAAGTCGCGGAAGGCGACCGTCGCCCCGGGCAGGGCCAGCGGGGTAGCGGCATTGGCCGGGGGCTCGGAACTGAAATCGGCCAGCATATCTTCGGATACTTCGATGGTGGTCATGGTGATCTCATCGCCGCAGCCACCCACACCAATGGCCTTGAGCGTTACGGTATAACTGCCCGGCAGTTCAAAGACATGGGTCGGGTTGGGCCCATTGACCACCCCGCTGCCATCGCCAAAGTCCCACTCAAAGCTGATGGCGCCTTCGGCGTTTTCGAGGAAGGACACACTCAGCGGCGCACAGCCGCCCGGCACCGAGGTGAAATACCCGGCTTTGGGCGTCGGATTGACATCAATGGTAATATCGGCGGTGTCGGCACAGGCCCCCTCACTGACAATCACCGTGTAGGTCGTCGTCGTATCGGGCCCGGCCAGCGGCGTGGCGATACCCGCATCACTCAGGCCCGTCGCCGGAGTCCAGGTGTAGGTCGCATTGCCCAGCCCCGGTGGCCGTCAGTTGGGTTCCTCATCACTACAAATCCGGGTGGTATCGGCACTCACTCCGGCAATCACCTTCGGACTGACCGTTACGAGCACCTGATCGAAGGTCGGACAATCCGCCGAGGCCACCGAGGCCTGCACCGTGTAGAGGTCGTGCGCGTCGGCGTAGCCCTTACCACCGGCAGGAAGGGCGAACCGCTGATCTGATCCGACGGTGTCCAGGTATAAACCACCGGACTGCCCTGCGGCGTCGTCCAGCTATGGGTCGCAGAAAGGATGATTTCATCCTTCGCAGATCACCGTATCGGCACTGAGGGCTTGGACCTCCGGAGTCGGTTTGACCGTAATCACAATCACATCCTGATCCGAGCCGCAACCGAAGTTCGAACTCGCACTCAGGGTATAAGTCGTCGTGGTCGCCGGACTGGCCAGCGGCTGGGCGATATTCGGATCACTCAGCCCCGTCGCCGGGCTCCACTGATAGGTATAAAACGTCGCATCGGGGTCGCCATCGGCTCTGCCCGGCAGCACCACGCTGTCGCCCAGACAGATTGACTCATTCGCCCCCGCATCCACCGTCGGTTTGGTATCCACAATCACTTCCACCTGATCCCCCACACTCGCACAGCCGTTGGACACCACCACCAGGGTGTAGGTCGTGGTCTGCAGCGGCTGGATCGTCGGAGTCGGCGAATTGGGGTTCGAGATCGTACCCGGCGTCGCCGGTGTCCAGAAGTACTGGTAGCTCGGCCCTGCACCCGAGGCAAAACCCTGCAACTGAATCTGGTCGCCCACACACAGCGCCGTGTCTGCGCCGGCATTGGCTACCGGCAGCGGGTTCACATGCACCGTTACCGTACTGAGCGTATCGAGGGTCGTGACATCCGAACTACATCCATTCACCGAGGTGCCCACCAGCGTGTAAATCGTCGTTACCGCCGGGCGCGCATACGGATTGGGCACATTCGGATCGCTCAGACCCAGCGAAGGCTGCCAGTGGTAGCTGATCGGCTGCGGCGCATGGTTGGTCGAGGCCACGCTCCCCTGAAGGAAATCCCCCAGCCCTTCCTCACACAAAAATATATCCGGGCCCGCATGCATCCGCGGTTTCGCTTTCACCGTTACCTGCACCGAGTCCACATTGCTCTCGCAGCCGTTCACATCGTTGACAATCAGGTAGTACACCACCGTATCGGTCGCCTGCGCCACATGTGGGTTCGCAAAAGGGTCTTCCACCGCATTGCTGCTCAAACCGCAGTTGGGCGGATCGCTGCACGTCCAGGAATAGAAGTACGGCGCCGTGCCCCCTGTTACACTCGCCTGGATCTGCGCGCCCCCATCGCCTTCACAAAACGCAAGGTCCGAACCTGCGCTCACCTGCGGGCTGCCCTTCACCGTGATCTGCGTGCTGCTCGTCGTCGTACAACCCCGGTAGGTTACCGCCAGGCTCACCGTGCGTACGCCCGGCGTTACAAAATCCACACATGGCGGATTCTGAAGACTCGTGCCCGGAGGAATTGCTCCCGAACCAAAGTTCCACACATACGACTGATTCGGCCCCACAGGAACACCCGTATAGGCAAAAGTGATACACTCCGATGCACATATCTCCGTTGTAGAGGTCGAAAAATTCGCAGACGGCTCCGGAATCACTTCGAAGGTAACCTTCGCCGTGTCCGACACACACCCGTTGCGCGTAACCACCACCGACACCGTCTTCACACCGGGATTCAGGTAGCTCACCGTGCCCGGGTTGGCGCCGCTGCCTACCGCTGGGGTCGCATCCGCACCGAATATCCACGAATAACTATCGGCCACATCCCCGTTATACACAAAGTTGAAGCTGTTGCCGCTCAGACATTTGTTGGACACCGGCGCGATCGACGCCTGGGGTTGTGTATTGATCGTAATATTGTGGCAGGTAAGGTTGGAGATACAACCGTTTTCCTCCACCTGAAGGCAAACCTGTTTGGAGCCAGATGTTGGCCAGTACACAGTATAAGGGCCAATACCAGAACCACTTACAATCTGTCCGCCGTCAAAATTCCATGCGTATGATCCCAAAGATGATCCGGATCCGGTATATACAATTTGAGTTACCTCACCTTCACATGCAGTAGCCTGGAGATTGAAAGTAGAAGACGGAACGGGGAATACATCTACCGTCTGAGAAAACTGCGGGCTAAGACAGCCTTTGGCACTAACCTGAAGTGTAACAGTTTTTGTTCCCGGAGTCGTCCAGCTTGCACCAAAAGGCGTTCCCCCTCCGGCACCAGCACCGCCATCGAGATCCCAGATAAAGCTGGAGCCTACCGTGCTTGCAGAACCAGTGTAAGTGAGCAGAGAGGGCTGTCCGGCACATACCGGGCTGGTTGCAGTAAAGGTTGCCGTAGGAATAGGATTTACGACAACTGTCTTAAAAGTTGTATCAGACTTACAGCCATTTATCTCTACCCAAAGGCTGAGATTTTTGGTACCGGGCGTAGTCCAGGAAACCTGATGTGGGCCGGGGCCAATACTGGTACCATTTCCGCCGTCATAGTTCCAGTGATAAATGGAACCGGGGGTGGAAGGCGCGTTGTAAATTACTGTAGCGATGTCGCCGGCACACACCTGACTGGTAGCACTGAATGCAGAGACAGGTTTGCCCTGAAAGGTTACCAGCACGGAGTCAACATCCACACACCCATTGGCATCAGTAGCGGTCAGGACAAAAGGAAGAACAATCGGATTATTGGTATTATTGTTAAAAGCAACGTTTGCCAGCGCAGTTGCCGGGTTGGGGGTACCAGACCATCCCAGCCCAGTGGGCGAAGACCATTGATAGGTATAACCCGGAAGTGCGGGAGTACCAATGCTGCCTACCTGATTGGGACACAGCGTAATATCAGGGCCGGCATCAGCTAAAGCGGTATTGGTAAGTACGATATTTCCTGTGGTAGAGGAGCTTGTACCCGTAGAGTCAGTAATTGTGAGCGTGTAGTTATAATTACCGGGGCCACTATAATTATGGGTAATGTTGGGACCAGTACCAAAAAGGCCGCCGTTTCCAGTCCAGAGATAAGTAAACGGAGGAGCGCCTCCACAAGGGATACCATCAAACTGTACATCAAAGCAGCCGACTACTGTGGTAGAAGCAAAGGGATCCAGAGAGCAACTATTCACAATAATTACAATCGAAAACTGGTTTTGCCCGAGGAGCGGACACCCGTCATCCTGAACTGTAACCAGAAATGTATAAACGCCCGTTTTGGTCGGAACCCAGCAAAACTGCCCGGTAGGAAATAGTCCGGGGCCAGCACCAAATACAGTATCCACAGGCACTGTAGGATTGGCTGCATCAACAAAAGTACCGGGAAGGTTGGCATTCCAGAACATGAGGTAGTTCTGGTTGGGATCCAAATCCGAACTGGGAATATCAAAGCATACTTCGTCGCAGGCACAGGTTGTAACGGTAAGTCCGTTGGCAGTAGCTCCCGGAGAAAGATTGATGAGCGTATCTATGACCGGAGGGTTATTTACCTGACCAAACAAACTACAGTCGATAATTGTCATCTGAATATCACGGAACACCTGCCCGATCTTCACACCGTTACGCCATTCTTCGACATACACACACATCACAGCTACCAGCGCAGGTCCTGTGGGGTTGGGAGTAACTGTTATATCACCTGTGAGTGAGTTGATTGAGACGTTCCACTGCGCACCCAGCGGTTGGGTGGGGGTAAAACCAGGAGCATAAGCAACCTGAACTCCGGCAACATCAAAACAAGGTCCGAGAGAATATACCAGCGAGTCTCCATCCGGGTCAAATGCCCCCTGGTTAAAGGTATAGGTCTGCCCCTGGCAAAGATAAGGAACCGGCGGGTTGGCAAATTGGGGAGAGCTGTTACAGGGAGTAATTGCTGTATTGATCTGAGTAGAACCAGAATATATACCCATTGCCAGCGGATTGATCAACGAGTTGATCGCACCATTGCGGCAGCAACTGGACCAGGTAAGGGTATAAGTGTCACAGTTGGTGTTGCAGAAATCATAATCTCTGTAATATTTCACTTCCGCAACCCCTCGTATGGGAGAGTTGTTTACGGTACACTCAGTAGCTGTCGTCGGACAAATCGGCGTAACCTCCGTATAGGATACAAATACCCAGTTTCCGACAGGAGTCGGCTGATTACACAACTGCCCGGGGAAGTTTGGTACACCAACTGTACCTATGGCGGGTGCACCCGGAGGGGTAGTACCCGGAGATCCGACAGGAGTAGGCGTCAGGGGGGCGGAACAATCATAATAAGTACTGTGATAGACCCTGTAAATACAGGTTCCCAGGCACTCATACGTAATATCCACGCCCATAAAGTGCGTTGCTGAGGCAGTAAACGCACTCAGAATAAGACCAGTAAAGATGATGATCTTGGAGAAGAAGACTGCGGGTTTCATGCGACTTTTGGTAGAATTTAAATCATTCACACAATGAATTAATACATCCAACTTAACAAAAGTAGGGATTTTAATTATGAATAAAAATCTTCGAATATGTGAAAAGAATTTTTGCGTCTTTATTTCCCCGGCCCGGAATCGTCGAAATTACATATATAAATCACCGGAATTTTCTGATTTCCCTCCGCCACAATACGCCTAAACATCTATCCGATACTTCATCCATCCCCCGTAACCTCGTTTTCTTCCGCCAAAATATTCTGGTAACGGCTCATCTGCCCTGTAAATTATCACATTCAACCATGTCGTGGCTGCCCCTTGCGCACGATCTGTAATCTTACATTTAAACTTCTGGAAAATAGAGAAAATTTCAATAAAATTTTTTTATAAAAACCTGATTAACAACATGATACGCAAAAAAATATTCGCACGGCATTATTTTTTTGCTAAGTTTACAAAATCCGAATACTCATTCCGCGACTCTCACGAGTGGCCCGTGTATCTATTACATACACAGCAGAATTTGTATTCCCCACAAACAACACCCCATTGTTATGAAACAGATTTTACTCTTTTGTTTTCTCCTGATGATATTTTTCCCGGCCCTTGCTACCCACCAGATGGGAGTTGATATTTCTTATCAATGTATAGGCCCCTGCACCTATCGTATTTACCACAAATCCTACTATGATTGTGCAGGTGCGGCAATGGCCACGCTTCTGCCTCCGGTCAATGCCAACGCACCCACTGCTGCATGGGCGAATCTTACCGGTGCATTTAATATTGTAAGCCCTGCCGGTTGTGTGCCACCGGCTCCGGTAAGCGGCTGGGTCATGGGGGGGTACAGTGAGGTTACCCCACTCTGCCCCGATGCATTAAACCCACCTCCGGGCACCCCTCACCCTACACATTGCGACCCCACAAACCCCACGGCAACGATCAACGGCGTGGCAGAACTAATCTACTTCCGCGATTATAACTTCTGCAACCTTCCGGCTGCATGTGATTCATTTCTCATACAATGGGGCTCCTGCTGCCGCAACTCAGTGATCAACTCTGGCGCTGCCGATGAGGGAATTTACTCGGGATCAACCGTGATCAAACCCACCCTCAGTCCGTGCAACAGTTCGCCTCAGTTTCTAAACAAACCCGTACCTTACGTATGTGCCGGTGAGCCATTTACCTTTAACCAGGGTGCTTATGATCCGGACGGTGATTCGCTGTCTTATCACCTGGGCGACTGCATGAACACAGCAGGCGTTCCGGTTACTTACAACATCGGGTATAGCCCGGCACAGCCCATTGGTCCTTCCTGGGCCGTTTCCATTAATGCGTTTACCGGTGATATTACGATGACTCCCAATACAGCCGGTAATCAGGTGATAGGGGTAATGTGTATTGTAGTAAAAGAATGGAGAAATGGTGTCCAGATCGGGCAGGTAACCCGCGATATGCAGATTACGGTTATACCCGGCTGCAATTCTTCCAATCCGCTGACCAGTGGCGTGCAGAATGTTGCGCTCGGAGTGGATCAGGTTCCGGCTAATGCGCTTTCTTATAGTGAAGTAAGGACATGTGCAGGTATAGAAACTTGTTTTGATATACCTGTGATCTCCCAGGATCCCGGACTTGATTACCAGATTTACTGGAACCAGGGCATCCCCGGGGCAACTTTCTCTGATGCATCCAATCCGGCTGTCCTCGATACGATCACAGGTGCAACTCCGGTAGCGAGATTCTGCTGGACTCCGCCTGTGGGTACAGACGGGGCCTTTTTCTTTGTGGTATCTGTCAGAGATGACGCCTGCCCGATTCCGGGATTCAATCAATTTACCATCGTCGTATATGTTGAAGATGTGCTGGAGGCTTCCAGTGCATCGGCAGTACCGGTGGATTGTAATGAAATCGCTCTTTCGGCTCTTCCCTCCACAACTATACCCAGCCCGTATGCTCATATTTTTACCAACTACCAGTGGAGCGGAAATGGAAATCTCAATGTAAACCCCAACGGCAGTGATTCTTCATTCGTCCACCTCTACCCATCACCCGGAAACTATTTTTACAACCTCACCATTCAGGATACATTTGGGTGTAAGGTGACAGTCGGAGGAATAGCGAATCTCTCCACAGGGGTAGTTGCCAATGCAGGTCCGGACGTGACCATTTGCTCCAATTACAGCTTCAACCTGGGTACGCCGGCGCTTCCGGGTCTGAGCTACCTGTGGACTCCGGCTACCAATCTCAGCAGCAGCACAGCTGCCCAACCTGTTTTCAGCCTGCCCAACGGCACCTCGTCCCCCAGCACAACTTCTTACACACTTACGGTTACAGATGGAATATGCACGACCTTCGATTATGTGGATGTAACCGTAACACCCTCTCTTCAGGCAAATGTTTTACCTGCTGCACCGGTCATCTGTGTTGGGCAAAGTGTATCCCTGCAAACCATCACCAATACAGGCGCGGGTACCTCTTACCTCTGGAGTACGGGTGAAACTACTGCCACCATCAGTGTTTCGCCTTCGGTGACCACCACCTATTCTGTGGTAGCATTTCACAACGGCTGCGCCAGCGACCAGCAGTTTGTAACCGTACAGGTTCAGCACGGGCCGCAGGCACAAATCACCGGTGATCTTTTTGTATGTCCGGGAGAAGCAACCACGCTTACCGCTTTCGGCGGTACATCCTATTTATGGTCGGCAGGCGGATGGGCAAATCCTTCCATATCCCTCCCCAATATTGTTGCTGATTCGACCCTCACCGTCGTTGCCTTCGATAATCAGGGCTGCCCCGGAAACCCTGCTTCTGCAACTATCAGTGTTTATCCCAAACCAATGCCTGATTTTACTGCCGGGCAGGTTTGTACCGGAGAAGAAACCCATTTTACAGATGTATCGCAGATAGCCGGGGGAAGCATTGCAGGATGGTCGTGGCAGTTTGGCGACGGCACAACCAGCTCTCAATCCAATCCGCTCCATTCCTATTCTGCTGCGGGAACTTATCCTGTAAAACTTGTGGTTTCTTCCGGTTTTGGGTGTAAAGATTCTGTTTCCCAGAATATTACTGTACTGCCTGTACCGCAGACAGACTTTGGTTTTACGAGCGTATGTGAGGGATTACCCAACAATTTCACAGCTTCTGTTTCCATTGGCAGTGGCGGTTCGATTGCGGCACTTAACTGGAATTTTGGCGACGGGTCGCCGGAAGTTCAGGGCTCTGCGCCGTCCCATACCTTCCCGCAATATGGCTATTATCCCGTAACCCTTACTGCTGTTTCGGGAGACGGATGTTCGTCTGATTTCACTCAAACCGTTTTTGTCAATCCCAATCCCATAGCTGATTTTCGTGTAGAAAGCGCCTGCCAGGACAGCGTGGTATTTGCATCCAACTCCTCCGTCGTTGCCGGGTCGCTGGATTATATCCAGACTTTTCAGTGGTCCTTTGGCGACCCTTCCAGTGGAAATAACAATCAGTCGGACTGGTCATCACCGTGGCATGTGTATCAGACTTCGGGAAATTATACGATTTCCTTATCTGTCACTACTGGAAAAGGCTGTACAGATCAGATTGTAAGAGAGGTAACGATATACGCTGAGCCTGTTGCCGATTTCAGGTATGAAGACAACTGTGCCAACCAGAATACCAGATTTACCGATATTTCCCTGACGGATCCCGCCACACCGGTCGTCGAATGGCACTGGGACATGGGCTATGGATGGACATCCGAAGGGCGGTTTCCGCAGTTCAATTTTACGACTCCCGGCCCCGGGACATACCCTGTTATGCTGGCCATCAGAACTGCTGAGAACTGCGTGGATACAGTAGTTAAAAATATCATTATCAACCCTGTTCCCTTTGTTGATTTTGATGCAACACGGGAATGCCTGAATGATACCACACATTTTACCAACCAGACAACGCTTGCCAGCGGCGCGGTAACTACCTATAATTTTGACTTTGGCGATGGAAGAAATTCTTGCCACCCCCAACCCCCCCCAAGATTTACCCTTCCGGGAAATTATACCGTTACACTTTCTGCTGTTTCTGACTCCGGGTGTACGGCACAGAGAATCCGCGAAGTAATCGTTTACCCGTTGCCGGAATTTGAGCGCATCGAAGCAGACACGGCGTGTTTCAGCGACCGGGCAACCCTGCGGATCGTTTCCACACCGGGCACAGAAATCGAATGGTTCAATAACATCCATGATTTACAGCCATTTCATACCGGAAATAGTTTTACCACCCCTCCCCTGCCCTATGAAAATACCTATTACATACAGGCCCGTTCATCTTATGGCTGTATCAATGAACGCATACCCATCACTGCGGCTGTATATCCGGAGCAGGAACTGGCTGTGCTTGCGTCTGAGGAGAAAGTACATCTGCCGCTGGCCATTACCGATTTTTCCACGGCTTCCAGCATCGGAATCGTAAGCTGGAACTGGGATTTTGGAGATGGTACAACATCTGATCAGCCGGAACCTTCGCATACCTACCAGTATCCGGGCAAATACGAAGTCAGGGTCACTACAGAAGATATCAATGGTTGCATACGGATCGAAAGCATGGTTGTGGAAGTACTGAAGCTGGTGGGCGTTTATATGCCCGACGCTTTTACACCCAATCACGACGGAATCAACGATACGTACCGGGCGGGGCATTACAACCTGGCAATGTTCAACATACGCATATTCAACCGTTGGGGGCAACTGGTCTTTGCTTCAGACAATCCGGATTTTGAGTGGGACGGCAGGAATCTCAGCGGAGCGCCGGTGACAGAAGGAGTATATGTATATGAAATCAAAGCCCGTGATTTTGATGGGCAGGAAATAGAGGAGAGCCGCACGATTACCGTAATCCGGTAATCGTAAGAGCCGGAGGCAGGGTGACAGGGCCTGCGCCTCCGGCAAAATTTTCCCTGAAGGGATCAGACTTCTTTGCGGAGGCGGGCGACTGGAACGCCCAGTTGCTCACGGTATTTGGCGACGGTGCGACGGGCAATATTGTAGCCTTTTTTCTTGAGAAAAACGGCTATTTTATCATCTGAAAGCGGCTTGCGTTTGCTTTCAGCAGAAATAATATCTTCCAGCGCCTTCTTGACTTCGCGGTTGGACACAATCCCGTCTTCGGTTTCAATGCCTTCGGTAAAGAAGAACTTCAGCGGGTATATACCAAACTCAGTTTGTACATATTTGCTGTTGGCAACCCGGCTGACAGTAGAAATGTCCATCTGGATTTCCTCGGCGATATCTTTGAGGATCATGGGTTTGAGTTTTTTCTCTTCGCCACCGGAGAGGAAAAATTCTTTTTGCTTTTCAGCAATGGTTTCCATGGTATTGAGGAGGGTAAACTGCCGCTGACGGATCGCGTCGATAAACCACTGAGCAGCTTCGATGCGTGCCTTGACGAAGTCGAGGGTTTCTTTGACAGAAGTACTTTTTCTCGCCTTTTCCATGGCTTTATACTCGCGGTACATATTTACGTAGTTGCGGCTGACTTTCAGGTCGGGCGCATTACGGCTATTGAGGCGAATATTGATTTTGTTGTTTTCGGTGGTGAGAATAAAGTCGGGGATAATGTATTCGTGTTTGATGACAGTCTGAGACTCACCTGGTTTGGGGTTTAGTTTAATAATCAGCGAATACACATCCTTGAGCATATCCTCATCGATGCCCAGGCGGGATTTGAGTTTGTTGAAGTGTTTTTTGCTAAACTCTTCAAAGTATTTTTCAATAATGATAATTGCAAAGTCAGCTTCTTCTGAATGCGGTTTTTTTCTGAGTTGAAGCAGGAGACATTCTTTTAGGTCGCGTGCGCCGACGCCGGGAGGGTCCAGGTCCTGAATTTTGGTCAGAACGGCGGAGACTTCTTCTACATTGGTGGAGAGATTCTGGCGGAAAGCCATGTAATTGACGATGGCTTTGATCGGATCGACATTCCCTCTGCCCCGGAGATAGCCGTCTTCGTCAATATTACCGATAATATGTTCACCAATCATTCGCTCCTGCTCGGTAAGCGGGAGAAGAGAGAACTGCTCCATGAGAGTATCATAGAGTGAATTCATCTGAACGATTGGCGCTTCGTATTCGTCTTCGTCATCATCGCCACCGGAAGGGAGGCGGGTTTTATAATCATATCCGTCGCTGGCAAGGTAATCGTCCAGACTTACTTCATTGTTGAATGCATCATCTTTATCATCGGATTTGATTTCTTCATCACCTTTTCTGTCCAGATCCTCATATTCGTTGTGAGGTTCATCACCAAACCCCATCTGCCCATCTTCCAGCGCCGGATTTTTTTCAATTTCTTCCTTGATCCTTTGCTCAAGCGAGGCAGTAGGAACCTGAAGCAGTTTGATAAACTGAATCTGCTGTGGAGATATTTTCTGAAGCAGTTTTAGCTGCTGGTTCTGCTTAAGCATACAAAAACGTCTTTACCAGTGAGTACCATGATCTCACGACATGCGAGATACATATTCCATTTACAATTAATCAAATCAATCTCCCTGATCGGCAAATTTTCGCGTTTTATCGGATGCCGGGGCATCTGACTTTGATTTGCAAATCAGTTTTTTGTAGGTGAATCTGTATCTGGCCCGTCTTCATTCACTTTTTCCCCGGAACCAACAGCCTGGATGGAAGTTAAATTCTGTCAGGGAAAACGGGAAAAAAATTACAAATTTCCCGGTGAATTTACAATTTCTTTCTACTTCTGTGCCAAAAGTTTTGAAAGATACACTGCTTCCTGTGGTTTGATCCTTCCTGCAAGCAAAAGTCTCAATTCTCTGCGCTCCTGCGCCTCTGCATACCATTTTTTTTCTTCTTCTGTCTCCGGGACGACCGGCCTTACAGGTATCGGGCTGCCTGACTGGTCAACCGCCACAAATGTATAATACGCTGTATTGCTTACTATACGCTGCCCGGTCTGCAAGCTCTCACAACTCACATCGATCCGCACTTCCAGTGAGGTATTAAAGGTACGGGTTACCCTTGCTTCGAGGATGACAATGGTCCCCAGCGGAATGGATTCCTTAAATTCCACAAAGTCAACCGAAACCGTTACAACCGTGCGGTTGGAGGCTCTTTGAGCAGAAATCGCAGAGATGATATCCATCCAATGAAGCAGGGTACCTCCCATAAGGTTCCCGAGATTATTGGTATCATTAGGTAATACCAGTTCGGTTTTCAGCGTATAGGTATCAGAGACTTTTTTACTTTTCATGATCTTTGTTTGTCCGGTCAGGTGAATCCTCCACCAAATGGACAGATATTTTATTAGTTTTGGTGTACGAAATAACGGATTTCAACAGACTTAACCTATCAGGAATGCAAGCTTATCTCAACTTACTCCGGCATGTAATGGAAAACGGCACCGATCGCGGCGACCGTACCGGTACGGGCACGAGAAGTGTATTTGGTTATCAGATGCGATTTGATCTTGGCGAGGGCTTTCCACTGGTTACCACCAAAAAGGTTCACCTCAAATCTATTATCCATGAATTGCTTTGGTTTCTGAAAGGAGACAGTAATATACGTTATCTTCAGGAAAACGGTGTTCGTATCTGGAATGAATGGGCAGACGAAAATGGCGAACTCGGCCCGGTTTACGGCGTGCAGTGGCGTTCATGGCCAAAACCTGACGGCAGTAAAATCGACCAGATTGCTCAGGTCGCCGATATGATCCGCAACAAGCCCGAATCCCGCCGCCTGATCGTGAGTGCATGGAATCCCGCCGATGTCGAAAATATGGCGCTGCCGCCCTGCCATACGCTGTTTCAGTTTTACGTCGCCAATGGAAAACTCTCCTGCCAGCTTTACCAGCGCAGCGCTGATCTTTTCCTCGGTGTACCGTTTAATATCGCATCCTATGCACTACTGACCATGATGATGGCTCAGGTAACAGGCCTCCAACCAGGAGATTTTGTTCATACTTTTGGTGATGTACATATTTACCACAACCATTTTGACCAGGTAAATCTCCAGCTTAGCCGTACCCCATATCCGCTTCCGGTCATGGAAATCAACCCGGAGGTTTCCTCTATTTTTGATTTTAAATTCGAAGACTTTACCCTCAAAAATTATATATCGCACCCGTCTATTTCTGCTCCGATTGCGGTGTAGCTTCAAGACTCAGTCAATATCCTTATGAAAGAAATCCTTAGAAAAGTCCGGCGCCTGGAAATCAAAATCCGCAAAATGGTGGACAGCACCTTCGCGGGTGAATACCAGTCGGCTTTTAAGGGTCAGGGACTGGAGTTTGATGAGGTACGGCCCTATCAACTGGGCGACGATATCCGCACCATCGACTGGAACGTTACGGCCAAAACCGGGCAGGTATATATCAAGCAGTTTCGCGAGGAAAGGGAACAGACGCTATTTGTACTTTTTGATGTCAGCGGCTCGGGCGATTTTGGCCCTGCCGAGGAAAACAAGCGTCTGATCGGAATGGAAATTGCCTCCATCCTCTCCTTCTCCGCACTAAAAAACAACGACAAAATCGGCCTGGCTACTTTTTCCGACAGACTGGAAAAATACTACAAACCCAATAAAGGGAGAAAACACATTCTCAAAATCGTAAGGGGGGTACTTACTCACCAAAACAAAAGCGAGCAGACCGATATCAATTTTGCCCTCGATTTTGTCAAACACACCCTTCGCCGGCGCAGTATCCTGATTATCATATCAGACTTCCTCGACGAAAATTATGAAAAGTCGCTCATCCAGGTAAGCCAGAAACATGAGGTCATTCTGATCCGCCTTTTCCATCCCAATGAGGTATTTCATATCGGTACGGGCACCATTCCGGTAATAGACATTGAAACCAACCGCCAGCGCTGGCTCAATGCAGGGGATGTAGGCTACCGCAAACAGCTTAATGAAAGTTTCGGGCGAATCGATCTTCAACTCAGCGATCTGTGCAAAAGAAACAAAATCGGCTATATCCCCATCAATACCCGCGAGGATTATATCCCGGTACTGGAAAAATATTTCAGACAGCGAAATCGAAAAAAAGCATGAGAAAATCCGCGGTTTACTGTCTGCTCCCTGCTCTGTTTTTCTTTATGATTTCCGTTCCGCTATATGGACAGGTAATCAGAGCAAATCTTGAATTTACGGTGGACACCATGGCTATCGGAAGGCCGGTCGTACTCCGAATGGCAGTCGAACATCCCGAAAATGCTGTGGTAGTTTTCCCCAGAGATTCCAGGTTGTTTGCTCCGTTTGAACTGGTAAGCATAGATGCAGAACCTACCCGTACAGTCAACAGCACGTCCTGGGACGTGGTCAATTATACACTGAGAAGTTTTGAACTATACCCGCGGCAGGCCGTAGAGCTGCCCCTCATCTGGATTACGGATAAAGATTCGGTAAGGGAATATATTTCCAGCGATTCGGTTTTGCTGGCAGAGCGAATAGAAAAAGTTACCGAAGACCTCAGATACAAGCAAAGTGAAGATATCATCCCACTTCAGGATCCGCCAAACTACGCCTTCCTGTTTGGAATATTGCTGACTGTCCTGCTGGCACTTTCTCTGGTTGTGATCCTGTTGAGAAAGCCCATTGCCCAGTATTTTGCCATGCGAAAACTTCAGCAGGAATGGGGCGGAATCAAACGACAAATGCGCAGACTCGAACAAATGCAGGATCAGTCAAAAGTACTCGATGAACTCAATCACTTGTGGAAAAAATACCTCGACCCCACGGATGACTATGTCCTTCTGACAAAAACAACTACAGAGCTTAGAGAAGACATCAGCCGGATTCCAGGTTTTTCGATCGAACAACAGAAAGTGTTGATTCAGACTGCACTCGCTGGCGATCAGGTAATCTATGCCGGCGCAGAACTGGAGAAAAATGAAGTCCTCCGGATGGTACGGGAAGTAAAAAATGTACTGGGACACGCCTACGAGCGGAGAAAGCGAAAAATGAAAGAGAGAACTAGCTAGAACTGTTGGACGGTAACAATTATTCTTTTACATTTGTACCCACAAAAGGGGCATTAGCTCAGTTGGCTAGAGCGTTTGACTGGCAGTCAAAAGGTCAGCGGTTCGACTCCGCTATGCTCCACAAATGAAATCCCTGGTAAAGTTTTAC
The DNA here is from genome assembly GCA_041391725.1 of Bacteroidia bacterium. GTDB lineage: Bacteria > Bacteroidota > Bacteroidia > J057 > J057 > JAGQVA01. The sequence goes on from JAWKNL010000003.1 coordinate 92,980, forward strand.
CAGGGATTTTTGTTTGTGCTATTTGCCATATCGTATATTTTACAACTTCTGGCATCCCACTAAATTTGATTTCATGCTTCCGTCAGTACCTTTCACCAATTGTTACTGAAGGCAGGTGTTTTTCAATTGTAGCGAGGTCGTTTTCTGTTAACGCTACATCAAATGCCCCGAAATTTTCTTCCAGACGATGAATGCTTTTTGTACCAGGGATAGTGGTGATTTCATCATTCTGACTCAGTATCCATGCCAGGGCAACCTGCGCTTTGGTTGCGCCTTTATTTTGGGCAATCTGGTCAACCACTTCAACAAACTTCAGGTTTTGTTTGATCGCTTCATCTGTAAAACGGGGGTTGCGGAGGCGGAAATCGCCTTCTTCAAAATCAGCGCGGCTTTTAATCGCGCCTGTCAGAAAACCTCGTCCCAGCGGGCTGTAAGCGACAAAGGTGATTCCGAGTTCCTTGCAAAGGTCAAAAAGTTCCTGCTCCGGCTCACGACTCCACAGAGAATATTCTGTCTGGAGCGCGGTAATGGGGTGAACCGCATGCGCACGGCGAATGGTTTCAGGGTCGGCTTCGGAAAGACCAATATATTTTACCTTTCCCTGTCTCACGAGATCAGCCATTGCACCCACAATTTCTTCAATCTCCACTTTGGGGTCTTTACGGTGCATATAATATAAGTCAATCGCCTCAACACCCAGATTCTGTAGGCTTTGGTCGCATGCCTTCCTTATATATTCGGGTTTGCCGTTAATTCCAAGGAATTCGCCGTTGGGTCCGCGCATCACGGCAAATTTGGTGGCCAAAATCACCTTATCCCAATGACCTTTAAAGGCTTTCCCCAATAAGCGTTCATTCGCTCCCCAGCCGTACATGTCTGCAGTGTCGAAGAAATTGATCCCCAGGTCAATCGCTTTATGGAGGGTCTTGACAGATTCGCCCTCATCAAAAGATCCGTAAAATTCTGACATGCCCATACAGCCCAGGCCTATTCGATTGATGCTGAGCGTACTGTGTCCTAAAATTGTAGTTTTTTTCATTGTTTTTGTGTTTTACTCAGGAAGTTTCCTGATGTATAAAGATTGGGTTTCCTCCAAAATTACGATATCTAAATCTCCTGATATTTTTCCAGCATCCCAAATATTATGATGGCCTCGTTTTTATATCCTGTCCATAAAATTCGGATAATTTTTGGTTGGTAATCCCAAAATTATCCGATATTCTTGGGTTTGCAACCCCAAAATATCCGCCCCATGAACCCTCGCACCTTTCTTTCGCAGTTTCTCCTTTTCGTTTTCTTTTGTGTTTCTGTCTCAGCCCAGCCCGATGGATTCCGCTGGTGGAATCCTGCATCTGCTGGTTTTCCCGTTGTGGAGGGGCAGGCCTGGTCTGCTGAAGTTGTTAAGACCTACGACCGGCTGCCCGCACGGGCAGAAAAAATGGTCAGACCCGAGGTCTGGAACCTTTCCCGCCATTCGGCAGGTCTGATGATACGGTTTTTCTCCAATTCGCCCGACATCCGGGTCAGATATACCACGGGGCCCAACCGCCAGATGCCTCATATGCCCGCCACGGGCGTAAGCGGCGTGGATATGTATGCCATTGATGCCGAAGGAAATGAGTTTTGGTGCCACGGCAAATACACATTTGGCGATACCGTCTCTTATGTATTTGACGGACTTCGCCCCAATGACAACTTCCATAAACGCGGACGCGAATACAGACTTTACCTTCCACTTTACAATTCGGTCGAATGGATGGAGATCGGTACGCCCGACACCGCCATTTTCACCCCACTTGCTGTGCGACCCGACAAACCCATCGTAATCTATGGTACATCCATCGCCCAGGGTGGTTGTGCCTCCCGTCCCGGAATGGCATGGACAGCTATTCTCAGCCGGAAAATGGATCGCCCGCTGATCAATCTGGGGTTCTCGGGCAACGGGCGGCTCGAACCCGAAATCATTGAGATGATCGGAGAGATTGATGCCAAAGTTTTTGTCCTCGATTGTCTTCCCAATATGGTCCCCAGCCGGTTTTCTGATGAAGAATTGCAAAAACGAATTCTGGCTTCCGTCCACTACCTTCAGAAAAGACGCCCCGATGTACCGATTCTGCTGACCGAACACGCAGGCTATACCGAAGAAGCACTGGTGCCTTCCCGGCAGGAAGCCTATCAGGCAGCCAATGCCTCGCTGCGAATGGCTTTTAGTCAAATGAAATCAGAAGGGGTAAAAAATATTTTTCTCCTCACCAAAGAAGAACTGGGCCTGAGCATGGACGGAACCGTTGATGGAACACACCCTACTGACCTCGGAATGCTGGAACATGCCCGGGGTTATGAAGCCGTTCTCCGCCAGATACTACACGAACCCGCAGGAAAATATTCTACTACAAAGCCCGTAACACAGTACCGCGAACCGGACAACTACGACTGGCAGAGCCGCCATCGGGAAATCATGAAGCTTAATTCAGAAAAACCACCACGTATTGTCTATATGGGCAATTCGATTACCCACTTCTGGGGAGGTACACCCGCTGGCCCGCGACGTACAGGGGCAGACTCGTGGGATAAATATCTGGAACCATTAGGCGTTCGCAATTTTGGTTATGGGTGGGACAGGGTGGAAAATGTGCTTTGGCGTGTCTATCACGGCGAACTGGACGGATTCACGGCAGAAAAAGTAGTCATCCATATTGGCACCAATAATCTCCACCTCAACTCCGATGAGGAAATACTCGCAGGAATGGAAATGCTGGTAGCGGCTGTACAGCATCGTCAGCCAAAGGCAAAAATTCTGCTAATCGGCACCTATCCGCGCAGAAATTATGAAGAAAGAGTAACAGCCTTCAATCAGGGGTTGGTACGACTTTCGGGGAAAATGAATGTGGGATATGCAGATCCGGGGCTGGAGTTGCTATTGGAAAACGGAAAAATCAATGAGGTTATGTTTTACGACGGCCTTCACCCCAATGCGGAAGGGTACAGAAAGCTGGGCGCAAAACTGGTGTTTTGGCTGAAAGAATAACCTGCACCTGCTTTTCGTTAAAAAAACTGGAGCTGCGCAAATCTACGCAGCCCCATAACTGTGAGTAAAGAACGTATATAAACGTTTATTTCCTGCCTTAGTCAGACAGGAAATATCCATTCAGCTCGTGCAAAAGTGTGTACGACCTGATCCATTATTCTAAACGGGAGTTATCAGGAGAATCAAGCTTAATGCTAAGGTAGCAAAAAACCTCTCAATTATCCAAAGCAGGCCTGACTTAACGCGAAAAAACGACAGGTATATAGGCTGCCATTGCCGTCTTTCGCCCCTGCCTTTCGCCGGGGTTCCATGCAGGCATTTGCAGTGCCAGCCGGATGGCTTCCTCATCGCAGCCATACCCCAGACCTTCTACAATTGTGGCATCTGTGATTTTTCCGTCAGCTTCTACCCATAAGCGCAAAAGCACTTTTCCTTCTATGGATTCAGTCACAGCACGGTTGGGATATTTCAGTTCTGTATGGAGGTATTGATTGAGGGCAATATTCCCGCCGGGGAATGTCGGTAGCTGATTGCTAAACAGCGACATCCGCGCCTGTTCGGGCTGTGTGAATGAAACTTTTTGCAGAGTTGGCTTTTTGTTTTTTTTCTTTTTCTCTGATGTCTTTTCCGTAGCTTTTTCTTTCAGTTTTTCCTTATTCTCAAATTTTTCTTCCAAAATATCTGAAAGCCCTGCCATTAGTTCTGTCTGAGGTTCACTGTTAGCCGGCGCCACAATAGTATCGAGAATTTCGCGGAGCGAGTCAAGACCTATGGGTTTGGGCGAATCAGAATCCTCAGGATAAAAAAATGTGTAGGCATAATAAGGTTCGGAGAGGGGGAGTACTTTTTCCTTATGGGTGGATATCCGGAAAAATATCAATCCCCCCATACAAATCCATACTAAAACTTCAGAAATCAGCAAGGCAAGTTTCCGCTTTTCCTGTTTTTCTTTTTCGCGGATAAACTGGTGAATGTTTAGCGTGTCAGGTCTCATACGATGAGCAGCAATAAAGAATGATTTTACGGGTTTTATTTATTTTATATTATGAAATAAATGAATTTCAAAATTCAAACTAAATGATTTGTATCCAACCGCATACCGGCAAGGCCGAACTGTCAGAAAGGCTGGCGTCAACTGCTAAAATCTGCGCGCAAATGGATTGCGCACATGGCCAAATTCTGCGTTTTTAGTTATATTTCGCCATGATTCTTCTGATTGTATCCTGGGTTTTATATTACAGCCTCCATAGCCTGCTCGCCTCAAATGAGCTAAAAACATGGAGTAAAAAAAGGCTGGGCAGCAACTACCGCTATTACCGGCTGGGATTTAATTTTATTTCCCTGGCAGGTTTTGCCGCCATTGCAGTCTGGCAGATCAGCCTTCCTTCTCCGGCCCTCATTACCCAAAACCTTTTTCTGACGGGAGCGGGTATTTTCCTTATTCTGGCGGGAATGATGACCGGATATATTGCATTTTCCGCTTACGATACGGCTGCATTTATCGGATTTACGCAGGAAGAAAATCCGGCCAGTCCGCCACAGCTTATCACGTCAGGGCTCAACCGGTATGTGCGACACCCGCTGTATTTTGCCACGATCCTATTGCTTGCAGGATTCCTGCTGGTTTCCTTTAAAGTCAAAACCGCTGCCTTTGTTTCAGTATCGCTGGTTTACCTGGTTGTAGGGACGATGCTGGAGGAGAAAAAACTGGAACAAACCTTTGGAGAGGCATACCAGACGTACAAACAGGAAGTGAAAATGTTTATCCCGTTTATCATTTGAGGAGAATTCCCGTATAAATCTTTACAATCTTCTGCAATTTTTGCATCTTACTGTGCTGTTTTGTGGAATTAGAGAACTTTTGCAATCTTTTGTCTGAAAGCCTGTCTGTTACATACACCTTCAGGCCCGACAACAAACAATTAAAGATATGATAACACCTGAACTGGTCGCCGAGGAAAGAAAAAATGAGATAATCAGTGGTATTTCCACCACCATTATCATTGTTGTCCTCCTTCTGCTTACGCTGCTCTGGACAGCTTACAGAAACCGCGTGCCACCTCCCGGCGAGAAAGAATACGAAGTCCTGGGTGCCATTGACTTCGGAGACTATAAAAACGGAAGCAAACGGGTAAACAACTTCCAACCCTCTGTACCCGACCCTGCCCCTGCTCCGCCTCAGACCGCTAAGCCTGTGCAGCAACCCGTGGTTGCCGAACCAGCACCTACCCCCAAACCGCCTGTGGTAACAAAGGCCCCTTCGCCTGTTACCCAGCCTGAGCCGCCTAAAGTAAAACAACCTGACCCCAAGCCAACACCACCCAAAACTGCGACTCCTACTACGGAGCCGCCCAAGCCGGAAACCAAACCCTCCCCTACCCCAACCAATACCAATTCTCAGGAAAAACCTGAGCTGACATTCAACAATAACACCGGGCAAACAGGCTCTAACCACGGGACATCCGAGTCCGGAACCGGCAACGCGGGTACTCCCAATGTAAAAGTCCTCGATCCCAATGGCCTGTACTCATTCGGAACAGGAAGTGGCGGTGGGCTGGAAGGAAGAGCTCCGCTTTCACTCAAAGAGCCACAGTACTCTGTACAGGAAGAAGGAGAGTTACAGTTTGAGTTTATCATTGAGCCCAATGGCTCGGTATCCTACGTAAAGCTGGTCGGTGTAACCAATAAACCGGGGCTGAGAGATGCAGGTATCAATGCGATTAAGCAATGGCGGTTTAGTGCGCTGCAACCAGGTCAGTCTCAGCAAAGACAGACCGTCAGGGTTACGATTAAATTCCGCCTCAAAGGCTAAGACAACAGATATATAGAAAATAAAAAAGCTGACCAAAAGTCAGCTTTTTTTTATCCGTTACTCAGGCGCTTTATCTCATCGCGGATACGCGCCGCTTTTTCATAATCTTCTCCTGCGAGGGCCTCATTTAGCTGGGTTTCCAGTTGTTTAAGTTTTTCCTGAGAGGAGACATTTTGCCGGCGGGAAGCGGGTTTTTCTTCTTCTACCGGGTCAGATTTTTCAATTTCGGCAAGAGAGAACTCACCTTCATCGTTTTTATATTTTCCTCCGGAACCGCCTTCTTCGTCTTCAATGACGATACCCGCTTCGCGGAGTACATTTTCATAAGTATAAATCGGCACCTTAAATCGCACTCCAACCGCAACCGCATCACTGGGCCGGCTGTCGATTTCATGGATTTCTCCATTAAACTCCATGATCAGTCTTGCATAAAAAATCCCCTCGCTTAAATCATTGATGATTACTTCCAGAAGATTCAGTTCAAAATGCCGGGCAAGGTTAAATATCAGGTCATGTGTCATGGGACGGTTGGTCTTGATATTTTCAAGTTCCAACGCGATCGCCTGCGCTTCTGCTCCACCAATAATGATCGGCAACCGGCGGTTACCATCACTTTCCCCCAGCACCAGCGCATAATGTCCAATCTGGGAATGACTGGAAGACAAGCCGATAATATCTAAACGAATTTTTTTCACCTGTCAGCGGTTAAACTCCACTATCAAATTTAAAATATATTCACTCCTAAACCAATCTAACACCTAATTTGAAAAATTCCTAGCTATAAATTAACCGATAAAATACAATTAACCCGCAACTTTTACCTTTTTTATTTCTTCAATCATTCGGGGAACTACGTCAAACAAATCGCCAACAATACCAAAATCCGCTATTTTGAAGAAAGGTGCTTCCGGGTCTTTATTGATCACGATGATATTTTTGGAAGAACTTACGCCCGCCAGGTGTTGAATAGCGCCGGAGATGCCTATGGCTATATAAAGGTTGGGGGCAATCTGTATGCCGGTTTGGCCGACATGCTCGTGGTGGGGTCTCCAGCCCATGTCTGCGGTAGGCTTGGAACATGCGGTAGCTGCCCCGAGCAACCCCGCCAACTCCTCAATCATACCCCAGTTTTCGGGGCCTTTCATACCTCTTCCTGCTGAAACCACTACGTCGGCTTCGGTGAGAGAAACCCCTTCGGAAGCTTTTACCAGTTCTTTTACCACAACATCCAGTTCTTCAGAAACGGGGCTATAGGAGCCTTCTTTTATCATGCATTCGACCGCATTTTCCTCAACTTTATATCCGTTGGTTTTTACTGAGATAACCAGTTTTCCCCTGCCAGACTGAAGTTCTTCAATACCTTTTCCGGAATAGGAAAATCTGCTTACATCAAAACCATTTGCCGGATCGGCAAGACTGATGACACCTGAGAAAGGAGTTGCATTTAGTTTCACAGCAACACGGGGGGCAATCGCTCTGCCGTGATAGGTCTGAGACATAACGACAATCTCCGCTCCGGTTTCTTTGGCAGTATGGGCTACTGCGGCAGCAAAAGCTGTATTAACAAAAGCATTGATCCGGGCATCTGCGACTTTATAAACAGTCGAGACACCATAGTTGCCCAGTTTCAGCAGTTCATCATCACTTACTGCCCCTACAGAAACTGCGACCAGTTGTGTACCCAATGCCTGAGCCAGATGATATCCGTAAGTAGCTGCTTCCAGGACGGGCTTTTTAAAAGCGCCCTGTGTGTTTTCTGCAAATAATAATACTGACATGTATGCTATTGTTTTTTAAATCAAAAATCAGATCAAACCTTTGGTAACCAGTGCATTCACAAGCCCTTCCACATTATCAGGTTCAAAATAGCGGCAGTTTTCTTTTGCCGGAGGATAATCAAATTTAACCGTGCGGGTATGTTCGGGGGTATCAGTAGGAGCAATCACTGAGAGCGGTTTATTTCTGGCGGCCATAATACCCCGCATATTGGGAATGCGCCATTCAGATATCCCTTTCTGGCAACTGACTACTGCGGGAAGTTTTACTTCGACCACCTCATATCCGCCATCTACCTCCCGGTTTAGAGTAGCGTTAGTCTCCCCGCTGAGTTGCATAGAAGTAGCATAAGAAATAAAAGGCATTTTGAGATGCTCGGCGGTCATCCCGGGAACCATGGTACCATTAAAGTCGATGGATTCTTTGCCCATGAAGATCACCGAAAAGTCTTTTCCTTCGGCATAATCTGCAATCTGTTTGGCCACAAAAGCCGGGCTTGTCGGTTGTGCATCGATTCTCACAGCAGAATCGGCACCAATGGCCAATGCTTTCCGGATTGTAGGTTCGACCTCGGGCCCGCCGACGCATATCACAGTGATATTGGCAGAAACCCCGGACTCGCGGATATCCAAAGCCTTGCTAAGGCCATATTCGCAGTAGGGATTGATAATCCAGGTTACCCCCGCTTTATTAAGCTTACTCCCGTCTGCTTCAAATTGTATCTTTGTAGTTGTATCGGGAACATGGCTTATGCACACTAAAAGCTTCATAAATTGGTCTTGGTTAAATTTTTCTGCAAAATTACAAAGGAATATCTATTAAAAAAACTATGATCCCTGCCAGACTCCAACAACTGCTGAGTTTTCTTGAAACAGCGCCAACGGATTCATTTACCCTGTATTCTGTAGCTTATGAATATCTGAGCCTCGGAGAAACTGAAACTGCCATAAAATATTTCCAACAACTAAAATCTCTGCATCCCGAATATATCGGCACATATTACCATCTGGGAAAGGCGCTGGAAAAATCAGGAGATAAGACCACTGCCGCAGAAATTTATCAATCAGGAATTGATATGGCAAATAAACTCCGGGATCGTCATGCGCTGGCCGAACTACAAACTGCATTCAACGAGCTTCTGTATGAGGATTGATGGGGGAATGGTGTCAGTACCGTTGATTTTCATTATCTTTGCAGTCCTTATCTGATACGATTATGAGCCGAAAGGTACAGTTACATATAGAAGGTGTCCCCAACCCTGATGCAATTAAGATTGTACTGGAAAACGGGATACTGGTTGACCAACCCTACGAATTCAGCACCCTCGCGGAGGCAGAGTTTTCTCCTATTGCCCGGAAACTGCTTATGTTCCGGTATGTGAAACGGGTTATGCTCAATCACAATTATATCACTATCCTCAAGGATCCGGGAAGCAATACCTCCTGGGATTCCATCTTGTTTGAACTTCGCGCCATTATTCAACAACATCTCGAAAGCAACCAGCCAATTCTATATATTGGCTCTGTACCTGTGACGCATGCCCTCACAGACGATGTAATTGTAGAAATGGTCCGCGACCTGCTCGACAGGCATATCAGGCCCGCAGCCCAGGAAGACGGGGGAGATATCGTATTTGAATCCTATACCGATGGTGTCTTAAACCTTACGATGCATGGTGCCTGCCACAGGTGCCCCTATGCAAGTCAGACCATGAAACAGGGGGTGGAACCGCTGCTGACACAAATGATGCCCGAAATCCGCAAAGTAACAGCTACCGCAAATCAGGTGTTTTAGTCCATGATGATGCAGCCAGTTCTATACAAAGACCTCGGCAGAATTGACTATCAGGAAGCCTGGGATATGCAGGAAACGCTGCTGCGGGAAAATGTAGAACTAAAACTCCGCGCTGGAAATACTGCATCACCGCATAATATTCCCACAAAACATTATTTGCTGCTTTGCGAGCATCCACCGGTCTATACGCTGGGAAAAAGCGGAAAAGCGGAAAACCTGCTGATCGACGCTCAAACCATGCAGGAAAAAGGAATATCCTTTTACAAGATCAACCGCGGAGGTGACATTACCTATCATGGCCCCGGTCAAATCACAGGATATCCGATCTTTGATCTCGAAAAATTTCGCACCGATATCGGCTGGTACCTGAGAAGCATGGAAGATGTCATGATCGGTGTACTGGCAGATTTTGGGTTAGAAGGCGGGCGGATTGCAGGTGCCACGGGTGTATGGCTGGGCGTAAATTCCGAAAACCCCCGAAAAATATGTGCAATGGGCGTCAGATGCAGCCGTTGGGTGACCATGCACGGATTCGCCCTCAATGTAAATACCGATCTGCGCTATTTTGAACATATTATCCCATGTGGCATTGACGACAAGGGTGTCACTTCCCTTGAAAAGGAATGTGGGGAAATAATTTCGGTCGATAAAGTCAAAGCTTCGTTACAAAACCACTTCACACAGGTTTTTGGCTGTCAGTTTATGGTATAAAAACAAAAGAGGCTACGAATAACGCAGCCTCTTTGTATTTGCATATACAGTTTGTTCTATTTTTCTTCTTCAGATGTCTCGTCAGAGGCAGTTTCTTCGGAGGACACTTCAGCAGTTTCCACTTGTTCTTCTGCGGACTCAACTACCTCTTCTGCATCTTCAATTACTTCTACTACTTCCGTAGTTTCTGCTACGGGTGTGGTAGTCGTTTCTTTACCCGTTCCGCTGCCTGATTTCCTTCTGCGTTTTTTGCGTTTTCCGGAGCCAGAAGCTTTATCCGCTGCATATTCGTTGAAATCCACGAGTTCGATAAAAGCCATTTCAGCATTGTCTCCGGGGCGGTTTCCTATTTTCAGGATTCGGGTATAACCACCGGGGCGGTCTCCTACGCGGTCGGCGATCACGCCGAAGAGTTCTTTCACTGCTTCCTTATTCTGAAGATAAGAAAAGACCACGCGGCGGGAGTGGAGGGTGTCATTTTTTGCTTTAGCTTTGGTAATAAGCGGCTCCACAAATTTGCGGAGTTCTTTTGCCTTAGCAAGCGTTGTGGTGATTTTTTTGTGCTCGATGAGCGAGATAGCCATGTTTTTCAACAAGGCATTTCTGTGGGCAGCTTTGCGCCCGAGGTGATTGAAGGTTTTTCCGTGTCTCATTGTTATCAGCCTTTTGCCATGCCAGGGGCATTCCAGTCCAACCAATGTGGAGGGTCATATTCCCGTGGGCAATGAGTGAATAAAAAATAAATTAATCTTCGTCGAGTTTGTATTTGACAACATCCATTCCGAAGCTGAGGTTTTTGTCTGCCACCAGTTCTTCAAGTTCGGTGAGAGATTTTTTACCAAAGTTTCTGAATTTCAGCAGGTCAGCGATATTGTAGCTTACCAGATCACCGAGAGACTTAATATCAGCAGCTTTCAGACAGTTGAAAGCGCGGACAGAGAGGTCGAGCTCGGAAAGCGGCGTTTTGAGCAGCTTACGCATCTGGAGATAGTTTTCATCCACTTCGTCTTTCTTTTCGGGCTCATCAGATTTCAACGTAATGCTGTCGTCGGAGAAGAGCATCAGGTGACGGAGGAGGATATTGGCACTTTCTTTCAGCGCAGATTCTGCATCGATTGTGCCATCGGTTTTCACTTCGATTTCGAGTTGTTCGTAGTCGGTTTTCTGTTCAATCCGGTAGTCGTCCACTACATAACGAACATTTCTGATCGGGGTAAAGATGGCATCGATTGGAATATCACCAATCGGTGCATTTGCAGTTTTGTTATCTTCTGCGGGGACATAACCACGGCCTTTACCTACAGTAAGCTCGATATCAAACTGAGTTTTAGGGTCGAGGTGTGCAATAACGTGCGAAGGGTTAGTTACGATAAAAGCCGCAGTATGGTCTGCGATATCGCCTGCTGTAAAAATTTCCTTTCCACGTACAGAAACAAATATTTTAGAATCGCCGTCAGCAACTTTTTTCAGTCTGACGCCTTTCAGGTTGAGGATGATCTCAGTAACGTCTTCAACGACGCCATCAACAACTGAGAATTCATGATCAACACCAGGAATCTTCACGGAAGTGATTGCAAATCCCTCCAGGGAAGAAAGAAGCACTCGTCTCAAGGCATTCCCTACCGTGATACCATACCCACGCTCTAAAGGTCGCAAGAGAAATCTGCCGTAAAAGTCATTTTCCTTTTCCAGAACAACTTTTTCCGGCATTTGGAAATTAAGTAGTGCCATACGGTGTTTACCTTTCTGTTTATAATAATTAAAAAATAGATATATCAGAATGAATGGTGCACGCCAAATATTATTTGGAGTACAATTCAACGATCAACTGCATATTAATGTTTTCCGGAATAGATTCCCGGTCGGGATAATTGAGGAAAATTCCTTTAAACTGGCCAGGTTGAACATCGAGCCATGCGTAGCGGGAGTTGCGGCCTGCATTCTGGCTGAAAATTTCGATATTCCGGCTGGTCTCGCGAATCATTACCTCATCACCCGGATGAAGAAGGCAGGAAGGGATATTGGTCACCACCCCGTTCACCATCACGTGCTTGTGGCTGACAAGCTGCCTTGCTGCACGTCTTGTAGGAGCAAACCCCATTCGGAAGAGGGTGTTGTCGAGGCGAGCTTCCAGCATTTGGAGGAATACTTCACCGGTTACCCCTTTCTTACGGGAAGCCTTGTCGAAGGTATTTCTGAACTGGCGTTCGAGCACGCCGTAAGTGTATTTTGCCTTTTGCTTTTCCTGAAGCTGTGTCGCGTATTCAGAAACTTTTTTACGACCGCGACCATGCTGTCCCGGGCCATACTTTCTACGATCCAGTACTTTGCTGGCGCCAAAAATCGGCTCCTTAAATCTTCTGGCTATCTTACCCTTTGGGCCTCTGTATCTTGCCATTTGTTTATATGCGTTGTTAAGTTCAGGCTTTGAGAAAAAACTTACTCAAAACGAATCACTCTAAGTTCTATATTATACTCTTCTTCTTTTAGGGGGACGGCAACCGTTGTGGGGCAGTGGGGTAATATCCTTGATCAGGGTAATATCGATTCCCACAGCGTTCACTGCGCGGATAGCAGATTCACGGCCTGCACCAGTACCTTTCACAAAAACCTCCGCCTTACGAAGGCCCATATCATATGCTTTTTTGGCGCAATCTGTTGCGGCCACCTGTGCAGCATATGGGGTATTCTTTTTTGATCCGCGGAATCCCATCTTTCCGGCGGCAGACCAGGAAATCGTGTTTCCGGAAAGATCTGTAACCGTGATGATGATATTATTGAAGGATGAGGTAATATGAACCTGACCCACCGGTTCAATTTTCCTTTTTTTCTTAACGATTTTGGTCGCTTTTGCCATAGTTGATTGAATATTTTGTAGGGTTCCCCAACAATTACCTATTTGGTAGCCTTCTTCTTACCTGCTACTGTCTTACGCTTACCTTTACGGGTTCTGGCATTGGTACGAGTACGCTGGCCGCGAACAGGAAGGCCTTTACGGTGGCGAAGTCCCCGGTAACAACCGATATCCATCAGTCGTTTGATGTTGAGTTGAATCTCGGACCGCAGGGCACCTTCCACTTTAAATTCCTCACCGATAATCCGGCGGATTTTGACGATATCATCGTCATTCCAATCCTTTACCTTTTTATCCTGGCTGATTTCGGCTTTATCCAGAATTTTTATAGCCGATGTTTTGCCAATACCAAAAATGTAGGTAAGTCCTATGACACCTCTCTTATTTTTGGGTAAATCTACACCTGAAATTCTTGCCATGTTCCTTTACGATTTCTTAACCTTGTCTTTGTTTACACTTGGGGTTCTTCTTGTTGATCACATAGACTTTCCCCTTGCGGCGGATAATTTTGCAATCCGGGGTTCTTTTTTTGACCGATGCTCTGACTTTCATCTCTCTCTATCAATTGTGTCAGCCCGGTAAGGGACTAACGTTGTTATTTATATCTGTAAACAATTCTTCCTTTACTAAGATCGTACGGTGGTATTTCGAGCGCTACCCTGTCTCCGGGAAGAATTTTGATGTAATACATCCGCATTTTCCCGGCTATGTGAGCCAGCAGTTCATGTCCGTTCTCCAACCTTACTCGGAAGGTTGCATTTGGAAGCGCTTCGACTACTTCACCATCTACTTTAATAGGAGCCTGTTTTGCCAAAATCTTTATTATTAATTCTCTATAAACTCAAAGGTAGATAAAATTTCCGCTTTATCCTTCCTGATTACCACACAATGCTCATAATGCGCTGAAGGTAATCTGTCTGTGGCATATACGGTCCATCCATCCTTCCCAACCTTGATAAACCGCTTTCCCATATTGATCATGGGTTCTATTGCGATCACCATCCCATCTTTCAGCACTGCACCCGTTTTCTTCTTTCCATAATTGGGTACTTCCGGCGGCTCGTGGAGGCTTTTCCCTAACCCGTGCCCTACCATTTCTCTTACTACGCTATAGCCATAGGTCTCAGCGTGTCGTTGAATGGCGTTGGAAATATCACCAATTCGGTTCCCCTCTATTGCTTTTTCTATACCCATATAAAGCGATTGCCGGGTTACTTCCATCAGTCTTCTTTTTTTGGATGATACCTCTCCTACAGCAAAAGTGTAGGCAGAGTCTCCAAAATATCCATTCTTCTGCACCCCACAGTCTATCGAGACGACATCTCCTTCTTTGAGAAGGCGATTGGCGGCAGGCATTCCATGTACGACTTCCTCATTCACCGATATACAAAGTGTATATGGAAAAGGATAATCAGCAAAACTGGCATCATACCCTTTGAAAGCCGGAATCCCACCATTGTCCCGGATAAACTCTTCTGCAATCTGATCCAGCTTTAGCGTATTTGCGCCGGGTACGATATGCTTTTTGAGTTCTCCTAAAGTTTTTCCTACCAGCAAAGAACTTTCCCGAATCAATTCAATCTCCTCAAGCGATTTATAAGTTACCTGCTCACTCATGAGTTTATACAGCGAGTCCCTTTCTGCTACGCCCCTTGACCCGACCGCTTTGCATTAGCCCGTCATAGTGGCGCATCAACAGGTAACTTTCTATTTGTTGTAATGTATCCAAAACCACACCAATCATAATGAGCAGCGTTGTTCCTCCAAAAAACTGCGAGAAACTCTGGGATGTTCCCATGGTCATTGCAATTGCAGGGAAGATAGAAACGAATGCCAGGAAAATGGACCCCGGAAGGGTAATTCTTGACAGTACCGTTTCGATGTATGCGGCTGTTCTTTTACCCGGTTTAACACCCGGAATAAAACCCCCATTGCGTTTCAACTGATCGGCAATTTCGTTGGGGTTGACAGTAATAGCGGTGTAGAAGTAAGTGAAAGCGATAATCATCAGGAAGAATATCACATTATACCACAGGCCATTAATATCTCCAAGTACAGCAGCTACTCCCGTGAGAGACTCGGCTCTGGAAAGCTGAATCAGTGTAGTAGGAAGAAACATAATTGCCTGTGCAAAGATGATAGGCATTACACCGGCAGAGTTTACTTTCAGTGGGATATACTGGCGGGCGGCATTTCCACGTCCCAGTTGGCCGATCCGGTTGCCCATCATCTGGCGGGCATAATTGACCGGAATCTTACGTGTAGCCTGAGTAAGGGCTACCACAGCCATGGTTACCACACCCAAAGCCAGGATTTCTATAAAGAAAATCATGGGAAGGGTAGATCTCGCTTCATTGATAAGAGTGGGCGGGAAACGGGAGATAATCCCAATCATAATGATCAGCGAAACACCATTTCCGATTCCATTATCTGTAATTCTTTCTCCCAACCAGACCAAAAACATCGTGGCGGCAGTAAGAATACACACAGTAGTTATCCAGAAAAACGAAGTGGACAATCCGGCGGCAGCTCCGGGGAACTGACCTTTAAGATATACCACGTAGCTGACTGCCTGTCCCAGAGTAATCGCTACGGTAAGATAACGGGTAATCTGGTTCATTTTCTTCTGCCCGCTCTCTCCTTCATTGCGGAGTTTCTGGATTGACGGGAGAACGGCCCCGAGCAACTGCACCACAATCGATGCGGAGATGTAGGGCATGATCCCCAAAGCCAGGATTGAGCCCCGTGCAAAGGCTCCCCCCAGAAACACATTGAAGAGATCCAGCAGATTTCCACCTGCACCAGCATTGCCGAAGTTGGACTGCAACTCGTTGGAGTCAATTCCCGGGAGAATGATAAACGTACCCAGGCGGTAAACTGCCAGCAGTAGCAGCGTGTACAAAATCCGGTTTTTCAGTTCCGGGATTTTGAAAATGTTTCTTAGCGTATCGATAAGGGCTTTCATCTAATCTAAACTTCTGTAGCGGTCCCCCCGGCAGCCTCAATAGCTTCTTTGGCGGACTTACTAAATTTGTTCAACTTAACCTCTGCCTTTGTATTCCACTCTCCTCTTCCCAGCACTTTTACAAGCGTATCGGGAGTAGAGATGAGACCGTGATCAACCAACAGTTGGTGATTGATCTCTGCTCCGGGGTTTGCTGCTGCAAGTTCCTGCAATGTATCAAGGTTGACCACTTTATATTCAACCCTGAAAGGATTCTGAAATCCGAATTTGGGAACCCTGCGTTGCAGCGGCATCTGTCCACCTTCAAACCAGGGACGGAAACTATATCCGCTGCGGGATTTCTGACCTTTGTGCCCGCGGGTAGAGGTTCCTCCTCGACCCGAACCCTGTCCACGGCCTACGCGTTTCCGGGTTTTCGTTGCACCTTTGGCGGGAGATAACGTGTGTAGCTTCATGATAATTATTCCGTCTCTTCAATTTTTACCAAATGAGTCACTTTCTTGATCATGCCCAGGATTTGTGGCGTACATTCCTTTTCCACGGTCCGGTTGATCTTTCCCAACCCCAGCGCTGTGATTGTCGCTTTCTGATCTTTGGGGCGGTTGATGGTACTTCTTACCTGGGTTATTCTCACTTTGGGATACATGATTTCCTATATTAATTAGATCTTCCTGACTAACCATTAAATACTTTGCTCAGCTCAATTCCTCTGCGGTTGGCGATATCATGCGGCATGCGCATACCAACGAGTGCAAGGATTGTGGCTTTTACTACGTTGTGAGGGTTGGAAGATCCAAGGCTTTTACCTATTACATCCTTAATCCCTGCGGCTTCCAGAACGGCACGCATAGCACCACCTGCAAGTACACCGGTACCTTCTGCTGCGGGGTAAAGCAATACTTTTGCAGCACCAAATTTTGTAAAAGAGTCGTGCGGAATAGTTCCTTTGAGAATATTCACTTTCACCAGATTCTTTTTGGCATCGTCAACGCCTTTGGCGATCGCATCAGTTACTTCATTGGCTTTACCCAAACCAAACCCCACGATCCCGTTGCCGTTGCCGACAACGACGATGGCACTGAAGCTAAACCGGCGGCCACCTTTTACGACCTTGGCAACGCGCTTGATTTTCACTACCTTCTCCTGGAGTTCAACGTCGCTGCTTTTTACTCTTACTTCGTTAGGTATATTCATATCTTCTTAAAAGTTTAGCCCGCCTTCGCGTGCACCTTCAGCCAATGCTTTGATTCTGCCGTGATATTTGTATCCACCACGATCAAATACAACCGCTTCGATACCTTTTTCTTTAGCGATTGCTGCCAGCTTTTTACCGACCTCTTTGCTTTGATCTGTTTTAGAAAGCGGCTGCAAACTTAAGTCTTTTACCCGAGAAGAGCAACTTGCGAGGGTCATGCCTTCTTCATCATTGATGATCTGGGCATAAATCTGCTTATTGCTGCGAAAAACAGAGAGTCTGGGCGTTTCTGCGGTTCCGCTGATTTTGGAGCGGAGACGCCTTCTGATCCGGTCTCTGCGGAGCGTCTTAGTTGATGTCTTTGACATGATCCTTCAATTATTTCTTCTTACCTGCAGATTTTCCTGCTTTTCTCCGAATATTTTCACCCACAAAACGGATACCTTTTCCTTTATAGGGTTCTGGCGGGCGCATTTCGCGAATTTTCGCTGAAATCTGTCCCAGCAACTGCTTATCAATAGAAGTAAGCGTGATTTTGGGTGCCTGACCACGAAGTGTTTCAGCTTCAGCTTTTACTTCAGGTGGCATCACCAGGGCAATCGGGTGCGAATATCCCAGGGAAAGCTCCAGAAGGTTACCTTTTACCTCGGCTTTATATCCCACACCGATGACTTCCATTTCCGCTTTAAATCCTTTTGATACCCCTTCTACCATATTGTTGATCAGGGCGCGGTACAAACCATGAAGGGCTTTGTGTTGCTTAAGGTCTGAAGGTCTTTTGACCTCAAGTTTTCCATTTTCAACCTCAACCTTCATTTCCGGGTTGATCTTCTGCATCAACTGACCTTTAGGTCCTTTGACTGTCAGTACGCTATTGTCCCCCATTTCAACGGAGACGCCTGCGGGCAGAGAGATCGGTAATTTTCCTATTCTTGACATGGGACAATCTTAGTAAACGTAACACAATACTTCGCCACCGACGTTTTCAGCAATTGCTTTTTTTCCGGTCATTACCCCTTTGGGAGTAGAAATAATCGCAATTCCCAAACCACTCATTACCCTGGGCATTTTTTTCACTTTTGAGTAGTGTCTCAGTCCGGGTTTGCTGATTCTTTCGAGTTTGGAGATCGCAGGCTTTTTGGTAAAGCGATCGTATTTCAGTGCAATTTTAATTACACCCTGTGGCCCTTCCTCAACAAATTTGTATTTGCGGATGTAACCATACTCATGAAGGACACGAGTGATTTCCTTTTTCAGGTTCGAAGCGGGAATATCCACTACTTTATGCCCGGCACTCTGAGCGTTTCTTATCCGGGTCAGATAATCTGCTATTGGATCCGTATTCATATTACCAACTTGTTTTCTTAACTCCGGGAATTTTTCCCTGGAGGGCCAGTTCTCTAAATTTAATTCGGGAAACACCAAATCTTCTGAGGTAAGCTCTGGGTCTTCCGGTCAGTTTACACCGGTTTTTCAGGCGCACCGGGGAGGAGTTTCGGGGCAGAAGCGCCAACGCCTGGTAGTCGCCGGCTTCCTTCAGGGCTTTTCTTTTGGCAGCAAATCTGGCTACCATTTTTTCCCGCTTCTCCTGTCTCGCTATAATTGATTTTCTTGCCATAATCTTACTCTTGCTTTCTTTGCATTCCCTGGAAAGGCATACCAAAAGCGACCAGTAATGCTTTTGCTTCTTCGTCTGTATTGGCTGAGGTTACAAAGGTAACATCAAGACCTGAGATTCTGTTAATTTTATCAACATCAATCTCCGGGAAGATGATTTGCTCTTTAATACCCATGGTAAAATTGCCACGTCCATCAAACCCACGTACAGGAATTCCTCTGAAGTCGCGTACACGGGGCATAGCGACATTGATAAATCTGTCGAGGAATTCGTACATTCTTACTTTGCGAAGGGTTACCTTGCAGCCAATGGGCATTTCTTCACGCAGTTTAAAGTTGGATATACTCTTTTTTGCGTGTGTTACAATGGGGCGCTGACCAGAGATGAGAGAAAACTCTTCCACCGTCGCGTCAATAAGTTTTTTATCGGATACAGCCTCACCTACCCCACGGTTGAGAACAATCTTTTCCAGGCGGGGGATCTGCATCACAGATGTGTAGTTAAACTGTTTGAAGAGCTTTAAGGCAATCTCTTCTTTGTACAGTGTATATAACCTCGGTTCGTTTGACATTTTTATAGAGTTGAGGGTTGTATAAGCAGCCGAATCAGGAGGGTCTGAGGGCTGGCAGCCAACCATTCATGTTTACTATTTGATAACTTCTCCGCTTTTTTTGGCATATCTTACGAGTTTGCCATCTTCGTTGAGTTTGCGTCCGGTACGGGAAGGCTTTTTGAGGCCGGGATCGATCACCATCAGGTTAGAAATATGGATCGGGGCTTCCTGATCGATAATTCCTCCGTTGGGATATTGCTGCGAAGGTTTGATATGTTTTTTGACCATCCGAATACCTTCGACAATGGCTTTCTGGTCTTTAGGAAATACGCGAAGAACTCTTCCTTCCATTCCCCGGTCAGCACCAGAGAGAACCCTTACGTTGTCGCCTTTCTTGATATGGAGTTTTGTTGCCATGATTTTTATGATCTAAATAACCTCCGGAGCGAGGGATACAATTTTCATATAACCTTTATCACGAAGCTCACGGGCAACAGGGCCAAAAATCCTGGTACCTCTGGGGCCACCGTCGTTGGCAAGCAACACGGCAGCATTCTCGTCAAATCGGATGTAAGAGCCATCGGTACGACGGCGCTCCTTACGGGTCCGGACGACAACTGCTTTCACCACGTCTCCTTTTTCACATTGGAGCTGGGGTCGGCGGACTTGACGGAACAAATAATCCGGTCACCGACGCGGGCGTATCTTCTTTTAGTACCTCCCAGTACCCGAATGCAGAGAAGCTCTTTCGCTCCGCTATTATCCGCTACTTTTAGTCTCGTCTCCTGTTGTATCATCGTTCTTAGAGTTTCTGGTTCCTGAAAAAGGAGCCTTATTTTGCTTTCAATGATTTCGACCAACCGCCAGCGCTTACGTTTACTCAAAGGGCGAGTTTCCATAATACGCACGGTATCACCTATGCCACATTCGTTATTTTCGTCATGTGCCATAAACCGGGAAGTTTTATGCACAAATTTACCATAAATCGGGTGCTTTACTTTCCGCTCAACCGCAACCACGATCGATTTATCCATCTTATTACTGATGACTTTACCGACCCTGACTTTCCTGAGGTTTCTCGTTACTGTTATTTCGCTCATGACTGGTTAGTTGTTTTCTTTTTCCGCCAATTGTCTCTCCCGAAGAATGGTATTTAATCTGGCAATTGCTTTACGCGTGTCCCGAATATCGGAGGGGCGTTCAATCGCAGATACTGCGTGATTGAGTCTGAGCCGCAGGAGTTTATCGCGATCATCAGCGATGCGGGCAACAAGCTCTGGCGTGGTCAGTTCCCTGATGTCTTTGGCCTTCATATCGTTATCCTTGTAAATCTCTTCTTACTACAAATTTGGTTTTGATCGGCAGTTTGTTGGCAGCGAGGCGTAAGGCTTCTTTTGCCACTGCTTCGGGTACCCCATCCACTTCAAACATAATCTTTCCAGGCTTTACTACTGCAGCCCAGTATTCGGGGTTACCTTTTCCTTTACCCATCCGCACTTCAGCAGGCTTTTTGGTAATGGGTTTGTCGGGAAAAATCCGGATCCACATATTCCCTTCACGCTTCATCGCGCGGGAAATTGTGATACGGCAGGCTTCAATCTGTCTGGAAGTAATGAAGCTGGGTTCCAGCGCCTTAATTCCATAAGATCCGAAGGCAATTTCAGCACCTCTCCCTACATTGCCCTTCATTCTGCCTTTCTGGACTTTTCTATGTTTGACTTTCTTCGGCTGTAACATGATTTTTCTGAATTTCTAGTTTCGGATGGACGTGAACCTGAATTTCTACCTTCTGCGCTTTTTGGTCCGTTTCCGCTCAGATTTGGAGTTAGGTGAAAGATCAACTTTTCCGTAAACTTCCTTTTTAAATATCCAGACCTTCACACCGATTACACCATAAATGGTATGAGCCTCTACAAGTGCATAATCAATATCAGCTCTCAGTGTCTGGAGAGGAATTCTTCCCTGCTTGTACTGCTCGGTACGCGCCATCTCTGCACCTCCCAAACGACCGGCACACATGATTTTACATCCCTGAGCACCTGCACGCATGGTGGAAGCAAGAGACGCTTTCATTGCCCGGCGGAACGAAACCCGTCCTTCCAATTGCTGCGCAATCTGCTGTCCCACAAGTGTGGCATCAAGTTCCGGACGTTTGATCTCAAAGATATTGATCTGAACGTCTTTTCCGGTAAGCTTCTTAATCTCTTCGCGAAGTTTATCTACTTCCTTTCCTCCTTTACCAATCACAATTCCGGGTCTGGAAGTGTGAATCGTAATCGTGATTTTGCGAAGGGTACGTTCAATTACAATCTTCGAAATACCGCCCTTGGGTATCCGGGTATTGAGGTAGGCGCGAATTCTTTCGTCTTCGATCAGTTTATCTGAGAAATCTTTACCGCCAAACCAGTTGGAATCCCAACCTTTGGTGATGCCTAACCTGAGTCCGATTGGATGAGTCTTCTGTCCCAATTTCCTAGCGTTTATGATTAATCTTGGTCTTCAGTTTCTGGAATCCTGTCAATCTCCAGGGTAACGTGGCAATAGCGCTTGCGAACCAGATGCGCTCTGCCTTGAGGCGCGGGGTTGAGTCGCTTCAGCATTCTTGCACCGTCAACGGATACCTCTTTTACATAGTGGGTACCAATATCGATTCTTTCCCCTTCATTCTTTTCTTCGTAGCTGGTGATGGCAGAGCGAAGAAGCCTCCCTACAGCCGGTGCAGCAGCACGACTGGTGAATTTCAGGATATTCGTAGCATGAAACACTTCCATGCCCCGAATCTGATCTACAACCATGCGCATTTTACGGGCAGAGGAACGGTAGTTACTCAAAGAAACAACCGTCTTATCCGCCTTTTCGGCTTTCAACCTGTCGGCGTAGGCTTTTTTACGCTTGGGTCCCTTGGGAACTCCGGCAGCGATTTTTTCCTTACGGGTCATTTTTGTTGTTTCAGACATCTTATTTCTTCCTTGTATCCTTTCTGTTACCGGCGTGTCCTCTGAAATTTCTGGTTGGCGCAAACTCTCCGAGTTTATGGCCTACCATGTTCTCTGTCACAAATACCGGGATAAACTTATTGCCATTGTGTACGGCAACTGTATGACCAACAAAGTCCGGAGAGATCATGGAACGCCGGGCCCAGGTTTTGATCATACGCTTACCCCCGCTCTCGTTCATCCGTAGAACTTTTCTTTCGAGTTTTGGGTCAATAAATGGCCCTTTTTTCAGCGATCTTGCCATTGGTAGTTCAATTATCTTTTCTTCTTCCTACTGATAATCAGTCGGTTGGAGGATTTTTTCTTATTTCTGGTTTTATAGCCTTTTGCGGGAATGCCGTTGCGGTTACGGGGATGTCCTCCGGAAGAGCGACCTTCACCACCACCCATTGGGTGGTCAACCGGGTTCATAGCTACCCCTCTGGTACGGGGGCGTTTGCCAAGCCAGCGATTCCTACCAGCCTTTCCTATCTGAATATTCTGGTGCTCGGAGTTGCTGACAACGCCGATGGTTGCCATGCAGGTTCCCAGTACCATACGAGTTTCACCAGAGGGAAGGCGAAGCGTAACATATTTTCCTTCACGAGCTGTAAGCTGTACATATGTACCTGCACTTCTAGCCATAGCACCACCTTTGCCTGGATATAGTTCCACATTGTGTACAAAAGTACCCAGCGGAATATTCATCAGCTTCATAGCGTTGCCAACTTCCGGCTCTGTAACTTCACCCGAGAGAATGACACGACCTACTTCCAGCTTTTCCGGAGCGATGATATAGCGCTTTTCTCCGTCAGCATAAAACAATAAAGCGATTCGGGCAGAACGGTTTGGATCATATTCGATAGCTTTTACCGTCGCAGGAATACCGAATTTATCTCTTTTGAAATCGATAATTCTGTACTTCCTTTTGTGTCCTCCGCCCCTGTGAGGCATAGTCAGTACACCTTCGCGGTTGCGGCCCCCGAAACTCTTAATAGAGTGTGTGAGGGATTTTTCCGGACTTGATTTGGTAATCGTATCAAAATCCGATATGGACATTTGCCGCTGGCTGGGTGTTACCGGTTTTAACTTCTTGATACCCATCTCTTCTCTTTATATATGCTTATAGAAATCAATCTCATTTCCCTCTTTGAGGGTTACGATAGCCTTTTTGTAATTGGAGGACTTACCGTGTATAATTCCTTTTTTGGTGAAGCGTGTGCGTCTTTTGCCCCTCACAATCATGGTCCGGACATTGTCCACAGCTACTTCATATACACGTTCTACCTCACTTTTAATCTCACTTTTGGAAGCATCCATTCCTACCTCAAACCCGTATTTCTGCAGGCCTTTTTCGGTGAAATCCGCCGTCTTTTCAGTGATGATCGGTCTTTTAAGGATACTCATGACTTTAGTTTGCTAATTTTTCATTGATAATGTTCACTGCATCCTCAGTGATGATCAGCGTTTCGGCATTCAGAATATCGTAAGTATTCAGATCTGCTACGGTCATTACCTGCGCTTTGGGAAGATTCCTGCCGGAGAGATACACGTTCATGTTATAATCTCCGAGTACAAGCAGGGTCTTTTTATTGTTGAGAGAAAGATTCTCCAGAATGCTGAGGAAGCGTTTTGTTCTGGGTGCATCAAACTCAAAGTTCTCAAGTACCCTGATTTTTTCTTCACGTGCCTTGTAAGTGAGAGCACTTCTGCGCGCAAGTTGCTTGAATTTGCGGTTCAGCTTGAAGCCGTAGTCGCGGGGTTTGGGGCCAAATACTCTACCACCATGACGCCACAGCGGAGACTTACGGCTACCCTGACGGGCATTACCTGTACCTTTCTGGCGATAGGGCTTTTTGGTAGTTGCCGAGATCTCACCACGCTCTTTGGACTTGTGAGTCCCCTGGCGCTGGTTGGCGAGAATGAGACGCACATCCTGGTAGATTGCGTGGTCACTCGGGTTATCCAGCCCGAATACTGATTCCGAAAGAGAAACCGTTCTCCCGGTCTCAGAACCTTCTATATTATAAACTACTACTTCCATATTACTTCTCACAATGACGTAAGACCCTTTATGTCCCGGTATGGAGCCGGATACGACCAACAGATTTTTTTCAGGGATTACCTTAACGATTTTAAGGTTCTGTATTTTCACCCTTTCGCCACCCATACGTCCGGCCATTTTCATTCCCTTGAATACACGGGAAGGAGTAGAACCGGGGCCCAGCGAACCAGGAGCGCGCTCCCTGTTGTGCTGACCGTGAGTACGGGCACTACACCGCCGAAGCCGTGGCGTTTAACGACACCCTGAAAGCCTTTTCCTTTGGACATTCCCACAACGTCCACAAAGTCGCCTTCCGCAAAGATGTCCACTCCGACAGTATCGCCAAGTTGTACCTCCATGTCATAGAAGTCTATCTCTGCAACTTTTCTCTTCGGTGTAGTGCCAGCTTTTTCGAAATGCCCCTGCAGTGCACGGGTGGTGTTTTTCTCTTTCTTCTCATCAAAGGCAAGCTGAACGGCATTGTAGCCATCGGTCTTACCATTGACCAGTTTGTCTGTTTTAACCTGAGTAACCACGTTGGGTTCGGCATATATCAAAGTACAGGCAACATTTTTCCGATTTTCGTCGAAGATGTTGGTCATCCCTACTTTCTTTCCTATGATTCCTGCCATCTTTTTCAGTTAATAGAATAATTACACTTTAATCTCCACATCAACACCACTGGGAAGTTCAAGCTTCATCAGCACGTCAACCGTCTTTGAACTCGAACTGAAGATGTCGATCAAACGTTTGTAAGAACTGATTTCAGACTGCTCCCTTGATTTCTTATTGACGTGGGGAGAGCGGTTTACGGTGATTACAGAGCGCTCTGTAGGTAACGGGATCGGTCCACTCACGATGGCAGCAGTTGGACTTCACCGTACGTACGATCTTCTCGAGCGGATTTATCTACCAGATTGTGATCGTACGATTTTAGTTTAATTCTAATCTTCTGGGTCATTGCTCAAAGATTAATAGTGTACAGGTACTACCTATACCTTTGTAAGACCTTTTACTTTTGCGATTACTTCTTCCTGTATTCCTGATGGAGCCTCCTGATAATGAGAGAACTGCATGGTTGACGCTGCTCTACCAGAAGAGATAGTGCGCAGGTCAGTTACATAGCCAAACATTTCAGAAAGCGGCACTTTGGCTTTTACTACTTTTGAGTTGCCACGGTCGCCCATGTTTTCGATTTTACCACGGCGGCGGTTGAGGTCACCTACCACGCTTCCCATGTATTCTTCAGGTGTTACAACTTCTACAGCCATAATTGGCTCTTTCAACACGGGACCTGCTTTGGGAAGGGCAGCACGGAATGCAGCACGGGCAGCAAGCTCAAAGGACAATTGATCGGAGTCAACTGCGTGGAAGCTTCCATCGAAGAGGCGCACACGAAGGCCGTCGAGCTGATAGCCTGCAAGTACTCCCTGATTCATAGCTTCGCGGAAACCTTTTTCAACAGAGGGGATAAATTCTTTGGGAATTACACCACCTTTGATATCGTTTACAAATTCATAGCCTTGACCAGCTTCCCCTTGTACAGGACCAATCTCAACCTGAATATCGGCAAATTTACCGCGGCCACCTGTCTGCTTTTTATATACTTCGCGGTGGCTAACCGGTTTGGTAATGGCCTCCCGGTACGATACCTGAGGTTGGCCCTGATTTACTTCTACCTTAAACTCGCGTTTGAGACGGTCAACGATAATCTCCAGGTGCAACTCACCCATACCGGCGATGATAGTCTGTCCGGTTTCCTCATCTGTTCTTACCTGGAAGGTAGGATCTTCTTCGGCGAGTTTGGAGAGGCCAATACCCAGTTTTTCTTCGTCTTTCTGAGTCTTGGGCTCAACTGCGAGCTTGATAACCGGCTCGGGGAAAACGATGGACTCAAGTGTAAGCGGACGGTCAATATTGGTGAGTGTATCACCTGTACGAATGTCTTTCATACCTACACCGGCAGCGATATCTCCAGCTTCGACCATGTCAATCTGGTTTTGCTTGTTGGCATGCATCTGGAGGATACGGCTGAGGCGCTCTTTATTACCGGTACGGTTGTTCAGAATATAAGAACCACCTTCCAGTCTTCCGGAGTAAACGCGGAAGAAAGAGAGACGACCTACATAGGGGTCAGTCATGATTTTGAATGCAAGCGCAGTAAATGGCTCATTCACATCCGCATGACGCAACTCTTCTTTTTCTGTATCAGGATTGGTACCCGTTACAGGCGGTACATCCAGTGGGGAAGGGAGCAGTGCACAAACAGCATCCAGTACTGCCTGTACCCCCTTGTTTTTAAAAGCAGATCCACAAAGCATGGGCGTAATTGCCAGATCGAGAGTGGCTTTGCGGAGAGCCGAGAGGAGTTCTTCCCGTGTAATGGTATCGGGATCCTCAAAATATTTTTCCATCAGCGCTTCATCGTACTCGGCAATTGCCTCAATCATCACTGTGCGCCATTCTTCAACTGTATCGACGAGATCTTCGGGGATATCGATGACTTCGAAAGTCATACCCATATCGTGCTCATTCCATACGATGGCGCGGTTGTCGAGGAGATCCACAACACCTTTGAAGTTTACTTCAGCACCGATCGGAATCTGAATGGGTACAGGGTTGGCACCGAGCATATCTTTTACCTGGCGTACCACTTCGAAGAAGTCTGCACCGGAGCGGTCCATTTTGTTGACAAACCCGATACGGGGAACTCTGTATTTATCTGCCTGACGCCATACCGTTTCACTCTGAGGTTCAACACCACCTACAGAGCAGAAAACAGCTACTGCACCGTCGAGAACCCGGAGGGAACGTTCTACCTCAACAGTGAAGTCAACGTGTCCGGGAGTATCGATAATATTAATACGGTGATCGACTTTATTGTAAGGCCAGAAAGTTGTGGTTGCAGCGGCAGTAATGGTAATACCTCTTTCCTGCTCCTGCTCCATCCAGTCCATGGTTGCA
The DNA here is from genome assembly GCA_041391725.1 of Bacteroidia bacterium. Lineage (GTDB taxonomy): Bacteria > Bacteroidota > Bacteroidia > J057 > J057 > JAGQVA01. Next base: position 120,269 of record JAWKNL010000003.1, read on the forward strand.
GCCCCCTCATGCACCTCTCCAATTTTATGCGAAATACCCGTATAGTAGAGAATCCTTTCTGTGGTAGTGGTTTTCCCTGCATCAATGTGAGCCATGATGCCTATGTTACGGATATCTTTTAAAGGTACCTTTTTCATTGTTGTAAATTCCTTCGATTCTGTTAATTAAATACTAAACTAAAATCTGAAGTGAGAGAAAGCTTTGTTAGCTTCGGCCATACGGTGTGTATCTTCTTTTTTCTTCACCGCAGCACCTTCTCCTTTTGCCGCAGCCATAAATTCAGCTGCAAGTTTATCCTCCATAGACTTACCGTTACGTGATTTGGCGTAGCGGATCAGCCAGCGGATACCAAGACCTTCTTTTCTTTTGGGGTGAACTTCCGTAGGCACCTGAAAGGTAGCACCACCTACCCGGCGGCTTTTTACTTCTACGGCGGGCATTACGTTGATAAGTGCTGCCCTGAATACTTCCAGTGCGGGCTGGTCTGTTCTTTTTTCAATCAGATCCATTGCGCCATAGAAAACACTGAAAGCGACGCTTTTCTTTCCATCCACCATCAGGTTATTCACAAACTTTGTGATCTGCTGGTCCCCGAAGCGGGAGTCGGGTGTGATTGCCCGGTTTCTGGCTCTGGTCTTTCTCATGATTCCTTACTACTTTTTGGCCCTTCTTGTACCGTATTTCGAACGTCCCTGTTTTCTGCCTTCTACACCCGCTGTATCCAGTGCACCTCTTACGATGTGGTATCTTACACCAGGCAGGTCTTTTACACGACCTCCGCGAACGAGTACAATCGAGTGCTCCTGGAGATTGTGACCTTCACCACCGATGTAGGCGTTCACTTCTTTCTGGTTGGTGAGACGCACCCGTGCTACTTTACGAAGCGCTGAGTTTGGCTTTTTAGGTGTGGTTGTATATACCCTGAGGCATACCCCTCTTCTTTGGGGACAGTTGTCCAAAGCAGGTGATTTACTCTTGTCCTGCTTTACTTCTCTTCCTTTTCGAATTAATTGTTGTATTGTAGGCATATTTTTATGCTTTATCGAAAGCGGCTGCAAAGGTATAGATAATCTTTCCCAAAGACAAGCCTTATGGCTATTAATTTCAAAAAATAAAAAGGATTTGTTCAGGATTTACTGTACCAAATCTTCCGGAGAGAAAGTTACCCATGTACAGCACCTGTTACGCAGTTTCGCGGCGGCAATCAAGTTAGAAGCAGAGGGTGAATTTCACAATTTCTGAAACTGATTTTCAGAAGTCTGCATCTATACTGACTTTTACCTTCCGGGATACCACGGATCCTTAATGGATCGGAGGCATTGCCATGAAGCGGACTTTCTGTCCGTGAAATCAGAAAAGTTTTATTGACCCTTTCTGAATTTCGAGCCGCAAGTTACGCACATCTTTATCTATTTTCAAAGGGTTTTCTAAAACAATTTAGAATTTTCTTCGTAACCGGCGTTGATTATGATTTTGGACTGCTTTCTGCTCACCGGTCTGCGTGAATCAGATGAAATCTGACACCCAAAGAAATATACCTGTAGTACCACCGCAACCGCCCAAACTCCTCTTTGGTCATCTGACCTGGCAGGGGTTCTTCCATATCCAGCGTAGGTGCGACTGAGTATGTAATGCGCCCGTTGATACTCATCCAATCACCCAGGGGGATATCCACTCCGGCGATAATCCTTGAATCATATCTCCGCAGATAATCTATCTCAGGACTATTGCCATTTCGGTCCGACCAGTTCATCCTTACGCCCAATGCCATACCTCCATACCAGTCCACGTCAAACGCTACTTCCGGGCTGATCACTACCGGATACCTGAATTTCAGCAAAAATGGAAGCGTAATCGAATTGATGTCCAAATCTACTGCCGTACGCCCCAACGTTGCCATCACTCTGTCTTTAGAACGGCTGCCCAACTGCTCTATCAGTATCTCAGGCTGTACTGAAAAATTATCTGAAAAATGATAGGTAACAAAACCCCCCAACGTACCCCCCCATTTGTGGTATCCTTTAAAATTGTCCCCGTCTATCTGACTGGTATTCACGCCCAGCACCAGGCCCCCGCTGAAGTTCTGCGCATATGCTATTTGAAGTTCAAACATCAAACAACATAGAATCAGGTAAGCTTTTTCCATGTAGTAGTGAGTAAGTGAGTGGATCTCCGGTTAAGATAAGCAAGTTTGATTTCAAAAGAAACTTTGCATGCCAAAATCACGGTTTGTCCGCAATGGAGGATAATCTCTTATATTTGCCTGTAAAGTTTTCTTTTATGTTCAATCCCGCTGCATATCTCCGTACCCTGAAAGCGACTTATATAATCAACAACCTGCTTCATTACCGTAAGCTGGCGGGCAACCGAAAATTTTACAGGAAATACGGCCTGAAAAAACCGGTTTTTGCCCCTGTATCCAGTCGCGATTTTGCGGGTGTTCCGGCTGAAATCCCCTGGCTCGACCGCCCCGATGCAAAAGAATCCCTTCAATCTAACGCTGAATTTTTGGCATTCTCTCCTGAAATTCAGCAGAAAATTATCTCCTGGATTGACCATGGTTATATTATCCTCGAACAGTTTTTCTCCCGCGAAATGGTAGAATCGGTCAATCGGGAAGTAGATCAGTTGATCAGCGGGAAAAAAGTAGAATTCCACCCCTCTGGCAGAATCATGTTTGCCTACCGGCAATCGCAACTTCTGCAACAGATAGCCAATGACCCGGAGCTTATACGTCTTATGTCCTTTCTTACCGGAAAAACCATGGCCACCTTCCAGAGTATTAATTTTATTAAAGGCAGCGAACAGCGGGCGCATTCTGATTCGATTCATATGACCACTTTCCCGCCTGGTTATCTGACGGCAATCTGGCTGGCACTGGAAGATATTGATGAGAAAAATGGCGGGCTGATCTATTATCCCGGCAGCCACAAACTGCCTTATATCATGAATGAGGATTTTCAGCATGGCGGGGGGTATTTCAGGTTGGGTGAGAATGCCAACCGCAGCTATGAAGATAAAATCGAATCGCTGATTCGCTCTCACCAGCTAAAACCTGCCACCTTTGTCGCTGCACCAGGGGATCTCCTGATCTGGCATGCAAACCTTATTCACGGTGGCCAGCCGATTCAGGTACCGGGTTCTACCCGCAAAAGCATGGTCATGCACTATTTTGCTGAAGATGTATTTTGCTATCACGAACTTACACAACGACCTGCCCTGATAGAAAAATAAACAGCCGGCACCCAGGGGATACCGGCTGGTATAACACAAAAGAAGGAGTAATCAGTAATTCCAGAGGTGGTGTTCGAATTCCACCAGTTCCTGGCGGCGGCGCTCTGCCTCTGGCAAAGAACGCACCGGGCTTCCACCTACATCAATCATAAAGCTGTGAAAAATGCGAAGGTCAAAGACCTCCGCTACCGAACGGCACTCTGCGTCGTTGAACCGGCTCACCCATTGGGTGTGATCCAGTTGATCTTTCACATCTTTCCACATAAAACGGGCAAGCACTTTTTCAGGCAACGCACCGGTAGGATCTGTCCAGATGACTTCAAAAAAATCAATCTGCTTGATCAGGCTGGAGGTGTTTTTGTCAAATATCCAGTCTTCTACCATGTGAATAACCTCTTCATAGGGCGTAAAATCGAGCGGGCTGGGTAAAGAGTTTCCTTTTTCTGTCTGGGGTTCTGTTTCGAAGGGAGAAGCCCATTCTTCCGAAGTTTCTTCATACACCCATTCGTTGCTCCATTCATCCTCTGTATTTTTTTCATACTCAGCTTCAGGAGATTCTTCATCCCATGAATCAGACTCATCCACACTAAGGGCCTCATCAAATTCGGTCATCCGGGCGACCACATCATCATAATTCAGAGTCTGTTGCCAGTTGTCAGGATCATATGCCACATACTTACCGGCTTTAAGGCCATTGATAAGGGCCTGAACCATTCCATGAGTTTCCGTAAATTTATCATTCCCTGAATAATACTCAGAGGCCGACAAAATAAGGGGTTTATTGATCTTTTCAACAAGACTGATCCGGTTTACCACCCGCTTACGCCAGAAATGATCTTCTGTGCGAACGTGAGGCTGACCAGCCACAGGCTGAAATGTAGTCAGAAGGCTGATACCTGTCAGCACGACTGCAATTAGGGAATATCGCATGATTGCTCAATTTAAGTAAGTACAGAATCTAATCAGGTATAGTTGTATCAGACTTGTATCAATTATCGGGTTGAATATTTATCACAATCTGCGACGGACATGTATGGGGTACAACGACTCAATTTTGTGTTTATTGAGTCGGGGCGAATAAAAAATTCGCCCCTTTATTCCTAAATTATCCGCCTGTAACAGGGCTCGACCAAAGGTTTTTACCTGTTTATCTTCATAATACAGTGCAAAAAAAAAGTTACACGGTATTTTGAAGTTTTTACCTGCTTTTATTTGTTATATGGATTTTCCCCGTCAAAGATCAGCGTTTTACAACAGCCTTACTTCCCGGCTTTCAACCATCTATCCGCCCGGAGAAGCCAAAGCCATCTGCAACTATTTCAGAGAATATGCCGATCGCGAGGCACGCGGCGAAGATACCCTGATCGCAGATGAATTATTCACCCTACTGGTTCCTATGGCAGAAAGGCTCCTTCATGCTGAGCCTGTTCAGTATGTTGTGGGGGAAGCACATTTCTACGGGCGTGATTTTTTTGTCAATCCTTCGGTACTTATTCCCCGGAGAGAAACAGAAGAACTGGTTGTATGGGTTCGGGACGATCTGATCCGCTATCGCACAGGACATGCTCTGGCCATTCTGGATATTGGTACGGGCTCAGGTTGTATCCCTGTAACAATTGCTCTTGAGCTCGCTGATCTGCATATGCGTAGTCATACCACAGGCCTGGATATCAGTGAGCGAGCCCTGAAAACGGCACAGACAAATGCCGAAAGATGGAAAACAGAAACTCGATGGGTGCGCAGGAATATATTCGAAGCTGAGGACACAGACTTTCATGATCTGGATGTAATTGTCAGTAATCCGCCCTATGTACGGGAAAGCGAGAAGGTGTTTATGCACAAAAATGTGCTGGCGCATGAACCCTCAGAAGCGCTTTTTGTGCCAGACTCGCAACCGCTGATTTTCTACGAAAAGATTACCGCACTTGCCCGACACTGGCTGAAGCCGGGGGGGCGTATTTTTTTTGAGATCAATGAGGTTATGGGAAATGAGTTATTGGAATTGCTGAAACAATATGGCTTTACCAATGCCTCTATTCGTCGCGACCTTCAGGGCAAAGACCGGATGATCCGTGCCGAAAAGCCCCGGCTATTTTCGGGGATGATATAAAGCGTGTACCTCGCGAAGGTACTCTCTGTCCATATGGAGATAGATTTCTGTAGTGGTAATCGACTCATGCCCCAGCATTTCCTGAACAGCGCGCAGGTCAGCGCCACCTTCAATGAGATGAGTGGCAAATGAATGCCGGAATGTGTGCGGGCTGATGCTTTTTTTTATGCCGGCAGATTGGGCGAGATCTTTAATGACCTTAAATACAGATATCCGCGAGAGTTGCGTTCCCCTGCTGTTGAGGAAAACAAAGTCTTCATGACCACGTCCGATTTTCCCTTTCAGTCGTACTTCGGACAAATACTGCTTCAGAAAAACCAGTGCAGGCTGCCCGACAGGCACAAGTCTTTCTTTACTGCCTTTTCCCATGATCCGCAAAAATCCCTCATCAAAATATACCCTTGAAAGCTCCAGTCCTGTGAGTTCGGATACTCTGAGGCCCGAAGAATAAAGTACCTCCAGCATAGCGCGGTTGCGGATTCCACTATCAGTTGTGAGGTCTATGGCCGAAAATAGTTTTTCAAGTTCTGGCACACTGAGCACCTGCGGCAACTTTCGACCCAGCCGGGGCATTTCCAGCAACTGCGCCGGATCAAGGGCAACCACTCCTTCTGCAAGCAAAAAACCGTGGAAAGAGCGAAGTGTGGAAATATTGCGGGCGAGTGAACGCTCGCTCAGAAAACAGTCCTGAACCAGCCAGGTCAGAAACTCGCGCAGATTATCGAGGGTAATTTCATTGGGTGACGCCTTTTCCAGTATTTCGCGGGCATAAAATATATACCTGTCCAGATCGCTCAGATATGCGTCGCGCGAATTTTCGGCGACTCCCCTTTCTATGGTGAGGTACTGGGTATATTCTTTTTTGCCTGAATCCATGAAATCATCGCGGTAAAAGACATACTGTTGTTTGTTGCGCCGGGGTTGACTAGTTTCACAGTATTATTGCCTGAAATATATGAAAATCCTGATCATCAACGGCCCAAATCTCAATATGCTGGGGCGGCGCGAGCCCGAAATTTACGGAAGTGAGACATTCGAAGACATACTGAATGAACTCCGGAGCAGATTTTCACAGATTGAAATTTTGTATTTTCAGTCCAATCATGAGGGCGATCTGGTGGAGAGGATTCAAAAAACACTTGACGAAAATCTAGCAGGGCTCATCGTAAATATGGGAGCCTATACGCATTATAGTTACGCTATTTTCGATGCGCTCAATATGGTAAAAATACCGAAGATAGAAGTTCATTTATCCCACCTTTACACCAGAGAAGCGTTCCGGCACAAGTCAGTGATCAGCCCCGCGTGTCAGGGTATGATTTCTGGTTTTGGGAAAATGGGTTATCGAATGGCGATAGAATGGTTGGTGGAGAAAAACTAGTTTACAATGAAAAAACAGGTGAAAACATCCTGACAATTTCAAAAGCCTCTGCGGCATGATAACCTGATTCCATACCCCGATAACGGGCCAGTGTACGCAAACCTTCCGAAGAATAAGGATCAGGGAAAGTGCGGGTTTCATTAGAATAGGCTTCAAATGCTTTGATTTTTTCTTCCAAAAATTCTGAAATATCCACAAACAATTGTGGCTGAAAAGGTTGTTGATTCCATGCTGCAACAAATGGTATTTCACAGGCAAGCACACTGATTTGTTTTCCTCTGGGACGGGAGACGATCATTGTTGCTTCATATACCTGCCGGTGATCTTTATTAAGGTCTTTGGGCGAATGAGTGATAATCAAATCTGGATTGCCTGTTTTGTTATGAATCGCATTGGCAATCTGCGCTACGGGGTAGGTGTCAAACTTCTGATCCTTAAAACCCAGGGAGAGATATTCCCCTATACCGAGGATATTACAGGCCTGTTCCAGTGCAAGCCGGTTGTCCGAAGCATCGTGGCGCATAGCGACAACCGCATCAGAAGCCACAATCAGCCTGATTTGATGTCCTTGTTGGGAGAGTTTACGAACGAATCCACCTGCCCCCAGGGTTTCATCATCGGCGTGAGCGAGAATAAGTAATACATCCATAGGCTGAAGGTAGGAAAATCTGGTGGGGTTTAGGGATCAAAAGCGCGTAAACAATTCGGAGAATTCATCTCTTTTGCTTCGGGAAATAGGAATGCTGATCCCATTGGGCATAATGACATAGCCACCATCGTTGCGTACATATCGCTGAATCCGCCGCATATTGACCAGGTATTGTTTATGAATGCGAAAAAATCACTGCCTTCCAGCATTTCCTCGACATTGCCCAGCGTTTTGGTGATCAGGTAAATTTCGCCGGTGGCGAGATAAAAGCGAGTGTAACTACTGTCTGATTCACAGTATAAGATATCGGATAGTTCGACAAAAGTATAACCATGCGCATAGGGAAGCGCGATCTTGTCGAAGCGGCGGCTATCCTGAGTATAGAGTTGACGGCGCAACAGTTCCAGTTGTTTTTTTCAGTCAGGAATTTTTGCCCCGCTTTTTCCACCGCGGACTTCAACTCTTCGGGATTAATGGGTTTCAACAGATAATCTATTGCGCTAAACCGAAAAGCTTTTACGGCGAACCGATCATATGCCGTGGTGAAGATCAAATTAAACCGAAAATCACCCAGTTCTTCGAGAAGCTGGAATCCATTCATCTTAGGCATTTCAATATCCAGAAAAACCAGATCCGGATCTGTTGCCCGAATACTGGCCAGACCTTTCACAGAGTCCGTAAATTTGCCTGCAACGGCAACCTCAGGGCAGGTTTCCATCAAGGTAATATGGAGTGCCTCCACGGCATCCGATTCATCATCAATAATGATTGCTTTCATATGAATTTAATTAAACCGGAATTTCAATCACTACTTTGGTTCCGGCTGCGTTTCCCATATTATCCAACAAATCCGTAGTTTCGAGTTTCATATTGTGTTTGGACATGCGGGTTTTTTCAGTCGCTCCTCTGTAATCTGTGATCCGAGGCTAGTATAATTTCGGGTAGATTTGCCTTCGATCTCGGCTGCTGCCGCTCTGCCCACGCCATTATCCACGACTTCAACCAGGAGCCTGTCTTCAGTGGGCTGGCTGATTGCGATCATGATTTCACCGCCAGCATCGCGATGCATGAGGCCATGCCAAATTGCATTTTCCACATAAGGCTGAATAAGCATAGGAGGAATTTTAAGGAAACCCTGATCTATTTCCGGGCTGATGGTGAAGGACACCTTCAGCTTTTCCTTAAACCGCAAAGCCTCAATGTCAACATATAACCGTAGTGCTTCCAAATCTCTTGCGAGCGTGATTTTTTCCAGCCGGCTATTTTCCAATACCAGGCCAACAACCGGCTAAACTTCTGAAGGTATTTCCCGGCAGTGTCAATATCACCTTCGCGGGTATAGCGGTAGATAGAGTTGAGGCAATTAAAGATAAAGTGGGGATTCATTTGAGCGCGAAGACTGGCAAGCTCCAGTTCGATACGATGGCGTTTCTGCCTTTGGCGGTAACTGTAAACCCCAGTATCCCGGTTCCGATAATACCCAAAATCACAAAAGTAAAGATAATCCACTGCTGCCGGGTTTTTGCATCACGTATTGCCAGTTCACGCTGTTGCTGTAACAATTCGCGGTTTCTCCGGATTTCAAACTCATGGGTCAGTTCGGTACGAGCCATACGCCGTATATTTTCTTCGTTATAGACACTGTCCCGTGCCGCAACAAACAGTTTGTAATAATGCAATGCATTGGCAGAGTTTCCAGACTGTTCGTATAAATGGTTCAACCCTTCATATAGGTTCATGCTTATCCGCGGATTGGGGGTCTTATAACTTCGGAGTGCAGATTTCAGGTAGGTTTCAGCGGTCTTAAATGCATTCATTTTCAGATAAAGATTTCCAGGTGAGACAGGATATAAATTCCTTTATCCGAATAGTACCCGGCTTCATCGGGCGGCTCCTGTTCCAAAGCTTTTAACAGCCAGTACGTCGCTTCTGCGTAATTTTCTTTTGATGTTTCCAAATCTGCCATTGTCTCCCACGCCGTTACCAGCCAGGAGGGATCAGGTAGTTTTTGCTCTAAATCAAGTGCTATTTTGAGGTAAAATAAGGCACTATCCGGGTTATTAGTCCTTACATATATTTTACCCAAATTAGAAGCAGCGAGACATTGAAGAATAACATTTCCAATTCGCCCTGAAAACTCCACGCCTTTTCGTCCCAGCCCAATCCCTCTGCCGGGGTTTTCGGATATATTGAGATAAATACCGGTGATAGAATATGCCAACCTTGCCAGCAAAAAGTATCGGTGATATTTTCGGCAATCCGATAGGCGAGCAGTAGCGTATCGAGGGCCTCCTCCACCCTACCCTCTTTCATATAGGTATCTGAAATGCCTCTAAGGCCGGTATCACCGTCGATTTGTCCGGATTCATTTCCAGCAACTGATAAGCACTCCGAAAAGATTCCCGTGAGCCCAGGTGGTCATTTTTCCGAAGCAGAAGATTGCCCTGCTCAATATAGGCTTTGGCGGTTCCGGAAACATAATTTTCAGCTTCGGATAACTCTTTTGCCAGACAGACTTTTTCCAATGCGGCATCCAGGCTGTCCCCAAAAAATAGTTGATGGGAGATCATCAACAGTGCGTCTGCTTTTCCAGGTACATACCCCAGCCTGTCAGCAAGCAAAAAGGCGCTGTCGGCATATTGGCGGCTTTGACTGATATCCTGAATATTCAGATAAGAATCCGCTATCTGGTTTAATATTATCACTTTCTGCTGGTCGCCACTGACCACTGCAAGGGTTTTTAGCAGAGAATCCAGCAAGTGAGATTGAGAAAAAGCGATACGGGGCATTACCCCCAACAGCAACACAAACCAAGTCATTAGCCTCAAAATCCTCATAGCGATAATATTGACGAAATAAAGATAGCTACCGGAAAATCTTCACAATGATTTTTTTAAGGAATGGTACAAATTCCCCTATGACTGACCTTTTCGAGGCCTCATAATCACAATACCTGTATAATTTTACCTTTCACACTTCATTTTCTGTCACTGGTTAAAAACTACCTTTGGGTGAAAACAGCTATTCGGATCATTGGGTATTGTTTCAACAAATAAATATCCTTTATGATGAAATCGTCTTTTTTAGCTGTGATAGGCGTGATGCTGGGAATATTCAGCATGGGAGCCGCTTTAGCCCAACCGGTAAAAATTCAATCCAACCTACCCAAAACAACCACTTCCACGACAATGGCAACATCCATTGAGGATGGGATTTATTTTATCAAAATTGCCAATACAGGTAAATATCTCGGTGTGGCAGGCATTGATCCCAAAAATGGCGCAACTGTCATTCAGTGGGATTATGCAGACCTCGACAACCACAAATTTGAGTTAAAAAACAATACCAACGGCCAGTTTACGCTCAAAGCTATGCACAGTAAGCGGTTTTTGAACGTCGCGGATCAGTCCTTAGATGATAATGCGCCAGTCATCCAATGGGATTATGTAAATCAGGAAAATCTATTATTCCGGCTTATGAAAAACCCGGCAGGAGATGGGTTTTATGTACGTTGTGAACAGTCTAAAAAGTACTGGCATATCTATGGAGGCCAGACAAATACCGCAAATGCTGCCCCGCTGGTGCAGTTTAGTGGCCCCGGAGCTACCTTTATTTTTGAGAGAGTGCCGGGTTCCGGAAGCCTGTTTGATGTAAAAGGGCAAACGTCAGACCTTAACTCGGTACTCTCAAAAACCATCAAAAAACCCGCACTACCAGTGATGGCGTAAAACTCACCTCCACCTACTATATCTCCGAGCCAGTTATACAGCATTCGATACCGAGAAACAACCTTTCGGGAAAAGCCCGATCAAGCGAACCCGCCCTGTGGATAGTGGTGATATCGAATGCGAAACCGCCTATATACGAATCAGCCTCGACGACAATAGTTTTATGACCGCAGATATCGCCAGTCAGCTTTCCGAAATTATTCCCGGATCGGTGTTTAATATCCTTGATTTTCTCAACGGATCATGGAATCGCCAGACCGATCTTTTACAACCTGTAACTCTTTCTGCCGACGTAAAAATGTAATTGCCGGGGGATATGTCAATCAGGAAGTGGCGAGTCCTACTGTACCGCATTTGCGCCAGGCAATCGCCAATCTTTACGGGCAATTTTCAGCAGATCCCTCCAAACAGACCAATCTGAGTTATAATGCCACTATTAAAGAAGTACATAATGAAGCTGACTTTCAGCTTCAGATCGACCAATGCACACTATCTCGCTTACAGCCTCGAAAACTTGTTCAACTTTCAACAAAACGCCAAACGAACCTATCTGCTTCTGGACATCACAAAACTCATGTTCACGATAGATGCGCATGGAAAAGAGGGAAGCTTTTTTTCGGATGAATTGCTGAATCAAGACCCTAATATGGTATATCTCAAACGCGCTGATTATGGCATGCGGATTCTGGCAAGTGTGGAGACATCCGAGTCATTGGAAGTAATTGCCAACAAACTGAATATAGAAGTGAATGCGCTGGTAGCTGGTGCGGGGGTAGATTTGGGGATCCTTAGTCGAGAACTCTCCCGCGAAACAACAGTCAAAATGTTTGTGGTAGGTGGTCAATCCCGGGATATTGTACCTGCATATAGCCTCGACGACCTGAAAAGCAAAGTGGAAACCATGGTACGCAACCTCACCTATCACACTTCGCAGCCGATCAAATATACCATTGCCACCACCCGGACAACTATATTGTCAACTATCACTCTGCTACGGATGAGTTTATCAGGCAGCGGTGCGTACCTCCCGCAGTAAAAAGCCGGGGGCAAACCGTTTCTTTTGGCGGGTTGATGATGCAAGCCGACCCCAGAGCAAATGGAGATGTAGAGATGTACGGTAAGGTTTGGGTAATGGCCTATCAGGCGGATGGAAAAGAAATCCCGGCACTCCGGGGCAGAATATGCTTATGGATATAAGCGGAGAAAACAGCATTGATCTGGAAGAACCAGGAGTCAGATTGTGCCGGGCAGTACTGCAAAATATATACTCCCCCAAGCACCGCAGAAGGCGCCTGGTTTGAAATCTACTTTTCCTTATTTGAAAAGGATGCAAATCCTGACTACGCGTACGCCGACGGAGACGACGATCATTTCACATTTTTGTACATGGACAATACCAAAACCTGTGAGACAGGCAACTACAGCCGAAGGCTTTGCATGAAAAAGATATATCTGTCCGAACTAATGGGCGCATCTCCCTACCAGGGTATGGAAAGTTTTGGCTGGGATGGCGACATAGTAAAAATGATCCGTCTGGATATTTCTGTGGTTCCACTTTAATCTATTCCATTATGAAACCAATTACGAGTCTATACATTCTCTTTTTTCTTTTGGCTAATACCTATGGGCAAAAGACGATTCACGACTACCCCGGTTATCCGGCTTCTGTTTTGCCTTCATGGGGCAATCTGGGGGAGAAAACCTCTTCGAGCCCGCCAAAGGTTTTGGCTTATGGCCCCAACCGGCTGGCAGTATTCAGACACGAAGACGACGAAATTTTCTGCCGCCGTTGGGATAATAACCAATGGTCGGGCTGGGAGCCGATGGGCTGGAATTTGAAGAAAGACCGACGACCCTCAAAAGCAGTATCATGGGGTTCGGGGCGAATAAGATGTTTTACCACATCAGAAGGGAATCTGTATCATACATACTGGCAGGGAGGCTGAGTGGGGACAATGGGAGCAGTTGGGCGGCGGCAACCTCGAAGGAGATTTTGATATCGTATCGTGGGGTGAGGGAAGGTTGGATATTTTTGCACGCACCGCTGACGGAAACATGAAACATCTGTGGGAGAATGGTTGGGGCGAATGGGAGTATATCTATATGGGCAGCGACCTTCGCATGAATTTAAGCATTCGCGTTGTCTACATGGGGATATGGAAGGCTGGACATATTTGCTATCCGGAAAGGACATGACATGATCCATAGCTGGTATGAAAACGGCTGGGGAAGTTGGGAAAATCTTGGGGAATCAACCCTTCCCACTTTGATGTGGTAACCGTTGCCCCCAACCGGCTGGATATTATTGCCGAAGGGCCTGAATCAGGATTATGGCATCTAAGCTGGGCAGGCAATGCCTGGAATCCGTGGAGCCCCATGTTCTTCCTGATTTCACCACGTACTCATATACAAATAGTGTCGCGAAAACGGGGAACTATGGACGTCTTTGTACAGGGATTGGACGATGGGTTATATCACCTTTACCGAAATGTATTTTCCGGAGATAGTACTCCATTTGAAAATCTGGGAGGTAAGATGGAATGGGGCCCTTCAGCCACTGCCTGGGGACCTGAAAGACTGGATGTGATTGTGGTTGGAACCGATCAGGCCTTTTACCATTTGCCCTGGGATGGGATCAGGTGGGGGTATTGAGCCGAAGAAGTTTCAGGAGTCCCCTAAAATAAAAATTAGGGGACTCATCCCACTGGAGAGTCAACCCTAACCCTTGCTCATTCTTTACTTTAACCTGTTATGACAAATATACAGAGCCTATTAGCCTTTGATGGCGGATTCTGCTTGAATGGTAAAAATCTGGGGGTGAGGGGTGAGTAAGTGGGGATCGACAGGAAGAAACGGGGAAGAGAAAAACTACAAAAGAATGATTTTTCTTACATAGATGCAGAGGGCCTAAAATAAAAATTAGGGGACTCATCCCACTGGGAGAGTCAACCCTAACCCTTGCTCATTCTTTACTTTAACCTGTTATGACAAATATACTACGCAATGAAGCGCCTGCTACCGGATGATACCCGAACGGTTATTTTCTATGTTTTACCGGGCTGATTCTTTCCTTCACTGAATCGATTTGTCTGCCAAACAAAGAATTTGCAGATTAGTTGTTGCACAGATAACCCAATTTCTCTAAAGGTCAGATTTATGCAGACACAATCCTCCGATAAGGACATTCAGTCCACTACCATGTTGCAGGCAAGGCTCAACGCCAATCAACATGCTGCCCGCGACTTTGATGAATGGTGTTTCCGCCAGTTACCCGAACTCCCGCTTGACGCGCAGATTCTTGATCTGGGTTGTGGTACCGGCAAACAGGTGCTGCTGTTCAGTCCGGTTTATTCATCAGAAGGCCATTTTTTCGGCATAGACCTCTCTGCTGAAAGTCTCGATAAACTTCGCCAGACATACAAAGCGCCTCCCAAACTGACGCTGATCGAAGGAAGTTTTGACCAACTGGAAAAATTCGGGGAGCTTCGGAGTGGCGCTTTTGATATGATTTACGCATCATATGCCCTTTATTACACCCAAAACCTGGACCATGTCATACAGGAAGTATATCGGCTTCTGAAACCGGGAGGAATTTTATGGGTGATTACGCCGTATTTTGGGACTAATGAGGAGTTTCTGAGAATCATCCGCCCCTCCACGAAGTGGAGGATTTTATGGACTACGTGTTTGATTCTTTCCACGGAGAAGTGATAGACAAAGCGCAGAAAACAGGTTTCTCGGGCGTAAAACCTGCTATGCTTAGAAATAAAATTCCTTTTGACTCAGGCGAGGCTTTTTTTGCCTACCTCAGAAACTCTCTATTTTACCGCCCGGGATTTGACGAAGAGATTACAGGCCAGGTGAACGAAATTATCAGATCGGAGGGGAAATTTGAAGTGAGTAAAAATATTCTTTCCCTTCAATTACGGAAATAAGGCATTCGCAGCAATATATCCATGCCACGAATGCCTTATCTTAATTCAAAAAATCGTATTACCGGCCTTTCTTTTTGGCAGCGTTTCGCTCCTGAGCTCTGCGCTCATTTCGGGATAACTTGCGCTGAGGTTCGTCCCCTCCGGCAGCGGCCATTACCTTACGCTCTGCCTCCATACGGCGTTGTCTTTCCTGCTCAACATCGTCGTGGCGGGTTTTGAGATTGCTGAAATCATCTCTGCGACCGGTCTGAGACTGAGCGGCCTGCTGGCTTCCCTCCACCTGAATATCTGCTTTAAAGAGCAGGGTCAGCACCTGGCGATTGATGTCGTTGAGTACCTGCTGGAAGAGTTCGAAAGACTCAAATTTATACACCAGCAAAGGATCTTTTTGCTCAAAGACGGCATTCTGCACAGACTGGCGAAGTTCGTCCATCTCTCGAAGATGTACTTTCCACTTATCGTCGATAATAGCCAGTGTAGCTACTTTTTCCAGTTCATCGATGACCACCTGCCCTTTGGAGTCAAGCGCTGATTTCACATCGACAATGATCTGAAGTCTTCGGTTGCCATCGGAGAAAGGAATCAGGATGCGCTCAACCTGCGGTTTGTCGCGTTTGATCCTGCCGATTCCCTGATATAACGCATCGGCCAGAATATTGGATTTGCGGGTATAATACTCCTGTGCGCGTTTGAAAATTTTTGTGGCAACCTGCTTTTCGTCCTGGTCATTCAGGTCTCTTTCGGTGATTTCGGGATCAACTGACAGAAAGCGTATGCAATCCATTCGCAGCCCTTCGGCATCGGTCATATCAAAGTGTGACGTCACCAGCGAGCCGGCAAAATCGAAGAGCATATTGTCAAGGTCAATCTTGATCCGGTCGCCATAAAGGGCATTTCTTCGCCTGCGGTAGATCACCTCGCGCTGGGAGTTCATGACGTCGTCATATTCCAGCAGTCGTTTACGCATGGCGAAGTTGTTCTCTTCCACCTTTTTCTGCGCATTGGAAATGGAGCGGCTGATCATTTTATGCTGAATGACATCTCCATCCTGGTGTCCGAGCCGATCCATGACTTTGGAAATGCGATCAGAACCAAAGAGGCGCATGAGGTCATCTTCCAGAGATACATAAAACTGGGAAACCCCCGGGTCGCCCTGGCGGCCTGCACGTCCGCGAAGCTGACGGTCAATACGGCGGGATTCGTGTCGTTCTGTACCAATGATGGCCAGGCCTCCCGCTTCTTTCACACCTTTCCCAAGCTTAATGTCGGTACCACGACCGGCCATGTTGGTGGCAATAGTCACAGTCCCCGGTTGTCCGGCTTCTGCAACAATTTCGGCCTCACGCTGGTGTTGTTTGGCGTTAAGTACGTTGTGAGGGATTTTATTTCGCTGAAGCATCCGGCTCAGCAACTCCGAAACCTCGACAGAGGTTGTACCTACGAGTACCGGCTGTCCTTTTTCGCGAAGGGCTTCAATCTCTGTGATTACAGCATTGTATTTTTCGCGTTTGGTTTTATAGACCAGATCATCGCGGTCGTCCCTGGCAATGGGCAGATTGGTGGGAATCACCACGACGTCGAGTTTATATATCTGGTAAAATTCTGCTTCTTCTGTTTCGGCAGTACCGGTCATACCCGCGAGTTTGTGGTACATCCGGAAGTAGTTTTGGAGGGTAACGGTGGCGAAGGTTTGGGTAGCAGCTTCGACCTTCACATTCTCTTTGGCTTCGATGGCCTGGTGAAGACCATCTGAGTAACGTCTGCCCGGAAGAACGCGGCCTGTCTGCTCGTCAACAATCATGACTTTTCCATCCTGCACGATATATTCCACATCCTTTTCAAAAAGAGTATAAGCTTTCAGCAGTTGGTTGATGGCGTGCAGCCTTTCCGACTTTTCGGCGTAATCTCTGGCGATTTCGTCTTTTATTTTTAGTCTTTCATCATCCGAGATTTCGCGGTTTCCTTCTATTTCGGAAAATTTGGCTGTGATATCAGGAAGTACAAACAGATCGGGATCCTCTCCGGCCTGAGCAATAAGTTCACGGCCTTTGTCAGTCATTTCGATCTGATTGTTTCTTTCATCGATGGTAAAATAGAGGGGATCGTCTGCGACATGCATATTTTTGGAGTTGTCCTGCATATAAAACCCTTCGGTTTTGTTGAGGACAGCCCGCATGCCGGGCTCGCTGAGGAATTTGATCAGTGCGCCATTTTTGGGAAGCCCGCGGTAAGCGCGGAAGAGAGCCAGTCCGCCTTCATCATTTTCATTCCCGGCATCAATTTTTTTCTTTGCATCGGAGAGGTATTGGTTGACCAATTCGCGCTGTCTTTTGACGAGGCGTTCGATACGGGGTTTCAGATCATTATATTCCTGTTTTTCACCTCTGGGAACGGGGCCCGAAATAATCAACGGCGTACGGGCCTCATCGATAAGAACGGAGTCAACCTCATCTATAATCGCATAAAAGTGATTCCCCTGAACGAGAAACTCAGGGTGGGTGGTCATATTATCGCGGAGATAATCAAAACCAAACTCGTTGTTGGTTCCATAGGTTATATCGGCGCGATAGGCTTTTCTGCGATCATCGGATTTGGGTTCGTGCAGGTCTATACAATCGACGGTAAGACCGTGAAACTGAAACAGCGGTGCGTTCCATTCGGCATCCCTTCGGGCGAGGTAATTGTTGACCGTTACGAGGTGTACCCCCATGCCTGCGAGTGCATTCAGATAGACAGGCAGAGTAGCCACAAGAGTTTTACCTTCACCGGTAGCCATCTCTGCGATTTTGCCCTGATGGAGCACGGAGCCGCCCATCAACTGCACATCGTAGTGGACCATATTCCAGTCGATACGGGCGTCAGCAGCAAGCCATGACGCTTTCCAGATGGCCATATCGCCTTCGATAATGACGTGAGCCCTTGTAGCCGCAAGTTCACGGTCATAATCATTGGCTGTCACCCGGAGTTCGCCGTTTTGAGTGAGCCGGCGGGCGGTTTCCTTGACAACGGCAAAAGCTTCAGGCATCAGGGCCTCCATTGCTTCATCAAGCTGCTGATAGAGCGACTTTTTCAGTTCGTCCACCTCTCTGAAAAGCCTGTCTTTCTGGTCGATGGCAGGCTCGTGAATCGCAGCGTTTCTGGTAGATTCGATCTGGCTGCGGATATCACGGGTATGGTCGGAGATTCTTTCTTTAAACTCCAGAGTTTTGGCACGGAGTTGATCATCGGAAAGGGATCGGAGCTTGTTGTACTCCTCATTGATCCGGGCAACCACAGGCGCCATCTGCTTCACATCCCGCTCCTTTTTTGTCGGAAAAATACTCTTGAAAAGATTAAACATCGGAATATCTTTTATCTGAATAAGTTATAATTTTTGTTTCCCTTTCGCAATCATCAACTGACAGGGAAAGACTGATATTTTGACTGAATAATATCGACCATCTGCGAGTGAACATGTCCATTGGTGGCAATGATTTGTAGCCCGTGAAGATAGGTTTTCCCGCCGGAGAAGTCGGTAACTTCTCCCCCTGCTTCTTTTACCAGCAAAGCACCGGCAGCCACATCCCAGGGTTTGAGATTGAGTTCGAAGAATCCTTCAAACCTTCCGCAGGCAACAAATGCCAGGTCAAGTGCTGCACTTCCCATGCGGCGAATGCCATGCGCTCTGTCCATGATATCTTTGACCACTTCCAGATAGTTGTCGCGCCAGGGGAAATTTTCATAGGGGAAGCCGGTAGCTACCAGACCATTTTGAAGACTGGATTTGTCGCTTACATGAATGCGTTTGCCATTCAGGCTGGCGCCTTTATTTTTTTCTGCCCGAAAAAGATTATCGTGAAGAGGCTCATAGACAAAACCAAGTACGAGTTCATCATCTTTCTGGAGTGCAAGGCTAATACAGAAATAGGGAACGCCGTGGGTGAAGTTGGAAGTGCCGTCCACGGGATCAATAATCCATACAAAGCCATTGGCAGAGGATTCGTCTTCCGTTTCTTCATTGATAAAACCCGAACCGGGAATAAGATTGCGGCACCCTTCCTTGAGTATCTGTTCGGCGGTGACATCGACATAAGTAAAGGGATTATTTTTCCCTTTATACTCTACCTTGTCAAAAGAGAAATGGTGAAACTCTTCGACAATAAACCTGCCGGTCTTTCTGAGTAACTCCTGCAGCGGTGCGTCCAGTTCGGTGATATCGATTTGATCCATACTGTTATTCCGGCGAAACGGAGGATTAATGTGTGAATATCTGGCTAAAGTTATTCCAGACTACCCTTATACGGGTTTTTGCGCCAAATTGTCACAATTTTTATTTTCCTCCGAGTAAAATTACGATTTCTCCTTTCACATTCCGGCCTTCATAAAAAGAAACAATCTCTGCCAGTGTTCCTCTCACGGTTTCTTCATGGATTTTAGAAATTTCCCTGCACACACAGGCAGATCTTTCGGGGCCAAAGGTAGCAATAAAATTTTGCAATGTTTTAAGAATGCGATGAGGAGATTCGTAGAACACCATCGTCCGGGTTTCATCCGCCAATTCATTCAGTCGGGTCTGACGTCCTTTTTTGATAGGAAGAAAACCTTCAAAAACGAATCTGTCGCAGGGAAGCCCGCTATTTACCAGTGCTGGCACGAAGGCTGTCGGGCCTGGCAGGGTTTCAACCGGTATTCCCGCCTGAATGGCAGCCCTGACAAGCAAAAAACCCGGATCTGAGATTCCGGGTGTACCTGCATCCGTAACAACGGCGAGGTGAATATCTTCTTTGGAAAGGCGCTCCACCAGTTCCGGAACACGGCTGTGTTCATTGTGCTGATGGAGCGAGATAAGTGGTCGGGAAATTTCGAAATGCCTGAGCAGTACCCCGGAAGTGCGTGTATCTTCAGCAGCAATAAAATCTGCTTCGCGGAGGATACGAATAGCCCGAAGAGTGATGTCTTCGAGGTTGCCTACGGGCGTGGGAACAAGGGTAATTTTTGGCATTTCAGATAAGCCGCGGGTACTAGAACTTGAGTACCTGCTTCAGAATTTTTGATTTTTCGCGGCTGCTGATTACCTCTTTATCATTGGTGAGTACAATTTTAAAGCGGTTACCAAACCAGATTACGATTTCTTTTACATGCTTCAGCCCGATAATGCAGGAGCGGTTGACTCTGAAAAACTGGTCGAGGGGGAGTTTGCGCTCAAAAGTATCGAGGGTATGATTGAGAAGATAGGATTTATCTTTGGTGAAAAGCCGCACGCTGCGTTCTTCCACTTCAATACAGACAACCTCGCTGTAATCAATCAGTTTATAACGATCGCGGGTAGGAATGGGAACCTTATCGGAGAAAGGAGATTTGATATCCTCAGCCATTTCGGACTTAAGGATTTCGGCGATTTTTTCCTTATCCAGAACCGTGGAGGGCCGGTTGTCAGTTACCTTATCAATGGCGGCTTTAAGTCTTTCTTCATTGAAAGGTTTGAGCAGGTAATCCTGCGCGTTCAGTTCGAAAGCTTTAATGGCATGCTCACTGTATGCAGTTGCAAATACCACTGATGGCGGCTCTTCCAGATCGATATTTTCGGCTACTTCCAGCCCATTCATCCCGGGCATTTCGATATCAAGGAAAATAAGATCCGGCTTTAGGGAATGGATATGCTCCAGCGCATCGAATCCATTTTCGGCCTCGTGAATCAGCTCTACATTTTCAAATTTTTTCAACAGCCGCTTCATTTTGTTCCTCGCGGGCAGTTCGTCATCAGCAATTAGTACGCGAAATTTGGACATGTTTGATCAGGATAAAAGTTTAGCAATCCGGGATAAATGTAAAAAAACATTCACAAAAGAACGGAGCGTATAAGGGAAGGTACTTACATGTATATCGCAATCTATCAAAACCCGTGCCTTAATGCAATCATCTGGTTTGCTGCTGATTGGTAAGCGGAATTTTAAGCCTTACCAGAGTACCATTTCCCGTGTTTTCAAAATACAAAAGATTTTTGACATCGTAAATATTTTCAAGCCTTGCAATACTATTGCTGAGCCCTGTACTTTTATGAATACGACTAAGGTCAATCCCCGGGCCATTGTCGATCACCTCACAGACCATAAATTCGCCTTCCTTAAAAGCCTCAATAGAAATCAGTCCTCTGCCCATAATCTTGGAGATTCCGTGTTTGACACAGTTTTCTACCAGTGTAGAAATGATAAAAGAAGGCACCTGAATATCCTTCACTGCCGGGTCAATTTCTATATGTATATCGAGCCGCTCTCCGAAGCGTATTTTTTCCAGGTCCAGGTAGGTTGAAATGAGGGTCATCTCACTGGAAAGGGAGACAAAGTTCTGGCTGGACATTCTCAGGGTGTAGCGAAAGATAAAAGCCAGCTTTTCGACTGCTTCTTCGGCGAGGTCTGGAGACTCGTGTACGAGGTAGGTGATGGAGTTGAGGGTATTAAAGAGAAAGTGCGGATTGATCTGAGACCGGAGAGCAGTAAGATTGGCCTCATAGGTCTGCTGAATCAGTTCCTTCTCCCGGGTGATCAGTTGAAGTACATTCAGAGTAAGCTGCGTCTGCTGGATCAACTGAGAGATAAGCTCGAGGTCAGAGAGGTTATATACCCCACGTTTTTTCCGGCCAAGCAGCAAAAGGGCATAGTCATCCTTATCGACCGTAATCGGGGAGATGAGTGTGTAGGGCGAATTCAGCACATATTTTTCCAGGTCATTGGTAAGGCGGAAAGGCGAAATCTCTTTCGTTTTGGACCACACAGTGAGTTGGCGGGTAAGTTGCCCATAAATACTTTCCTGCTTCTCGTGATGTGCCTGCTCTGCCGAAGAATCGGGCACATCCCCTTTCCACCAGAGATGAACCACCTCAGCATTAAAAAACTCTGTAAGCTGCTCTACCAGGTCTTTTCGCAACATACGGGAAGAGGTATATTGGGGAATACGGGCAATAAAAGATTTGAATTTGCCGAGTTTTTCCTGCTGGGATGAAACGAAATATTTGCTCAGACGCCTTTCATTGGAGATATATACCAACCGGAGCACGACTACAAGCACCACAAAAGTTATAAACTCCAGAAGCCTGCGATACTGGATATTGGGCTGGGTATAATCAAATAGCTGTATGACCAGAAGGTACAAAATGATACTGACCAGAAACGCAACCATGTATTGAAGCGTCTGAGTTACAACCAGACTTACTTTTCCAAACTGCAACTGAAGGAAGGCTGCATTGATCATCGGGAAAAATAGCAGAAGGTTGAGCAGGAAAAATACATGTTCCCTGTTGATAAACGAATCCGGATCAGGAAGGAAATAATACCACATGCCCAGTGCAGAGATGAGGGCAATAAAAGCAAGCCCTGCCAGTTTTCGCGTTGCCCGGAGTTTCCATTTTGCCTGAAGATAGAGGATGACACCGACAAACACATGCATAAGGAAAAACAGCGCCGTATAGTTTTCAATCATGTCATGGAAGTACTTCAGTTCTTCCGAGACATAGATAATATCATAGAAATTGAACACCAGATAACCTGCCGTCAGTACAGAAGGTACAGCAAACAGTGAATTGCGGCTTTCCGACTTGAAGTAGAAATAATAAATACCATATAAAAACAGGAGGATACAATAAGCCAGAATGAATACCTTCTCAAATCCGGTGGAGACAAGATCACTTTCGACTATAAGATATACGTGGTGAAATAACTGTAGCAGAAAAAAGAAAAGGGCGGTGATCACAATGCCTATCAGTGGCAGATAATCTCTTATACTTCCTCTTACAATCGGAACGAGGATTACAAGCATGACCAGCGACACAAACGCACCGATGCCCACCAGCCAACTGATCATATGCCAGTAAGCGGCAAACTGATTAAAAGTAAAAGTCAGGCGAAAACCATTGCGGATAAGCGGTTCACGGGTTTCTACGGAAAGGTTGGTCGGATCAGTACGCTCGACCTTAGCGATAAAGATATAACCCGGTCGGGCCGCACTTGTGATATGATCTACCACTTCTGCACGGGTGATGGCATTGTAGTCAAGACTCAGCAGCCTGTCTCCTACCCTCAGGCGGTCTTTGTCAATAGGTTTGTATAAAGGTAAAGGATGTACATGAGTTACTACGACCCCTTTGGGGGTGTCGCCCCAGGTCACCCAGTCATTACCCTCAAAGACAGCTTCGGTTTCCTCTTCGGTATGGAGGGTACGAATCTGAGAACTTCGGGAGTGAAAAGTAAAAATCAGGGCGGCAAGTCCCAGGTAAAAAATACCCACCGTGAGATACCATGCCCAGCCTCTTTTTGTCATCAATTATGCCTTATTCGTGTTGAAACTAGCACAAAACCCTGAAAGTGCAAAGAAGAAGCCAAAAGATTGGAAAGTTTTGCAGAAAGTAAAAGAAAAACCAGGGGACTCATCCCATGAGGATAAATCGACCCTGGCCCTTGCTCTTGTAATTCCAGGATTACCGTCCTGTTGTAATACAATTTTACTATGTAAATCTGAATTTCGCATCATCATTTGTCTAAACGGGAGAGAATGACGCCGGATCGGTTAGTTTTTTACTCGCCAACGGGAAATAAAAAAAGCGAATTAAAAATTCGCTCAAAAAAAAAACTAGGGGATTCAATGTCTCTCGACAGAATCTACCCTAGCCCTTGCTCTTGTAATCCAGGATTATCGCCCTTTCAGATACAATATTAATGTGTGATGTGCGACTTGATTCAAAAAAATACATGAATGGTTATTTCGGGTGCGCGAACTGACTCCAGCGGTGCGCGAATGGTAAGCAAAGACGGATTTTAAAAAGGTAATACGCCAAACATTTAACTGAAAATAAAATATACCATAATCAGTTGATTATCAATAAAATAAATTAGCCGCATCGCCTAAAATCCAAGAGATTTAAGGAGAATACGGCAATATAAATGTGTAAGAAAAGTATAACTTTGTTTTACAATAAATTCTATGTTAGTATATTTTTCAAAAGTCTGATTATCCAGCCATTTTTTATTCAATTGATTTGATCTGCCAGAAAGAAAAGAAACAAATCAATGGAATATGCAGATTTCATGAATCATGAAGCAAATTGTATGCCATCCGGCTTTACCATAGGCGGGAAGAGATTTTTCCTTTGAATGCATATTTTTTTTCCTGCAATTGTATCTTTAAACATACAGTCCACCGATGTGCAGATTATCAGACGAAAGCAAATATTGGTAGCTCCCCTTGACTGGGGGCTGGGGCATGCGGCAAGATCATCACGCATTATCTCCCTTTTAAGACAGGCAGGGGCAGATGTATGTGTGGCCGGGTCGGGCCAGTCTCTGACGCTACTTGAGAAAGAATTTCCGGGCATACGCACTTTTAAGCTCCCCGGTTATCGGGTGTCTTATGTACGAAGCGACCGGCAAACCGCCAAAATCATAACCCAGATACCCCGGCTGATCCGGGTTATCAGATCTGAAAATCAAACCATAAGGCAAATACTCAGAAGCCATCCTTTTGACGGCATTATTTCCGACAACCGATATGGCGTTTATGTCCGGCAGGTACCTTCAGTATTTATTTGTCACCAGCTTAGCCCTATGCTGCCCAAAAGCTGGCGTTGGCTGGAGCCTGCGGTAGCCAATCTTCACCAGAAATTCCTGCGCCCCTTTGATCAGATATGGATACCTGATGACAGGGAAATCAGGTTGAGCGGCAGGTTATCAAACCTGCAGGGGGTCGAAGACAGAATTCTATTTACCGGACCGCTATCGCGGTTTCAATCCCTGAGCGGGCTACCGGTAGATTATGGCCATCCGGTTCTGAATGAAAACCCGCCGGAGATCACAGTGATCCTCTCCGGGCCGGAACCACAGCGCACTTTGCTGGAAGAAATGATACGCAAACAGGCAGCAGCGGTCTCCCGTACCATATGGCTGATAAGGGGACAAACTCAGGAGAATGAAATTACCCGGCACAACAACCTGATTTCTATACCGCATCTTTCAACTCCTGTAATGGCAAAGGCGATGCGAAACAGTCACACCCTCATCTCCCGGTCGGGATACAGCAGTCTCATGGACTATCATGCTCTCGGTATAAAAAATACAGTTCTGGTTCCCACACCCGGACAAACCGAGCAGGAATACCTTGCAGAAACGCTGTCAAATGCCAAAGGTGCGGTATTTATCTCTCAGGAAAATTTTTCTCTTCGCGAAGCGGGGAAGGTAAAGATTGCTTTATCAGATGAGAAAATACAGGAAATTGAAAAAAAACAGGAGGCCCTGATAGGGAATTACCTGGCCAATTTGTTATAACGATATGCTTGACAAAATATGCAAAATTATGTATTGAATTAAGGTTTTTTAAGATTATATTTGTCAATTCTGAAGAACTAGAGAGCATGTTTTTCCTGTAAATTCACCACAGGAATTATCGTTCTTCTTTCCCAATCACCAGACTTCACTTAACATTCTTCATCATGAGAAAAATTTTCCTAACCTTAACCCTGGTGTTTTTTGCCTACATGGGGTACTCTCAGTACTATTATATCCCCTATATCCATGCGGGAACAAACCCCGGAGGGCTTAACACCTTAGACGAATTACCCGTAGGTGCCGGACTTGATCCGTCATGGACCATCATTCAGGAGGGTGCTGCCGTTTCTCCTGCATGGACACCTATTATCAACATGCCTTTTCTCTTCAATTTCAACGGGCAGCCGGCTTTTCAGTTCAAAGTTTCTACAACCGGCATCCTGACCTTTGAAACCGGTTCTACCGTTCTTCCCCCATCCCAAAATGCGATGATCCCCTCGGCACTTGTGCCCAACAATTCAATTTGTATCTGGGGATTAAACGGCGCTTTCACAGATGACAAAATCGTGATGCGTACCTTCACCAACGGCGCCAACAGGCAACTGTGGATTTCCTACGTGAACTACGGTTATAACGGAGGCCTTCCTATTTGTAATCACTATTTCAGTTTCGTTCTGGAAGAAAATACCAACAAGATTTACATTGTTGATCAGAAAGGTTCTGCAATTTCTACCTGTAGCCCATCTCTGACCATGGGTATCCAGATCGACGCCGAAAATGCCATTGTGGTAGCAGGTTCTCCCGCTGTTAAATCTCAGGCATCTACCGACCCGACTGCGGCTGACAATACTTTCTACGAATTTGTTCCCGGCGAGCAACCCCGCCAGGATGTAAGAGGGCTGGAAGTTGACATGCCTGAAACTGTACTGCTGACCAACGCGCCTGTGGTTGTAAAAGGTAAATTCCTGAGCATTGGTGCTGACGACCTCAAATCCTTTGATCTCCACTACAGCATCAACAATGGTCCCGTAAAATCACAGCACTTCAGCGGTTCATTCTCTTCGCTGGACCTTTCTCATAATATTCCGTGGATTCCGACAGCACTCGGAACTTACACTGTAAAACTCTGGATCACGAATCCCAACGGAGAACCTGATGCCAAGCCGGATGACAACGAACTCACCCACACCATCAGGGTTATCGAAAAGGCACCCGATAAGCTCGCACTGATCGAGTCTTTTACACAACACAACTGCGGTCCATGTGCAGCCCAAAACCCTGCGCTTGACGCCCTTATCCATAACAATTTCCACAAAACTGCGGTTGTAAAATGGGTAGTTACCTGGCCGGCGCCCAACGATGACCCGCGCCATCATTTCAACGTAGCTGCCAACTCTGCAAGAAGAACATACTATGCAGTAAACGGAGTACCCAATACGATTATGGGAGGCAATGTATTTAATGGTGCTCCGGGTGGAGTCAGCCAGACAATGGTCAACAATGAGTTTGCCAAACCCAATATGTTTGACTTTGACATTACAGAGGGCGTTTCTGGCTCCAACGTTAACGTCAATGTAACTGTCACCCCGCTTCAGGATCCCGGCCTTGGCAATCTCACCCTCCAGGTTGCTGTTATTCAGGATGAACTCCACTATCCCGCAGCTACAGGAAGCAATGGCGAGAAAGATTTCTACGAAATCATGCGCTATGCACTTCCTTCAGCCGCTGGCACACAAATCAGTACTACTGTTGGACAAAGCAGCTCTGTGTCGGGTTCTTACGCGATCAATTCCATCTTCAACAAGAGCTTTATGCGTGTTGTGGCCTGGGTACAAAATGATGCTACCAAAGAAATATTCGCAGTGTCCAAGTCTAAGGGGATTTACTTCTGCGCCAATGGCAGCAAAGTAGTTACTACTCCCACTATCACAGAGGCTTCCTGCGCAAACAATGACGGAGGCATATCGCTTAGCCTCTCCGGTGGTACTGCTCCTTACAGCTATGTCTGGAATACAGGTGAAACCACACAAATCATTTCCGGTAAAGCTTCCGGCAATTACACGGTAACCATTACCGAAGCTGGCGGATGTGCATTCTCTGTTCCCGTTCAGATTCCTCAAAAACCCAGTCCGAACGTTGTAATATCTCCCAAAGATGTATCCTGCAATGGCGATACTGATGGCAGTATTACTGCTTACGTTGCTGGTGGAGCTGCTCCTTACACTTATGCGTGGAGCACCGGAGCCACTACAAAAGATGTCTCTAACCTTGCACCGGGCAACTATACCCTCGTGATGACTGATGCTGACGGTTGTTCTGTATCTAAAACAGCTTCGATTGTGAATACTCCCGTTCTTGCTGCTACAGCTTCTTCCAACCACCCTGACAACGGAACCAACAATGGAGAAGGTACAGTAGTAGTTACCGGAGGCACGCACCCCTACACTTACGCATGGAGCCACAGCGGTACTGCAACCGGCGCTTCTCTGGATGATCTCGCAAGTGGTTCTTACTCAGTTGACGTAACCGACTACAGTGGTTGCCAGACGACCGTAACCTTCAACGTTGACTCCAACGTAGGTATCGAAGATCTGGTAAAAGCAGGTATCAACAGCATGGAAGTATATCCGAATCCTACACAAGGTGCTTTCACTGTCAATATCGAGCTTGCGAAACTGGATGACCTGAAACTGGCTATTTTTGATGTAAACGGCCGGATGGTTTACCAAACCAGCAAAAACAGTGTCAGCCGTTTCACAGAAAATATTGATCTCTCCGGCTTTGCAGCAGGTATTTATACACTCAAAGTAGCAACTTCTCAGGGAGTTGGTTATGAAAGAGTTGTCGTAAAATAATTTAGCTCAGAGCTCAACTTATCACTAGTAAAAAAGGGTGCAGGTCTGTTATGGACTGCACCCTTTTCTTTTGGGGTTTAATCAACTTCTTATCTGCGAAATCGCACCCTTTACAACTCGAATGTATAGGAATAAAGCTGTAGGGAGCGCGGATAAAACCCAGTCAGTTCTACCTTACCCTTCGCTGTATTGAGAAAGGTTATGAGTTCATCTGCACTTTTTACATCCTGCTGATTTACCTTGAGAATGATAAATTCTTCTTTCATCGTAGTGGACTGGCGGATTTTCCCGGCAAACAATGTGGTTACTACAACCCCATGATCCGTACCCAGGCGCTCCAGTTCTCTTGCTGTAAGATCGCGAAAATGCGCGCCCAACTCACTGAGCAGTTCATTTCGCTCTGTAGCGAGAATCTCTGTTCCGCCCGTCTGGTCTGTCAGTTGCACATTGATCATTTCTGTTTTTCCGTTTCGGTACACCCCCACATTTATAAAATCGCCGGGTCTTTTTCGTCCGACCAGTTCTCTCAGGCGGGCATCATTTTTAACCTTAATCCCTTCGATACTCACAATGACATCGCCTTCTTTTAATCCGGCTCTGGCTGAGCCGCCTTCTTCTGACAACCCTTCAACCAGTACTCCTTCCGTAATATTTAAGCCTCTCTGGGCGGCAAGGTCTCCGTTGAGGTTTTGCGCATAGCGAAGTCCCAGAAATGCGCGCTGCACCTCTCCATACTGGCGGAGATCGCTGATTACTTTTTTGACAATATTTGCCGGGACGGCAAAGGCATACCCGGCATAAGCACCGGTAGGCGAGGCGATGGCGGTGTTGACGCCAATAAGTTGCCCTTCGAGGTTGACGAGGGCTCCACCACTGTTGCCCGGGTTGACGGCTGCGTCGGTCTGAATAAAAGATTCTATTGCCATCTGATCTTTGATGATTTCCAGATCGCGGCCAATCGCACTTACAATCCCGGCTGTTGCAGTGGAAGCAAGGCTGAAAGGGTTTCCAACGGCGAGTACCCATTCGCCTACCCTTGCCTCATCAGAATCGGCCAGATCAAGTGCCGACAGGTTTTCTGCATCGATTTTAATCAACCCTAAATCGGTGGATGGATCCGTTCCGATAACTTTTGCCTTAAAGGTACGGTTGTCATACAGCGTAACCTCCAGTTCGTCGGCATCTTTGATGACGTGGTTGTTGGTGACAATATACCCGTCAATACTGACAATGACGCCAGAGCCACTGGAGACCTGCTGGCGGGAATTGTTGAACTGGCGGGGGCGCATCCCGAAAAAATCATAAAATGGGTCATAGTTGCGGGTGACAGTATGAATAGACTTTATATGCACTACGGCGGGAGTCGCTGTTTCGGCTGCAAAATGGAAATCGGCAGGAACGGTTTCAGGAGCAACGGCACTATACCGGGACATTGATTCGCTGGTAGTAAATGTCAGGGATTGAGACGAAGGTTCAATCTCAATCACCCGGGTTCCCAGACCAGAATAATGATAGCCGGCAATACTCAGAAGGCTGACTACGAAAGAAACCAAAACATAAGAAAAAATATTTTTCATAGATGAATCAGTCATAGCGTTGTATTTCTAAAGTTAATTTACGCCAACGCACGGAAATTCGTTATGGTACAGAGGACTTTAATAAAATTTTAACATATTTTCACTCCAATTATTTAATCCTACTATGAAAAATCTGTTCACTTTTTTGTCTTTGGGCCTGGTGCTGGTATTAACAGCTTATGGCGCGGTTTCGGCCTGGAAAATCAACGCACAGGGATCTTCGGTTGTTTTTTCTATCAAAAATGCCGGATTGAACACGGAGGGCAGTTTTACCGGACTGCAGGGATCCATTTCTTTTGATCCTCAGAATCCCGGGGCAGGCAAAATAACAGCCTCTGTAGATGCGGCTTCTATCAATACCGGAATTAGTATGCGGGACAAAGACCTGCGGAGTGATGAATATCTGGATGTTGAAAAATATCCCCGTATTTCCTTTACATCTACAAGTATCGAAAAAACAGGGGAAGGGTATAAAGTTACGGGAAACTTTAAGGTAAAAGATGTGACGCGCAGCGTTGCGATTCCTTTTACATTTGAGAAACAAGTATTTAAAGGGAAATTTAGTGTAAACCGGCTGGACTATGGGGTAGGGAAAAAAAGCTGGGTGATGGGAGATGAGGTAAAGATCAGCTTTGAAATTGCGGTAAACACCAGTGGGTCATAGCGGGTAATTGGGATCGATACGTTTTCCTAGTCTATATACAAAACAATCGCGTTTTTCTTCAATCTGTATTTCATCCATAATCTTTCGGATGAGATTGATACCTAAGCCGCCTTTGGTGCGATCCCTGACGATATCATCCAGTTGTTTGGGTTCATATTCATCGATAGGAAAGGCCTTGCCGGTATCAGTTATTTCAGTGTAAAGGGTACCTTTATCCCTGTAGATAGCCACTTCAATGGTGGAGTGGTTATCACATTGATGTTGATGGATCATGCAGTTGGCGCATGCTTCATCCACAGCAAGTACAATCTGGCTGGAGACCTTTCCGGTCACCTTAAGATCAACGAGTCTGTCCTTCACAAACTCCCTGATGGTAGCCAGGTATTCTTTGTTACACCTTACTCTGAGGTATGCCTTCATTCAGCCTAAAAATATTTTCCAATATCATCGCCTTTATCTGCGATGGTTACCAGTTGATTTAGTCCTAAAAGATCGAAAACATCAAAAACGCCCGGGTTCAGATCTGAAAGTACGAGTTTCCCCGATTTGGCAGAGAGTTCATCCAGATGAGAAATAAATACTCCGAGTCCCGCACTTGACATATAAGAAACGTCCCTGCAATCTACGTGAATGTTGATCTTTCCGTTTTGAATCATGGAAGAAATTTTTTCATCCAGATGAATGGAAGAGTTGGCATCCAGTTCTCCGACCGGGGAGAGGGTGATGAAATTTTCGTGTATCTGTTCCCTTATTTCCATTTTCTCGTATTACGGCAAATTGTTTTGAATGTTTTAGCGGAATCTGATAATCAGGACTGTATAGTCATCATCTATGTCTTCCTGGGCAAATTCTCTTACTGATCGGAAAATAGCATCTGCGACTTCGGCGGCAGCGGCTTTTTTGTGTTTTTCTATTACGGACTGAAGGCGATCATATCCGTATTCTTCTCCGCTGGCGTTTCGGGCTTCCAGAATGCCATCGGTATAAAGCACCAGCATATCTCCGTACTGATAGGAAATTTTCTGAGGTTCGTTCATAAATTTCCCAAAACTCATATCGCGAACGATCCCCAGTCCCAGGGTTCCTTCCCGGAGCATTTTCACCTGGTCGGTTTTTGCGTTGTAGAAAAAAGCCGGACAATGGCCTGCGCGTATCATTTCAATCTCCCGGGATTCTGTATTGACCTCCAGATAGGTCATGGTCATAAAAAATCCTTTTTGGAGGCATTCTGAAATTGCCTGGTTGGCGGTAATGACAAACTGCCTCACCCCCAGATCAAGACGTGCAAGTGCATGAAACACGCCTTTGGTTTCGGCCATATAGAATGCGGCGGTGGTGCCTTTGCCCGACACGTCCCCAATGGCAACTTTATAGATATTTTCCTTCGCCTGAATCACATCAAAATAATCACCGCCCACTTCCTGCGCGTTTTCACTTTTGGCGATAAATTCGATGGATTCTGAAAACGGCAGCTTACTGGGAAGTAGCTGAGTCTGCACCTCTTTTGCAATTTTCAACTGCTCCTGATAACGCTCCAGTTCAATAGAGTTGCGCACCAGCTTGGCATTTTCCAGGGCAATTCCGGCCTGCTCTGCAAAGGAGACCAGCGATTGGACGGTTACATCCTCAATGGAGTTGACAAGGTCATTGACTACATATATAACCCCATATGTCTGGCTGCTCGACAAGATGGGTACCCCGAGGAGGCAACGGTAGCGGGTCTCGGGAGTTAGTACCGATTGACCGCGTGATCTTCGCCACCGCGTATTGCGAATGAGCAAGTATTTGCGCTCCTGAAGAATCTTTTGGGTAAGATCGACCGGCTGGTGAATGATTCTTGTTTCATTGACCGAGATTGTCTTGCATATTTTCACCTCCGGTTTTCCCGATTCTTCGTCGATCATTTCGATCCATCCTGCCCGGGCATTGGCGGTCATCACACTGGCATCGAGCAGGGTGTTCATAATATCTGAAAAATCGAGATTGGACTGGATTGCCTGGTTGATCTTGCTGAAAGAAGCCAGTTCAAAACTCTGCATTTCGAATATCGAAGAAGTAGGAAGGTTAAAAAACAGCACGAGAATCGAGAAAGTGCTGTAAATTACAGAAAACAGAATGATGTACTGGAAAAACTGCGTATTCAGGTAAATACCGGCAGGTACTCCCAACTGAAGCGGGAGCCGTCTCGCCGCAACAAAATACGTGACAATCACGATTACAATCAGGGCAAACAAACCCAGCGCACGCAGCTTCTGATTGAAGTTGAGGTAGGCAATCCAGCGTACATTGGCCGACAATACCAGGATAATCAGCGTGATCGGCACATAGGCAAATACTATATAGCTGCCCAGTGATACGCCCCCCCAGTTGAAGGGAAATAAAAGCGACAGATATAAAAAACTCAGGTAAAGCCGCCAGGCGATGATTTTTCTCCGCGTTCGCGGATAGAGAATAAACCTTCGGAAGATAAATACTGCCGACAAAAAGAAGATCAGCAGGGCATACAACCCCAGTCCGAAAAAAACCGGCCCGAGGTATCTGTGAATAACCAGGGTTTCGGTAATCTTATTGGCAAATGTGATGACCATGATGACGGTGATCCCAATCATCCCGATCATAAACAGCCGCCAAAGCAAAGTTGTCACATGAAGTTTTTCAATATTGCTGAATATGCGGCTGATAAACACTGTGCTGGCTAGCAGAAAACCCACAAGGGATATCTTAAACCAGAATCCGCCGATCAGCATGCCAGCCTTATCCTGAGGGAATATAGTGATTACCTGCTGCATCAGATGAAATGTCAGCAGTACCATCCAAAGCAAAATGGATATGGTCAGAATAATCCCGTTTATGATCCTCGGTCTCAATACTTACTGTTAGGCCTCAAAATTAACAAAAACCCAATGATATTCCCTATATTCATCTATGCCAAGATATGAATGGTTCCGTATCACTGATATTCCCCTGAAATCGCTTCTGGAAGGGGATTCAACTGTTATCAGACAGAGTAAAACAGAAGGGAAAAATATTTGTCTTGTTCGCCATAAGGGAAAAATATTTGCACTCAATGCCCGATGCCCCCACTCAGGAGGCCCGCTTTCCGGGGGTGTTGTCAACGAAAATGATCAGATTGTGTGTCCCTGGCATCGTTTTGCATTTGACCTCAACACCGGCAACTCCGATAGTGGCGGCTATTTTGTTGAAACCTATGAAACCAAAGTCGAAAACCGGAGCCTCTGGGTAAAACTCAAAAAAAAGTGGTTTCACTTCGGATAACCCAACAGATACAGATTGGTAACAGGCCCGGTGCGGCTTTCGCCAATCTCCCACTCATACGATGCGCTATTCTTCAATTCTTAAACCATCGTTTTCATTTCCTCCACAGAATAGGTTCGCAAAACAGAAACAATGCCATCCCACCATACACAAATGGGCACAATAGGAATCAGATAGGTAAAAATAAGTCGAAAAAGGCTAAATGGGCGGATAAAAGGGGTGAAGAGAATCACATTTATCGGGGAGAAGAAGAACTGAATAAGATGTTTGGCATCTCTTTTCTGCGCCTCAAATATTCCGACAGGCATTTGAAAGTCAACTGCATTCTGAAGAATCCTGCGTGCCTCATCGGGCTGAAAATGGTGGAAAGAGAGAAACTGCGTTCGAAATCCCTTCAGGTCTTTGGGAACATCCAGCGCATTAATACTCTTCTTTTCGTACCGAAACAGATCAGAATCAATCGCCATTACCTTTTCAAATGCCGGAATATTGGGGAAATAATCTGTAAGAATGATTTTAATATCCTGAGTTTCAGATTTCAGTTTTGGGCCCAGCCGTTTCCACGGACCACCACCGCCGGAAGCGAGGTCTATAATAGTTTTTCCTCCGCTTTTGTCAAGTCCTTTTTTCAACAGGGGAATGATACCGTCAAAAAAAGTAAACTGGGTAACTGTGAATCCCAGAAAATCTGTCATATAGTTCCTGATAAAGGAAGGAAACCAGGTCTGGTCTTCAAATTCGAACAGATGGATACGTGCCAAAATAAATTATATTAATCTTTAAGGTAATCTTCCAGAAATGTGCCTGCCAGATCTTCACGGGAATCAATATCTGCGAGCACAGGAAGTAAAAAGTATGAACGGTTTGCGATTTGCAAATCGGCTATAGAATCATCAAGCACAGACGCAGTGCTCCATTTCTTGTTTTGAAAAATCGCGGGGAAAGGCCGGTTCATACCCAACAGATAATAACCGCCGTCTTTTGCCGGGCCGATGACTGTCGTATAGTCATCGAGATAAGAGAAGGCATCCTCAAGCTTTCTTTTGGAGATAAACGGGCAATCGCTCCCGATGATGACAATTTTGCTGTATCCCTGACGCCATCCCCAGCGGAACGCTTCCTGCATACGCGCCCCCAGATCGGGGCCATCCTGCTTCATTCGGGTGTATCCTTCCACTTCCCAGATATCGGTGGGGGGAATCTCATTGCCAAAAAAAATGACCTTTTCAGCATCCACTTTACGGGTAACTTCAAATGTAAAATCGAGGAGTTTGCGGTAAATCTCCACGGCTTTCTGTTCCCCTACCCCTTCGGCAAGGCGGGTTTTAACTTCTCCGGCAACGGGATTTTTGACAAAAATCAACAGCAGGCGGCTATCGCTCATGCGGTACAACTTAAATTGAAACCCGGACCAGTTCCTGACGGCTCATGCGCAGCAATACCTGCACCGTGGTCAGTACGTCCTTTTCACAATAGGTTTTTATTCTTTCGTAATCCTTTTCTTTCCAAAAAACATCCGCGACCTGGCTCCCGTCCATATCATCTTTGGGAGACGGGATACCCAGGATTGCGGACAATAAGTCCAGGCTGGTGTAGGCTTTATAATCGCCAAACTTCCACAACTCCATCGTGTCGATAAAGGCAGTTTCCCAGGGCTTTTTCCCATATACACTCAACGCCTGGGGAATGGGAAGGCCATGGATGACAAACCGGCGGCCCAGGTATGGGAAGTCAAACTCCTTTCCATTGTGGGCGCACAATCTGCGATTGTCTTTTACAGAGGTGTATTTGTCCAGCATACGGCCAAAACTGCGCAGTATATCAAGCTCGTCAGCGCCGAAATAGGATTTCATGGTAATATGCGGAATCTGCCCCTCATCAAACTGAATATATCCGCAGGAAATACAGACAATTTTCCCGAATTCGGCATGGATTCCGGCCTTCTGCTCAAAAAGCTCAGGCAGTGATTTTTCCGGATCATTTTTCTGATACTGAAGACCTTTCTTTTCCCACAAAGGTTTGAGCCTTTCGGGCAATTCTGAGAATGTGGCAACGACGGGTACTGTTTCCACATCCAGAAACAATATGTTTTCCAGTTCCTGTTGACTAAACATCGGCTATTTATTCACTACAAGTTGTCCTGTTTTTTCCAGAGTTTCTGCTACGGGCATCAGTTTGATTGCCTGCTGAATCACGTTATCTGTTTCATGCAGGATAGGGAAAAAAGCAGGATCGTTATACAACCTCCGCCCAATATACGCTTTAATCCGGTTATCGATATAGGTACGGGAGCGAAGGTAGTCTTCATTTACATAGGGTACCCCTTTAGACTCAGCAAATGAGGTAAAGTTTTTGACCAGTTCTGGTGTAACTGCAAA
The DNA here is from genome assembly GCA_041391725.1 of Bacteroidia bacterium. Lineage (GTDB taxonomy): Bacteria > Bacteroidota > Bacteroidia > J057 > J057 > JAGQVA01. The sequence continues at coordinate 156,345 of JAWKNL010000003.1, forward strand.
ATTGGCGATAAACTTTTCGGGCGAGTCATATTTTTTTTCTATCTGATTCCGGTTGTCAACATAATAAAAGGAAAACTGCCGGAACATATCCTTGATTCTCAGGTCGGTAAAGTACTTGCTGCTGCCGGTAGTATCATCGGCAACAAATACATCGGGATAGATTCCACCGCCGCCATAGACTGTGCGGCCTGCCATGGTTTTGTATTTGAGCGAATCGGGAAACTGCATTTTGGATTCGTCAAAGATTTCACCTGAGGCAAAACGATCAGCGATATCGTGCTCATAATCCTCAGTGCTTTTGTCATACGGCTTCTGAATACAGCGACCGGAAGGCGTATAATATTTAGAAATCACAATACGGATGGCCGACCCGTCGTCAAATTCTTCCTGAATCTGAACCAGTCCTTTTCCAAAAGAGCGTACACCGATAATCAGGCCCCGGTCGTGATCCTGAATGGCACCCGAGACAATTTCGCTGGCAGAGGCGGAGCCATAATCCAGCAGAATCACCAGCGGGCCATTTTCAAACAACCCGGCGGAAGAGTTGGAGCGATATTCCTGCTGGCTCTGTCTGATTCTTCCATCGGTGGAGACAATCAGTTTTCCGGAAGAGAGAAATTCATCTGCCATTTTATTAGCCATCGTCATGTATCCTCCGGGATTGCCGCGAAGGTCGAGAATCAGATTCTCCATACCCGAAGCAAGGAGGTTCTGCAGTTCAGTTTTAAACTCAGTAAATGTGGTTTCAGCAAACCGGGTAACCCTGATATAGCCGGTTTTTTCGCGAATCATGTAAGAATAGTCCACGCTGTTGAGCGGAATGTGGTCTCTTACAATATCAAAATCCAGCAAATCTTTATATCCTCTGCGGAGAATCCCTACTTTTACGACCGAGCCTTTGGGGCCTTTCAGGCGGCTCATTACTTCGGTATTGGTGATACCGATTCCCGCCACGGTTTCACCATCTACTTTCACGATGCGATCTCCTGCCATGATGCCCAGTTTTTCGCTGGGGCCCCCGCTGATGGGCGTTTCTACATAGATGGTATCGTCCACGACATCAAACTGTACCCCGATGCCGTCGAAACTGCCGTCCAGTTGTTCCTGCATTTGTTTCATCTCATCGGCAGGAATATAAAATGAGTGGGGATCAAGCCCTTCGAGCAAACCCTTTATTGCATCGTCAACCAGTTTGTTGTGATTGGGTTCTTCGACATAATTATTTTCAATAAACATGAACGTCTGCTCCAGTTTTTTCAGACCGGTATCAATATTCGCCATAGTACTACCGGGTACATGGTCTTTGATTTTAAACCCTGCGAGAAGCCCGATAATTACAAAAGCAAAGCCAAAAAGGGAGTATTTGATCAGTTTATTCATACTACTAATTTACAGGAAATCTATAGGATACAAAAGGTAAATATTGCGTTAGATAATTTGCGTACCTTGTATCTTAATTCTTTTCGGGTATTTATACATGTGCAGTTTAGCAAATCTTTCGTTATATCGATAACCGATCTGAAAAATTCTATGAGACTGATTGTTTTTTCTCTGTTGACTATAGGACTGATTGCAGGGTGTACCGGCTCCAGAAACCTGAAAGACAATGGGCTAAGTTACCTCAGGTTGGGCGACCCCATGCCACCTTCGGGCATTATGCGTTTGAAAGGAAGGGCCGTAAGAGATACGATGTACAATCAGGAGTCATTTGTGTGGCGGGCTTCTGTGATCAGGTATCCGCAGGGAAGGGTATATGTGGAGGAAGATTTTATGGGCCAGGGGAATGTCAACAGAATCAGGATTCAGACGCCGGAGTTGCGAATACAAAAACAGTTTCATGTTGGTATGACTTTCGCAGATCTTCTGGCAGCAAATGAAGACTGGGATGTCGCATGGCTTTCTGACTATCAGTTGCTGGACGTGATTTCGATCGATCATCCTTCGGTTCACTATTTGCTGAGAGATAAAGGAAAACCTGAAGGATACTTTAATCAGGAAAAAATTTCCACTTCTGATGTGTCTTCTGATGCTGAAATTGTGGCGATTGTCATTATGTAACCCATTCAACCCCATTCCGGATATGAGATATATCCTCATTTTGTTTCTTTTGATTCCTGGCTCTATTTGTCTTTTTGCTCAACCCAAAACCCCGGGAAAACCCATCCAGATCGGACTGGGTCTGACGGGAATTGCCTATACAGGCGATTTATCCAGCACTTCCACCCAGTTTCAACGGGTTCACCCCGGAGGCAATTTTTCGCTCCAGCGTGCGGGAGCCAGCCTGTTTGACCTTCAGTTCAACACAGGATTTGGAAGATTTACAGAGCAAACCGAAGCACAGACCAATACCCAGGCCAATACTTTTGTTGAAACCCAATTTGTATATGGCGATTTGCGCATTCGCTTTCGGCCATTGGCTGGGAAAAAAATTCATCCGTATATTTCGGCCGGAGCAGGAGTGCTGGTATTTTCGCCAAGAGATCAGTATGGAAAGTTTCTGATCCGCAACGGAGGTACGAGAACGGATACAGAAGAAAAATATAATACGGCCGTTCCACAGCTTCCTTTGTCAGGTGGCGTACACATGAAAATCAACGACCTGGCCGCTGTCAGTCTGGACTACACCTATCGTTTTACTCCGACCGACTACCTGGACAATATCAGCCAGTTGGGGAAAAGACGCGGGTTTGATGCGTTACATGCGCTACAGCTAAGTGTCTATTTTATTTTATCCAACCCGTAAGGTATTACCCCAAATTGGGATAGCAATCACACGGGTAATGCGTAGATTGGAGGTGATCATGAAGATTTTTGTACCCATATGCATCCTCATTCTGTTTCTGCCTGTGATCATGTTCTCCCAGACCGTGAGTTCGCCGCTCAAGCTGGGGCTGGGGTTTGCGGGATATTCTTACGTGGGCGACCTGACAGAGGCTTCTCCCAGGGTCATACGCAGTTATCCCGGTGCGACGCTGTCTCTGCAATTTGATAAACAAAAACGCGTGCAGACGCAGATTCTGGCAGGTTTTGGTAGTTTTACAGAACAGAATGACCTGATTGGCAAGTCGCCGATAACAGAAATCACACCCAACAACTTTGTACAGACTTCCTTTTTTTTCGCCGACTTCCGGTTTCAGGCCCGACTGATGCGGCATGCTCCGGTTACGCCTTTTATTGGTGCAGGTGCGGGGCTTGTGTTTTTTAATCCGAGAGATGCAGAAGGAAACTTTCTCGGAGAGAATATCTTTACCAGGCAGGACGGAGAAAACTATTCGACCATTGTATCAGGGCTCCCGCTTTTTGCAGGACTGGAGGCTAGGCTGGGACGGCAAATGGGGCTTTCGCTTGAATATATCCACCGGTTTACTACCTCCGATTATCTCGACAATATTGGCAATCTTGGGTCAAGAAAGGGGAATGATGCGATACGGTCTGTGCAACTGAGTGTTTTGATATCTCTCGCGCCACCTGCACATTCTACACCGCAGCCACCGGCAGCACCTTCCCGCCCGGCATCTGCACCCCTTCTGGTCGTATCACCCATTACGGTTCCTCATGCAGACAGTAATATATTTACCATACCCGATCAGTTGGAAAAAATATCTGCCCCCAAACCCGAGGCGCAGGAACAGTTGCAAAACTTTATACGTACAGATCTTATTATCCGCCTCGACTCACTGGAAGTCATTCCGGCTACCCCACCACTTCAAAATCCGGTGGGAATAAAAGAGAAGTAAGCCGAGTCATTCTGTTTAAGTATTGCAAATAAAAATATAACAATTCTTACTTCAAGGATTGTCCTCCCGCCTGTATTTATACACAATTTCAGGGTTATTTACGAGGATTTGTTTAACTCTTCCCTGCGGATGACATATTTCTATTCGACAGAAACCATATTTAACGCAAAATCAGAGAGCAGGTTTCAGAAAATGTTTTGTTTAATTATTTTATATTTTTGTTAAACAAAAATTTGGAATTCACTTATCACCCGCCTATCTTCGTCATATCATCCGGTTTATAAATAAGCTAACTATGACTCAGATAGAATTTCAGTCGGCTGTTGTCAATCTGCAACCCAGTCTGTTGCCCATTGCTTACAAATTTACCCGCAATGAAGACGACGCATTGGATCTTCTTCAGGAGACCTTGTTGAAAGCATTCGACAATAAGGAAAAGTTTCGCGAGGGCACGAATCTGAAGGCATGGTTATATACCATCATGCGCAATACGTTTATCACGCACTACCATAGGCTGATTAAACGCAACACCTTCACCGACCCGACCGAAGACCAGCACTTTCTCAACTCCTCATCGCGAAGTGTGGGCAACCAGGCTTTTACTGTTCTTGCAATGGAAGAAATCGGGGACGCAGTTTCCGGCCTGTCTTATGTTTACAGGACACCGTTTATGATGTATTATCAGGGATATAAGTACCATGAAATTGCGGAAATTCTTAATATCCCAATAGGAACAGTAAAAAACAGAATCCATATTGCAAGAAAGCAGCTAAAAAATCAGCTCAGTTCTCTCGTCAATTAACCCCCAAATCCTAAGCCATGCAACTACAACTATATCAGGATACCTGTCTGGCATGCAGCCGGGTAATCACCCAAAATTACAGTACATCCTTCAGTCTTGGGATAAAATCACTCGGAAAGCGTTTTCGCGACCCAGTGTATGCTGTATATGGATTTGTGCGATATGCAGACGAGATTGTAGATACCTTCCATGATTACGACAAGAAAAAACTTCTCGACAGGTTCAGGGACGATACAGAAACCGCGATCAGAGAAGGCATCAGTCTGAATCCGGTTTTGCAGGCGTTTCAGATGGTGGTACATAAATATAAAATTGAGCAGGAACTGATTGATTCCTTTCTGCACAGCATGGAAATGGATTTATACAAGGATACTTACAACCAGGCGGGGTATGAGACTTATATTTATGGCTCTGCCGAAGTGGTTGGATTAATGTGTCTCCGTATTTTTTGTGAAGGCGATGAGGAAATGTATCTGAAATTGAAAGAACCCGCCCAAAGCCTGGGTAAAGCGTTTCAGAAAGTGAACTTTCTCCGTGACATGAAAAGCGATTATTTTGAGCGGGGAAGAGTGTATTTTCCGGGGGTTGATTTCCAACAGTTTAATCCTGTTTCCAAAAAGGAAATAGAGGCAGACATTCAGGCCGATTTCGATCATGCCTATACGGGAATCGTACGCTTACCTGAGGGCGCGCGCAGGGGTGTTTTTCTCGCCTATCGTTATTACCTTCAGCTTTTCCACAAAATCACCCGGCTCCCGGCTTCCCGAATCCTGAAAGAGCGGATTCGCGTGCCCGACAACCAGAAGCTTGCTATTTGGGTAAGCACGTATTTCCAGGATCATCTCAATTTCATCTGATGTTATGGCACTTACCTATCTCCTGCTCAATATCGGCACTATAGGCTCCACCATGGCCCTGTCATTTGACCGGAAGGTAGCGTTTTTCCGCCAGTGGGGTGCACTTTTTCCGGCCATTGCGATCGTTGGTGCTGTGTTTATTGTCTGGGATATATGGTTTGCCCGCATGGGGGTATGGTCATTCAACTACGACTATCTCACCGGCTGGTCTTTGATCGGGCTTCCCGTTGAAGAATGGATGTTTTTTGTTACGGTTCCCTATGCCTGTGTATTTGTGTATGCCTGTATAAAAGCCTACCTGCCGGGAGATTTTTCAGGACGTATAAACCAATGGGTTTCTTACGCTATTCTGAGCATTTCTGTCCTGCTCGGAATTATTCATCTGGATAAATGGTACACCTCCACGACCTTTTTAATGCTCGCGATCCTTATGGCTATAAACATTTGGATCATCAAACCGTCTTATATTGGAAGATTTTTCGTAAGTTATGCCATATGTCTGATTCCTTTTCTGCTGGTGAATGGAATTCTGACTTCTTTGCCCGTAGTAGTTTACAACGATATGGAAAATCTGGGTATTCGCCTCGGAAGTATTCCCGTAGAAGACACTGCATACGGCTTTATCCTTCAGTTGGCGAATGTCAATATTTTTGAATTTCTGCTATCTCCACGAGGTGAGCAGGCACATGCACGGATAATATCAGATTCTGAACAGACCGATTAGCTGATCGTCTATTGTAATTGTCGCAGGATATGTACAATCTTAAAGTAACTATAGACCCCCGGTCGGGTTTTTGCTTTGGCGTGGTTTACGCCATTGAAATGGCCGAAGACATCCTCGAAAGAGAGGGCCTCCTCTACTGTCTTGGCGATATTGTTCACAACGATATGGAAGTCGAAAGACTCAAAGCAAAAGGGTTGGTGATTATCTGCTACGAACAATTTCGCAACCTGAAAAACGCCAAGGTGCTGATCCGCGCACACGGCGAACCGCCCGAAACCTATAGAGTTGCGCTGGAAAATAATATCGAACTTATCGACGCTTCCTGCCCCGTCGTGTTAAAACTCCAAAACCGCATCCATCAGTCCTACAGAGATGGTGAAAATATCCTGATCTACGGCAAAAAAGACCATGCAGAGGTGATTGGCCTTCAGGGGCAAACCCAGGGCAACGCAACCGTGTTTCAGGATATAGCCGAACTTGACATCCATGAGATGCCGCGACAGGTTACGCTTTACAGCCAGACTACCAAAAACAGAGGCAGATTTTACGATATGTCGCGCCGCCTGGCTGAAGCGGGGCTTGAGGTAAAAGTTCACGATACTATCTGCCGCCAGGTCTCCAACCGCGATGAGGAACTGCGTGAGTTTGCCCTCGAACACGACCATATTGTGTTTGTGGCCGGCAAAAAATCTTCCAATGGTAAAATGCTCTATCAGGTTTGTAAAGAGGTGAACAACCACACCTACTTTGTGTCCAGCCCCGAGGAAATCTGTATGGACTGGTTTGGCCCCAACGATTCTGTAGGTATTTGTGGGGCGACAAGCACTCCCCAATGGCTGATGGATGATGTAAAAAAACGGCTCCAACACGCCTGATGCTCAGAAAATACCGATATACCGGACTGATGATTGCTATTATTATGATAGCTATCTGGGCCATTTCGCTGGTATTCCTGCTTCAAATGGAGGTAACGTTATCCCATCCGCTTACCTGGCTTGGAATCCTGCTTCAGACCCATTTGTTTACAGGAATGTTTATTACCGCCCACGATGCGATGCACGGTTCGGTGTTGCCCTCCAGCATGAAAATCAATCACGCAATCGGGAGAATATGCACCGCGCTGTTTATGTTTAATTCCTATCATGTACTGAAACCCAAACATTACCTCCACCACCGGTTTGCAGGTACAGACAAAGACCCTGATTTTCACAAGGGAAATGCGGGTTTCTGGCCCTGGTATCTTGCTTTTCTGAGAGAATACGTTTCTATACGCCAGTTTGTCCTCGTTGCTATTACTTACAATATCCTTTTATTTTTTGTGCCGCAGGTAAATCTTATTTTGTTCTGGATTATCCCCTCAATTCTCAGCACGCTACAGTTGTTTTATTTTGGTACCTACCAGCCGCATATGGGTGAGCATGCGCCTTCCAACCGTCACAAGGCACATTCCCAGAAAAAAAATCACCTGTATGCCTTTCTATCCTGCTACTTTTTTGGCTACCATTACGAGCACCACGACGCCCCGGTCGTACCCTGGTGGCAATTGTGGCGAACAAAATAAATATCTGAGTAAAAAGTTGTATCTTTGGCTTAGAACCACCTTTCTATGAAGCCATATCTTAGCCTTGGGGAAGCCATTCAGGCATTTCTGGATAAACACGGTCTTCGCGACGAAGCCTCCATTCAGGCTGTCATTCAAGAATGGGAAAAGCTCATGGGCGCTCCGATAGCCAACAACACGGAGAAAATCTGGTTTTCCAAAGGCATTCTTTATGTGAAGATGAAGTCGCCGCTGTGGAAAAATGAATTACAACTTGCGCGCACCAAAATCCGCGATATGGTCAATGCCCGTATCAAACGCAAATTGGTGGAAGAAGTAAAAATCGTGTGACTTCCTTATCTGCCGAGGCAGGCCTTATATCGGGCTATGGTTTCGCCCAAACCCAGATAAAGCGCATCTGACACCAGGGCATGCCCGATCGAGACTTCTTTCAGCGAAGGAAGATTATCGGCAAACCACTTCAGATTGTGGAGATTCAAATCATGCCCGGCGTTCACAAAAAGCCCAAGTTCGCTTGCAAATGCAGCAGCACGGGCGTAAGGCTCTACGGCTGCGGGGTTTCCCAGGGCAAATTGAGTCGCATACTCTTCGGTGTAAAGCTCAATGCGGTCGGTTCCGATTTCGCGGGCAGCTTCGATGAGTTCCAGGTCTGTTTCTATGAAAATGGAACTACGAATCCCCGAAGCCTGAAGGCGGAGTACCACATCGAGCAGAAAATATTTGTGTGCAATTGTATTCCAGCCAGCGCTGGAAGTAAGCGCATCAGGCGGATCAGGCACAAGGGTGCACTGGTCGGGCTTTACTGACTCGACCATACGCAAAAAATCTTCAGACGGGTAGCCCTCGACATTCAATTCGACGGTGAGAAAGGATTTCAGGTCGTAAATGTCTTGTTTTCGCGCATGGCGCTCATCTGGCCGGGGGTGAAGCGTAATGCCATCTGCGCCAAATTTGACACAATCTCTGGCTACCTGAGCCAGATCAGGCAGATTTTTGCCCCGTGAATTGCGGATCAGGGCGACTTTATTGAGATTCACACTAAGGTTTACCATGGTTTTCTGATTGAATATGTATGCGAGTTTAATTGCAGATGAAAGAAATTCCAAAATAAAACCGGCGGAACATCGCTGGCCCGCCGGATCAAAACGTGTTATGATATCCTTATTTACCAGCTAAAGCTATAAGAAGCAATCATTCCTTTACTGTAAAGGCCCTTGATGGTGACATAATCACCGGATTCTTCCAGCGCTTCTTCCAGGTCTTCAATATTATTGATTTTCCTTCCGTCCACCTCTGTAATCACAAAGCCCTGCTGAATACCACCTTTAGCCATTTTTTCTCCTGCTTTTTCTACTATCACGCCTGCTTTCACGTCAAATTTGCGGTATTCTGACTCGGAGAGAAGGCGAAACTGGCTGCCTTTTATTTCGGTTGCAGCGCGCAGGTGATCAGCAGCAAGCACAGAAGTATTGAGCGATTTCAGCGGTACCATAAACTGCTTTTGTTCGTTGCCCCGGTAAGCGAGCACGCGGATTTTGTCGCCGGGCCTGAAGCGGGAAACCTGCTCCTGAAGCTCGGAGGAGCTACTTACAGGAACCCCATTGATAGAAACGATGACATCCCCTTCTTTAATTCCGGCCTCAGCGGCTCCCAGTTCTTCGTTTACATCGCTGACGTAGGCGCCTTTATAGATGGAAAGACCATGTTGTTTGGCAAGTTCGGCATCAACAGGTCGGATAGAAACCCCGAGGAATCCTCGTCTCACCTCGCCGAAGGCGAGGAGGTCTTCCATTACCTTGCGGGCAATGGTAGCGGGAATAGCAAATGAGTAACCCGAATAATAACCCGTACGGGAGGCGATTGCCGTATTGATACCGATGAGTTTGCCATTGGCATCTACCAGTGCCCCACCGCTGTTGCCTTTATTGACGGCGGCATCTGTCTGGATAAATGACTCTATTGCAAATTCTGAATCGGCGTGGAGGAGGTTAATATTGCGGCCCTTGGCGCTGACGATTCCTGCTGTTACGGTGCTGGTAAGATCCATGGGATTCCCCACGGCGAGCACCCACTGGCCTACTTTTACAACATCAGAATTGCCAAAAGTAAGATACGGGAGCTTTTCCCCCTCGACTTTCAGCAGGGCGAGATCGGTAGTCACATCTGTTCCGATCACCTTGGCGACAAAGGACTGGTTGTCGTACAAAACTACTTCTACCTCGTCGGCATCCTGAATGACGTGATTGTTGGTTGCTACATACCCATCGGGCGAAATAAGCACTCCCGAACCGGAGGCAAGCCCCTGAGGGGTTTCAATCATATCTTCATCAAAAAACTCACGGAAAGGGTTGCTGAAAAAATCACCTTCCTGTGTGCTCTTTTTACCCGCGTAGCGAGACTTGATATGAACGACTGCTGGCCGTGCGATTTCAGCGGCATCTACAAAATCAGGAAACGGGCCTTCATCAGAATCGGATTTCTCTTCAGGAATATCCTCCGTGTAGCGTGAAAATGCAGTCGGCAGCGGTTCCTGCGGAAGATACAGATAGGTAGGCTTTGCAAAGTAAGAAGCATAGATATAAGCTCCCAAACCCGAGCTGACCAATGCAATCAGAGTTGCACTCAGGAAGAAACCAAAACTCTTTTTCACCATATTACATTTGGGTATTAATTTTCAATTAGCTGCATCCAATCATTTAAGATAAAAACATGCAACCAAATGAACAAATCAATTTCTGTTGATGAATCTTTAATGTGAATTTTTTCGTACCTTCCACATAAATCCATACCTCTAATAAACGTACTTTTTCACGAATCGATAATCTCCTTCGCGAATGAACAACCTCACTGCCGCACAAAGGTTTGAAGAAATCCAAATTCTGGCACAGGACGGCGACCTCAGCCGCCTTTCCCGGCGATTACTTGACTTCCTTGCTGACTTCCCGCTTTCTTCCGACATACGCCGTGATGCGATTTCCTTCCGGGCAGGTTATAATGCTTTCTCCGCACTGGAGAAAGCCGAGCAGACACAGGAAAAGATGAATGATCTTGCAGAAAAAGGGCAGGCAGTTGTTTCCAATATTTCATCGGCATTTCCCGAACTCAATCAAACGACGCCTGTCAGCCTGCACGCAAATGAGGTACAACTTCGCGACAACAGCACGGTGTTTGAAGGCAAGGGTATGACTAAAACCTATGTTTCACCCCGTTATACTTTTCAGCTTCCGCCCGTTGATCTTCAACTACGGCTGGGAGAAATCACCGGGGTAGTCGGGGAAAACGGAAACGGGAAAACCACGCTGCTGAGAATGGTAGCCGGAGATCTGGAAGCCTCCGGAGGAACCCTGCGTTATCCGAGGTTTACGACAGAATACGGAGACTGGTACAAAATCAAACAGAATATTGCTTTTATCACCCAACATCTTCCGGTCTGGCAGGGGCTCTTAAAAGAAAATCTCCACTTTACTGCAGCGATTCACGGATTACGGGGGGTAGAAAACGAAGAAAGGGTTGATTTTATCATTCACCGGCTGGGACTCACCAAATACGAAGGGGCCCGCTGGAGTGAAATTTCAAGTGGCTACAAACTCCGTTTTGAACTTGCCCGCGCACTGGTCTGGAACCCCGGCCTGCTCATCATCGATGAGCCGCTTGCCAACCTCGACATCAATGCACAGCAGATATTTCTGCAGGATCTCCGCTACCTCGCCAGTTCTACACAATACCCGGTCTCCATACTTCTCAGTTCCCAGCACCTTCACGAAGTAGAAAGTATCGCCGATAATATCATATTTATCAAAAACGGCGAAACCCTTTACAATGGAAAAATGAAGGAATTTGGGCAGGATCGCACCCACAACCTGTTTGAACTGAGTACTTCTCTCCCCAAATACGAACTATCGCTCCGTTTTTCAGACAACCCTGACATAGAAATTGAAGATATTGGCCAACATATTATCTTTCACACCCCACTTTCCATGGATGCCAATACACTTCTGGCCGAACTTGTAAACAAAGGTGTTCCTGTAGATTATTTCCGCAATATCAGTACTTCTACCCTTAAACTTTTCCGCGAAAGAAATAAAGCTTAATCATTATGCTTCGTAAACTAGATTCACTGATCCCTTCCTTTCTCCGGCAGATAGACCGCCAGCTGTTGCTCAACCGCCCCGGCCTCTGGGCTACCCGTATTCACTATATTCTGTATTTTCTGATGATTGGCTGCGGAATCCTGTTTTTTTCAGGTCTTACCCGGACCATCAGCCTCAATGATGTTCCCAATCCGGATATCAATACCCTGATACTCATTATACCGGCGGGAATTGCTTTTCTGATCTGGGCATATAACGTCTCTCTTTTTCAGGTCGAAAAAAGTTTCGGCATGCTGAAGGAAAGTAAAATGCGGGATCAGCTTATTTCTGCGGTTGTCATTCTGTTGCTGGGATTTTTGCCTTTGATTTATGGTTATATGATCAATTTCAGAATCAAACAGCAAATCACCGAAGAAGAATTAATTCATGATCTCAACGCGCTGAATATAGGGGAGAATCTGTTTATTACTGACAGGTACTACACTGAACCCGAGGTGAATCCCAAAGTATATATAGAAGGCGAAATCCCTAATATCGGCTATAGCAGATACTCCCACTACACATATTATCCGGAAGCACTTACCAGGGATGCAGAGATTTCGGAAATCCTCAGATACAGACTGAAAAGTGAGAGCGAGCGCCTTGATGTGATCAACAGATATATCATTGCTTTCAACAAATACACTTCGACTCCGATTACACTTTCGGCTGAAGAAATCCTCTATCGCTTTGAAACGCGCGATTTCCAGGATTCGCGTCAAACCCGGTATGACGAAGCAAAAGATGAAGTCACTACCAATATCGAGCGTGTACAGCGGGCCTGGGCGGGCAAGTTTGAGATTTTGAATAAGGATTTCGCTCATTTCTATTTCTTCGGCCTAATGATCATCTGGATGGCCCTGCAGGTATTTCTCAAAACCGACTGGAAGCTGTTTGCCGGATCAGCAGTTGCCGGTATTGTTTCTATTATCCTTATCGCCATCACTTACAATACCTTCCAGTATCTGTTCAACCTCTATGACGACGGATTTGCCGGTCTGATTATCCTCGCTTTCTTTGGATTTTTTACGTATCAGGCGTTTCGCCGCCGGCATACAGACAGAGTCATCGCATGGAAATCCATTTCTCTTTCCGTCGTGTCCATGACTACGCTGCTCCTTCCGCTGGTTATTACTACATCCGTCGATAGTTCGATCAACGACAGAGAAGCTATATCTCTTCTCTACACGGGCGCCATCATAGGGTTTATCATGTGGAATACCATATATCAGCCCAGATTTTCACGACTTGCTGCACTCCCCCGGGAGAATTGATTTATGAAGGGTAATCCCTTACTTGTTTTTCCTTTGCTGCCGGTGGTACTGATTGTATTAGTGCCACTGGCAGTCCTGTCTCAGGGAACCAATCTCTCCCGCGAGCTGATTGTCTATGAATCAGACGAAGATCTGGACAAACTCATTGCACCCATCCGAAAGGATTTGCTGCGCGCGGCTGACTCTGCCGCACTGTTCAGAGCCCTGGTACCACTGACCGGGCAAATGCAGAAAAAAGGATACGCTTCATTTGGGGTTTCACAATTTCATATGGGTACTGACACCCTGGCGATCACCTTTTCCAAAGGGCCGCTTTATCTGTATGATTACATAGAACTGGGCGGGTTAAATGATCTTTACCGGGAAAAAACCGGCATTGAAAATCTGGTGCAGAAACGCCGGCCTGTACATTGGTCTGTGCTCAATAAAAAACTATTTGCCTGCGCAGAAATTTACCAGAACGAGGGTTATCCATTTGCTTCATTTCAGGGGCTTTCATTGTCATACCGACCGTCGGGCGACACTCTGTTTACGGGTATTTCGTACCCGTTTGATCCGGGACCGCTGATCAGGATTGACAGCATCCGCATCAAAGGCCAGCCCCGGGAAAGTGCAAAATTTATCTACTCCCTCATCCGTGTTTCGCCCGGCTCGCCGTTTAGTCAGGAGTTGATTGACGGGATTCCCCGGCTGCTCAATAATTCAATTTATTATCAGAATGCAGGGCGTCCGGAAATTGTCTTTACACCTTTTCACACCGCAAGGATAGATATTTCGCTGGAAAAGAAGCAGGCAGGCAGATTTGATGTTCTGCTGGGTATCCTTCCGCCTTCTGCCAATACCCAAAAACTGTCCTTCACCGGTACCATGGATATTGTGCTGGTGAGTCCGTTTCGCCAGGGAGAAATCATCTCATTCAAATACAATAAACTGATCGCCACCTCACAGCAGGTGGAGGCAAAAGTAATGGCGCCTTATCTTTTCGGTTTTCCGCTGAAAATAGAAGGCACCCTGAATCTGCTCAAACAGGAAGAAGATTTTCTGAATCTCGACTATCAGGGGAGCATTTTTTATGAGTTTTCGCCCTACCTTTCTGCGCGGTTTTTCCTTCACAACCGCAACTCCCGCCTGCTGGATGCGGCCATTGCTGACACGGTCAAAGGCAATCCGGCGCAACTTGACGGATTAAATCAGACCCTGGGCGCAGGGCTCAACTATGAAAAACTCGATTACCGGCAGAATCCCTCGCGCGGAGTTTCTGCTGCACTTGATTTTGGACTGGGAAGGAATATCATTAGAGAAAACGTGCTGCTGATACGCAAAAATCCCGAAATCTATGAAGGGCTTGACCTGCGCCAACCCTCGCGCGAAATCAACCTCCGGCTCAAATGGTATTATTCATTCCTCCCCCGCCATGTGATTTATCTCGGCAATCACACCTACTGGCTGGGAATGGAAACCTATCTTCGCAACAACCAGTTGCAGGCAGGAGGCAGCCGCAGCATCCGGGGGTTTAATGAGAACCAGTTCTTCACCGATTTTTATACTTTTTTTACAGGAGAATACCGATTTCAACTGGAACGTGACTCCTATATGTTTATATTCGGGGATTATGCTTATTTGGAAAACAATGAAGCCGGGCAGGTATATCATCCGTCCGGTGTCGGGCTGGGAATGAATTATGGAACCAAAGCGGGGATCGTTTCCATTACGTATGCGGTAGGCAAAGTGGAGGGGTTTCCGTTTCAGCCATCAAGGGGAAAAATCCATATAGGCCTGGTAAATCAGTTTTAAAGTTGTGATTTAGATTCATTCAGACTTTGGCAAATCAGCAGCAGTTTATTCACGCAAAATGCCCCGAGTGTGGCCAGCAGATGTTGTATGCGGGAGGAAATAAAATCCTCTCCTGCAAAAACTGTAACTACAGCCGACCGCTGAATGCCCAGTCAGATCAGATACCCGAACGTAAACTGACTGAGAACCTCCGCCTCGATGAATTTGTCAGGGGAATGGATACAGAGTTGACCGAGGCTACCTGCAACAAATGTAAAGCCGTCGTAGCTTCCTATAAAAAAGAACCCCTGAGCGCCTGTCCATTTTGCAGCAAAGGAGAACTTACGCCCTCATCACAAAACCAGAAAGTGCTTTTGCCTTTCAGTATTATTCCTTTTACCATTCCGGAAGTTACCGCCAGAAAGATTTTAACAAGCTATCTAAAAGCACTTTACCCGCTGATGCTGCCACAGGATATCTGGGAAGTTACGGAAGAAAAAAAACTCAAAGGCATTTTTATTCCCTACTTCCTTTTTGATGTTTTCACCCGATCGACCTGGAAACTGGAAGGTGGAATTGAGGTGAATGACGGGAAACAGAAAAAGATGGTGTATGACAATTATTCGGGCTATCTGGAGCGGCATTTTACCGATCTTCCTTTACCCCTGACCAAAGGCTGCCCGGGGCATTTTGTACAGATAGCGGATTACAATTTCCGCGAAGCGGTAAAATACGATTCCCATTATCTGAGCCTTTTTTTTACAGAATTGTACCAGACAGCAGAAAAAGATGCCTTTGTGGCTGCGGAAGGAATGATTGACGGTATGATTTCGGGTGATGTCGGCAACCGGCTGACCAAACTCAATGACAAAAAGAATTTAAAAATCACATCAGAAAAGCAGGCGCTTACCCTTCGACATGTGCTTGTGCCGGTATGGATAGGAACTTACGAATACATGGGCAGGACATTCCAGTATCTGATCAACGGTCAGACAGGCAAAGTATCGGGAGAGAAGCCTATATCTTTTGCAAAGATATACAGCATTATCGCGGCAATCATTGTTTTGCTGATTTCCCTGATTGTGATATTCAGATAATCAGTCCAGATAAACCACAATCCGGCTTACATACAGGTTTAACTTATCTACATCTTCGTCATTGGATGAAAAAACCTGATTGCCCTGAAATCTGGTAACAAGATTCTTAGGGGCACGGGGAGTAAGTACTACATAAAAATGTTTTTCATACGGGTTGAGCGCACCATTTTTCCAGGAGTTGACCGTTCCGCTATAGTCCCAGTCAAAGCCATAAAAACTAACAGGTGCTTTATTGACCTTGGTCAGCTCTGACAGACTAATACCAACAGAGAGCCCCTGGCGGGTAAACCACCGGCTTTTTTCCTGAGAAATATATACAGCTTTTACCTTTGTAAACGATTCATCGGTCCAGGTGATCTTCAGTTCGTCCTGAGTTCCGCCCAGCACCACAGTACAGGCTTCCTGCTGGTTGTTGGGCGTGGTGACGGTACCGCGAAGCACATTGCCGGGCCCAAAAATGCCTGCGAGTTCCTGTTCATTACTTTTAAGCCTGATCGCACCTACGCGCTGGCCTGGGATAACCTGACGGTCCTGGGCAGGGTTGGTGGCCGCTTCTGGCTGAGGGTCAGCGGAGCGGGTTCTGGCATTGGGGTTTGTATTGGTATTTTGGTTCAGGGAGAGGAGGTTGTTGAGATCTGCGCCGATAAATTTCACGCCGCCTTCGTGGACCCAGCCCATAGTGCCATCCTGGGTACGGATCAATATCCAGGGTTCAATATAGCGCTGGCCACGCAGGAGGTATTCAGATTTGCGTACTGTGCGCTGATATAGGTATTCTGCCGTTTCGCCTTCTCTCATAATAGCAACCTGCGGCATTTCTTTTCCTCCAGGCTGAGCTTTGACGATGAGGTTGTCAACCCAGGCCTGTACCTTGTTGGGGCGTGCCAGTTCGCGCAATTCGGTCGATACATCCTGCAACCCTTCTACGAGGTTTCCTACGGTCTCCTCATTGATCCCGGTGCCCGTCGTACCCTGCCCTCCCTGCGACGGAACCTGACAAGCAGCAACTATAGCAAGAAGAGCAGGTAATGAAAGTCGTGAAATATAGCGTATGAAAGAGGTCATTTGGGCGGAATTATATTTTTGTAGTGTCCGTTGAGTTTTGCGCGTGCTTTGAGTCTTTCTGTCTCCCTTACTACAGGCAGGATCGTTTCCAGATGTTGTTTGAGAAAACGGAGACGTTCCAGTTCTGTGCCGAGAGAAAGCAGTTCGTATTCCTGTTGGATGGAAAAACCCACGTGGTGAGCCATTTCAAAAGTCAGATAGGGATTTTCAGAAAATGTCTTGGTAATTCCCAGCGCCTGGTGAAGCTGGAAAAGCAGTTTTTTTACCTCCTTTTTTAAGCTTTCATCAAATTGCTCTGCGGGTTCCATCCATTTGATTTTTGCTGCCGGATAAAGTCTTTCGGGAGCTTTTTCATAAAATGTTTCTACTTCCAGTCTGCGAATCCCCTCGGTGCTGATATCCATTTCTCCGCCGCCGTATTTTTTGTCCAGGCTCACAATTTTCACTTCTGTCCCCAGCCCCATTACTTTTTTGTCTATTACGGTGAGAACCCCAAAAGTTTTTTGTTCATGGAGGCATTCACCAATAAGTTGCCTGTACCGTGGCTCAAATATATGCAGTCGTAACTTTTCGCCCGGAAAAACGACAATATTGAGAGGAAACATGGGAAATAGCTTATCCATAAGGGAAAATACAAATTATACCCCGCATACAAAAATACGCAGCCGGAATTTAAAGGGTGTCTTTTTTTACAAATCTTTGCTCCCTTACTTCAAAAAATATCCATATCGCTACGATCACATATTCCAGTGCCGCCAGCCATAGGTTTTCTTCGTAGGCCGTAGTGCGATAGGTATAATAGCTGAGCATTACAACGAAACTCCACGCAATGGGAAAACGGAGCCTGGAAAATACAGAAAATGCAACCAGGGATGTCACATACCAGGGGTGTACAATGGAGGTAAGCGAAAAATAGAAAAGAAATACCCATACAAAACTTTCAGGCAGGTTTTTCCAACCGGGACTTTTTTCGCGATAGGAATAAATCAAAATTGCCAGAGCAGAAACCATGGCGAGGTATTTCCCGATGATCTGGATAACATTATATCCTGTAAACCTGTACCCCACCCACCGGATCAGGTAATACAAGCTGGCATTAAATTCAAATTTGTGAAAATACAGATCAATGCTCCGTGAAAGGTTGATGAATGTTTCCCTGTCAAAAAAAGGAATAAACAGCACCCCGGTGAAGGCCGCTACCAGAAATCCATAAATCATCGTTTTCTGCCATCCCAGCCGACGTATCAGCAGCGGCAACAACATCAGCGGAAGCAACTTACTCCCTACGGCCAGCGCAAACGGCAGGGAAGACCCTATCCATTTCCCCTCAACCAGCAACCACAATGCCCACAAAAGAAAAAATATCATCAGCGCTTCAAAATGCAGATTGCCGGTAAGTTCGACGATGACCAGCGGATTCAACGCATACAAGGCTATCTGCCAGTCGTCCTGTTGAAACCTGCGCAAAAGCAAAATCATCAGGTAAATACTTCCCGCCTCCGCCAGAACAATAAACAGCCGCATCACCTGTACCGCCCCGGGCAGCGATTGCGGGAAAATAAACGAAGCCAGATAGAATATCCCCTGAAGCACCGGCGGATAGATGGTAAAATAGGTTTTGGAGTTTAACCCCGTAAACAATTCGGGTGTAAGGTGGAGGTTCGTAGCTAGTTCCGGGTTGTTGATATATGACTCCGGCAAGGCAGAAAACGGATTTACTCCCCCCACCATCAGACGGCCATCCCATACAAACCGGAAAAAATCATCTGAAAGGGCGGGCAGGCTATCCAACGAAAAAAAAGGAATCTGCCGGAAAAATATAGCCGCAATCAGTACGAGGGCAATCCCTTCACGCGAAGCGTACCACACCAGGTAAATGTACAGGCCAGAAAGTGCCGCAAACAGCCCGATCAGTTGGTAAAAATTTTGCCGGGGTGTATGAAACAGGAGAATGAAATACAGCAGGGCTGAGAGCGCCACAGCGATTATTGCAGGTATGGATTTTTTGCCCGGCATTTTGCTGGCAAAAAATTAGTAAATATCCGGTGTCGGATCAAATTCATCCGGATTTTTTATAAACAGTTCGTACCCTTCGGCTGTCCAGTCGTCTTCTTTAGCTCTGTATTCTGCATCCCGAAACTGAAATGATCCTCGTAAAGCATGGCCGCGGTTCTTTTCCGGAAGCGGAAGTTCTGCCAGCGTAAGTTCTTCGGTACTAAATTCAGAGGCGCTTATAATGAGTTTAAGATACTCCCACGCACCCGGCCAGCGGAAATCGTAAATATATTGTTCCAGTTGCAGATCAATAAAATCACCTTCACCGGCCCACACACTTTCGCCCCCTTCCAGCCATAATCCCCGTTGCGGCAGCAAGGTATTGTAAACCCCGAAAGACATGGGCAGATACAACAAGGAAACGTACAGTGCCTGCGAGCTATGGTTGACAACCCGGATTTTTATCCTGCCGCAGCGCGCCCCATTTGAGGCGATATGCAGCAAGTTCAGTTTTTGGGATTCGCGGAGATCTAGTTTGTATTCTACCTCATCTTTACCCAAAGCAAATATCTCCAACTCTACCATCTTTTTTCTTCCCTCTTTATTGATCTCAGTCAGAGGATTGTTCAGGGCCTTTATATATTTCCAGCGGGATATGTGTTTGCAATACTCGGCGACCTTCCTTGCATTGGGCATATCAAAACCGGAAAGATGTGCTACCACCGGCCGATATTCATTGCTGTGGGTAATGGAATAGAGATCATCTTCGGCGACGAGACAATAATCGGCAATTTTCTCATTATCAATAATTTGCACAGGATTGTGTGTATGCACAGATTCCTCATTCCCCAGCGCCTTCCGGAGAAAAGACAAGCCTGCTTCCTCCCCTTTCAGAAACACCGTTACCGGGCTTTCGGCAAAACATTCCACTTCTGCAAAATAGCTCAGTTTTTTTGCAGAGAGTATATGTCCGGGGTCATCTACGAGCGCATATCCCGGCATGATTTTTTTGATTTTCACCTCTCCCAGGGGTGGTTTTGAGACATCATTGTTATCAAAAACCCTGACAGCTTTGCCTATATCACCGGGGATAAGTCCGTGAATAGCGCCCATATCGAGTACCCAGCCGAGGGTACCATTTCCCGTAATGTTGGCCAGTTTGGTTGAGGGAGAGACTTCGCCATTGAGAAACAGTCCGTACAAAGCAGTCAGCCTGTCAGAACCGGCAAATACCTGTGGGCGCTGAAGGTAGGCTGCGTTCATATTGCGCATATAATTGGCGATACGGCGGCTGAGGTCGTGGTAGGAAATATTTCGCCCGCCTCTCCGGAGAATTTTGAGGAGATTAACTGTAAAACTGCCTCCGGGTTTGCCGGGTGCGTATTCGCCTTCCCAGGCGACTTCCGCATCACGGCAGGCAGCAAAATGGACATAGTCGCCGAGAGGAAGTATTTCACTCAGCGATTTTTGGTTGGCGTCGGCCTGTGATATGTCGTTGTGAAAAATAAACCCATCCCATGCGCGGGGCGGAATGGACTTTTCGGTTCCCAGCCTTTTCTTATGAACTTCTGTTGTTTTTGCCTCACGCATAATATCACCCGAGTGGCAGCAGTCGGTAATGATGAGAATGTGTGGATTTTTGGTTGCGGAAAGGGAGGAAAACAGCCAGCGAAGTTCCTTATCGGCGAGGCAGGTATGGGTAGCCGGATTTTCGGGACTAAAACGACTGTCGTAACATACCAGCGCTTCGAGCAATGCACGTGGCTCAGCTTTTGCAAAAGCCGGAACTACCGTTCTTTCCTGAACCCCGTGGCCGGCAAAATAAAAAAGTACAATATCTTCAGAACCCGCCTGTCCCAGATGATTCTGAATGGCTTCTACAATAGCGGCTTTGGTAGGTCGGGGCGAATCGGAAGATTTATCGGGGGAGAGCAGAACATGCTCAATCAGGTTCAGATCGGGCTGTGCCTTCAGGTAATCTCTCATGGCATTTACATCGTTTACACAGCCGTCGAGGCCGGTAATGGCTTCATAATAGTTGATACCAACAAATAATGCGTACAGATTCCGGGGTTGAGTCATGGCAAAGGGGAATGATATACAAAATAACAAATTACTTTAAAAAAAGAAACGGGAAAGTCTCCGCAAAGCAGAAAACCTCCCCGTTATACAAACTCCCTATTCAAATGTTCGCAAAACATAAGTTTGCGTTTACATATAAGTCTGGAAAAAGAGACAGAAATGGTTTCCTGCCTCTGAATCAGTAATAAGCTTTTCTCCCTGAGAGAATTTTTCGGAAAGAACTACTGTAAAGTTCCTCTTATGACTTCCGAAGAAAAACTACGAATCCGGTGTATTTTTATACAGAAATCAGGTAAGCATAGTATTGGAAAACCCTCACCATGAATGCGTCAGAGGTGGCTCAAAACAACCATTTGCAGCGGCCATGCGCACAATTTCAAGAGGGTTGACGGAGTCAAATTTTCTCAAAATATTGCGCCAGTGCAATTCGAATACAGGCTTGCCCATGCGCATATTCTCTGCGACTTCATTGTCGTGGAAACCATGGCTTTTCCATTTTAGTATGTCTGTTTCTGTGCGGGTAAGAAACATCTTCTGATCGTTGGGGGACTGGATAAATTCACAATACCGGCTTACGACGTCTTCTACCTCACCCGCGTAATAGGATTTACCGGCAGCTACAGTCCTGACTGCTTTCAGAAGAACCTGATTACTGCAATCACTGAATACAAATCCTGAAATATTGGCTTTTCGGGCTTGCAGGGGGAAAGACGCCAGTTTTGACCGGCTTTGTACAATCACTGCTATTCCGCGGTACTTTCTGGTGATATAAGCGGCATGGTTGATTCCGGCGGGAGTTTCTTCGTTCATATCTGCGTCAATAATGACGACATCAGGTTTTTCTCCTTGCTTTTGATGCAATGCATGGAGCGCATCTCCTGCCGATTGAAATTTTCCTGTTACAGCCAGATCGTTTTCTTTCTCAATGATGGAAGCAACTGTTTCCAGATACAACTTGTGGGGGTCAATCAGTAATACATTTTTCTTTTTCATGATTTTAACGGAAATACAGGAGTATATCCTGCCGTTTTACATTACAAACGCCAGCTCAGATATTTACACCAGGGGGCCGGCAAACATTCTTCCGGGAGAATCAATAAATCTTCAGATAGCCCAGGCGGAAGGCTATGGAAATAACCTCAGCGACGTTTTTGGCGTTTAGTTTTCGGAATAATTGTCTTTTATGGGCCTCTGCGGCATCAACGGTAAGGCTCAGCGTTGCGGCAACTTCCTTTGCAGTCAGGCCTTTTGCCGTTAGTTTTAACACTTCCAGTTCCATGGGTGAAGGAGGGATGATTTCCTCCTCCAGATTCTTTTTGGACTGAATATATCTGGACATCTCTCTATACACCTTTCCGCGGTAGTACATTTCTCCTTTCATCACGGTATCAATTGCCTCAAATATTTCTTCCGAGCCTGCCTCTTTTGCGAGATAACCCTGGATACTCATGTTGTGGGCCGTGTATATATTCAGTCCGTCAACAGAGGAGGATAAAATGATGATTCTGATCTCATATACATCTTTTTTTCCAATATTTCTGAAAATATACCGCGCCGTTCTGAACCCATCGGCCTGAAATTCATTTTCATCATCTTCCATAAACAGGTCCATCAGGATGACATCGGGATAATCCGAAGGGTCGATAGATTCTAGATAATCGATAGCTTCCCGGCCATTTGCAGCTTTATGAACCACAGTATGCCCCTTTTTGCTTTCAATATGGGTCTCCAGGGAGTCAGCTACCACCTGG
This sequence comes from Bacteroidia bacterium, assembly GCA_041391725.1. GTDB lineage: Bacteria > Bacteroidota > Bacteroidia > J057 > J057 > JAGQVA01. The sequence continues at coordinate 179,193 of JAWKNL010000003.1, forward strand.
TGATCGTCCACAATCATGATTCTGGCCATAGTCTTTTTTGTCTTTGGTTCAGCAATATTATACATGATTTACGGGTTTTGTGGTTCAATTGGTATTTCGAGGAATAAAGTTGTTCCGAGATCGGAGGAGGTAATGGTAAACTTGCCTTTCATTTCATCTGCTCTCGATTTAATATTCTGCAGGCCGATACCGTCGGCTTTTGTTTCCATGTCAAAGCCTTTTCCATTATCCTCTATGGTTATCACCAGTTCTCCGCCCCTCGCAAAAAACTGAATTTCTACAGATTTTGCCTCCGCGTATTTCAGTATGTTGCTGATCGCTTCCTGAAAAATACGGTATATGTGCAACTCCCAGGAGGCAGGTAGGGAAAGCGAAATGGTGTTATACGTTTTAAGCGTAAAAACAGGACTTTTAGGGAGGGACTGGGTTCTTTCTAGGAGCTCTTTCACTGCGGGCATGAGTCCATCTTTTAGCTGAACTGCCTTGAGGTCGTGAGACAATTGTCTTACCCCATCAATGGCCTCCTGAATCATGATCAGTGATGGCTCGGAGTACTCAGGTGCCGGATTTTTTGCAGCCCAATCTTCTACCTTTCTCAAAACGGTGGCCAGGATTCCCTGTACATTGTCGTGCAATTCGCGACCAATTTGTTTTAATACCTTTTCCTGCGTTTCGTGCTGGGATATGATCAGTTTTTGCTGAGATTCTTCTGCCAGTGATCTGAATTCTTCCTCATACACTTTCTCCAGGGCTTCTAATTTCAGTTGGCTTTCTCTTGCCTGAGACTTCCGGAGGCGGAGCAATTGAGCAAACAATCCAAACAGAAGGAGAATAATTATTCCCGAAACCCAAAGCATGTTTGATTTGAAATTGCTTTGTGCAGTGGCAAGATCGATTGTTCTTTTTTGTTCAGCACTAATAATACTTTTAACGAAATTCCCCTCTTTATCTCTGATGTTTTCTTCCTGCTCTATTCGGTATCTTTCTTTCAGAAATTTATAGGCAGAATCTTTATAAACCGGCGATTGTTGCAGCAGTTTTTCGTAAATCTGGTTCAGGTTTTTGGTTGCCAGAATTCGCTGTCTTGCACCCAGTTTTTTCTTCAAACATATTTTATGCGCCACCTGATAAAAGGGCAATGCCTCCTGATACCGCTGTTGTTCGTCAAAGTTGTTTCCAATATTTGTATAAGCAGTAAACAGTCCCGCCGAATCTTCTATCGCCTGGTAAAGTCTCAATGCTTCTCTGTGTTTTGCCTCTCCTTCAGAATATTTTTTTTGTTTTTCCAGCAGATGTCCCTCTTTCCCCAACAGGCTTGCCATGTTCTGATTCATCTGTTTCACAGATTCGGGATTTCTTGCGGTTTCGAGGAGCATTCTGCATTTTTCAAATCCTAAAGCATAATAATGCGCCGCAGAATCTTCATCAAAATAGGTATAATTCCTTCCTATGTTTCCGCATTCGGTTACAAAAGAAACCCAACTCTCTGATTCCTTATATATTTTGATTGCTTTCTTATGATAATCTGCTGCTATACGCAATATGGAATCCCGGTTTATGGTAGAATCCATATTCATCAAGGCTAAAGCAAACTGCGAATAACAATTGGCAATAGACGTGTATTGCTTTCCTACCATGACTTTCATATCTTCTTTCTCAAAATAGGAAATCGCTTCGAGATGAGCACCAATGGAAGCCGGATAATCCCCCAAACCAAAATGGGCTAAACCTATATCCTCATGGGTATAACCAAAATACCTGTCTCTTATCTTATGCTTTTCCAAATAAGAAAGGGTTTCCTGATAATATTTTAGCGACGCTTCAAAGTTATTTTGACAACGCAAGATCCAACCTTTGTTGAAAACCAGTTGCCCTGCCAGTTCATAATACCCTTTTTTCTCAGCGATAGTCAATAATTGGGAATTAAGGCTATCTGCGCACCTGTAATCCAGATGTGTTTTACTCTTTTTGATTCTGGACGCAACCTCTTTAAACAGAGAATCTCCTTCCTGTGTTGAATTCAGTACCAGATTTTCCCACCTGCATGGACTGATATCCGCCGTCTGTGCAAAGACAGAGCAGGTCAGGCACAGCCCCACGAAGAGGCTGATACCTGACGATATAAACTGAGGGGAAAAAATGCGTTTGATTTCAGTAATGTGATTCATGGGATGATAATCATTAGTTACCGCCTGCACCACCGCCACCTGGATTTCCTGGATTTGTATCACCATCACGACCGCCTTCTCCTTCTGCCGCTTTTGCATAGGCACGGGCGGCTCCCAGCAAGGTCGGTTCGTCAATGGCATTACGCCCGTTAATCTGAACATCCACATATCCCCAAAGCGGGAGATTGGTGATGTTGATGTCGTAGTGTTTAGTCGTTTCAGACGCAAGACCTTCTGTTGCTTCCACGGAGAAGATCAAAATCTGATTGTCGCCGGAAATAACCGTTTCAACATTCGACACATCCGTCCCTGGTTCCAGGGAAAAAACTATCCTGAGGCGATACTCCCCCCCAGCGGTTTTTTCGAGGTGAAGATAGGGCTTGTTTGGAATCATTTTTATGGGGTTAAGTAATTAATACATAAAATTCTAATTACAATTTTAGCCTTACCTGCTTTCCCGAATCACTCCGATTCCGGGGAAAAATCAAACGGAAAGTTGTGAAAAGCAACCCGACGGTGTCGGAGGTCAGGCAAGGGCAGTCAAAAAACATTTACCTGAAAGCTAAATAAAAATTCAAATATTGCCAAATATCAGGCAAAATAATTTTATATAGATGCACATAAAGCAAAAAAGGGAGATACCTCACGAGCATCTCCCTTGTAATATATAAGATCAGATAAAATCAGACTTTTTGCCTGATAGTAATCATTTCTTCTACTTTTGCGACAATTGCAGCCGCATCATATTGACACTCATTCCACAATTCCTGTTGGGTACCGTGATCGACAAACCTGTCGGGAATTCCCATACGGAATAACTTCGCCTGATAATCATTGTCTGCCATAAATTCCAGAATTGCAGAGCCAAATCCGCCCTGAACACACCCGTCTTCGACAGTGATTACTTTTTTGAAGTTTGCAAAAACCTCGTGCAGCAGTACTTCATCCAGTGGTTTTACGTACCGCATGTCGTAATGCGCCGGGAATATTCCCCGGGCGTTCAATTGGTGAATCGCTTCCTGCGCAAAATTGCCGGGATGACCTATGGTTAGAATGGCTACGTCTTCCCCTTCGGTCAACTTTCGCCCTTTTCCCGGGGCTACATACTCCATAGGGGTACGCCATTGGGGCATGATGCCTTCCCCTCTGGGATAGCGGATGGAGAAGGGACCGTCGCTCCACAGCGAAGCTGTGTACATCAGGTTCCGCAGTTCTGCTTCATCCATTGGGGCCGAAACAACCATATTGGGGATGCAACGGAAATACGCCAGGTCGTATGCGCCATGATGGGTTGCTCCGTCAGAGCCTGCCAGTCCTCCTCTGTCAAGGCAGAATACAACAGGTAGTTTTTGGAGGGCCACGTCATGGATGACCTGATCGTAGGCGCGTTGCATAAAGGAGGAGTAAATATTGCAGAAGGGTTTCATCCCCTGGGTTGCAAGGCCTGCCGAAAAAGTAACCGCATGCTGCTCCGCGATACCCACATCAAAAGCCCGGTCGGGCATTTGTTTCATCATATACTTGAGGCTGCAACCACTGGGCATAGCCGGGGTGATACCCATGATTTTTTCATTCTTTTCGGCCAGTTCGATGATTGTATGGCCAAATACATCCTGATATTTGGGCGGTTGAGGTTCGGTGTGAACGGATTTTTTGATTTCGCCGGTAATTTTATCAAAAAGGCCGGGCGCATGCCACTTGGTCTGATCCTTCTCGGCGAGTTCGAACCCTTTTCCCTTAACTGTGATACAGTGCAGGAGTTTGGGACCTTTAATGTCTTTCAGATCGCTCAGTACCCTTACCAGGTGGTTGATGTCGTGTCCGTCGATCGGGCCAAAATAACGGAAACCCAGTGCTTCAAACAGCATCCCGGGTGTGGTAGCAGCAGTAAGCCCTACTTCCAGTTTGTGAGCGATAGAACGAGCTTTGGGGCCAAATTTATCGAGTTTGCCCAGAAGTCGCCACAATTCGTCGCGAAGTTTATTGTAGGTATGGGAAGCCGTAATATCGGTAAGATATTCTTTTAATGCGCCGACATTGGGATCGATAGACATATTGTTGTCGTTGAGAACGACCAGCATGTCGGCCTTGTCTCCGCCTCCGTGATTGAGTGCTTCAAATGCAATGCCGCCGGTCATGGCTCCATCGCCAATCACCGCCACAATCTGCCGGTCTTCCTCTTTATAGGCTTTTGCCACGGCCATTCCCACCGCAGCAGATATCGAAGTAGAGCTATGCCCTACCCCAAAAGTATCGTATTCTGACTCTGAGCGCTTGGGAAAACCGGAAATGCCTTTATACACGCGATTGGTGTGAAACATTTCCCTCCGCCCTGTGATCACTTTATGCCCGTAAGCCTGGTGTCCTACGTCCCATACCAACTGATCATAAGGTGTATTAAATACATAATGAAGTGCAGTCGTAAGTTCTACCACCCCAAGACTTGCGCCAAAGTGCCCGCCATTGACAGAGACTGTGGAAATAAGGAAATCTCTGAGTTCGGTACAAAACTGGTAAAGCTGTTCTGGCTTAAGTTTCCGCAGGTCTGAGGGTTCATTTACCTGGGCAAGAAGGGTTCCTGGCTCGACTTTGATCATGGGATCGTTTGTTTAGGTACAATTAAAACGGCCAATAGTTAACTGAAAACAGGTTAAAATTGTTACAGCGTCCTCAAAAATAACGCAATTCCATATGATTTCCGAATCATTTTGGGAAACCGGGGCAAGATGTATGCGGTATGTGGGTGTATGATTTTTGTCATTTTTTTTACAGGTTTTTATACCTACTTTTGTTTACGCATTATGATGTACCGGAAAAACATATCAACTTTAGCAACTACTTCGGTGGTGATATGTATATTGAGCCTTCAGTTTCGGCTCATTTTTCCTTTCATAGATTACACGCTACACAAAGAATACGTTCAATCGGTTTTGTGTATCAACAAGTACCGCCCGGAGCTTCACTGCAACGGAAAATGTGTTCTTGCCCTTCGCATTCAGAAAGAAATGGATGCTGAGCGGTCAGCCAGCCAGCCTTATATTCCACAGCCTGAAAAAAACAAGATTCAGCCGCTGGAAATTGTTGATAAATCTCCCTGTGAATGGTTCTATGCCGCCATATCCGGCCAGGCATATGAACTCAACAGTGAATCTGCAACCACGCAGTGGGTTCTTTCGCCCGTTTCCCCACCTCCCCGGATTTGTTCCTGATCCTGTTTTTTTTAGTTTTCAACATTATAAACAACAATAATGAGGAACATATCCTTGTTTGTCCTTATCCTTATTTTGGGATATGGGCAGGTATGGGGTTGCGAAGTATGCGGTTGTGCTGCAACGGGCAGCATGATTGGTATAATGCCCCAGTTTAAAGGCAATTTTATCAGCCTGGGATGGCGTTACTCCCGGTTTTACGCCTCTGAAAATCTGGACAATGGCACAGACTATTTCCATCAGGCAGAAGCCAGACTGGGACTGAGGGTACATCCCCGGCTTCAGGTTCAGGTAGTAATGCCATATAGCATCAATACGCATACCGCACCCACTGAAAAAAACAGTAGTCACGGCCCCGGCGACACCTGGGTGATGGGAGACTTTACCGTACTTCGGTCAGCGGATACTTCTGCACGGATGTTCCGGCATTATTTTGCTGCTGGTGCGGGAATAAAAATTCCGACCGGTAAATTTGATCCTGAAAACCAGAAAAACCCTATGCCTGCCAACTTTCAGATGGGCAGCGGAAGCTGGGATTTTCTGACGCATATGTTTTACAATGTAAGATTCCGCTCCTGGAGTCTGAGCGCTGACCTCACCGGAAGGCTCAATACTGTCAATGCAGACGAATATCTGTTTGGCAACCAACTCGCAGGTACGACCTATATTTCTTATTTACTCCGGTCTCCGTCCGTCAATATTATGCCCTTTGGCGGCATTTATTACGAAAAACTGGGACGCAATGTTTCCGAAAGTGTTTATCAGTACGGAACCGGCGGCTCAGGAACCTACGCTATGGTTGGAACCGAACTGCAAACTGACCATTGGGGTGCAAGAATTAGTTATACCCCCCATCTGGCTTCACATTATGCAGGCGGTGAAATCAGCGGAGGCGACCGGATCAATGTTAATCTTAGTTTTATTTTCTGATTTATTTATCCTTTTAGAAAACCATACAATGAAAAATATAACCATCTTCAAAATCGCATTAGCCGTTCTGGCCTTTATTTCTCTCACCTTTTCCAGTGGTTGTAAGGAAGAAGGCTGTACCGATCCACTCGCAGCCAACTACAACCCAGATGCAAAGGAAAGTGACGGAAACTGCGTTTTCCCTATGCTTACTCTCCACTTCCACTCAATGGTAGGTGATGAGGCTTTCGCTTATAACACGACTTATACTGTCAATGGTGTAGCCATGTCGTTTTCTACTGCACAGTTTTATGTTTCGGGTGTTCGTGTGGGAGGTGATGGCGTATTTGACACAAATGAAGACAAATACCTCCTTGTAAAAGCAGATCAGTCGGTATATGAAGTAGGGGAAATCACCACCGGCCACAAACACATGCTGATGTTTAATGTGGGGGTTGATTCGGCCGCCAATCACGCTGACCCGACTACTTATGAATCTACACATCCACTGGCTCCTCAAAGCCCCAATATGCACTGGAGCTGGAACAGTGGTTATATTTTTGTACGTGTGGAAGGATTGGTTGATACAGACGGAAATGGTACTCCCGATGCAGAATTTTTGTTCCATATCGGTACGGATGCCAAACGCACTCCGATTGCTCTTACTGCACACAAAGAGGTAGCCGCGGTTGACGAGACCATTCATATGGAGGTGGACTTTGCAAAGCTTTTCACTGGTATAGATCTGAAAACAGACAGAACTACGCATACAGGAGATAACCCAACACTAGCAGCAAAGTTTGTAGCGAACCTTCCTGATATATTTTCAGTTGAGGCAGAATAATGCGGAGCAAAAACCTTATATGGATTTTCCTGGCAGTACTTTCCTGCCATACGCCGGTGGAAGAAATACCGGTGGACAAACCCTGGGATATGGGTTTGCCCGCCGGTTTTCCCATGCCGGAAATCCCGCAGGAAAATACACTTACGGTTGCCAGAGTCGAACTGGGTAAAATGTTGTTTTACGACCCGGTTCTTTCTGTTGATTCATCTTTTTCATGTGCTACCTGCCATCAGGCAGCTTCAGGATTTGCAGACCACCTGCCCATATCAACCGGTATTCAGGGCAGATTGGGCATGCGCAACTCCCCTACCCTGACCAATGTGGCTTATCACCCCTATTTTTTTGCCGAAGGTGGAAGTCCAAGTCTTGAGCTGCAGGTGCTGGGGCCAATCGAAAACCACGATGAAATGGGGTTTAACGCGGCAGAACTAGCGAAAAGACTGAAAGACGATCCGGTATATACCCCACTGGCTCAGAAAGCTTATGGCAGAGATATGGATCTGTATGTCCTCGTAAGGGCGATTGCAAGCTTTGAGCGCACCCTTATCAGTGGCAACTCTCCCTACGACCAATACACATTTCAAAAAAAGCCGGAAGCGCTTTCCGAATCGCAGAAAAGAGGCATGACGCTTTTTTTCAGCGAAAAAACCGGTTGTACCCACTGCCACAGCGGATTTAATTTTACCAGCTATAATTTTGAAAACAACGGCATTTATGCAGAATATGAGGATCCAGGTCGATACAGGATTACACTTGACCCTCCGGATTTTGGGAAATTTAAAGTCCCTACCCTCAGAAACATAAGCCTTACCGCTCCCTACATGCACGATGGCAGCCTAAAAACGCTCGAGGAAGTAATTTCTCACTACAATACCGGTGGAAAAAACCACCCCAATCAAAGTAATTTCGTAAAACCATTAGGGCTGAGTGAAGAAGAAAAACACGATATGATTCAGTTTCTTCAGGCCCTGACGGATACAGCGTTTGTCAATAACAGGGCATTTTTACCCTAAAAACCTTATCAATGAAGACTAAATATCAACTTATATTTTTTGCTGCTGCTTTGACGCTGATGATGTTTTCCTGCACCGCATGCAAGGAGAAGCCCATTGAAGCAGGAAGTTTCGAACTCGCATTTATCCCGACGGTCAATGGAGAGCGAATCGAAAAAGGAGTACCGGTTGTCAATATTCAAAACCGCAAATATCAGATCGATTTTTTTCTGATGTATGTGGCCGATATTACGCTGGTAAAAGAAAATGGAGATGAAGTGCTTCTTTCTGAGATCAATTTGTACGACCTTGTTTCGGGTGGAGAAGCCCGCCATACAACGGACGAAAACACTGCATTCAAAACATTTGACATGATTGATGTAGGAAATTACCGGGGCGTGAAATTTGGTATCGGAGTACCGGATCGACTCAATACCGACCCTGCCTCCTACCCGGTCAATCACCCTCTCAGCGTAGGAAGCTCAATGTACTGGTCGTGGCGCACCGGCTATAAATTCCTGGCAATGGAAGGATTAATTGATCAAAGTCCGGATAACAACGGCCTGGTTCTTGATCTGCCACTGGCTTATCATACGGGAAAAGACTCCGTTAACTCGCTCAATGTCATTTACCGCGAAGTTTCTTTCCTGGACAATGACAATGCATTTACCTTACAGTCAGGACAAACGGTTCACTTCAATATCGAAATGGACATCAACCGTATGTTTTACAATGAAAACGATACGCTGGACATGGTGAGATTTAATATTACTCATAGCGTGCCTGGTGAGCAGTTTGATATCTCCCGCACCATCACCGACAATCTTGTCAGTGGTGCGCTTCATAAAGTGCCTTAATGCTAATGGATTATGTTTTTCCCGAAAAAAATACCCCATATACTTCTTGCGGTAGTTGTGATGATTTCCGGTTGCAACCTGCCGCTGGTGGATCCGGTTCCGGAAGACTATGAGCTGGTAGTTCCTACTCATTTTCCTCCGCCCCCTGTCCCCGTTGACAATCCGCTTACCATTAAAAAAGTGGCTTTGGGGAAAAAATTGTTTTTCGATCCTATCTTATCTGTTGACAGCACGATATCCTGTGGAAGTTGTCATGCGCCTTCCAAAGCATTTTCTGACTCAGTTTTTCTGAGTAAAGGCGTATATGGTCGCCTGGGGCTTCGCAATTCTATGCCACTGATCAATCTGGTCTATAGCGAGCGTTTTTTCTGGGATGGGGCGAATCCCAGTCTCGAAGAACAAGCCATACATCCGATCATCAATCCACTGGAAATGGCCTCAAAACCCGAGTTGTTTATCCCCAAACTGGAAAGACACCCCGAATATCCTCAACTTTTTCAGGATGCCACCGGTGGTCCTCCCACGACACAAGCTGTAGTTGATGCGCTCGCATGTTTTGAACGCACGCTCATAAGTACGCAGTCCCGGTATGACCAGTATGTACAGGGAGATGCAACTGCTCTTACGGCGCAGGAACTCCGGGGGCTGGAATTGTTTAACAGTGAGCAGGGGGAATGTTTTCACTGTCACTCGGGTTACAATTTTACTGACGGAACCTTCCAGAACAATGGCCTCTATGCAAACTATGTGGATTTGGGGCGGATGGAAGTGACGGGTAGCTACTGGGATGAAGGTAAATTTAAGGTGCCCACCCTGCGAAACATCGAATATACCGGGCCCTATATGCACGACGGGAGCCTTGCGACGCTGGAAGATGTGATGGATCACTATGCCAGCGGGGGCCAAAACCACCGCAACAGAAGCATATTCATCAGCAATATCACGCTTACCGAAGAAGATAAAGCGGCACTCATTGCATTTATGAAAGCACTGAGCGACGAGAAATTTATCCAAAATCCGGAATTCAGACCATAAAACGAATCTGCCTTCATAGAAGTGTTTTTGCACGTTTCTATGAAGGCAGAAATCTATCACTGCATGCCCTGGCTATTTTGCCACGGCTTTTGCTTTGGATTTGGGAGTTGAGACCAAATCAAATGATTCGGCGATAATTGCCTCCTGCTCCACTGCATGTTTTTTGTAAGAACCACTGGCCGGACTGGGGCCGGGTTTGCGGCCAATATACCGGAGATCCGTTTCTGTGATCACACGCAGAACGTAGTTCCATGGTCCCATATTTCGCGGCTCTTCCTGTACCCAGCAAAACTCAGCATTGGGATATTTGGCGATAATTTCGCGAAGCTGTCGCTGGGGAAGTGGGTAAAGCTGCTCTATTCTTACGATAGCGATATCTTTACGCTCATCCTGCTGTTGTTTTTCCAGAAGATCGTAATAAATCTTCCCCGAACAGCAGAGCACCCTTTTCACATTGGGGGTATCGGCATACGTATCGTCGATGGTTTCTCTGAAACGCCCTTCGGCAAAATCTTCGAGCGGGCTGACACACATCGGATACCGGAGGAGTTTTTTGGGGGTAAATACAATCAGCGGGATGCGGAAATCGCGATGAAGTTGCCGGCGGATCATGTGAAAGAAATTGGCAGGTGTTGTGATATTAGTTACCTGCATATTTTTCCGGGCGCAAAGTTCCAGATAACGTTCGATACGTGCCGAAGAGTGTTCGGGCCCCTGGCCTTCAAATCCATGCGGCAGATACTGAATCAGGCCGCTCATTCGCTGCCATTTGGACTCGGCGCTGGAAATGTACTGATCCATCATAATCTGAGCACCATTGGCAAAGTCGCCAAACTGAGCCTCCCAGATCACCATATTGTTTGGGTTGGTAATCGAATAGCCGTATTCAAATCCCAGTACGCCATACTCAGACAGCGGAGAGTTGTAGGCAATAAACTGCGCCTGATCTTTGGAAAGGTGGTTGAGCGGGATATAGTCCTGTTCGGCGTCTTCACTTACAATCACTGCATGGCGGTGAGAAAACGTACCCCTGCGGCAATCCTGACCACTGAGTCGTACGGGAAAACCTTCGATGAGGAGCGTACCATAAGCCAGAAGTTCACCCAAAGCCCAGTCGAGCCGGTCTTCTTCCACCATTTTCAGGCGATCCTGAAATAGTTTGACAATCTTGCTGTGCGCATTAAATCCTTCGGGTATATGATGGAGTTTTTCGAGGATTGCCCTGAGCCGGGCCTTATCCACACCGGTCTCCGGTGAGGGCAGATCAAAATCTTCGTTGTGGGGGCGGCGGATTCCATTCCAGGTGCCTTCGAGATATGGCGCAGGCGTGAGATATTCTTTGGCCTGGGATTCTTCCAGTTCGGATTGGAGTTTGGCTTTAAATTCTTTTTCCAGTGCCTTAGCCATATTGGCTTCTACTTTGGTTGAATGGAGAAGCTTCTGGAAATATATTTCGCGTGGGTCGGGGTGATTGCGAATAATTTTGTACAAAAGCGGCTGGGTGAAACTCGGCTCATCAGCCTCATTATGACCGTGGCGGCGATAGCAGAGCAGATCGATAAACACATCGCGTTTGAAAGTCTGGCGAAATTCCATGGCCATTTCGACCGCAAAAATCAACGCTTCGACATCATCTCCGTTGACATGAAATACCGGAGACTGAATGACTTTTGCGACATCGGTACAATACGTACTGGATCTCGCGTCAATGTAGTTGGTGGTAAAACCGACCTGATTGTTGATGACAATATGTACCGTCCCGCCTGTCTTATAACCTTCCAGTTGTGACATCTGGCTTACTTCATAAACGATACCCTGAGCGGCGATCGCAGCGTCACCGTGAATCAGGATAGGAGCCAGCTTATCGTAATCGCCATGATACTTGCGGTCAATTTTTGCACGTGCAGCGCCTTGTACCACCGGATCCACTGTTTCGAGGTGGGAGGGATTGGGCATAAGGCTGAGGTGCACCGATTTTTTTGCGCTGGTTTCAATATCGGCAGAAAAACCCAGGTGGTATTTTACATCTCCCTGAAAGACGGAGTCTTTATGTTCTTTTCCTTCGAATTCGGAAAAAATCTCATCGTATTCTTTTCTGAGAATATTGGCGAGGACATTCAGGCGGCCACGGTGCGCCATTCCGATCACAAACTCCTCAATTCCCAGTTCGGAGCCTTTTTCGATCACGGCATCCATAGCCGGAATCAGCGATTCTGCTCCTTCAAGCGAGAATCGTTTTTGTCCGACAAATTTGGTTCCCAGAAATTTTTCAAAAATCACTGCCTGATTGAGCATGCTGAGCAGATGCTTCTTTTTGCTCAGGTCAAATGCAGCCGTATTGCGGGTGGATTCCATTTTTTCCTCCAGCCACTTGACCATTTCCGGGTTACGGACATATTTATATTCTGCGCCGATGGCCTGGCAGTAGGTATCCTGAAGCAGCTTGATTATGTCGCGAAGTCTGGCAGGCCCGAGTCCTACGTCTGTACCTGCCTGAAACGTCGTATCGAGGTCTTTTTCTGATAATCCGAAGTTTTCCAGGTCAAGGGTAGGTGAATACTTCCGGCGATCCCGCACAGGGTTTGTTTTGGTAAACAGATGTCCTCTCGTGCGGTAATCATTGATTAGATTGAGGACATTAATTTCCTTCAAACCGGAAATATCGGATGCAGGTGTAACATTCACCGGTGCTACCGGTGATTCCTCGCTGTAGTTGGTACGGGCAAAATCAAACCCTTCAAAAAACCGTTTCCATTCTACCGGAACAGACGCTGGGTCATTTTGGTAGGATCGGTAGAGCTGGTCCACAAATTCCGGGGTTGTATTGCTTAAATAAGACAATTGATCAGCCATTGTGAGTCCTTAGTATTATGTTTGATATAACTTCAAATTAAGTAAAAAACTATACCATTTCCCTATTTTCCCTTCTTGTTTGACACTGGAATTAAACGGCAAACATGAAACATTTGTGTTGCCTGGTATTGGGAAAAGGATTGTTCCAATGGAGTGGTAAAGCGGTAGGTACCCATATCGGTATAGAGGTAATCTATGTGATATACTGCCTGTCCGTCTTTTTCCATTTCCACAAGTAACCCGTTTTCACCATTGATCACCCAGCGGCTAAACGTCATATCACCGGGCCCTTCCTGCCAGTAGGCGCGAAGTTGCTCGATTGATTCGCCGGATTCTTTTACTTCAAGCTGAAACTCTCCATTATTTGCATAAATCAGCCGCCCGCTTTTGTCAGTCATGGAGGAAACGGAATATCCTTCGGGAAGGTTCATGGCAAATTCCAGGCCGGAATCCTGCTGTTTTACTTCAATCAGTTTGGAGGTTTTGTTTTCTTTTTGTGCAGGGTCTGACACTGCAGGCGTCAGCGAGGGGTCTTCGGTTTTCTCCGAAGTGTTTTGCCGGGCAGCGACGAGGTCAGGACTCATGTCGGCAGCATTTTCTGACTGAGATTTTTCCTGTGTTTTTCGGTCGCATCCCTGATGTAAAAACAGAAAAACTACAACCAGAAAGGGAATGAAATATCGCATATTATACCGTATTGGTTAATGACCGGTAAATTTACGCAATTCAGGGGACTGATTGCAGAAAAGCAAGAGATTCTTTGCTCGCCCAGTCCACACTTCCGTTGATCGCCTTTACCACTTTTCCTTTACTGCTGACAATATAGGTCTGGGGAATGGAAAATATGCCCAGCGACTTAATCGGATCATTCAGCCGGAGAAACTCAAATTCATACCCATACTGATCCCTGAAGGCCTGAATTTTTGACCAGGATTCATCCGAAATAGCAATAAATACGTACCCTTCCGGCTCCAATTGCTGCCGGGCCAATTCCATAGAAGGCATTTCTGCGCGGCAGGGTCCACACCAGGTAGCCCAGACATTGATGAGCAACCGCTTTCCCTCATAACGGGAAAGATCTACGGCCTCGCCATTCAGGTTGCTGACAGAAATGGTTTCCCACCTGATGTCAGAAGGGTTTTTGCAGGAAGTAAACAAAAAAGGGATACAAAAAAATACAATCAGTCTCTTCATCACAATCGCTAATCATTGACAATTTCAGCAAAAAGGATCATGCCACCGATCTCATTATTTTCGTCATACCACGGGGTAATGATCCAGTCGATATAAATGATAAACCCATTGCGGGTTTTATACACATCTTTTTCACAAGACTCAATCACCCCTTTGAGACAGCGCAGGTGGGCATCTTTCCATCGTTTGGGGACATCGGGGAAAATATCGTAATGGTTTTTGCCTGTGATGTCGCCTCCCTCAACCTTAAAATCTCTGATGTATTTTTCACTGGCGAGGAGATAATTCATGTCTTTGTCAAACATCGCAACCGAAACCGGAAGGTGTCTGACGAAATAGCCAAACCATTCTTTCATAATATGAGGAAACTCAACCATTTCCCGCAAGCGGGCTTTTGTCATCGACAACTCAGTTTCCAGTTCGGAAATACGCTGTCGGGCGTCGGTGAGTTCCTGTGCTAAATCCATATTACAGTATGACTAATGAGGCAATGGATGTTTTCCATTCCACCGGGCAACCGGATAACGGTTCAACGATTTTTCTGCATAAACGGAATGCTGATACAGAAAGTTTAGCTGCTGCCCGGGGCTTTTTGCAAAAACAGAATCTGCCGCTTTTTTTTCATTAAACGTTTTTCTGAGCGTGGCGTTTTCCGATAACATTTTTTCTGCCTCATCCTCAAAGACATAATCCGAATAATACTCTTTCCGCATCAGAATGGGATCGAAAAAATTCCACGCAAAAAAGGCATCCTGCGCTTCGGGTTCCAGTACATGTACAATGTAGGGGTTCCGGGTCTGGTCGGTATAGACCACCATATCTCCGGCATAATACTGCACTTGCTCTTCCTGCCTTTTCACCTCAGTACGGGTATGGAGATAATGACCTTCATAAGGGTTTTCAGATGTAGTATATTTTGTCAGGTAGGTTATCTCAACTGTGAGGAGGGTATCTTTACCTAAAGCCTTCATTTCCACCTGATTGTCCTTAAGTCTTTCGATTACCTTTTGCCATGCCTGCGGAATGAGGTAAGCGGTGGGTTTACTGACTGTTTTTACAGGATTGTAATTATAAAAATAGGGAACTTCTTTGGAGTATGGAGCAGACCGGTCGTAATACATTCTTTCAAACCCTGTCACTGCGCTGGTTTTGTATTTGGCTTCATACCCGTCAAAAACCAGCGGGCGGGATACAGACGGGTCGTGTTGCCAGGCGATATCAAAGGTCTCCTGCGTCTTTGCCCGGTTTCGGGCGGCTGTAATTGTTTCGCCTATACGAAGGTGATTTTCATGGGTATGGGCAATTATTCCTTCCAGAAAAGCATAGGTAGCTTCCACCCTTTCCTCAAAAGATTTGAGCATATGCGCCTCGGAGATAAAGGATATCGTCTGAAAAAGCGATGCATACCCGGAGGAATAACGGGGCAGATCAAGGAATGCGGCAAAACCTTTGTCAGGAGGGTTTCCAAAAACATTGACGTAAGGGCAGACTTTGATGGAGCGGCTTATCATATGTTTTTCCAGGGCAGGAATCATCGCTTCGGACATATAAGTGGCTATTCCGGGATCGGCTTTTTGCGGAAGTGTAGCCAGGTAAGTCAGCGTCGCCTGATAATCGGCGCCATTGGTGGTGTGCGTATCAATAAAAATATCGGGCTGCCAGTGGTGAAATATTTGCGCAAAAGTCCTGGCATTCCGGCTGTCGGCTTTGATAAAATCCCGGTTGAGATCGAGGTTTTGTGCGTTTCCTCTGAACCCATACGCATCTGGCCCTACCTGATTGGCACGGCTGCAACAACCTCTGTTGAGGGCGCCTCCGATATTGTACACCGGAATAATCGCCACAACCACGTGATTGAGGAGGGTTTTCATTTCGGGCCGGGTAACCAGATCTCTGGCCAGCATCATCGAAGCGTCAATTCCACAGGGCTCTCCCGCATGAATCGCATTGTTGATCAGAATTATTCTTTTCCCCGCCTTTCTCAGTTTTTGAGGGTCAGCCTGTTTCTGGTCAGAGATGACCACCAGATGAAGAGGTTTACCGGCATCAGTGCTTCCGTATTCCAGCAAGTGAATTTCAGGAAAAGCCTTGTCGAGTTTCCGGTAATAAGCAATCGCCTCATGGTAAGAAGCTGAAGCTGTTTTCCCGCTGTTTTCATACGGGGTAATAAAATCATTGGCCCCCGAAACCAGAAGGGCAATCAGAACCAGGGTAATCAATTTCATAGAAAGTCTGTAGCGGGGTAAAACTACAACACATAAGCGAGCATATAATATCCTCCGTGTAAAACCAGGCTGATAAGCGGTAAAATCAGACTCAGATAGGCCGTAAAAGGCAGCGGGCCAAGCGAACCATCTGGATTGACCCTGGGGGCAGAAGGAATGATATCGTACATCGTGGCATAAGAAGGATCGTTGGGCGCGTAAATCAGCCGCTCATATTTTTCATCGGTCAGGAGCGAACCTATATGTGTATTTCCCGTCGCTTCATACATCTGCCCGTCATGAGCCTCAAAACGAAAAGTGTATTTATACACTGTCTGTTTGTTGATTGTTACATTCGTAGGTTCCTGCTTTAAGAGCGTACCCTGGGCAAAACGGCCATTCATCAGCAGATCAACAGACTTCATATTCCGCCGAAAACTGAATAAAATGAACGCGAGCCCGACAAGAGGAAAAAGCATGACAAGCATGACTTCCCAGCCAAACATCCCCCTGCGTGAGCCACCCATTCGCGATTCGGAAGGATTGTCGGGGTTGTATTCAATATCCACCTGCTGACCATTGTAAAAATCCCGTCCTGTAGTATAAGCAGTCCCCTCATAATTTACTCCGCTTACATTGTATTTATAGATAGATTCATACACAGACGTATTATTTTCCGATGCATTTGTCTCCTCAACCCGGAGGATTTCACCCGGAGCGGACTCCCAGTCACCATAAGCGAGCATATATACTACTTCAGAATTCATAAAAAAAATCCAGAAGAATATCATTCCAAAACCGAAAAATACCCAACCAAACTGGGCATCAAAACCACCACACAGAATAGCAAGACGGGAAATAAACGGGAGATTTCTTGGAGGCATATAAGAAGTGTAACAGAAACAACTGATTTCAAAACGAATATACAATTTATTCGGAGCTTTTGTATCTTTATCATTCGAAAGAAAACCATTAGTACTCATACCCAAAAAATCATGACACAATTGGACGATAAGGCGTTTAAAAAATCCTATACAGAAATTACCGTACGTAGTTGGACGCTCGATCTTTATGGCCAGGTCAGCAATGCCAAATTTCTCGAATTTCTGGAGGAGGCGAGGTGGAATCACTTCCGGGGATTTTTTGAATCGGGAATGTTTATTGACCTGGGTCTTGCATTTGTATTGGTGAATGTAAATCTCAACTATAGCGGGGCAGCCCGCCTGGGTGATATTCTGGACATAGAGACCGGCATTACCCGAATAGGGGAAAAAAGTATTACCCTGACCCACAAAATTGTTATGCGGATTAATCAGAAAATAATCCTCGACGGAGAGGTAACTTTTGTGGTGAAAGACCTCGAAAAAGGTGAAGCAGTAGCCATTGCCGGAAAAATGAAAGACATGTTCCTGCGGGAGTTCTGAGCCCGGGCGAAAAGGCAAGATTCCCCATTATCGTTTACTGGCGCAACCCACTCATTTTTTTTATTTTGGGGGTATGGTTGAACACTATCCCTTTTTGCCCCACAGGAGTAATGGGTTTACTTACTCAAAACCGACATTTTCCCTTACGGATTATTTCTTTTTTGATACCCATTCCGCTCCTGATACCCTGCTCATGCTGGTCAACCGCCTCTCACATACTTTTCTCAACGATGCGTTTTTCCGGATGCAGCTTGAAACCACTGACGGAGATTTTCACTTCAACCTCGATCCGGGTGAATTAAAGTTCATGTTTCATCACCGCAGGGACACCCTGCTTATGTTATACCTGGACGCGGCTACCACCGACGGGCAATGGATCAGTATGCGCCTGTCCTATCACCCGCTTGCCACAGGCCCAAACGGAGAAACAGAAATCACCTCCCATCAGGCAGATGATATATTAGAAATGATTCACACGCTGGTAGGCATAGAACCTGAAAAGAGGAACATCCCCGCCCGCATGACAGAGCGGTTTGCTTTTGAACCTGAGACTTTTTCCTGCGAATTGCTGACCGGACTTTTTGAAGAAATCTCCCGCGATTATCTCCACAAAATTCCTCCCGTCGCATTTTTCTCCACAACTGATGGTTCCAGCTATACCGGACTTAGTTCCTATCAACTCGAACGCATATTGCCGATTCACAAAGATGAAGTTGCCATCATTTCCATGGGCATCACAAAACTAATCACAGCCCAGACACTCAGCCTGATGTTTGAGTTTTGCCCCCATGAAAAAGTACCCACCGCAACGTTATGCATCAACTGGGGCGATACCCGTAAACACGACGCTCTGTGGAGGCTTATTCGCGACAGAATGAGCATTTAAGCGACTTATCAACACGTTATCCACAGGTTTATCCACAGTTTATTTTCTATCGTGGAAAACACTTACATTTGCTCCCGGTCTCACAAACTGAGATCGTAGCCGGATTTTAATTCACTTCTGTATGTCTTCTACCGTTGCCCTTATGTTTGGCGGTCAGTCTCCTGAGCACGAGATTTCGGTCCGCTCTGCCCGCAATATTTTTGCAGCTATCGATCAGTCAAAGTATCATGTTGTACTTATCGGCGTGTCCCAGACAGGCACATGGCATCATCTGCCTGCTGATGTTTTTTTGGATCCCCTGTTTACGGTGGTTAAAGGCGGAAGACAGATAGCCGTTGTGCCGGGCGAAAGGTTTGGGCAAATGGTTTATCTTGACGGCTCGGGGCAAGCACCCCATATCGATGTGGTATTCCCTATTCTTCACGGGCCTTACGGAGAAGACGGCACACTCCAGGGCATTCTCAGACATATTTCCCTTCCGTTTGTGGGACCCGATGTACTTGGATCGGCTGTGTCCATGGACAAAGACGTAGCAAAACGCCTTCTGCGCGAAGCTGATCTTCTGGTTGCAGAGTTTTTCTGCTTTCATTATTTTGAAAAAAACGCGATCGATTATGCTGCTGTCGTCAATAAGCTCGGCTTACCTTTGTTTATCAAGCCGGCCAATATGGGTTCGTCCGTCGGTGTAAAAAAGGTGGAAAATCAGGAAGAATTTGAGGCAGCAGTCCAGAATGCCTTCCGCTACGATCATAAGATTATCGTAGAGGAAGGCATATTTGGCCGTGAACTGGAATGCGCAGTGCTGGGCAATGGTGAAATCGCAAACACCGGCGTGGGCGAAGTAGGAATGGCTGCGGGTTTTTACGACTATGACTCAAAATATATTTCTGCTGATGCTGCCCAGGTTTTGATTCCCGCGCCCAACATCGACCATGCTACACTCGCCAAACTGATGCTCGTAGCCAAAAATGCTTACCGCACCCTTTGCTGTGAAGGCATGTCGCGGGTGGATATGTTTCTCACCGACGACGGCCAGGTGTATGTAAATGAAATCAATACCCTGCCTGGCTTCACCAATATCAGCATGTATCCGCAGTTGTGGCAGCATCAGGGAACTTCTTATCCCGAGCTGATTGATGCATTGATCCAGCTTGCCTTCGAACGCGGCAAAAGAGAAGAGTCGCTGGAGAAACAGGGGAGAGATTAAAGAAACAGAGGATAAGATATTTTACCCCTCTGCCAAAAGTTCTGCATAAGGCATAGCCTGCCAGCCAGCCACGGAACGGGTTTTCGAAGAAAAACTAATACCTACAGCCGTTACCGACGTTTTGCCATCCAGCCAGGCAGAGCCATAACGCTTTTCCCGAATCTGGGCAAGGGCTTCTTCCTCAGAGGCATCCAATTTAAACTCCATCACATACACGCCTGCTTTACTGTGCACCACTGTATCAACGCGGCCCTGTGAGGTACTCACTTCAGACTGTGTCAGCAGCCCCAACCCCTGAAAGGTCAGGTGTAACACCGCGTGGAAAAATCCCTCCCGTTTCTCGTCAAAAAGTTGATAGGGTATGGTTGAAAATAGCGTATCGATCAGTTGCATCAAGCGGGGCAGATCCTGCGCGTCGAGCGCGCGTTTGATATTGGCCATGAGGGAAAACTGTCTGAGCGTTTGTCGTGACGAAACTCCCCCAACAGATAACGGTACATTGAGTCCCGAACTTCCTGATTGGGGTAACTCAGCGTATATAGCTGCACGTCAGGATCGTAACTCTTCAGGGTCAAATAACCGGTCTGAAACATCAACGGTTTCCAGTCCATATTGGCCAGCGTATAGCTGTTAAAAATATCATCCCCGGCCTCCAGGGTCGAGAGATCAAACTCAAACTCCTGACGGAGGAGTTTCAGCATAAAGGTCGGGGTACCTGAATCCCACCAATAATTGGCGAAACGACCAGAGTCAAATAAAATCAGAATCGAAAACGGATTGTACACCGGCTGCCCGATTTCCCACTGGTAGCCATTGTACCAGGTCTGAATGGCCGCTTTGACTTCGGGGAGAGTCATTTTATTTTGGCGGGCCAGGGCTTCGTATTCGGTTCCAAAGAAAATATCCATTTCTTCGGGAGTATAACCCGTCAAGGTGGCATGGCGAGGATGAAGGGTGATGTCTTTGAGGTTGTTGAGGTCGGAAAACAGCGATACTTTGCTAAATTTTGACACGCCGGTGATCAGGAAAAAGCGAATAAAGGGATCGCAGTCTTTGATGACCGAAAAGAAGTTTTTTAAAATTTCCCGATTTGTCTCCGCCTGCGGCAGGTTTTCGATGTAATCCACCAGCGGTTTGTCGTATTCATCGATGAGCAAAACGAGTTTTTTCCCGCGCCCCAGGGTTTGGATCAGTTCGCGAAAACGCCGGGACAGCCCCACTTCTTTCAGCGGAATTTGGTAGGCTTCGGCGGATTCTTCCACCAACCGGAGCAGAGCCGATTCCAACCCAATATCCTTGTACCCTGCACTGCTAAAGGAGAAATGCAACACCGGATGCACGGCCCAGTCGTAATCTACTTCGCGGTCCACCCAGAGGCCGGTAAAAAGTTCCCGCCGGCCCTGAAAAAAATATTTCAGCGTCGAAAGCAGTAGCGACTTGCCAAACCGCCGGGGGCGGGAGAGGAAAAAATATTTCCCACTTTCCGCCAACTCATACACCTGCCGGGTTTTGTCCACATAGAGGTAATCGCCCGTTCGGATTTCTGAAAAATCCTGTATGCCGATGGGGTATTTTTTCATACCACTAAGTTACAAAAAAATAACTAACCCTACTGCACCTTGCCTTCCGGGCTCGCGCGGATGAGATAAATATCAACGTCTCCGGTACTTGATGAATTCTGACTATAGCCTGTGACAAGAATATCTCCGTTTGAAGCTTCAGCCACATCATACCCCCCGTCGCTGAAGGCGCCGCCAAAGGTGTTTTCCCATACTATACTTCCGCTATATTCGACCTTGAGCAGATATACATCCAGATTCCCTGCTCCTTTACTGCTGGTTTCACCTACGATCACAAGCTTACCATCTGAAGTACGGATAATGCCATGTGCACGGTCCGTCCCCGATCCTCCGATTTTTACGGGAGCGCCTACAAGATTGAGGTCTGCATCAAACCTAAGAAAAAGAATATCACTTGTACCACTGGCATTGTTTTCGGTTTCGCCTACGGCCACAAAGGTATTATCCGGAAGCTCGACCAGTGCATTCAGGGTCTGATTGTTGGTTTCTTTCAAATCTTTGGTTAGCAAGTTAGAGAGGGTAACAAAGTTGTTGGGCATGCGGATGAGATAAGGATCGTACTGGTTGGTATTGTCGTTGTACTGCTTGCCCACACCATAAATATTGCCGGCAGAATTGCTGGACACGACGGCAGCCGCACCCAGGGTATTTACGCCTGATCCGTATCCGTCATTGATGCCAACCACGTTGCCAAACTTATCTGTCTGAAACATCCAGAAATGGTTGCAAACTGATGACTGGTCGCAAAGATTTTCTGTACCAAAGTAAGTAAAACGCCCGGCGGATTCCAGCACCCCACGCCCTTCACTTTGTATATTCATCTTCAGGGGTGAACCCGACATAATTCCATCGGTAAGCGTTTCAAATGAATAGAGTTTTTCATAATCTGCATCGGTAAACCGCCCCGTAACTTTATAATTACCGGTACTAAGCTGGCGCACATCGTATCCGACGTCGTCCAGCGGGCCGCCAAAAAATTTGGTAAACGACTCTTCCCCCTTTTCATCAAGCTTAATCAAAACAATATCTGAGCCGCCAGACCCGATACCGCGGATTTCGCCAGCAATGACTATTTTTTTATCCGTAGTCTCAATGATCGAATATCCTCTGTCGGTAACGTTGGCATTGCCAAACTTTTTCGTGAAGGTTCCGTCATCTATGGGTCCTCCACCGGTATCATCAGGTATCACTTCCAGATCGCAGCCGGTTATTGATATCAGGGCTAAAAGCAACAGGCAGAAGTATTTCAGGGTTTTCATAAGTAAGGGATTTGATAATCGAATATAATCAGATTTCCCTTTTGAAAGCCCAATTATCATTCGCTTACATTCACCTTTAAAGAAATCTCGGGATGAACCCGTGGAGCTGTAATTGCATTGAGCACAGAGAATTTCAGGTCAAAGGATGGGAGCTTTTCCAGGGTTTTTACCTGGACTTCCGTAATGCCGTTGGGTGCCACCATCACCACATCGTCGTTGGCGTGGAATGTATATTCACCAAATGAAGACAAGATAAATTCTGCATCAGAATGGTTTTCAATGGTAACGGTCACAACTGAAGTTTTGCCCTGATATTCGGCTTTTTTCACGGTCATACAGGCATTCAACAGGGGCAATATCTGCGCTTCGCGCCCGATAAGGGTATTGTTGTACCATACTACGGTACGACGGTTAACCAACCCGTCTTTACTGCGGCTTCGGTCTTTTCGGTTGCAAATACGATCGTGATCGGGCGATGGCCTCCCCGGCAACATTATGCCCCCAGTCGATCAATCCGTGAATATCGGATGTACCCATAATCGTGAGATTATTGTCCAGCGCTATCTGTAGTGCTTCGGCAGAATAGGTAACATCATTCACCACCTCTATACCGTGAAGTAATTTTTCGTCGATAAGCTTTTGTGCATTTCGCTCAGCCGAGCCACGCCATCCTGTGCCTGCGCAGTCCAGTTGGGGTGATTCCAGAATACAAATGCGCCCTGATTTTTGCTTCCCGAAATACTACCATCGGATCGTCATTGAGCAGTTTGTTGGCGTCATTGATGAAGATGGCATTGCAATGGCCGGGAGGCATAGAGCGGGTGATTTCAGAGCCGCGTACCACCAGCAGATTGCCATCAGCTTCTTTCACAGCAATATCATGTGAGCGATTGCGATCGGGATGGGGAATGTCTGCCTTATGTGGCTGATATTCGAGGTGTTCGGTGAGGGAAATGACATCCAGACTGTCTTTCAGCGCTTCCTGAACGCGTATTGTCGGCCATACTTCTCCGTCAGAAAAGACGGTATGCTGGTGAAGGTCGCACTTCAGAGAAAGATAACCCGGCACATTGGGAAAATTGATCGCCCGCCCGTGGGAATGGGTTTCCTGTGCATTGAGCCGGAAAATGGTAAGGATCAACAGGGGTAAAATAAGTTTCTTCATCGTTAGTTTCGTTTTGCAAGGTGGTTTCTTTTTCAAAATAACAGCCTTAGTATAATCGGGATATTTCCCTAAAATTATTCCTTCAACTCAAATACCATCTTCCCGCCTTTCACCAGTTCTCCATGGGGGAAAAAATAGCCTTTTTGACGGCTGCCATTCCAGGTGATTTTCTGAATATACTTTCCGCTGCCTTTGGTTTCAATGACCAATTCTTTCCCCGGAAAAATGTGGGTCGAGCGCAATTTTCACTCGCTCAAATACCGGGCTGAAAGGGAATAGTTCATATTTCCGGGCAGTCGGGATAAAAGCCCATCATGCTAAACAGCAGCCAGGCGGAAAGCGTACCGGTATCGTCGTTGCCGGGAATACCGCCAGGCTGTGTTGTGAAGTATGTGTCTATGCTGTTGCGAACGGCTTTCTGGTGCGCCATTCCTCGCCTTTGACGTAATTAAACAAATAGGGATAGGTGATATCCGGCTCGTTGATCATGCTGAAAAGCGAATCGTCGAATGTCTTTTGCAGTTGGGCGACAAATGGTTTTTCTCCTCCGGCAAGTGCGATCCGCCGGGCATATCGTGCGGGGTGAAAAATGTATATTGCCATGCCGTGCCCTCCACATATCCGGGTACAGCTTCGAAGTTTTTGCCAAACTCCGGGTCAAAATCGGCAATAAAACTCCCGTCTGCCATGAGGGGGCGGAGAATGGAAAAGAAGGTTCGTAGAATTTTTTGTAAGACAACGACCGCTGGTAAAACAGGTTGTAGTCGTCGGTTTTGCCCAGTGTTTTGGCCATTTGGGCGAGGTTCCAGTCGGCGACATTATATTCGAGCGTGGTGGAAAGCGAACCCCAAACCTTGTCTTTTCCGTCGATAGGGATATAGCCTTTTTCGATATAGTCGCGAATGCCGGGGCGGAGTTTATTGCCCTCCAGCGTTGTTGCGCTTTTTTTCATGGCTGTGTAAGCGAGATCGACATCAAAACCCCGTATTCCCCGGAGATAGCTGTCAACGATTACCGGAATAGCAGGGTCGCCTACCATCACGTTGGTTTCTCTTCCCAGGAGCTCCCATTTGGGAAGCCATCCGCTTTCTTTGTACATATCGAGCAGGGTATTGACCATTTCCTCCTGTCGCTCCGGATAAACAAGAGAAAGAAAACTGTGCACATTCCGGTAGGTATCCCAGAGAGAAAAAACGGTGTAACGATTGCCTGTGGTAATTTTCCCGGTTTTAAAATTGCCCATTTCCGGGTATTCGCCATTTACATCCTGGAAGATATTGGGGTGGAGAAGCGTGTGGTAAAGGGCCGTATAAAATTTTACTTTGTCTTCTTTTGTACCGCCCTCCACCTGAATGCGGGATAGCTGCTCATTCCAGGCATTTACTGCATTTTTCCTCACTGCTTCAAAGTCAAAACCCGCCTGTTCTTTATCGAGATTTTCACGGGCATTTTCTATGCTCACATACGAAACGCCCATTTTTACCATAATCTCTTCCTGATCGCGGGTTTCGTAGGAAAAATATACGCCAATACTGTCTCCGGCGAGGGTTTGGTTAAATCCTTCGTAAAACTTGTATTTGCCACTGTGGTTGGACCACTGGTCTTCCACGCCCTGAAGTTTGGGTTGTTTTTTCCAGACGCCGTAAGTTTTTGCGGGTTTGCTAAACCTTGCCACAAAAAACACCTGTCTTTCTGTGCCGGGGTTATAGCAGAAGTACCGATCAGTTTGTTGCCTTCAATTTCTGCGTCGGAAACGATTCGCACAGACGCCCCGCTTTCATTGGTAAGCCCCAGTCCGAGGTTCAGGAGAATATGGGACTGCCCGGCGGGAAAGTATAGCGGCTGAGGCCGGTGCGGGTGGTAGCGGTGAGTTCGGTTCTGACCTTGTGTTTTTCGAGGTAGGTGGAAAAATAACCAGGGTGTGCCTCCTCGTCACGGTAAGAGGACCCATACATACGGGGATTGACTTCCCTTTCACCTGTGGTCGGCATCAGCAGCAGCACACCGAGGTCGGGGCAGCCTACACCGCTGAGATTGATATGCGAAAAGCCCGTGAGAAAATTGTTGTCTTTCCAGTAAGGATTGGAGAGCCACTGGCTGTCTTTTTCGTATTTGTTTTGTTTGCCCGAGACATTAAAGGGCACAACGGAGGCCATGCCCCAAGGTACAACAGCGCCGGGGTGAGTGGCGCCATAGTTGGAAGTACCGATGAAGGGATCGACGAATGTTGTCAGATCTGACTGAGAAAACAGGCAGGCGGGAAAGAGTAGCAAAAGGTAGAGTAGTTGTTTCATAATCAGGATTGAGAGGGGAAAATAATGAAATTTCCCGAAGTTTAAAGATTGACACCTGCCATTTCGCCTACCCTTCCAGCCGCCCTCGCAGCTTCGCCGGGGAATAAATATCTGTACAGCGGCAAGGAACTACAAACGGAGCTGGGGTTGTCCTCTTCCCTTAGCTGCAACAGGTCTAAAGTAGAAATTCTGCTTTAAAATGATATTCGCCGATAGACAAACAATCCAGCCCTACAAGCTGGATATATTCTGGTCCGTCATTACCCAAAGATACTTTTTCACCGACGGGGGTTCCTGTTCTCTTTTCATCCCCAACCTTGGAATATTGGGCATATTTTCCGACCTTAGAGAGAAATTCTGCAGCATGGAAGCATTTGTCATACGACTAAAAGACAGGAAATACCGGAACTTTTTGACCGAGCTTTTGTCTCGCCTGGATTTTATTGAATGGGCTCCGGCTACGGATTCCGACGCCTCCGTTGAAAAAACACACGATCTTTTTGCTTCTGCGGGTATGTGGGCCGATTATGAGATAGATGCACAAACCTTGCGAAAAGCGGCATGGAAGAAATCGTGATTTGTGATACCAATATTCTGATTGAGTTATACCGAAACAATAGGGATATTCGGGAAGAACTAAGGCAGATTGGGCAGAACCGCCTGGCAGTGAGTGCTATTTCTGCAGGTGAATTGATTTTTGGGGCAAGAAATAAGGCGGAGTTACAACAAATTGTGGCCGATCTGGCCAGTATCAAGGTTTTTTCTTTAGATGAAAGGATCACACAGCAATCGATGGAATTAATGAAATCCTTTAGTTTGAGCCATCGCCTGAGTTTGCCCGACGCACTGATTGCCGCTACGGCCCTTGTGCATCAGTTACCTTTTTATACCCTCAACACCAAAGATTTCCGGTACTTGCCGGGGATTAGGCTTTGGAAAAATGCCTAAATTCAGGCTTTCCAGAAGGGACGCCGCAGGCAAGACTAAGCCAGGAAGTCGTGAACACCTCCAATATCGTTACCAAAACCTCGGACTATGTGGGCGCTTTCCACTACGAAAACGGCGATCCAGGTAAGGGAGTGAAGCATATCCTTGCAGTCATAAGAAAACAGAACCGATTCTCTTAAAATTTCGTACATTGGGGTTCGTAAACAGCATAAGTATGGCTTACCAAATCTCAAACCTTCCTTCGGAAATTCGGCAACAGGTAGAGGATTATATCGAGTTTTTGCTGAGCAAATACTCTAAAAAAGTGGTTGTTCAAAAAAAACCGGAAAATCCCCGGCTGTATGCTTATGGCCTGTACAAAGGAAAATCCAATTATCTCCTGACTTTGATGCGCCCTTAGAGGACTTTAAGGACTATATGTGATGGCTTCCTATTTGCTGGATACACATACAATTCTGTGGTATTTTGATCAATCGTCTGAGCTTTCCGAAACAGCTTTCAGAATTATTACCAATCAGGAGCATTCCATTTTTGTGAGCATGGCTTCATATTGGGAAATGACGATTAAATCCGGTTTGAAAAAACTGAAACTACCCCATTCCATAGGGCAAATGATTCGGGATGCAGAGAAGGCAGGCATTCAATCCTTACCCATATCGACTTTGCACCTTACGACGCTCGATACGCTTCCGCCACATCACCGCGATCCTTTTGATCGGTTGATATTGGCTCAGGCACTAGCCGATAATATGACCCTGATTTCGAAGGATGCGACCTTTCGGTTATATTCAAATAAGGTGATTTGGTAGCCCTCTTCCCGCCGAAGTGTTTCCATTAACGGCTTTCATTATTTCTACCCCCGGGAACGGTCTATTATTTTGCCATTCAGGCCGTGGATGATGCCGGAAATTCCAGCCTGTCCAATGTCGTGCGGATGTCCATTGGGACAGAGCGCACGGGTACCACCATTTCCACTCCCTCCCTTAAGCCGGGAATCCAACCCGGGGAAGATGCTTGAATGGGTACAATCGCAATTCCCGCTTAGCGCGCAATGGCGCGCCCCATAAAAGGTAAAAAAGGGGGCACATCGTATGCTATAATAATGTCACCCCTCTGGGGTTGGCTCTGCGAGCCGTTTTCGGGCCGTAGGCCCAACCCCGATAGGGGTGACATTATTATAGCCAACAGGCGACCTCTTCCCATTTTTATTCAAAGCGCGCGTCTTCGCACGTATAATTGATATTTGCCAGGATAATTACATGGGCGTTTCCCCCGAGCGATAGTCGGAGTTGAGTTATACCTACAGTGGAAACCGCCTGACCAAACTCACCGACGGGATCACGGCGACCCTTCCTGCGGGAGTAGATCATTTTGTAGATGGGGCCAATACCCCTACGGAGTATCTTTATGACGATGCGGGTAATGACACCACCGATGCCAACAAAGGGTAACAGTGGCCTACAACCACCTCAACAAACCCTACGAAATTACTTTCACCAGTGGAGCCAATATCAACCAAAAAATTCGTTATATTTATGCTTGCCCTGAGCCTGGTCGAAGGGACGCAGCGGGGCACTAAATTAAGTCAGGAAGTAGTGAATACATCCAATACCGTTACCAAAACCTCGGATTATGTAGGCGCTTTCCACTACGAAGATGGCGATCTGGTTTTCCTTCAAATGGAAGAAGGTCGGGTACGCCTTGATGGCTCTGACTGGGTGTATGAGTATCAACTTAAGGTCGAAGATCTGCCCGGCAGAAGCATCTGGGCAATGTCCGGGTTATACTTCGGGAGCCTCAGCACAAGCCTTTGGCGATCTGAATGACGATGGGATTCTTGATCCGAATACGGAGATACAGAATGCGAATGATTACTATGCTTGCATCCGCCCAAGCGGACCCCTTCGGCCTGCGCATGTCCGGAGAAAACACCCTCGTGGCTTCGCCGGGGAATGAGTATCTGTACAATGGCAAGGAACTACAAACGGAGTTGGGGCTGGGGTGGTATGATTATGGGGCGCGGATGTATGCGCCCGATGAAGGGCGGTGGAAGGGGGTGGATGCGTTGGCAGAGAAATATGTGGGATGGAGTCCGTATAATTATGTGATAAATAACCCATTAGTGTTTATTGACCCTGATGGAAGAAACATCGATAACTTTTATTTTAATGCAGATGGCGATCTTGTCGCCCGAGTAAAGAATGACAAGCCGGATAAGTTTTTCATACAAAAAGGAGAAGATTGCGATGTTGAATGTGATGAATCCGTACCATTATTTGATGAATTGAATTTTGATTCTGATTTAGGACATATGGTTCGAACCGTGTATGCGGAAGCCCAAGGAGAAAATCTTACTTCGAAGCAATCTGTTGCAGAAGTAATTCGAAATCGAGCAAATGATGATACTCCTAATTCGAAAGAACTCGGATGGACGGCAACTTTTTCTGACGAAAGTACTTATACAGAGGTTGTTACAAAAACCGGTTTTCAAACTGTTAATAATAATGTTGATTCCTACTCAAATCCATTGGGACAACTTATCGATGATAAAGGTAAACGCATAGAGTCCGAAACAACATCTTTGGTGGAGAGTGTGACTGCCTCCATCCGCGCAGATAAAGGCTCCAATATTTCAGATGGCTCTGTCTATTTCTTTAGTCCATATATTCCTGCCCCAAATTGGACCAAGTCTTTGGAAGAAGTAAATATAAAAGGAGTTGACAGCGAGGCTTTTCGGTTCTTTAAATTTCCTCAAAAATGATACTATGAAGTTTTGTATGCTTGTTATTTCGATTATTTCAATCTCAAATTTGTTTTGTACACATTTTAAAGATGAAGGCGAGACAAATAAACCGGAGCGTATAGATACATTGATAAATAGCGAAGGCATTTACCTATTTATTAAAACTACTGGAGAAAAACAATATGTATTAGTATGGGGAAATACTTTCTTTCAGAATGTTTCTAACCCTATAAAAGAACTACCAAATGGAAAAATTCGGTTAAAATGGTATAACAAACAGGCCATTTGTGTTGAGCAAGGGTGTGGAACCTCTTGTTTTTTTTCATATATATTACCTATTCAGGAAGACGCTTCTGAAAAGTTTTATATGTATCCACTGGCATATAATCAAATTAGGTTGGTGGTTGTATATAGCAATGATGGGCCGGACGGTTACCTTCTCAGAGTTCAAAATGTGATTACAGGTAAAGAACAAAAATTAATAAGAGAATCATGTAAAGGACCTTTCGCAGGTTATTGTATTAATAAAATTGAATTCGAGGGAAATTTTATTAGGGTGAATTGGGTTAGTAGTAATGGTACTCAGCAAGAAGAAGTTTTCGCGCTCTTGATCTAAAAATAGAGTTGAATTTTGAATTCGTTATATTTATGCCTGCCCTGAGGGTACTCGAAGGGACGCCGCAGGCTGCACTAAGCCAGGAAGTCGTGAACACCTCCAACACCGTTACAAAAACCTCGGACTATGTGGGCGCTTTCCACTACGAAGACTTCAACCTGATGTTCCTTCAAATGGAAGAAGGCAGAGTCCGGCTCGACGGCTCGGACTGGGTATATGAGTATCAGATTAAGGTCGAAGATCCCTCTAATGGGAAGCATTTGGGCAATGTCCGGGTTACTTTCGGTGATCTGAATGATGATGGCATCCTCGATCCGAATACGGAGATACAAGAGGGCGCAAACCAAAATGTCGCCCCTTTTATCCAGGTATCCGGAGATGGGAGAAAAGCAAAAGCCGCAAATATGACAGTATATAGTTTTGATGAACAACACGTTGATAAACATATTATAAATCCATCAACTGTTTCGGGTGTAGAGTCAAGAGATAACATTGCTACTACCAAAGATTTATATGATAATAAATTTAGTATCCTTCGGGATGCTTTGAAAACTGCATCAGGCCAAAAATGATTTTTATGAACAAGAAAATTACCATTCCAATCTTAATAGTTTTTTGTTTAATGACATCAAGCGCTTGTTCTTCTCTTAAAAATAGTAGGATTAGATATGAATTTTCTCCTGAAGTTGATGCTGCGCTTAGAGAAGGCAAAAAAAAACTAAAAAGTCTTTATGGCAATGATTTCCATCATTTAAAATTTTTTGCCGTCGTATTTGGTGATGTTGAAACTAATATTGTAATTAATGCACAATACAATCAGCCTGACCAAATTGTAAGTTTAATAAGGAGAACAAATAGATTTGTGTTTTTGGAGGGAACGGAAAAGATTCCCGTAATCTTTTTGTCTGATATACACAGTACTAATTTTAAAGGTTGGGCTTTGAACATAATTCCATATGGAGGGTATATAGTCACGCTTGATAGTGAGAAGAAAATTCAACATACTGGATTTTTACTCTAATGAGACGGAGAGGTTACCCCAACATTTTGGACAACAGGTTAAGTTTTTTTACATTTATCTTGTGGCCATGAAAATAATGTAGATTTTCCTCAAAAACCACCAACCCCCATGCACCTCTCCGCCCAAAGCCTAATCTACACGCTCCTGACCAGCCGAATCGTGAGCACCTTGCGGGGTGGCTATATTCTTGCTAATTACTATCAACACCAAATACGACCCAGTTTCCCTATTCATCCTCCGGCTCACTTCGGATAGGTTGGCCGCTTCTAACGGGCCATAATTGAAAGATCACGACTTTCTCTTCGAGTTCATAAATTTTGTAAATCAGAAGATAGGGGAAAGACCTGGCGTAAGCGTCTTTACGATTATTGGCTTTTAATTGCCGACTTCGATATCCGGATCTTGTTCAGAACGTCTTTGCCCAGATTCAGGCATCGTAAGAATCCCTTCTATCGTATCGTCAAAAGCTGTAAGAAAATCTGCTGCCCCACTTGTAAACTGAGATTCAAAATATTCTACTGCATGGTCAATCTCCTTTGCGGCTTCCTCGGTAATTTCATAAATATAGCCCATCAAGCCCCAAATTTATTCTTGAGATTTTCACGAAAAATGTTCCCGGAAAGGGTTTTAGCCTTTCCTTCTTCATAATTCCTTACTCGTCTAAGGATTCTCGGCTTCATCTTCCCGGGAGAAAATCAAGCTTCCGGAGAAAGAGGTGTTGTACCGGGAAAAACATTTTTTTGAGAGAGAAATTGACTGAGGGCAGCAATTAGGGCTAATTGTTCCTGTGGGCTAAGTGCCTTTGCTTCCAATAGGGCTTTTTGAAATGCTTTACTCATGCCTAAACTTACGATAAATTGGGGAAAAGGGCTAATGGAAATGTTACAAAATTACTTTTCCTCGTGGCGCCAATATCAACCCAAAAATTCGCTATATTTATGCTTGCCCTGAGCCTGGTCGAAGCCCTGGGCAAGTCAGCCCACCACCGGTGGCTTCGAGTGCCTCAGCCACCGGATTGCATGGCCTCAGCCACCGGATTGCATGGCCTCAGCCACCGGATTGCTGAATCGCTCGAACTTGAACCGGTGGTGGTACGCCTGTACCCCAATGGTGTCATAAAAAACCAGGCTCTACACCGACACGGGACGCTATCTCAACCGTTTGGCGCAGGGCCTTTTCATTTCTATTCTTTGGATTGAGTCTACCTTGGCTTTTACTCCTTCGCCATCTCATTCATCTTAGCATAAATGCTTTTGAAGCAACTGGTCGGGGTCTTATTGCCGGCACTTTCGTTTTTTCACCCCGTAGTATTCATCCATAAATGGACCCGCTCCAGACCATACGGTTTGTATCATTCCTGCAAAGTTGTCTTTGGTGGCTTTGGTCGCACTTTCCCGGAATCGGGCCATATCTTCCACTTGTTGTACACCGATTTCAGGGGTACGCCAGGGACAGGTAGCCACTTTAAAACCTTTCATCGCAAATAATACCGCTGTCTGGTCAGGGCGCTCATAATGCCAGTCGCAGATAAAAACGTCTTTAGGTATCATATCAATCGCCCGAAAGGGTATTGTTCATGCTGGCTTCCCACATACCGAGGCCTGTAGTTTTTCCGTCTATCATCCGGTCTCCCCATATCCAAAGTTCGCGGTTTTTAGCAGCGAGGTGATTGCGGATCAGGGTAACTTCTCCGGCAAATAGTTCGGCTTTGTCGCGGCCACTACATCGCGGACATTTGTCATTGCCGATATAAAATACTTCATCCATGCCTGCGTGAAAAGCGTTCTGTCTCAAAGACATTGCAGATTTCATCGACAATATCAAACACGACCCCATGTACTTCGGGGTGAAGCGGACAATAACTTTTGCAATACAGGCCGTATTTCTGCATTCGGCCATTTGTATTCTTCCGGGAGTTTTACTTCAGGGTTTTCGTCAAACTGAGGATACACTTCCAGCAGTTTGGTTGCCTTCGAATGCCAGGACTGGTGGCCGAGAAGATTGACCTGTGGGATAAGGCGAATGGAATGTTTTTTACAGACTGCCACCATTTTTTTCACATCTTTTTCAGTCAACGGGTTTTCCCCGCGCAGCTCTGGATGGCTGGTATAGCTGTAATTGTAATCAATTCTGACGATCAGGTATTTATACGCCGGGGCGCAAGTTCTTCATCAATAAACTTGACAAAACGATCCACATCACCAACAGATGGACCACCAATACAAAATCCCTGAACAGGGAATAAGGCAGGAGACTTTTCCTGTGCAAATATTGCCAGGGAAAAACTCAACATGAGGAGTAGCAGATAGTATCGCATAATTTGTGGAATAAGGAGTTACGTATGAACAGCCTGAAATTACCACAAATTTTGAGGAAAATTTAAAGGTTACCCTTCAAAACCATTTTTCCTGTGCGTACCATCGCAAAATGGTTTATTGGAGGAGCCTCCACAACGGCAGAATGCCGTAACTTTTGCATCGCGGGTCTCCGAGCCATCAGGCTTTTTTATGGTGATATTCCCATATACCAGCAGCGGTCCATTTGGCACAACTTCAATTATGCGTTCTGTCTCCACTTCGACTTTCCCTTTTTCGGCTTCTTCATTCAAGTAAAAAGAAAGCGCACCGGAAGGGCATTTTTTCACCTGATCGACAATGGCTTCAGTCTCAGCGCCGTCGATTGCCACCCAGGGTCTTTTGCGGGGATTAAACACGCGCGGAAGGCCGCCGAAGCAGATTCCGGAGTGAATGCAGACATCGGGTTTCCAGACAACGGTCACTTCGCCGTTGGAGTACTCCTTTGTGATTTTGGATTCTTCTGCCATAGATTAAACCTTCACTACCCATCCATAGGGATCTTTGATAACACCATTGCGGATATCGGCCATGGTATCGGCCAGCCAGTTGGAAACCGGGCGGTCTTCGACCGGTGGGAGCACCATGTCTCTGCCATTAAAACCAATTTTACCCACAGGCATAACCGTAACAGCAGTTCCTGTTCCAAAGGCTTCTTTCAGCGAACCGGAATCATAGGCTGCCTGAATTTCATATATTGAGATCTGACGCTCTTCCACATGATAACCATTGTCTCGAAGCACACGAAGGACGGAGTCGCGGGTCACACCCTGAAGAATGGTACCGGTGAGGCGGGGGGTGACCACCCGGTCATCAATTACAAAGAAAATATTCATGGTACCGCATTCCTCGATATACTGATGCTCTTTTGCATCAAGCCAGAGGATATTGTTGTAGCCGTGTTCTTTGGCGATTTTATCGGGCCAGAGAGACCCGGCATAGTTGCCCGCAGCTTTTGCAGCACCCGTACCGCCGATGGCAGCGCGGATATATTCGGTAGTTGCCAGAAGATTTACAGGATCGTTGTAGTAAGCACCTACCGGGCAGGTCATAATGGCCAGCATATAGGACTGGGAAGCTTTTACGCCGATATATTCATCTGTGGCAAAATACAATGGACGTATATACAGTGAACCCTGCTCAACGGAAGGAATCCATGCCTGATCGAGATTTACCAGTTCTTTTAAGCCATTCATAAAGATGGACTCAGGAATCTCAGGCATGCAAAGCCGATGAGCCGAGCGGTTGAGTCGTTTGAAGTTTTCTTCGGGGCGGAAAAGCAGTGCATCACCCAACGGCCCCCGGAAGGCTTTCATTCCTTCAAACACAGCCTGGCCGTAGTGAAGGGCAGATACACTCGGAGCAATCGCCAGTTTTTCATAAGGAACTATTTCTGCCGAATACCACTTCCCTTCGTCATATCTCGCCACCAGCATATGGTCGCTGAAAATTCTTCCGAAAGGAATTTTATTCATATTTACTTCACTGATACGGCTGGACTTTACTTTTTTGATCTGGATGCTGCTCTCGAGAATATTCATGACATTTTTTTTTGATTCTTCAACATTCAATTACGACGCATAGAAACTACCGGAGTGATCTTTTCCTTTGTAACGGAGAAAATAGGTGTAACGCTGACCGGATTTGAGCGGGCTTCGGGGAATAAGAATTTTATCCACCCCAATACGATCTGTAACACGGCCTTTAATCCATACTTTTTTCCCGTCAGGATCAAACAAATGCAGTTCCACAAAACCAGCCATAGTAATTTCGTAGGTAATTTCTACAAATTCAGGCTTTTGCTCCAGCTTGGTAATGTAAAGTCTGGGGTCAACCGTTGGTTTTCCGGCTTTGGAAGTTGCAGCAGGCAAAACCACAAGTATGAAAGTCAAGAGGGAGAAAAAGAAAACCGATTTTTTCATAACTCGCAAATTAGGCAAAACCTGTCGAAAATCAAGGACAATTCCGCCAGCACATTACCCTGAGGCCGGGAAATAGTCATTTTCCGTGCACCAGCGGGCGATAATGTGGGTTGCCCCGCTCCTTTGATTGATAAACGTTTTATTGGAAACGAAAATTTCTTCCCGAAGTTCGGCATCTGTCAGCAGTTTTTCCAGTGCAGAATGAAGTTCTGCCTCATTTTTTACAGAAAATCCGCCTCCGGCAGCTATAATATCCCCGGCTTCCGGAAATTTTTCGTGGCGATGCCCGAATACAACCGGTGCGCCAAAGGTGGCCGGCTCAAGAATATTGTGCAACCCACTGCCCCATCCGCCACCGACATAAGCCACATCCGCATAAAAATACAACCTTGACAACATACCAATATTATCAACCCACAAAATGCGGTGTGCGGAGTTTGCAGTTTCTTTTTCAGAAAAAAGCAGGGTTGATTCCGGATATTTTTCTTTCCAGGCGAGAATCCGCTGTTTATGAATTTCATGCGGAGCCAGTATCATCACCAGCTCCGGGATATTTTTCAGCCTGTCCCAGGCATAAAACAGTGCCTTTTCATCCACCGGCCAGGTACTACCACAGATCAGGCATATCTTATCGCGGGTAAATGTTTCGACAAAGGGGATTTCGGAAAATGTATCTCTGTTGGCCACCACGCGGTCGTAGCGGGTATCACTGCTTACCGTAATATGAGATTTACCGGTAAACCGGCTGAGCAGTTCTTTTGAGGTTTCGTCCTGGGTAAAAATTTGCCTGAAAGACTGAAAAGCCTTTTTATAGAGAGGTGCAAGCAGGCTGGTAAAAAAAGGGCTATTCTCCCCTACCCGGGCAGAAACCAGCACAACCGGAATATGGCGAATTTTCATTTCGCGAAGAAAATGGATCCACAACTCATATTTGACAAAAAACACCAGCCTGGGATTTACGATCCTGAGAAAATCGGCCGCATTTTTTTTTGTGTCAAGCGGAAGATAGGTCACAATATCTGCCAGAGCATAATTTTTCCTGATCTCATAACCTGAAGGAGAAAAGAAAGTCAGGAGAACGGAGACATCCGGATAGGAGGATTTGATCCATTCAATCAGGTTGCGGCATTGTTCAAATTCGCCGAGAGAGGCACAGTGAAACCAGACCCGGTTTTGGCCGGCATTTACTTTTTCAGCCAAGACTTTCCGCCAGTTTTTTCGCCCGGCAACCCATAAGGCCGCCTTAGGGTGAAAGGGGGAAGCTATTCGGAAAAAAATATTCAGGAAGAAAATACCTGTAGAGTATAGATAGATCACGATATGGAAAAATCTTTATTCGTCATTGCTTTTCAGTAAATCCTGAACCTCCGTTTCCAACTCAGGAAGCTGCTGCTTTATGAAATACCAAATTGTTCGAGGCTGAAAACTATCATACTGATGAATAATCGTATTACGTCTATTAATAAGGGAATCTGCTTGCATCAGGTTTACACCCATTTGTCTGAGGCGGTAAGCTGCTTCACCAATTATTTCCAGTTCCCTTTCTACTGCCCTCATAATTGTTTTATCATTCTCAAAATCCTGAATATTTTGTACCTCAAACAAATGTTGATTCTGTATATCCTTTATACAACTCAAAATATCAAACAGGTATTTCTTCGAGTTTCTGGTCATAGATTAAAACCTTGGTTTCTTCAACTTCTTCTATAAAGTATGGGTTTTTCAAATTTGGGTAATAAATCCAGTCCACAGGATGTCCCAGAAGAGCTTCCAACTTATCTAAAATTGCCCATAAATTAGTCAGATACTTATCAGCTAAAATAGCATTGTCATCCCACTCATAAAGGAAATCAATATCCGAATCCGGCCCAAAGTCATCACGCAAAACAGATCCAAAGGCCCAAAGCCGGGCTACATGATGCTGTTGACAGAGCAACTGTATAGTATTAATATTTTCAGTAATAATCGGAGCGATCATAGAAATCTATTCAATCAAGCAAAAATTGACCTACATAAAAATCACACCTATCAAATATAATTAAAATAATAACGGTTCAAAAATAATACACCTTATCAGGTGCTCTCTGATACAGAGGGAAAATCCATCCTACACTAAACCCCGAAAGCAAATCCACCCTGCGGGGGGTATCCTGTTGTCCGGTATCAAAATTGATACTTCTGCGGCTTCGTGTAAAATTCTGGCTAAATTCTAATCCAACAGAAAAATTGAGATATCCGTTGTTGGAGAAGTATCGATACCCGGCGGCTTCCCTTATGCCGAATCCGCTGGTAAGCCGATCGTATCCTTTTTTGTAGTCACCCGATATGGCAGCGACTTTTTCATCGGTAGGAAAAAGGGAGATTTTGTGTTGGAGATATTGCCCGCCGAGCTCTGCATAAAACCCACTGTTGAGATTGTGGCGGGAATTGACCGGAAA
Source organism: Bacteroidia bacterium (assembly GCA_041391725.1). Classification (GTDB taxonomy): domain Bacteria; phylum Bacteroidota; class Bacteroidia; order J057; family J057; genus JAGQVA01. The sequence goes on from JAWKNL010000003.1 coordinate 217,315, forward strand.
AATTTTTCCCAAAGACAGCGGCACAAGCAAACCCGTTCCCAGAATTCGTATTCCTGTGAGCGTCCCATTATTGGCAATCAAAAATCCGCCCGGTACGATGAGGTTGGAAAGCAGCCCGTCTTCTTTTACTCCATCTGAGAAAAATGCCTTTACACCAGTGCTGAGGTACAAACCGCTGCCAAATTTGTACCCTGCATCCATACCCAACTGGGAGCAGTATCCGAAGCGGGCTGACAGGTTTCCCGCAGGTATCATCCCCTGGTAGCTCACCTGCATAAATGCCATACTGAGAGCAGAATCAGCGATGCTTTTCTGAGCGTGTAACACAGCCGGGAAAAGAAAAAAAAGACCACAGATAAACAGGCCATACCGGCGAAAAGCCAGAAGAGAAAAATTTTTACCCTGATGATTGATTCCGCGCATAAATGACTTGGGAGTTGAGAGACCTGTTAGTATTTTGGGGACAAATAACTCTCGGAAAAGGTCAAAAACCAAAAGATGAAGTTCTTCTTTTTAAGAAACACAACGGCTGACAACCCCTTCGTGGTTGCCAAAAGGGGTGTAATATCCTTATAAGAAATCAATATGACCGATCGGGAGGCAAGACTATCTGTTTGCGAATAAAAAGGAAACTATAGTTGGGAAATTGGTACATTTGTGCGGTTTACAGCTTATTCCTGCAACTGAACTATTAAACAAATTTAAAGTTTGCCCTATATGGATATCCGAATGGTTGATACCATTACTCAATACGAAAAAATCCGCAAGGAAATTGATCTCTCCATCTCAGAAGTTCTCGACTCAGGCGCTTATATCAGTGGCCCTTCGGTAAGTCGTTTTAAGGAAAATCTCGGTAAGTTTTTGGAAGTCCCCTATGTCATACCCTGTGCCAATGGCACAGACGCGCTGCAGATTGCGCTCATGGCATTGGATATTGAGCCGGGTGATGAGGTGATCACCTCCCCTTTTACCTTTGTTGCTACGGTAGAAGTGATTGCGCTGCTAAAAGCAAAGCCCGTATTTGTGGATGTACATCCTGGCAGTTTTAATCTCGACCCTTCCAAACTGGAAGCCGCCATCACTCCCCGCACCAAAGCGATTGTGCCGGTACACCTTTTCGGCCAATGCGCAGATATGGAGCCGATTCTTGAAATTTCCCGCCGGCACAACATCCCCGTTGTCGAAGACAACGCACAGGCAATCGGTGCCATTTACAGGTTCTCCGATGGCACAGAAAAAATGGCCGGAACCATGGGCGAAATTGGTACCACCTCTTTTTATCCCAGCAAAAATCTGGGTGCTTACGGAGATGCAGGAGCCATTTTTACCAGTAATAAAGAACTGGCAGAAAAAATCCATGTCATCTGCAATCATGGCTCAAAGGTTAAATATTACCATGAATCCATTGGGGTAAACAGCAGATTGGACTCTATCCAGGCAGCTATACTGGATGTCAAACTACGTTATCTTCACCAATACAATGCAGCCAGAAAACAGGCTGCCGACACTTTTGATTCGCTGCTAAGTGAATGTGAGGGAATTGAGGTACCTCACCGCGCAGGAAACTCCACGCATGTTTTTCATCAATATACATTAAGGATTACTGCCGGAAGGGAAGAAAGAGACCGGATCAAAAATGAATTGGGTGCTGCAGGAATCCCTTCCATGGTCTATTACCCGGTTGCTTTACATCTGCAGGATGCCTATCGCGAGTATGGTTACCGGGAAGGAGATTTTCCGGTAACAGAACAACTGACAGAGGAAGTCCTAAGCCTTCCCATGCACACCGAGCTGGATTATGCTCAACAGGAATACATTGCACAAGCCCTGAAAAGGATTGCTGCAACCGTAAGACAGGCGTAAGAATTCTATTAAAATTTATCTTAATATTTCAAATCGTTATTTAATATGAAAGTTGCCGTAGTTGGAACAGGCTATGTTGGCCTTGTATCAGGTACTTGCTTTGCTGAAGCCGGTAATGATGTGCTGTGCGTGGATAACAATCAGGACAAACTGGCAAAACTTCGGGCCGGAAAGGTACCGATTTATGAACCCGGCCTTGAAACACTTTTTGAAAGGAATACCAAAGAGGGACGCCTTACCTTTACTGACTCCCTGGCTGAAGCAGTAAAATTTGCTGAAGTGATTTTTCTGGCCCTCCCTACACCTCCCATGGAAGATGGCTCTGCAGACCTCAAATACGTACTCGGTGTTGCCGGCCAAATCGGTGATCTCCTCACTGAGTACAGAGTGGTCGTAAACAAAAGTACGGTTCCCGTAGGTACGGCAGACAAAGTACACGCTGCCATTGCAGATCGCACCGACATCGAATTTGACGTGGTGTCCAATCCCGAATTCCTCCGCGAAGGATTTGCTGTTCAGGACTTCATGAAGCCCGAGCGGATTGTCATTGGCGCCCGTACTGAACGTGCTGCTGAAACCATGCGCAGACTTTACAAGCCTTTCGTTATGTCTGGCAATCCGATCATCTTCATGGATCAGCGCAGCGCGGAAGTAACCAAATACGCAGCCAACTCTTTCCTCGCTACCAAAATCTCTTTCATGAACGAAATTGCCAACCTCTGCGAAAAAGTAGGTGCAGATGTTGACAACGTCCGCAAAGGTATTGGTACTGACTCACGGATCGGTCGCCGCTTCCTTTTCCCCGGTGTTGGTTACGGAGGCAGTTGTTTCCCAAAAGACGTTTCCGCGCTTTTCAAAACCTCTCAGGAATATCAATACAACTTCCAGATTCTGGATGCAGTAATGAAAGTCAATTATGCGCAGAAAGAACTGCTGGTTGATAAAATCATCTCTCACTATGGCACTGATCTTTCCGGCCTGACTTTCGGTGTTTGGGGACTTGCATTTAAACCCAATACCGATGATATCCGTGAAGCGCCTGCGCTGGTGATTATCGAAAAGCTGTTGCAAATGGGTGCTTCCGTGAAGGCTTACGACCCAGAAGCCATGGAGTCTGTTCAGACCTATTATCCCCAGCTCCAGATCGAATACACCCACAGCATGTATGAAGCTGCTATCGGTGCTGATGCCCTTCTGCTTATAACAGAATGGAACGAATTCCGCGCGCCTGACTTTGACCGTATCAAGGCAGGATTGAAAAAGCCCACAATTTTTGATGGAAGAAACGTTTATGAAGTAGAAAGGATGGAAAGCCTTGGCTTTACCTATCACTCCATTGGCCGTAAGTCTGTTGTGGCCAGCGAAACCATCACTACGAATGAATAGAAAACAAAAAGTACTGATCACTGGGGGGGCCGGATTTCTCGGCTCCCACCTCAGTGACAGATTTCTCTCTGAAGGATTTGAGGTTGTCGTCATGGACAACCTGATTACCGGAAACCTTGCCAATATCGCTCATTTATTTGGTACAGACGGGTTTACCTATGTCAAACACGATGTTACCAATTATACTTTTGTAGAGGGGAAGCTCGATTATATCCTTCACTTTGCCTCTCCTGCCAGCCCAATCGACTACCTGAAGTTACCGATTCAGACGCTTAAAGTCGGGGCTCTCGGCACCCACAAAATTCTCGGCCTCGCCAAGGAAAAAGGTGCCCGTGTACTGATCGCCAGTACTTCCGAAGTTTATGGCGACCCGATGATTCACCCGCAGACTGAAGACTACTGGGGAAATGTCAATCCTATCGGCTACAGAGGCGTGTACGACGAAGCGAAACGCTTTATGGAAGCCATGACTATGGCTTACCACCGCTACCACGGCCTTGAAACCCGTATTGTTCGTATTTTTAACACCTACGGACCGCGCATGCGCCTCGACGATGGAAGGGCGCTGCCTGCATTTATGGGCCAGGCACTGAGAGGTGAAGACATCACCGTGTTTGGCGATGGAAGCCAGACCCGGAGTTTCTGCTTTGTCGATGACCTGGTTGAAGGTATATTCCGCCTTCTGCTCAGCGACTATTCAGGCCCGGTCAATATCGGAAACCCGGCTGAAATTTCTATCCTCGATTTTGCCCGGGAGGTTATCGAACTTACCGGCTCCAAAAGCAAAATTATATTTGAAGACCTTCCGCAGGATGATCCCAAAGTAAGGCAACCCGATATCACGCTTGCAAGGGAAATTCTTGACTGGGAGCCCAAAGTCAGCCGTCGCGACGGGCTTTCCAAAACACTCGCGTATTTTAAGACACAGTTGCATGGGGTTCCGCAAACTTGAGACCGCCATCCCGGACTTATTTATAATTGAACCTGACGTATTTGGAGATGACCGGGGGTTTTTTATGGAAGTTTTTAACCAAAACTTCTTCCGCCAGATCGGCCTCGGTCATCTCAGCTTTGTCCAGGATAACCTATCATCTTCTGTGAAGGGTACACTCAGGGGAATGCACTTTCAGGCACCTCCCTTCGCACAGGGAAAACTCGTAACCGCCCTTCAGGGAGAAGTGCTCGACATCGCTGTTGACCTGCGCAAAAACTCTCCTACTTACAGGCAGCACTACGCTAAAGTGCTCGATTCTACCTCAAAAACAATGCTGTACGTACCCGAAGGGTTTGCACATGGGTTTCAGGTATTGTCAGACTCCTGTCTGTTTTTTTATAAGTGTACAAATTTCTACAACCGGGAAGCGGAAGGAGGAATCCAATGGGACGATCCCGGGTTGCGCCTTCCCTGGGCTGATATTCCTCCTGTCATTTCTCCCAAAGATCAAATACACCCCGCCTTTTCCAGCTTCGAATCACCATTTTAGCAAATCGCTCTGCTATGAAAGGAATTATTCTCGCCGGAGGTTCTGGTACCCGTCTGTATCCACTCACAATTTCGGTGAGTAAGCAACTCATGCCGGTTTACGACAAACCCATGATCTACTACCCGCTGTCAACCCTGATTTCAGCCGGTATCAGAGAAATTCTTATCATCTCCACTCCTACCGACCTTCCGCTATTCCGCAAACTGCTGGGTGACGGGAGCAGGCTGGGACTCAGTTTCGACTATGCCGTTCAGGAAAACCCTGAAGGCCTTGCACAGGCCTTTATTATAGGCGAGCAATTTGTAGGAAATGACGATGCGGCTCTTATTCTGGGTGATAATATTTTCTACGGCGAACAACTGGCCCAAACCCTATATGAGGCTGGCCAGACCATCGCATCAGAGGGAGGAGGAATGGTATTTGCCTACCACGTATCCAATCCGACTGCCTACGGCGTGGTTGAGTTTGACAAAAACGGACAGGCCATTAGCATAGAAGAAAAACCCCTGAAGCCCAAATCCTCATTTGCTGTACCCGGAGTTTATTTTTACGACAATCAGGTGGTCGAAATTGCAGCCAACCTGAAACCATCTCCCAGAGGTGAACTTGAGATCACCGACGTCAACCGCAAATACCTCGAAGCAGGCAAACTACGCGTATCCATCCTGGGTCGGGGTACAGCCTGGCTCGACACGGGTACCCATGAGTCGCTCATGCAGGCTGGCAGTTTTGTGCATATCATCGAACAACGGCAGGGTCTTAAAATCGGCTGTATCGAAGAGCATGCCTGGCGAATGGGTTTTATTGACGACCAGCAACTCCGCCGGATCGCCGAACCGCTGATCAAAAGCGGTTACGGAGATTATCTGATGAAATTGGTGGACGGGGAGTAGCATGAAAGTATGCTCAAAATTTTGATCCATGGCAATACGGTATTAGTTTACACCGTAATTTCATATTTCGCTATGGCAAAAGCTCAGCAACCCGCGCAAACCTCCAGTCTCAAAGACTGGCAAAAACAAATTCTTATACACGCAGGAATCCTTATCGCTTTCCTGTTTATTGTTATCCTCTTCTTCAGGCCGCTCTTCTTTGAAGGTAAAATGCTCAACTGGCATGATATCATTCACTTTCAGGGCATGGCCAAAGAAACGCAGGACTTCCGCGCCCAGACAGGAGAAGAAGCGCTCTGGGTCAGCACGCTTTTCAGCGGCATGCCTGCCTTCCAGACCAGCACACAGTTTTCCGGCAACTTTTTTTCCACTATCAATAAAATCCTTTGGCTGGGTCTCCCCCGCCCCGCCAATTACGTCTGGCTTTATTTTGCCGGATTTTATTTTCTCCTGGCCTCGTTACGGGTTAATCCCTGGCTTTCTGCCATGGGTGCCGCAGCATTCGCCTTCTCTTCGTACTTCTTTATTATCCTTACCGCAGGCCATACCTCCAAGGCTAATGCGATTGCCTATATGGCCCCCGTCATCGCCGGGGTACTGATGGCTTATCGGGGCAAACCGCTTCTGGGTGCTGCCGTTACGGCTTTTTTCCTGGCGCTCGAACTTACCGTCAATCACTATCAGATTACCTACTACCTCGCCATCGTGATCGGGATGCTGGGTATAGCTTTTCTTATTGACGCTATCCGCAACAAAGAAATACCCGCATTTGCAAAAACTTCCGGCGCACTCATCATCGCAGCTCTTCTGGCTATTGGCCCCAATGCCGGAAGGATTATGACCACTGCCGAATATGCCGCCGAAACCATGCGCGGCAAAGCTGTACTTAAATCCTCCGATTCCAATAAGGCTAAAGCAGGGCTTGAAAAAGAATACGCCTTCAACTGGAGCTACGGAGTAAGTGAATCCCTTACCCTGCTGGTGCCCAACATTTTTGGGGGCGCTTCCGGAACCAAGGTGGATGATCCCGAACTGGAGCGAATGTTTAAAACCAATGACCTGATGTTGCCCACTTACTGGGGAGACCAGCCCAGCACTTCGGGGCCCGTATATGTCGGCGCTATTATCTGCTTCCTTTTTGTGCTGGGACTGATCCTCGTGCCCGGCAAAGTCAAATGGTGGCTCGCCACTGCTACCGCTTTGTTTCTCATGTTGTCGTGGGGAAGGTTTTTCTCTGGATTTAATTACTTCATTTTTGATTTTTTCCCCGGCTACAATAAGTTCAGAGCCGTGTCTATGTGCCTTGTCATTGTCGAGTTTACCATGCCCTTCCTGGCTATTCTGGGACTGGCCAGACTCATCGAAGACAAAGAGGCCGGAATTCCCGCTTCAGCTCAGTTGCGACCACTGCATATTGCCGCCGGCATTACGGGTGGCCTGGCACTTTTGATCGCTACGGTTGGTGCGCAAATCATGTCTTTTGAGCGTCCTTCTGATCTTGAAAGATACAGCCAGATCATCGACATTCTCCGCGATGTAAGAAAGTCCATGCTTGTATCTGACGCTTTGCGCGCCTTTGCATTTATTCTGGCTGCCGGTGCAATGATCTGGCTTTACATCCGAAATACAGTGAACAAAACAGTGCTTCTGGGCGTGCTCACAGCCCTGATGCTTATTGATATGGCGCCCGTGGCTTATCGCTACCTCAACGAAGGCGATTACATTACCAAACGCAAATACGAAAGTAATTTTGCCCCGCAGCCTGTCAACAATTTTATCCTCCAGGACAAAGATCCCAACTTCAGGGTTTTCAATTTTTCTGCTCAGGATGGCCCTTTCAACGATGCCAAAACCTCCTATTTCCACAAATCAGTGGGTGGTTATCATGCAGCCAAACTTCGCCGTTATCAGGATATGATCGACCGGCACCTCTCACGCGAAATGCAGGATATGTACAATCTGCTTCAATCTCAGCCAACTGATTCGGCCTTCCGCGCCGGACTGGCAGGGCTGGAGATTTTTAATATGCTCAACACCCGGTATTTTATCTTTGATCCGCAGAAACAACCGCTTGTCAACCCCAATGCGATGGGTAATGCGTGGTTTGTAAAAGAAGTACAGTTTGTCAATACTCCTGACGAGGAAATTGCCGCCCTTACCAATTTCAACCCCAAAACGACAGCTTTTGTAGATCAGACCATTGACAACGGGAGGTTTAAGCAGATGTTTGAAGGCTTCCAGCCTACCGGAGACAACAGCGGCAGAATCGTTCTGACCGATTTTAAACCCAACCACCTCACCTATCAGTCTTCCTCTCCGGTAGAAGCGGTAGGCATATTCTCCGAAGTGTATTACAACGATGGGAAGGGATGGAATGCTTATATCGACAACAACCCGGTTCCGCATTTCAGGGCAGACTATATCCTGCGCGGGTTGAGAATTCCTGCCGGTGAACACAAAATTGAATTCAAATTTGAACCGAAGTCCTATTCCGTCGGAAATACAATTTCGCTTTTAACCTCGATTCTTCTGTTACTGGCATTTGCCGGAATCATGTTTATGGAGTTTCGTCCGAAACCAAAGCAATAACCCGGTCAGGATAATCTGAAATAATCCCATCCACCCCGATATCGAGCATGCGCTGGATGTCGGGGTTTGCATTGAGTGTCCAGGGAATAATTGCCATGCCATTGCGCCGGACAAAAGCCATCAGGCTGTCATCGACCAGGATAAACTCGGGACTGTAAATATCCGGAACAAAGCCTAGCTGATCGAGATTCCATTGGGGCGATTCCTCATTTTCCACAAGCAGGGCCAGTCGCTGGGAGGGAAAACTACGGTGAATAACCTGAAGTGTCCGCACGTCAAAAGACTGAATAATAGCCCTGTCAGCGATGCCTGCTTCGTTTACCACTTCCATCAGCAGGCGGGAAAACTCCTCGGGTGAAGGATGAAAAATACCGTCAGTTTCCGGCTTACATTTGGTTTCAATATTGTAGCTGAGCGGAGGCAGCCCTTTTTCTGCGGCATATTTTTCTGCGGCGGCGATGACCTCTTTAAGAAGGGGTTTTCCAACGGCCATTTTCTGCTGGTGGGGAAAGCGGGGATGCATTCGGGTGCCACAATCGTATTGCCGCACCTCCTCCCAGGTCATTTGGTATATATTGTGATTTCGCTCTTCAGCCTCAGGAATTTCTTCTCCGGAAGGCGTAAGGCTGATTTCATGATTGAAAAAAGGTTCATGAGACACCACTACCTGATTGTCCTGGGTAATGACGGCGTCCATTTCCAGGGTATTTACCCCAAGGTCTATGGCATGAAGGAAAGCGGGAATTGTATTTTCAGGCATCAGGCCGCGGCAGCCGCGATGCCCCTGTATATCCAGTGTCTGCATTTGTGATAAATTGGAATTGCCCGTATTACAGGCTGAAATTAAAAATATAAACCAGAGTTTTTTCATATTGGTCAAATTCTGTTTATATCTTCACAAATCCAACAAGCTTGAGTTTTAAACACAGAGAAGCAGAGAGACAGAGAGCCATTTTTTACAAAGTTGCCCCCGATTTCAGGTCGATAATACGCCGGGATATATCGCCGGCGGCTCCTTCTTCAAACGCTCTGAAGAATGCATCAATCTCGGATACGGATATTTCTGCCGATCCGGAGCGGTTGAGCATGGTTTCGGCCATGACCACCGCCAGGCGAAAGTATCTGGCTTTATAGCTGAGTTTTCCGTCGGGTACAGGCTGAGACTGGATGTGTGCAAGTAGTAACTGTATTTCCGGGCGCAGCACGGTCATCACTTCTTCCAGAATGGCTTTTTTTTCCTTTTCGGGGTTCCGGTCTTCAAGTACAGATAGTGACAATCGCTTTTTCACAACCGATTCGTACAAACCCTCCATTTCCTCCAACTGCCGACTGATATCTCTGAGCATAGCTCGGTATTGGTTTCGGTAGCGGAAGAATACCACAACCAGCGAAACAAACACGAGAAGCAGAATAAAAATCGGAGATCGCAAAAAGCCCATATTTTTTTGGTTAAAAGGTATCAGTCAAACACGATCTGGTAGTGAAAGGTTGGTTTCAGTTCGGGATACCCCCGGTTTACGCGTATAAATACCGGCACATGATGATCCTGAATCAACTGTAAAAGATACGAAACTTCCTGATTTGCATACTTATTTGTACGCCCTTCACCCGTTTCGGTTCGCTTGCCAAACAGGGCATCGGCTTCGTCGAAAAACAGAATCCAGTTTCCTCTTTCGGCGAGGTCAAAAAGCCGTGCGAGATTTTTTTCGGTTTCACCAATATATAACTTTGCGGCCTGTTGAAGTTTCACCTGACAGACCTTTCGGCTGAGCAGACTACCTACCCAGGATGCTGCCAGCAACTGATCTTTACTCCTGTAAGAAGCCCCGGCAAACACACAGTGGTTTTCCCCGTCGGCCATGTACTTAGATATGTCCGAAAGTTCCTCCTGAAGCACTGGGGGAATTTCACGAAACTGCCCCGATTCAAATGAAACGAAATGCACCACATCATCCCGAATCATCTGATCAAGTAACTGATTATCAGATTTTTGCGAAAAACCCGGAATCCACGCCAGCAACATGATCAGCCCGGCAAAAAAAAATTGGGAGCCTTTGTTTAAAGTACCTTTCATCTTTCCATCATTTATCCCAAATGCCATCCAAGATACACATTTAGGTTTCCATAAAAAATTGTTGTAGTTTCGGTCGCCGAATAAAATTAATTCACTATTTTGTTTGTTGTTAACGTGCAGTAACTTGATTCTCATGCATTTTCCTGAAGATTTATATTATACCAAAGATCACGAATGGATTCGGATCGAAGGAGAAAAAGCCACAGTTGGAATTACAGCCTTTGCGCAAAATGAACTGGGCGATATTGTGTATGTAGAAATTGAAACACTGGATCAGTCCATTGAAAGAAATGGAATTTTTGGTACAGTGGAGGCAGTCAAAACGGTATCCGATCTTTTTATGCCACTGGCAGGAACCGTAACTGATATAAACCCCAAACTGGCAGACCAGCCGGAACTGGTCAATACCGACCCCTATGGTGAGGGATGGATGGTAAAGATCAGGCTGGACGAAACGCCGGATTCTGCTGATCTTCTCCGTGTGAGTGACTACACCAAAATGATCGGTAATTAATCGTATAACGGGCAAGATTTACACGGCCTGTTATTCGTTTTTCTCCCCCTGTAATTTGTATCTTGGGAAATCTTTCATCAGCCTTTTCCGTTTTAACTGGTATGATACGACTGATTCCCTTTTTCCTGTTGAGCCTTTTGCTCACTATTGGCTTTGCCCAAACCGATCCTGAAGCTGATCTTGCAGAAAAATACTTCGCCGAAGGCGAGTACGCCTCCGCACTCGAATTGTTTGACAAGGTTTACCGGAAAAGCCCGCAGGAAGACTACGGCCTCCGTATCGTCAGTTGCTACGAAATGCTGGGGCAGTTTGAAGAGGGCATCAAGTTTCTCGACAAAAATATCAAAAGACAGCCCAGCGTACTTTTCCCCCTCCTAAAGGCAACCCTCCTCGAAAAAACCGGCGATCTGAAAGAAGCTGACAAGCTGTATCTCGATGTAATTGAAAAACAACTTTCCACTCAGGGCGATTTTGTGCGCGCCGGCGCTTTTCTTTACCAGGCTGGAAAGCTGGAATTGGCCAATAAAGCCTATTTTCAGGGAAGAAAGCAGCTAAATGACCCTTATTTCTTCAGCAACGAAATCGCCAATATTCATACGCAACTGGGAGAGTTTGATAAAGCAACCGGGGAATATCTGAATATGTATTATTCCAACCCCGCCAACCTCAGCGCTGCCAATCTCGCTGTTCTTAATCTTGTAACACCTCAATCTTCTGCTGCCGTCGAAAAAGCACTCCTTCAGGCAGTTGACAAACAGCCCGGCGACAACGGCCTCCGCTCCATTTTGTATGAATATTATGTACAGGCAGAAAATTTTTATGAGGCTTTCGTTCAGGTAAAATCTATCGACCGCCTGTTTAAAGAAGATGGCGACCGGATTTACAGTTTTGCCGAAACCATGCGCAACAACAAGGAATACGAACTTTCCAATGAAGCTTACGACTATATTATCGAGCGGAAAAAGGGTTCGCCTTATTACTACCGCGCCCACTTTGAAAAGGCAGTAAACGGTGAATTAAAAGCCTTTGATCAAATACCCGTGGATATGCCGTCTGTACAGCAGGCGGTCAATGATTACGGCGCCCTCTTAAGTGAATTTGGATACAAACCCCAGTACTTTGACGCTATATATCGCCGCGCCAAACTTATGGTCTTTTACCTCAATGATCTGGAAACGGCCCGAACCGAACTGGAGGAAATTGTGAGACAAAAACAATTTCTGAGGCTGGAAGACTGGGCTCAGGGGCAACTGCTCATCGGCGATATCCTCCTGATGCAACAGGAATACAATAAGGCAAAACTTATCTACACCGATGTTTCTGAATCATTCAGAGATCGCCAGATCGGCGCACTGGCCAAGTACAAACTGGGGCAAATGGCTTATTACCGGGGGGAGTTTAACCTGGCACAGGCGCTGCTTAGCGCCATCAAAGACAATACATCCAACGATATCTCCAACGACGCCATCAAACTCAACCTTCTGATTATCGACAATACCGGGCTCGATACCACCACCACCGCGCTGGAAATATTTGCTCAGGCACAACTCCTCACCTATCAGCGCGATTACCCGGGATCGCTGAAGTTGCTTGATTCACTGGCATATATGTTTCCCACCCACACGCTAGCAGATGAAATCCTCTGGGAAAAAGCCAATATCTTTCTGAAGAAGAACGACATTCCCACCGCCATGATTTATATTGACCGGATTCTCAACGAATATTCAACGGATATTTACGGAGATGATGCACTTTATACCAAAGCACGCATCTACGACTATTCCATGAAAGACCCCGAAACAGCCATGAAACATTATATGGATTTTCTGACGCTGTTTCCCGGAAGCCTGTATTCGGTGGAAGTGAGAAAAAGAATCCGAGAACTGCGAAAAGCAGGCTAATCTTTGCCCATAAATATTCCCTGCAAAAGGATCATACCGGTGTTATTTTCTACAATCTTTAGGTAAAACGGGCGGTCAATTATCAGTTGCTCAGATTCCGGGGCAATGGGTTTAAAATTAATTTGCGTGCGGGCAAACCGGTTGTCCCCTACCCCGGTTTCATTTATTTCAAAACTAACGCCCTGAACGAGCTGATCAAGCCACAGGGGTTCCGGGCTGAATCTGCGAAAGTCAGTTGTATCAGGATCAAAACCACTGAGCAAACCCATTTTCTTCAAAAGGAACCCAAAGTCAGTAAGAGTATGAAGGGAAACCACAGGAAGAACTACACGCATGGCAGCCGCCCGGATGTTGGGTTTTGCTGCGTATTCTCCTGAAAAAAACAATTCTGGCATTTCTTCAAGGTTTTTGCCTTTTGCCGGAACCGATACAATCAGAGTCAGCAGGTTTTGTCCCAAAGGTAAAAAAACGGAATCCCACAGATCCGATTTCAGAAAGGGAAAAGTGCCTTCCGTCCGCATCATGGGTATGGAAACCGGGCCATCTTCGGAATAAAAAAGATCTGCCCGGGAGGAAAGTTTTTCAAACGGGTATTGCCATACCCCCCTGATATTCACGATCTGAGCAAAAATCATATTCCCCTTCAGTAACTCAATCAGCGAAGGTATCCGGTTTACGGACATTTCTTTTGCCCATCGGTTGATGATATTCACAGATCGCTCTGAACTGAAATTTTGAGGGCTCCCTCCCGTCTGAAACATGGTTTTTAATGCTCCCCGTATCTCCTGATCTGCCTGAATGCCCTCATGGTACCAGAGCCCGTTTTTTATCTGAATTTTTGCCATCCGGTCGGAATGCTCCATAGCTTCCAGCCACTTTTGAATCAGAGCGGGAGAAGGGAAAAAGCCAGAACCCATTGTTTCGCGAATTTCCTTTTTTGTAATTCCTTCAGACAGAAAATCAACAATGGTAAGCAAAAGTGCCAGTCCGGCCCCGGAAACCATCCCGCTTTTTTTATTCGTTTCCAACCATTGCACAAAAAGGCGGGAAGAAAAAGTATTCACAAAAGCAGCAAAGTCGCGAAAATCCAGGGGATTCCATTCGGTGGTTATATCACGGAATTTGCTGCCATACACCTCTGCGTCTGCCTGCCGGAGCGGGATAACGTCATTCATCAATAGTCTTTTCAGGGCCAGTATAAGCTCCTCCATGCCAGCAATTTACAAATTCCACAAAGACCATATATCCACTGCGTGAAAAAATGGGATACTTTCCAATGTTTTTATACTTTTGTGCTTTCGTGAAATAATTTGGCCAACATATGATTGTTCGATCTGCACTCATGATCAGCACACCTTCCTCAGAAGACGCTCAAATCGCCAGTCTGGTAGCAACACCGCAGGAGTGTCTGGCACTGAGGGAAGTGCTTAATAACCCTAAAATCGGTGGATTTGGAAGGATGTCTTCCCTAATGGAAAGCGACTGCGCCAAAGCCAAGCGGGAGATTGTGCGATTTTTTCAGAAAAGGGAATTTCACGAATTGCTGCTTTTGTACCTCAATGGTTTTGAAATCGTAAGCGAAGGTGATCGCCTGTTTTTTGCTGACAGTAAAACCGACCCGGCTTCCCTTGAAGAAACTTCACTTTCGGCCCGGTTTATCTATGACGCGATGAAAGATTGCGCTGCCGAGCAAAAAATACTCATCATCGATTGTTTTTCCAGGGAAGAGATGGATGCCGAGAAGAAGTTTCACAAAGAAAACATGCTGGCAGAATTTTCACGTGCGACACAGTCTTTTGTACTTACTTCTCAGGACACTCTGGGCACCTCCCAGACGGCAGAAGGAATCAAAAACCCCAAATTTACGGCTACTCTTACCGAAGGCCTAAAAACCGGAGATGCAGACCTGGATCAACGGGGTTATATATCTGAGGATGAACTGTTTCTCTACACCTACAAAAAGATGAACCAGTTTGGCATTGCGCCCAACCTTTTCCTCAGTTCTACCAACCAGCGCAAACGCATTCGCGTTGCCACCAATATCCGATTCTCCGAACTTCCTCCTTATGTTGAGGAAAACGATGCGATAGATTTCGGGCGGTTTTTCCGCCTTGTACAGAAGCGGGCAGAGGCTTCTGATGAGGAAAAACGCGGGCTTCGCAAAGTGATACGCAGACAGCCGGAAGTAACTTTTATCAAACGAATCAGCGCAGCCGTACTCTCGGGTATTATTGCCGGGTCGGTGGGTGGATTGTTGATGAATATTCCCATGGCAAAATCCATCGGATTGGCAATCCTTGTCATCATCACCATCATTGTCCAGGCTTTAGTTGGCCGCAGGCTTAGTATCAGGAAGAATATTTCGATTTAATAATCTACACCATAAAAGGAAAAGGGGTACCTCTGTTGAGAATACCCCTTTTTTTATTGAAACTTTTGACAAAATCTACTGAGCGGCAAGTGCGTCTGCACCAGCGGCAATCTCGAGGATTTCTTTGGTAATCGAAGCCTGACGTGCCTTGTTGTAGCTGAGTTTCAAGCCTTTCAACAATTCATCTGCATTGGTGGTGGCACTGTCCATCGCAATCATCCGTGCACCTTGCTCGGAGGCGTTGGATTCCAGAACCGCACGAAATACCTGCACCCGCAATGCTTTGGGAATAAGCTCTGTCAGGATTTCTTCCCTTCCTGGCTCAAACATATAGTCGGACCGGTACTTATCGGTATCCACTGGCTGCGGTGCACCATTGCTCAGGCCTTCGACCGAAAGCGGAAGCAACTGCTCTACCTGGCGAATCTGAGACATCACGTTTTTGAACTCATTGAAAGCCAGATAAACTTTGTCCACCTCTCCGCTTTCAAATTTTTCAAACACCTGATCCACAACCTGGTTTACGTTCTGGAAGGTAAGATCGCTGAATACATCGAAGTTTTTACCGTTTACATTATACTTGCGTTTACGGTAAAAATCGTATCCCTTACGTCCCATACAGATAAACTGAATACGCCCTTCGGCCAGTTCGGTCTGGTGGTTTTCCCTGATAAACTGGTTTACCTGCTTGATAAGGTTGGTATTGAATGGTCCGGCAAGGCCCCGGTTGGAGGTAATGACTACGAAGAGGATATTTTTTACTTCCCGCACTTCGACCAGTTTGCTGGGGATTTCATCGACATTAACTGAAGCAGTCACATTGCCGATAATTTCCTTAAGCTTGGCTGCGTAGGGGCGGAGCTGGAGCATCCGGTCCTGTGCCCTGCGCAGTTTTGCCGCAGCCACCATTTTCATGGCTTTGGTCACCTGCTGGATGTTTTTTACCGTTTTTATCCGGCCTCGTATTTCTTTAAGATTCGCCATTATGGATTCCGGTTTTTCGGATTAATGGTTTAGAAAAATGAACTAAACAAATGATTTGGCTGTTTCAGTAGCTACGGATTCGAGGACTTTGATAATATCATCGTTCCAGTCACGTCCCTTGATTGCGTTGAGGGTTTCCTTGTGACGGAGTTCGAGGTTCTGAATGAATTGTTTTTCAAAATCATTCATTTTCTCTACCGGCACTTTATCTGCAAAGCCTTTGGATACAGCATAGATGATAGCTACCTGATTTTCAACGGCTACAGGAGAATATTGCTTCTGAATGAGAATCTGTACGCTTCGGCGTCCGCGGTCAAGCTGAAGCTGGGTAGCTTTGTCGAGGTCGGAACCAAAACGGGCAAAGGCTTCCAGTTCGCGAAACTGCGCGAGGTCGAGTTTGAGTGTACCTGCTACCTTTTTCATCGGTTTGATCTGAGCAGAACCACCAACCCTTGACACGGATATACCTACGTTGATAGCGGGGCGTACACCGGCGTTGAACAGGTTAGACTCAAGGAATATCTGCCCGTCGGTGATGGAGATTACGTTGGTAGGAATATAAGCAGAAACGTCACCTTCCTGGGTTTCGATTACAGGCAGAGCGGTAAGAGAGCCGCCACCTTTCACCATCGATTTGAAGGATTCGGGAAGGTCGTTCATATTTCTGGCGATCTCATCATTGTTGATGACTTTCGCTGCGCGTTCGAGGAGGCGTGAGTGGAGATAGAATACGTCTCCGGGGTAAGCCTCACGACCGGGAGGACGGCGGAGGAGCAGAGACACCTCGCGGTAAGCCACGGCCTGCTTGGAGAGGTCGTCGTAAATAGCCAGAGCCGGGCGACCCGTATCGCGGAAAAACTCACCGATGGCAGCACCTGCAAAAGGCGAAAAAAACTGAAGCGGAGCGGGAGAAGAAGCGGGCGCTGCAACAATTACTGTATAAGGCATGGCTCCGGCATCTTCGAGCGCTTTTACTACTTTGGCAATAGTTGACGCTTTTTGACCGCAGGCGACATAGATACAATACACCGGATTGCCGCTTTCATAACCTTCTTTCTGGTTAATGATGGTATCGACGGCGATAGCTGTTTTTCCGGTGGAGCGGTCGCCGATAATCAGCTCGCGCTGACCACGACCAATCGGAATCATGGAGTCGATAGCCTTCAGACCCGTCTGAAGCGGTTCGTTTACCGGCTGGCGGAAAATAACACCGGGAGCCTTGCGCTCATAAGGAGAGTCGTACAGTTCGCCGGTAATAGGGCCTTTGCCGTCGATGGGTTCGCCCAATGGGTTGATTACCCTGCCGAGAAGCCCTTC
This sequence comes from Bacteroidia bacterium, assembly GCA_041391725.1. Lineage (GTDB taxonomy): Bacteria > Bacteroidota > Bacteroidia > J057 > J057 > JAGQVA01. The sequence continues at coordinate 234,691 of JAWKNL010000003.1, forward strand.
ACCTACTTTAATAGAAGCGATCTGCCCGGTACGGGTTACTACATCGCCTTCTTTGATACCTTCAGAATCGCCAAACAATACAGCACCCACGTTGTCCTCTTCGAGGTTGAGTACCATACCTTTCAGGCCATTTGCAAACTGGATAAGTTCGCCGGCCTGTACTTTGGCCAGGCCATAAATACGAGCAATACCGTCACCGATTTGGAGAACCGTCCCGGTCTCTTCAAGTTCGGTTACAGATTTAAAATTGGAGAGTTGCTCACGCAGAATCGCAGATACTTCGTCAGGTCTTACCGCTGGCATATCTTTAATATTTCTTTGGTTAGTTATTCTTGATAAAATCTTGTTTTATTTTCCGGAGGGCAGAAGTCACACTTCCATCGAAGCGGTTATCGCCCATTTCGAGTACAAACCCGCCGATAAGGGCCGGGTTTATTTCGTGCTCCATTTCAAATGTACCGCCGGTTTCCGTTTCTACTTTTGCCTTAATGGAAGCCAGTACCTCAGCACTGAGCGGTGAGGCAGAGGTGAGTTTTCCTCTTATCACACCAAAGCGTTTGTCGTAGAGTTGAAGAAAGGACTTTGCGGTAGCGGGGAGGTACATTTCCCTGCCTTTACGGGTAATGAGAAGGATGAGGTGGCTGACAATATCTGTTTTCAGCTTTCCTTCAAAAACAGTTTTAATTATCCGTTCTTTCGTTAAAGACGAGATCAGGGGAGTTTTCAGGAAGTTGGCAAATTCACGGCTGGAGCTGTGATTAGCGAGGATAAAAGCCATATCCTCTTTTACTGCCTGAATATTATTTTGCGCTTCGGCCAGTTCGAAAACTGACTTTGCGTACCGGTAGCCAATGCGATCTTCAACCATGGGTATTAATTATCTTTAAAATCACCGATGAGTTGACGGGCAAAATTTTCCTGAGAAGCTTTGTTTTCAAACTCTTTGCGGAGAATTTTTTCTGCCACTTCTACTGCAATAGCGGCTGCGGTTTCCTTGATTTCAGCGATAGCTGCGCGTTTTTCGGCATCCATCTGCTGTTTGGTTTTTTCGCGCTCTTTGGCTTCGGCTTCGGCAGCGGCTTTACGTGCGTCGGCGATAATCTGATCGCGAAGCGTATTGGCTTCTTTGACGATTTTGTCGCGTTCGGCGCGAGCCTCTCTGAGCAGGGATTCGTTGTCGGAGGTAAGTTTCTGCATTTCCTGGCGAGCCTGTTCTGCCTGCCGGAGAGAATTTTCGATGGTATCCTCGCGCTCTTTCAGTGCGTTAAGGATAGGTTTCCATGCCATTTTCCGGAGGAGGAAGAAGAAAACAAGGAATATGATCAGGGTCCAGGCGAATAATCCCAACTGGGGGGTCAATAGTGCCATTTCTGTATATATTAATGTATCAACCTAAATTCAAAAAAAGCAGCAGGGAAGTCAGGGCATTCCCCCGACTTCCTGCAATTTGTGTTAAGCAGCGCCAACACCTGCTCCAGGTGTAAGGAATACAATCAGCAGACATACAACTTCTCCCAGCAGTGCAACACCTTCGATGAAGGCTGCGGTCAGGATCATTGCTCCGCGGATATCGCCGGAAGCTTCAGGTTGACGAGCAATAGACTCAACCGTAGAAGCCGCCAGGCGGCCGATTCCCATACCTGCACCGATAGCAGCGAGACCTGCTCCGATACCTGCGCCTAAAATTCCAAAAGTTCCCATAAGGAAATTATTTAAAAATGGTTATTGAATACAAATCAATGGTGATGTTCATCGTGTGACTCAAGCGCCATTCCAATAAACACCGATGTTAATAGTGTAAATATATAAGCCTGAATAATGGCTACTACCATTTCCAGGACGAAAATCGCTGTGGTAAATGCAAAGGAAAGCGGCATAATACCGAAAGCGCCACCGGGTTGTGCCCCGTTTTTGCCAAGAATAAAAATCATACATACCAGCGAAAGCACCATAAAGTGCCCGGCGGAGATGTTGGCAAAAAGACGGATCATCAGGGCGAAGGGCTTCGTAAAGATTCCCACTATTTCCACTATCGGCATAAGGGGTATGCCAAACTTCAAAGCCCAGGGTACGCCCGGAGTATTAAAAATATGCACCCAGTAATCTTTGGTTCCGTTGAAATTGATAAGCAAAAAGGTCAGGACTGCCAGCGCTGCTGTAACGGAGATATTACCCATCACATTCGAGTTGAAGGGAGTAAGTCCAAACAGATTGGAAAACCAGATGAAGAAAAACAGGCTGAGCAGATAAGGCAAAAACCGGGAGGCTTTGTCATGGAGATAAGGTTTGGCTACTTCATCGCGGATAAACACGATGATCGGCTCAAACATGGACTGTACACCGGAAGGGGCTTTACCCACATTTCTTTTGTACCCGCGGGCTACGGCAGAAAACACCAGCAGCATGGCAATCCCCACAATAATCATATGCAGGCTCGCTTTCGTAATGGAAAGGTCGTAAACTGATGCGTGGTGATCCACATTTTCTGCTTCCCAGGCTTCAAAGGCTTTTTCATCCATGCTCATATGGCCGTGCTCATCCATGGGTGGGTGTACACCCGGGTTCAGGGCATAGACATGATCGTGATGTGCCATATAGCCTTTTTCAGACAGGCCTTCGGTGCTGGAAAATACAAATCCATCACGGCTGCTGTAAAAAAACCAGGGGAGGTGAAGTGCTACCGGAACATAGTGCGTATTGCCATGTTCATCCTTTCCGGCAGGAATGTCTGTGATATGCCAGTCGTGCGTATCGAGGACGTGGTGAAGGATGGTTTCTGAGGCGTCAAACTCTTCTACAGTCTTTGTATCTTCAGCAAATACAAAAATGCTTGAGGCAAGGCATAAGAGTGTGAGAATGAAAGACTTACGTACAATCATCAGCATATATTTTCTGCGTTTACAGCCGTAGTATCAATTTAGGCGCGCAATTTACGCATTAACCCATAAACTTCAAACGCAGTCAAAATAAAATATGAAAGGAAATAAGAAGTTACGTATTCAATGATCATGGGGCGGAATGCTACGGCCATAACGATAACGATAATAATGCCCGTAAACATCTTGGCCAGCATACCCATGATGAGAAAAGTCACAAACTTTCGGGTGGATTTTTGCAGCCCGTTGTATGTGAGGGTATAAGCTGCAATCCCTGTAAGAAAACTGACCAAAATAGCAGAAATTACTGCCATGAGATTGATTTCCGGTAACCAGAATGAACTGACCACAAACCCTGTTAGCATCAGAAACAAGGTGATCAGCGAAGATCGAAAGATAAAAACGGGAACAGACACGGGCGTTGTTTGGGGGGTTACCAGATTTGAGTTATTTAAAATTTCGAATGGCCAGAAATATCGCGGCTACAATACCAATGACGGAGAGGAGGAGTAAAAACCAGGGTTTTTCCGTTCCGATCCATACATCGAGGCCATAGCCGGCGCCCGCAAATAAAAGAATGCAGGCCAGGATTTCAAAACCCAGGCCTGTATATTTGAGGTATTCTTTATAGGGTGATCTGTTGTCTTTCATAAAGGCTTGGATCTTCCCGCAACCGAAAGCTGATGGATTCCAATTCCGTTAGCTGGCTTTACCCATTTTTTCTACGGGTTGAGGCTGCTGTACCGGGCGTGCACTGGATTTGGCGAGCAGATCTTTGGCACGTGGCTGGGTTTCGGTCAGTTTATCTTTTGCGGCTTCAGCCATTTTGCTGCTTCCGGTGAAGATAGCACCCATCTGGACGACCAGCTTCTGTGTAAAGATATCGCCGAAAATTTTTCCGGTTTTATCAATGGTCAGCAGTTCGCGGGTAACTACGTTTCCTTTGATTTCACCTTCAACGGTAGCTACACGGGCATCCACGCTGCCTTCGATATAGCCGGTGCCACTTACCACCAGTTTGGAGTTGCAAACCAGGGTGCCGATTACTTTACCTTCTACCCGGAGGTCGCCTTCAGCGTTGATATTACCAACAACGACGATGCTCTTCGGAGATGATATTTCTTCTTCCTTCGGGATTAGAGCTAGAGGGATTCACTTTTGGACGATTGTTTTCGTTTTTGTTTCCAAACATGCTTTGGCTGGTTATTAATTAAATTCGATGTAGTTGGTAGGATCTACTGGTCTGCCCTGGCGCCACAATTCGAGATGAAGATGGGGTCCGGTCGAATTTTCACCCGTATTCCCGATCACTGCGATAGGCTCCCCGGCATACACATAAGTTCCGGCGTCTTTAAGTAATCTGCTGTTGTGTTTATAAAATGTAACTACGTTTTCTGCACTGGCAACACCGATTACCCATCCATTGTCGTCCGAATATTCGGAAATAATCACAAACCCGTCTGCGACTGAGCGTATCAGCGTATTTTCTTCTGCTACAATATCTACGCCATAATGTGCGCTCTTTTCATCAAAAGACTTGCGAATTTCTCCGGATATAGGCGAGAACAAATTCTGCATGATAGGAAAGTGCCTGTGAAGGCCGCTTCCACTCTGGTTGTCAGATACATACACAATTTGTCTTTCTGGTTCATTCCGCGATTCGACCGCTTTTGTTGCGACCGGGAGAGTCCTCACCGCTTCTGCCTTCGCGGTACTTGTATCATGTGTAGCGACTTCCTCTTCCTGAAGCCGAATGATTGCGCCTTCACTGGCTACCCGCATCGAGTCCAGCCTTGCATCACTGAATACCGGTATAGAATCCCCCTCCATGCCCGCAAGTTTGCGGAAACTGGCTACATAGGTAGTCCACCGCTCCATCTGATTCTCCATTTCTGCAAGTTGTGTGGCCATTTCTTCCCGTTCTGCGGCAAATTCTTCAGGGTTTTTATACCCCGGAATCAGCTTATGAAATGCCGGAGTGTAAACAAAAAGCGCCGCAGTACCCCCGACAATCATCACAAACAGCAACGCGGACAGCCAAACCACCGTTATAGGTTTTAACAGAAATTGTCTGGACTGGGATAGCGTGATATCATCTATCAACTCTACCCGGTACTGCTTGGTGAGCCTCGCCTGAATTCGCCTGTAAAAGTTTTGTAACATATGCTCTTAGCTTGAGGCTGAATTTAAGTATATTTGATTCGTTTACAATTATCAAACCAATCATCAACTCCAGTTATGACGCTGTCTTCTGTAGTTCGCAAATTTACAAAATATCTGCCAATTATTCTGCTGCTATCTGTCTTTTCCTGCAGCAAGGAAAAAGATACGGTTACGGCCAGACTTTATCACAACACCACATCCTATTTCAATGGATTTTATAATGCAACCTATTTGTTCAAAGAAACAGTGAGCCAACTGGAAAAGCAATATAAATTTCCCGAACAGGGATTTATTGAGGTTGTTTATTACGGAAATGAAGATGAAGCCAAAAGCTTCTCCTCCGACTTTGAGACGGTAATCAAAAAAAATGATGCCGTCATGTTCAAACATCCCAACGGTGACTGGATCGACAACTGCCGCCTGCTCAATGGAAAAAGCTGGTTTTACCGCCAGAACTATACCCTCGCGATGGAAAATTTTGACTTCGTCATCGAAACTTTCCCCGAATCGCCCCTTATCCCCGAGGCCATTTTCTGGATCGCCAAAACCCATTATATGATGGAAAACCCGGAAATGACCAAAACCATTATTGATAAACAACTGCTCAACAACGACACCATCTATATTGATGCTGAACTGGAAGCCGAACTTTCTCTTTTCCGCACAAGGCTCGCCATTCAGGAAAAAGACTATAAAAAGGCAGCCAAAATTCTCTCTGACAATATAATCTATATAAAAGACGACCTCCGCCTGGCACGGGCGCATTTCCTCCTCGGGCAGCTTTTTTCCGAAACCAAAGAATATCCCAAAGCGCTGGAAAACTATTCGCTTGTCGAAAAATACAGCGCCGATTACAGCCTGACTTTTTCATCCAAAATCAAGATTGCACGCCTTTATGTGGAATTTCAAAAAGGAAAAGATGACGACGGGGAGGTCAATAAATATCTGACCAAACTACTCAGGGATGAAAAAAACTACGAATACAGAGATCAGGTTTACTACGAATTTGCACTGCTGGAAATCAAAAAAACCAATCTGAACGGAGCCATTGACTACCTCAAAGAGTCTATCCGTGCCAATGTCAGCAACCAGCGGCAGAAAGCGCTTTCCTATTTTAAAATCGGGCAAATCTATTTTTTCGACCTACAAAACTATACGCAGGCCCAGGTTTATTACGACAGTGCCGCTAACTCTATTACCCCCAAAGCACCCGAATACAAAGAAATCTCTACGCTCGCCGCAACACTTAAAGATTATATCAATTACAAAAATACAATCACTTACCAGGACAGCATGCTCTGGCTTTCCACACTTCCCAAAGACACGCTTGACGCGATGATTGACAAGCTGGTAGCTGAGGAAAAACGCAAAAAAGAAGAAGAACAGGAACGCATGCTCAGAGAAATGAATTCGCCCAATAACAATATGTACAACCCTGCCCTCCAGCAATTTCAGGATCAGGGTAACAGGGGAAGGCAAAATCAGGGAGGTGTATGGTATTTTGACAATCCCGCAGCCGTATCAAGCGGGCGCATTCAGTTTGAACAGGTATGGGGAAAACGCGTCAATACAGATGACTGGAGGCGAAGCAAAAAATAGCTACCATTGCTATGGCCGGGGATGGAGATGACAGCCAGGCTCAACCCGCTGAGCAAGTGGACAGTACCCTGCTCAAACAATATGGAGACAAGTACAAATATTACAAAGATATCCCTCAGGATGAGGACGGCATTGTCGCAGCCAACCAAAAAATCGAGGAGGCCATGTACAACCTGGCTCAGCTTTATGCACAAAAACTCAACGAGCCCGACTCTGCGATCAAACTTCTTGAAGCGCTTCTTGACCGTTACGAAAATTCGGAATACGCACTCCGTGCCCGCTATTCGCTTTACAACCTCTACAACGATAAACGAAGTCCCATTTCCGAAGTTCACAAAAACTTTATTATCAACGAACACCCGGAAACCGTCTATGCCTACCTGATTCTCAACAAAGATCCCCGCGAATTAAAACGCGATGTGATGGATTATGCCTATGCTTACGATGGGTTGTTTACAGCTTATTCTAGCCGGCAGTTTGAAACCTCTATCGGGTTTAGCGATTTTCTTTTGACTTTAGATCAGTTTCAGACCAATCCGGAAATTGACTTTGCCAAACTCTACTATATCAAAGGCATGTCTTACGGTTATCTGGGGCAAAAAGACAGTCTGGCCAAAACCCTCACCTATCTGGTCAATACCTATCCGCAATCAGAAGTCGCGCCTTTGGCCCAGAAGACCCTCAATTACCTCAAAAATGGCGTCCCCGCTGCCGCTAAGGGAAATGAGCCCGGTGAATCCCTGGCTTCCGCAGAAACCAAAGACCCCGAAAACGAAGCTTACAAAGGATTCACAGACAAGATCAAACCTACCGATAAGATTTTTGTCCTCATCTTTGTTGACAAAAATAAAATCTCCAAAAACGACGCCAACACCCAGATCGCAGACTTCAACAAGCAGAATTACGAAGCATTGAACCTCAAGGTGTTTACATTCCTCTATCAACAGACCCACCTGCTGCCTTATATCAGCAGTTTTAAAAATGTGGAGGAAGCCCAGAAATACATCCAGGATTTTGTAGGCGCCGGGGCATCTAAATCCATCCTTACCAGTCCGGAGGAAAAAATATTCTATATTTCTCACACCAACTTCAAGGTTGCCTACGGACAAAAAAGAATGGAAGACTACATCAAGTATTACGAAAATATCCTGAACAAATAGACCCACGCCGGTCTCACCGGGCACCAATATTGCCGTGCGGTTTTTATATCCGGATTTTTGCGTATCTTTCAGGTAGAATATGATCTGAAACCCTGGCTCCATGCATACTACCACCGCTACCAGTGAACCTAAGTTAAAGGAGTCTGCCTCCGGACAGCCTAAAACCCCCAGAAAGAAACCTTCCTACAAATTACCCCGATATTTCTTTCTTGGAATGGTCTTACTGGCCACAATCGCTGTGCTTGGATTTATCACCTACACAGCACAGGATCTTCCGGCTCTCACCGAAATTGAAAATCCAAAATCAAGCCTTTCCACACAGGTGATTTCTGCTGATGGCACTGTGCTGGATAATTTTTATGTTACAGAAAACCGGGTCAATGTAAAACTCAACGATGTCTCTCCTTATGTCGTAGATGCCCTGATAGCCACCGAAGATGCCCGTTTTTATGAACACTCCGGCGTAGATTACTGGTCCATTCCCGCACTTCTGAAAAGAAACCTGACAGGAACTACCAGCGGCGGCAGCACCATTACTATGCAGCTTTCCCGCAATCTTTTTAATGCTGTAAGCCGTGAAAGAACTGCCATCCGCAAAATCAAGGAAGTCATCGTTTCGGCATTGCTGGAAAAAAATTATACCAAGCAGGAAATCCTCGAAGGTTATCTCAATACGGTAAACATATACGGCAATGCATACGGCATTGAAATGGCTTCGCAGCGGCTGTTTGGCAAAAAATCAAGAAATCTCAATATCGATGAAGCTGCCGTAATGGTAGGTATGCTGAAAGGACAGGGCGTATTTGATCCGATACGCAATCCCGACACCGTTATCTCCCGGAGAAATGTCGTTTTCGGGCAAATGGTAAAATATGGTTTCCTCAATCCCGATTCCATAAATATCGACAGTCTCAAAAGCCTGCCCATTGTCACCGCTGCACAGGGCCGGGATCATGTCCAGGGTACGGCCCCCTACTTCCGCCAGCACGTACGCGCTTTTCTCAAAGAATGGTGCCAGAATAACCCCAAACCCGACGGTACTTTCTATAATCCTTATACCGACGGGCTGAAAGTTTACACAACCCTCGACGCACGTATGCAAATGCATGCCGAGGCTGCTGTAAGGGAACACCTGTCAAAACTCCAGGAAAGTTTCAACAAACATCTTAAAGGTCACGAGCCTTATAAAGAAGAGCCTGCCATTCTCACAGACCTTACCCGCCAGTCAGAACGGTACCTGAAAGCAAAAAAGGCGGGCAAATCAGATTCTGAAATCGACGCAGAATTTGCGAAACCCGTGAAAATGCGGATTTTTAGCTGGAATGGCGACATTGACACTGTCCTGTCCCCGCTGGATTCGATAAAATATTACTCCCAGTTTCTGGAAACAGGTATGGTCTCCATTAACCCGATCAACGGTGAGATAAAAGCCTGGATCGGGGGTATTGATTTTGAATATTTCAAATATGACCATGTCGCCCTGGGAAAACGCCAGGTGGGATCCACATTCAAGCCATTTGTTTACGCTGCGGCGATTGACTATGGCAATCGTACACCTTGTGACCAGGAGCTAAATCAGCCTGTAGTTTTTGAAAATACCGACGGAAACGGAACCCGCTGGGTTCCCAAAAATTCTGACGGAAAGATCGGCGGTCTGATGACGCTTCGCACGGCACTCGCTACTTCTACCAACCTTGTCACTGCACGGCTGATCAAACAGATTACACCTACGGTTGTCGCAAAATACGCCCAGCGTATGGGCATTCAAACCCCGCTGGAACCGGTTCCTTCTCTCTGTCTCGGCACTACCGATCTTTCTGTGCTTGAGCTTACCGGAGCATACGGTACTTTCGTCAACAGGGGGCGCCGCCTCGATCCGCATTTTATTTCGCGGATTGAAGATAACAAGGGAAATGTTCTTGCAGAATTTCAGCCTACCCCCGTTCAGGCACTCAGCGAAAACTCTGCCTATATGATGATTGAATTGCTGAAAGGTGTGGTTGATGAGCCGGGAGGCACAGCAAGCCGGCTTCGTTATATGTACAAATTTCGCAATGAAATTGGTGCAAAAACCGGCACTACCCAAAACCATTCGGATGGATGGTTTGTAGGCGTTACTCCCAACCTTGTGTCGGGTGTGTGGGTAGGTTGTGCAGACAGGAGGGTGCGGTTCCGCACGATTACGCTTGGGCAGGGAGCCAGTATGGCCTTGCCTATATGGGCAATTTATATGCAAAAACTTTATGAAGATCCTGCAATAGGTCTGCCACAGGACCGGTTTATACGGCCCGGCGGTTTTGATGTAAACTTCGCCTGCGGCAGTGGCAACAGCAATGAACGTTTGGATATATTCACCAGGGGTGAAACAGAAAGGCGACGCCCCGTCAGTTCTGACGATCTTGACAGTTTTGATTGAGCATGAGCACCAATCCGGAAGTTTTGGACAAAGTGCGGAGCCTGCCTGATGCTCCGGGAGTGTATCGCTTCCTCAACAAAAAGGGGAAAATCATTTACATAGGAAAAGCCAAGGACCTGAAAAAAAGGGTGAGCAGTTATTTTGTCTCCTCACGTCAGCATACATACCGAATTCAGCATCTCGTAAGAAATATTGACGACCTGGCTTACACCGTCACCGACAGCGAGGCAGAGGCCCTGCTCCTCGAAAACAATCTCATCAAAAACCACCAGCCCCGGTACAATATTCTACTGAAAGACGGGAAAACCTATCCCTATATCTGCATAAAAAAGGAGCGATTCCCCAGAGTTTTTTCTACCCGAAACAAAATCAGCGATGGTTCGACCTACTTTGGACCCTATCCCAGTGTGAGCACGATGAAAGCGCTTCTCGAACTGATTCGCGGGTTTATCAAATTGCGAAACTGTAATTTCTATCTTTCTCAGGAAAACATAAATGCAGGGAAATTTAAGGTTTGCCTTGAATATCAGATCGGCAATTGTGGCGGCCCGTGTGAAGCGAAAGTGAGTGAGGCAGAATACATGGAAGGCATTGACCAGATCAGAAATATCCTCCGGGGAAGGCTCACACCTGTATTGCAGAGTCTGGAATCAAAAATGATGGAAGCAGCCGAAAACTATGAGTTTGAAAAGGCTGAGTTCCTCAAAAAAAGGCTGGAAAGTATCAAAGCCTACAAAATAAAAAGTACCGTTGTCTCCGAAAAAATCAACGATCTGGAGGTGCTGACCATTGATACGGAACAGCAACTCTCTGTGGTCAACCATTTTAAGGTACAGAACGGAGCCATCGTACAGACCCATTCATGGGAAATCAGAAAAACACATCAGGAAGAGGATGAAGAAATCCTTATGTCTTCATTTAACTATCTCCTGGGTGAGGAGGAAGAGTTGTTTCCTGAAATTGTTACCAATCTCCCGCTGGATGTTGAATCCCTTCCCGAAGGCTATACCAATACAGTCCCTCAAAAAGGAGACAAAAAACATCTGACCGACCTTTCGCTCAAAAACTGCCGTACGCTGCTGATAGAAAAACTTTACAATCAGAACTTCCGGCAAAAAAAGACTCCGGGGGAAAAAATGATGGAAGAGCTGCAAAAGGAGCTCCGGATGGAAAACCTTCCCGATCACATTGAGTGTTTTGACAACTCCAACTTCCAGGGAAGCTCTCCGGTAGCTTCTGTGGTTGTATTTAAGGAAGGAAAACCAGCAAAAAAAGACTACCGCCATTTTAATATTAAGACTGTGGAAGGCCCCAATGATTTTGCTTCCATGGAGGAAATTGTTACACGCAGATATAAGCGGTTGCTGGACGAAAAAGAACCATTACCCAAACTCATCATCATAGATGGAGGGAAAGGGCAGTTGAGCAGTGCGGCAACGGCGCTCGAAAGTCTGGGGCTGCTTCACAAAATTCCGATGGTAGGCATAGCCAAAAGGCTGGAGGAGATATACCGGGTGGGGGACAGTATTCCACTGCATATCGATAAAAAAAGCCCCGCATTGCATCTGATTCAACAGATCAGGAATGAGGCTCACCGCTTTGCGATTACCTTTCACCGCGACAAGAGGAGCAAAGCACCCAACCAGCGATCGGCACTTACATCTATCAAGGGAATAGGAGAACAGGCGGAGAAGGAGATCATCCAGATATTCAAATCCGTGCGAAAACTCAAAAATGCCACACCCGAAGAACTGGAAGCGCAGTTGGGAAAACACCGTGCAAAGCTCATCCTCGAAGCTATAGAGCAGGGGGTGATATAAAAATTGGCGAAAAAGAAAGCAAAAAAAAATGCGTCCCGAATGGAACGCATTTCTGTTTTTTATAGGAGTACCCATTAGTAGCTCCAGAGGTGGTGTTCAAATTCCACCAGTTTTTGTCTTCTGTCTTCAGCTTCCTGGAGAGAGCGCACACCTTCACCGGAAACGTTGATGATGTAGCTATGGAAAAGACGGAGTTCAAACACTTCACGCATGGTTTTGTATTCTGCGTCATTGAAGCGGTTTTTCCACTGCGCATTGTCAAGCGTTTCGATTACATCAGCGTAAGCAAACGTACAGAGTTTCTTCTCAGGAAGCGCTTCGCCCGGATCGGTCCAGATCAGTTCAATAAACTGAATATCATAGATCATATCTGAGCGGGTCTTATCAAAAATACGGTCTTCTACAAAGTGAATCACGTTTTCGAAGGGAGCCGGGTCAAAATCACCATTAAATCCACCACCACTGGCCACTGCGTCTCCGCCAAGATCGTCGAAGTCGGAGCCAAATTCGTCGCCGCCACCTTCTTCATCGCCAAATCCCCATTCGTCACCACCAGATTCGCCACCGAAATCGTCAAATCCACCTTCAGATCCATCGCCGAAGCCTGTATCAGGTTCATCAAAATCACCATCACCGGTAAGACTTCCTTCAAACTCTTCAATGCGCTTGAGCACATCTTCGTAGCTCAAAGGCTTGGTGAGGCTGTCGGGATGGTATGCAACGAATTTACCGTGTTTCAGTCCGTTGAAAAGCGACATGACCAGACCTTCTTTTTCGGTGTACTGCGAGTTGTCAGTATAGAAAGGGCTTTCACGTCTGATCAGAGGAGCATTGATTTTCTCGTTCAGATCAATCCGGTTTACCACTTTCCTGCGCCAGAAGTGATCATCTTTGCGGGAGGGAAATTGTGCAAACGCATCAACGAAGCACAGGGTAAAGATAACGCCGACAAGAACGTATTTTTTCATAGTAAAGAGAGGTTATTGAACAACAAGAGACAGTGTTCTTTGAATTTCATTGAATTTTTCGGGGACACGCTTTTTCTCAAAGTTCACCCGATAGATTTCATTGATCCGGACATAAACTTTGGTTCCGGGTCTGGCTTCACGCACACGTGTGCCGAGGGGAACTTCGATCGCCTTGGTAGCATCCTGACCGGCACAGTTGACCTGGTTTACCTGAGTAGGTGGTCCGAGAGACAATTGAGCAAGCACATCAATGCTGGTGATACCATAGCGTGCATCTTCGGGAAGTGCGGAAGCAAAATCATCATCAGGCTCAATGCGGACGGCCACGCGGCTGGTTTTGGGAACCATTTCAGCACCGTTGTAGGTACGACCGTTGATTGCCATATTGATACCGGGTTTGGGAGGATTGATTACCTTATAATCGACATCGCCGATTTTAATGGTTTTACCACCTGTAACACTATTGACGGTTACTTTACATGCATTTCCGCTGGGTACAATCCGGAATTTTTTAGGCGTTTTCTGGCTAGGATTACCGTAGCCTGGCTGGCCTCAATCCGGGGAGAGTACTGATCGCCGAGAGCGGGAACATCGATATTTACGTCATTACCGCAGTTTCTGTACAGGTTTTGTACGGCGGCAGAGGTGATGACAATTTCAGGCTTACGTACGGTAAATTTACCTTCCACATTAAGGGTTTCGAAACCACCGGTAGCTTTAGGAACCTGTATAGCGGCAGTATAGCTTTGTACACCTTCGTTTTTACCGGCCCCAATGACACCACCGCTCGCGGGAATAGTAAGGGTAGCCATACTTGCTCCGGGTTCCTGCTTGATCGATCCGGAACCACTGGAGAACCGGGGTTGAATCTGGCTGGAAGACATGGAGACAAACAGTTTGGTCTCAAACTGAAGACCTGCGGGAACGATGGTGGCTGTAGGCGCATCAATCGCGATCACCTTATCTGCTTTGAAGGCAACTACCCCGAGGCGGTTGTTGAGCAGGTTCAGGAGATTTTTTTCTTTTTCGTAAATATCCAGCTTCATGGCTTCGAGCGTAGCCATATTAGCGATGACAGGTCCTTCGAAAGTAAAAAACTCCCAGGTTTTTTTCTGCTTATCCTGAGTAGTACTTTGCTCCGGGTCCTGAGTAAGGTACTCCTCTTCCAGCTTGAGTTTAGGCACTTTGGGATCTCTCAACTGAGCGTTATACATATCCACCAGATATTTGGTGTATCCGTCGAGTTCCTGGTGAAGTTTGTGAGCTTCCCCATTTCCCCGGCCCTCATTGAGTTCCTGTTCCTTGCCCAATCCCATCCAGTATTGGAGGTTTTTCTCAGTTTCATCTTTTTTCTCAAGCTGACCGGTTTCCGGGTTTACCCCTGCGATTTCGGTCATTTTGGCGATGTGATTGTCGAGAAGGCCAATGAGTGCAGAAGTTTTCCCTTTGATTTGGTCAAGTGTATCCAAAAGACCTTCATTGGAACGTTTTCCTTCATTGGTAATCTCGCTGTTGATCTCTTCTTTCATGCTGGCCATGAAAGATTCAGAGTTTGTAAGCGCGGTCTGAGCAGATTTATTCAGCTTGTTTTTGATTGTCTCAAAAGCATTAAGAATCTCCGCGCTGATATTGATTGCCAGAAGTGCGAGCAACACGAGGTACATCATGTTGATCATTTTCTGACGTGGAGACATTTTACCTGATGCCATTTTCTTCTTTCTTTTTTAAGTTAAAAACTAAAATCGAACAGAGGAACCATTATCTGGCACCACCGGCCATAGCTGAGAGCATGTTACCGTAAACCTGGTTGAGTTTCTGGAGGTTGCGGTTCAGTTCAGCCATACCATCTTTGTATTGAGCTGCGTCTTTGCTGGCTTCGGCCATGGAAGACATTGCTTCGGTCATTGCACCATAGAACTGGTTGAGCGATTTCAGGTGAGTTTTGGCATCCTGGAGTTCCAGTTCGTAGATAGAATTGAGAGAGGTAAGATTTTTGGTGATTGCCTGTACCTGCTCGTGGTAAGCCTGTGCATCTGTGGCAGCATTGGCAAAACCGGCCATAGAGTTAACTGCAACAGAGTAGCTTTGGTTGAGGCTTTCGATTTTGGAAGAAGCTTCCTTAATTCTGACAGCATACTCATTGGTAGCACCTGCGGCGTCTGCAACACCAGACAATTTGCCTACATTGGTATTGAGACCGACAAGGGTATCGGACAATTCGGAGAGAACACTGCTGTCGAGCCTTGCCATTTCCGGGGTAAGAGATTCGATTACCGGAGCTTCATACGTGGGTTCTGCAAGGATAGGATAAACCCTTTCCCATTCGTAGTCATCTGCAGGCGGGTCGAAAGCGGAGAGCAAAAACACACCAGCTTCGGTCATCATACCGATAATCAGCATTTCATTAGCCCCTTCCCAGTGCAATATTTTGAAAAGTGCTCCAACGATTACAACTGCTGCACCCGCACCGTAAATAAAATTCATCACAACTTTACCCGTACGGGACTTCATAAAACCTTTTTTCTTTGCCATTTTAAACTTTCCTTAAATTTAACTTTTTAGTTGCCTGATAATTAATCCAAAGAGATTCAGACATTACAGGGGCAGCCTGCGATGGCTACGCCCTGCACTGTTTTTCTTTTAATTAAAAGAGATAGATGATAAAAAGAACTAGAACCGGCCGACGGCACCTGATCTTCCGATAACGGTAACCACACAACGGAAACCGATGAAAGATTTGGCGGTATCAGCATATTCGTAGGTACGGGCACCATTGGAAAGGAAATAACCAATATCCTTCCATGATCCTCCGCGATGTACCTTCCGGATTTTTGCTCCGCCCGGCTCACGGTCTGTATCTTTATACTTTGGATCGTAATACACAGGGTTCAGGTCGTGGGCATAGGAATAGCCTGTTTCTTCGAAATCGTCCTGGCACCATTCGGCAACATTCCCTGGCATGTTGTAGAGGCCATAATCGTTGGGGAAGTATGAATCTACGGGAGCAGTGTATTCAAAATTATCGGCGATATAGTCACCTCTGCCGGGTTTAAAGTTGGCGAGGAAACAGCCTTTGGAATTTCTCAGGTAAGGACCTTCCCACGGATAAAGTTTGTGCTCATAGCCACCACGTGAGCCGTATTCCCATTCTGCTTCGGTTGGGAGGCGGAACCGCGGCATCGGAGCCAGTTCTCTCTCTTCGCGATACTGATTGAGGTGGGCGGTGCGCCACTTACAGAATTCGGCAGCGGCATACCAGTTGATACCTACCACGGGGTAATTATCAAAGGCAGGATGCCAGAAATAATTCTCCATGAGTGGTTCATTGTAGGAGTACACAAAATCTCTGATCCATACTGTGGTATCGGGGATTACGATTTCAGCGTAGAGCGGATCGATCGTATCCAGGGCACCGTTTTGCTGGAATGAGGTTTCATTGGAGGTAGGACCATAGAGGAACTGCCGGTACTGGTTGTTGGTGATTTCCGTTTCGTCCATGAAGTATGCACTAATGGTAATCTGCCGGTTATGGGCGATCTGGGAGTAGGGAACGTCCTGATCGTTTTGACCCATGTGAAAGCTGCCAGGGGGATATAAACCATGCCCATCGGCTGGTACTGGTCCCAGTCAGGTCTGTCCAGAACGCCGGTCAGCTCACCATGATGGCCAGTGCCTTTTCCGCCGAACAAGCCACATCCGTAGGCAGTCATTGCCAGGACGGTAAGCAGGAAAATACTTTTTTCATATCTGCGCGAATTTCAATAAGTACGATTTACAGTTGAAAAGACGATTCTGTGGTGATTAATAAATGGAAAATCTGTAAGTATTGATACCGGGATTCATCCATTTGCTATTAATTACGCTATTTTAAAAAGATTATTGAATTATTTAAAAGTAATTCATCACATTTTTTAACACTGATACCTGCAAATACCCTACCGCTTTCTATTCAATTCTCTATCAAAGTTTATCAGGGTTATCAAGAATATCCACTTTCTTCGCTTCTTTCCCTTCTGACCCCGGGAATGTGTAAGAGATGATGATTTCATGGGTATTTACATCTCCAACGGCATTCAGGGCATTCATCGTATAATCATATGAATATGCAACGAATGTACGGTCTGAAATATTTACTCCCATCATGGCGGAAAATGAATCATTAAAGAATCTGTAACCTCCGCCAAACACCACGGGCTTGTAATTCCAGTACAGGTTGAGATCGACCTGCGGAGGAAAAAGTCCGTCTGTACGCGCCATAATCGTGGGTGTGAGCGTTGATTTACCCGGTTCTACTCCCAGATCGAAGCGATAACCACCAATGAGGAACATACTCCTCGGTACGGTGGAAACTTCCCCCCGGCTATCGAGCAGCAATCCTTCGATGGAAGGTTCGAGCAGGTTTTGTCCTGAAAGTCCGGCAAAAAATTTGCCTTCACTATCAGTCAGGTAAATACCCGCATTCAAAGAAGGAACGAGGGCACTCGTTTTCCCTCCGGCAAGTACCGGATCTGATCCGTTGCTGGCGTCATAAATCCAGTCTCCATTGAGGGAAGTCTGGCGAAATCCGCCTGAAACCCCAATCGAAAGCCGGAGCCCGTCATCATCTCCTCTTCCCAGAATATGGAATGCATAAGCAAAATCCATCCCTGTAGAAGTAAGTGGACCTAATTTGTCAACGACCAGTGTAGCTCCTACACCTCCGCCGAGATTACCTGCCGGCGCGTTTAATGTCAGCGTTGACAACCGGGGCGCACCTGCGATACCCAGCCATTGCTGACGACCCAATAGCGTGAGGTTCAAGCCTTTATCCATGCCCAGCTGATTGAAGCCGGCGGCAGCGGGATTGTAGGCGAACTGGTTGAAACCATACATCGTGTTTTGAAAGTACACTTGCGCAGTGGCAGATACGCTCAAACACAAAGTCAAAACAATGGCGGATAAAAGTTTTCTCATGACAGATCTACAATAAAGGAAAATCAGGTAAATCGACTAAATATGACCATTTTCCACAAATATACCAAAATTTCACCTTCCGCCCTGTCAAATCAGCTTTCGCCTCTGCTATTCTTTTCTCCCATAATGCAGTTACTCAAAAAAGTTACATCTGCTGTCCATTATCCTGCAAATATTTTTCAATTGCAGCTGTCATGGAAGGGAGATTGGGTTTTGGCGCTTCCACATCTATCCTAAGACCCGAATTCAGGGCTTCTTCGGCTGTGCTTGAACCAAAAACAGCGATCCTTGTATCGTTTTGCTGAAAGCCAGGGAAGTTATTAAACAGTGATTTGATGCCGGCAGGGGAGAAAAAGCAGATCATATCATAAAAAATATTTTCCAGATCGGACAGGTCACTGTCCACCGTCCGGTATATGATCGACTCAGTCACATCTATCCCTTTGTCCTGCATGATGGTCAGCAATTCACTTTTGTGCACATTGCTGCTGGGATAAAAGTACTTATCCCCTTTATGTTTATTGATAAACGGAAGCAGATCTGTCAGCGTTCGCTCTCCGACAAACAGCTTGCGCTTGCGGATGACGATATATTTCTGGAGGTATTTGGAAGTAGCATCCGTAACACAAAAATATTTGGTTTCGGGTGGCATTTCCACACGCATCTCATTGAGCAGCCGAAAGTAATGATCCACGGCTACCTTGCTCGTGAATATGATCGCAGTAAAACCCAGGGGATTAAGCCCCTGCTTCCTGAATTCGTTCAGCGAAACGCCCTCAACCTGGATAAATTTCCGAAAGTCGATTTTCAGATTCCATTTCTCTGCGAGCCGCACATAAGGGGAGCCGGCATCAGCAGGAGCCGGCTGTGAAATCAGAATACTTTTTACTGGCTTACCTACGCTCATGTTTTTGAACAATTAGTCCCCGGTTACTCTTTACTAAAGCCAAATCAGATACGCAAAAATATTGAAGGTGCAAATATATAAAATTTTCATACCTAAGGAAAACCCAAACAAACGATTCAGTCCGACATACATGACATATAACCTCCGCAGATAATAAGCGCTGGTTATCAGTGCCAATAATATACCGATAATCCACAATCCACTCCCCTCCGTCAACAAGAATGCCACAAGTAACAAGGGCATCATCAGAATGAGCGGATAGGTACCCACAATTTCCAGATTCAGCATGCCGTCAACCATTCCCTTTATCTTGAATATCCGCCCGATCAGGATTATCAACATATATTTTACTACAAACCACGCCACAACTGCCCCCATGCTTTTGAGAAATATCAACGAAAAGCTGCCGGTCTTATAAAATACCTGATGCATCAGACTAGGATCGCGAATCAGACTCAGATAAGACCACCCGTGATGAAGTGAAACCACATATACTCCCAGTGCCAACGCTCCCGACATGCTCAAAAGCCTGAACAAATGCAGCAAAAACAATAACCCCTGCTGCGCACTCCCCACCTCCATGGAAAAATCAATGTAAAGTTTGGGTTTAAACAATACACTGCTGAGCGAATGAAAAAAACCCGGGCTCGCCAGTTTCATAATAAAAACAAATATCAGCGGCATAAGGATCATCAGCGCGATGGAAAGCCGGTCCTTGCTCATAAAAACGGAAGGTGCATATCCTTTCACAGGAAAAAATTCGCCGTAATCTGTCGTCCGCCTCCCTGATATATCCAGCCAGGGCAAAAACTTCCACGGAAAAGTAGATGTTTCCCATGGCCAGGCATTTACCACACATATGCGCGAAGCGTTTTCCAGACTCCTTACCCGCACAAAACCAGCCTCTGCGCAGAATGCTTCAAACCTGCGCCCCGGTTCAAACGGAAAATAAATATGCCGGATGCCTGCCTTTTTTAATGGCTGAAGGTTTCTCGCCGCTTCAAATTCGTCAAATGCATATCCCCGGGCTGTGCGAAAATACGGCGCAACAACTGCTACCGTATCCGCGAACGCAATTTCAGGCATTGCGCGCTTCACAATCGCTGCCAGTTGGCTCTCCGTAACCAGCCAGACGGGCCTGAATACACAAATAAACTGCTGTGGAAACAAAGGATATACCTGCCCCCGGCTCAGGTTAACCTGAAGAAAGTTTCTTTCGGTATCGAGCCATTGTGAGTCCACCCGCACGATCTGCGGTTCAAATGGCCGCGGAAAAAAGCCCAGATAGTGTCCGTTTAATATGACCTCCCCCGACCATGCAAAACCTTCAAAATACAGGTAAAGTACCTCCGGCGGGCATTCAGCAATAGAAAACGTGCAGGAAAAACCCGCCTGTTCGATGGGAAAAGTAAATGGTATCTTCTCTGGCCTTCCGCCAACCTCCCAGCCGTTTTCCAGGTTTAGATAATTGTCTGTGTAAAAAAATGTATAGGGGTACAACTTCCTTGCCAGCATCGTATCAACTGATACCTGGCTCAACGCCGATGCGGCAGGAAATAACATCAGCAGAACTAATATTCGAAATAGTAATCGCAATAAGCTATATTTCTCCGGGAAACTCAAAACCTGAATTGTGATGCAAAATTAACAGATTTCCCGATATTTGGTGAGTTGTATAGTATTTTGTGTATGCAGGTTTTTATCGTAGAATCCATTTCCGGAAAAAATTCATCGCTCTCAGGCGAGGAAGCCCGGCACTGTCTGAAAGTTTTGCGCCATCAGCCCGGTGATGAAATTCATGTCACCGACGGCAATGGCAGTATGTATCTGGCCAGAATTCAGAATACATCTGCTTCCGGAGTTTCTCTTCAGATCCTTCAGGAACTTCCGGGTTACGGTGAATCTCCCGTAAATGTAAGGCTGGCTGTTTCATTCCTCCGACTCAAAGACCGCTTCGAATGGCTGATGGAAAAAGCGGTAGAACTTGGTGTAACCGAAATTTACCCGCTTGTGTGCGCCCGTACCGATAAATTTAAGGGGAAAATAAAGGAAGACAGGCTGGGAAAAATTGTCCTTACCGCACTCAAACAAAGTGCACGTTCCAGACTTCCCATCCTTCACCCGCCTTCTTCTGTCGAAGATTTTGTCCAACTCCCTTCTGATGGAATCCGAATTCTCGCCTGGTGTGAAACAAAAGACAGAATTCAATTGCTTGATCAGGAAATCCGGGATGCATCATCTGTTACGCTCATGATCGGGCCGGAAGGCGATTTTACGGAAGAGGAAGTAACTGCCGCCCGCAATCACAACTTCTCCATTGTCAGTCTTGGCCAGACCCGCCTCCGCACAGAAACAGCCGCTATTTACGGACTTTCCATCTTAAAAATGCTGAGAGAATGACAGTCTATCAGTCAAAAAATGACCAGTAAACACCCAGGGTAAATGTGCGTTCCAGCATAGGATAGAAAGGTGTGGTATAATATCCATTCGTGAGAAGGCCCTCATTCACATGGATAAATTTGGCGAACACATACACCCCGTGAATTTTCATCGCAGCATAGGCATCTACCCTTGCATAACCCGGCACGCGGTAATTGACAGGAAAATACAGTCCGCTGAGAGGATCCACCGACTGTCCTACATAGTTGGTATTGTAATATACGTCCACTCCGATTCGCAATGATTGCGCAATGGGTGTTTTCCTCGTATCGTAATAAAACGACGATTTGCCATACACCAAAGGAATCCCCCTCGCATACCACTTCATAAAATCATCGTTGCTGTTGGTACTTCCCTGCTGTACGCCTGTGTATGTCTCTATATATAGCTTTCGGAGAAACCTGAACCGAAACGCTGCCTCAGCCCCAATCCACTGTATGTTTTCGCCTTCTGCTGCCTGTAGCGGCTGAAGCCGGAGAGAATAATACTGAAACCGCGAAACCCGGGAAAAGAAGGCGGTAAGAGAAACGTAATTGGCCTGCAACGTATCTTTCCTTCTTACAGGCGAACCAAACTGATACCGGGCTTTCGCTTCTATATGGTTCAGTGTCTGATTGGTAATGGACGGATCAGGCAGGTAAGCATTCCCCGAATCTCCCGTAAACCAGGTCTGGAATAACGATGGATTCAAATCCCTCACATCATACTGAAAATTGAGCGTAAGCGGAGAGCGGGTTTCTAAGGGTTTATCTGACTCGTCTTTCGATTTTCTTACCGGCACAGCGTCTTCTTCTTCTTCTTCCGGCTCCGGTTTCCCTTTCCTGCGATACACCGGCTGGTCAGGCAGCGGTTTGAGTTCGCCGCCCAGAGAAAGTGTCCTTTCTGCTTTGAATACATCAGAAAAGCGCTGGGAGACTTTGCCATTCAGGGTGATTAGCGGGAGAATTAATTGTGCGGAAGCGTATTGAGTTGTAGCATTTTCCCGCACGATCGTAGTATCTTTTACAAATCCCAGTGTCTGATAACGCAGGCCTCCGTTTACATTCAACCCATAACCTTTTCCCACTTCCAGCGAATAGCTGGCCTCACCCGCAATACGCAGGCGGTTGGTCTTGTAATTTTCATACAGGTTGGTAGAATCAACGGGTATAGAAGGATATACCGGGATAATATTGGTGGAGCGGGAAGAACTGATGTTTTTATTCACAAAGCGGAAGTTCATCCACTCCTGGGTAATTGTATTTCGGAAGGTGAGTTTGTTGTGTTTTTCGACACTGTCATTTTCTCCCAGCAAATGATAATAATGGTCAATATAAAAGGTATTGACTTTGTTTTCTGACTGGCACCTGAGAGGTTGGGTGCAGAAAGCCCTTTAAAAAGGCGATATTGTACAGGGTAGGAACCTCGTAGATGATCCCGTCCACTATCGGGTAATTATCAATACCCTTACGGGGTGTGCCGCCGTTCATCTCGTTGGCGAGTTTGTTGTAGGTAATATTACCGTATAGCTGGTATTTATTGTTTTTCGTGCGGTAGTTGGACGAAAAGTACATATTGGAGTGGTCGGTAACATTGTTTCGGTAAACGCCCACGCCCTGCACTCTGTTAAAAAATATGGCTGCATTCCAGAATGGGGTGATGTTTTGCGAAACGGTAATACCAATTAACTGAAGATCGGCGGCTCCCTGAAGGTAGTCTGCATTGACATACGGAGTCCTGGTATCAAAGTATTTTACCTGGGTTTCGGGGTTGAGCGCATAGCGATTGTATGCGCCCAAAACAGGATTTCTCCAGAAAGGCTGGTCAAACAGATTTTCATTAAACCCATGGTGAAAAATCTGATAAGGTTTACCTACTTGTCCGAGACTTTGCACAAAGCCGGTAGTATGATCCAGTTTGTCCCAGTAATAGCTCCTTTCAAAAGGTTTTCCTTCATTAAACTTATAGAGCGGTTTGTGGGTAAACATCCCTTCCCTGTCTATCAGTTTTGTATCGGGTTTGACGGGCTTAAGTTGTGCTCCTGCCGAGTCTGTCCCCAGACTATCGAGCGATAGTCCACTATCTGATCCGGGAAAACCGCCGCTGCCAGAAGGGAATCCCGCTCCTCCGGCCCCGCCCGTTGGAAAAGTTGAAGTATTGGGGCGAAACTGTGCATTGGCCAGTCCGGCAGCCAGTATAAGCAGAAAAAGTATGTGGATCTTTTTTCCCATGGGGCACACAAACATACCAAATGTGCCATCCCGGCAGCAAAAGGTTGTTTCGCAGCAAAATTAATAAAATCCCCATTCTCCCAAGGGATGAATTCTCACTGTTTCCATTTTCCGCCACGTTCCACCGATACTTTTGCATCGCGCATCTGCCGGAGATGGCCGGTGCTTTCGATTATGAGGGTTCCTTTTTTCCTGACAATCACCTGACTTATGTCCTGAAGAGACAATGCTCCTTTGTTGCGAACAATCAGTTTGCCTCCTTTTTCTATTTCTATCTGCGCATTGGCCTGAAGGTGTAATTCGCTGAAGTTGTCGATAATCAGGGTTGCGCCCTGCGCGATTTTTAAGCCACGGTTGGCCTCAATGGTCAGTATAGTCGGATTGGAAAATGTACCTGTCTCCGGGTGGGGGATCGTTCGGTCAGGGGTTCCG
Source organism: Bacteroidia bacterium (assembly GCA_041391725.1). Classification (GTDB taxonomy): domain Bacteria; phylum Bacteroidota; class Bacteroidia; order J057; family J057; genus JAGQVA01. Next base: position 258,634 of record JAWKNL010000003.1, read on the forward strand.
CTGAGATCGAGCGTAAGTGTTGCACCGGGGGCAATGGTCAGCCAGGGGTTTTCTCCGGGTATATTATTTCCCTGAAAAAGAATCGGGCCACACCACCGCTGGTCTTTTCTGATCTCCCAGTCATTCATACGTACATCTAATGTAAAGTTCCCTTCCGAATCTTTATTTAACACCCTGATTGTAATACCATTGAGAATATACGGATTGAGACTATTTTTTTCTTTATCAAATATCGGGTAGTTGAGTGTGGGGAAAATGCCTGAGAGGCCCGTTTCATCGCCCGGTTTTAGTGCGTCATTTCCATCCCCTGTACTGCTGAGTGTATATTTTTTTTCGCCCTCAATCACTTCTGTCCATATATCCATCTGCTCTCTTCCTCCTGAATCTGAATTGCCATGCGACATTCCGACGAGAATTTCCCCGTTTCGGTTGTAATCTGCGCGGATAAACTGAAAAGGATTCTGCCCTGCTATGGGATTGGATAATTTTTTTTCAACCAGCGGGCATAAAAAATAGCCTGTGTGCATGCTGTCTCCGGTAGCCCTATAATCAAAATTTCCTTCAGCGTTGAGCATTTTGATCAGGTTTACATATTTGTTGCTGAAAGGGTTGAGTTTGGGCTGACTACGGTCGGAGCCGGGAGTTGCGACGATATACATGTACAAACCGGGGGCCGACTGAGGATGGTTTTGCGCCGGGTCTTTGAAAAACAGCTTTTCATCCCACAGGTCTCGCTTCTGATGGTTTTCGATCCATAAATAATCACGCGTTCCCGGGAGTTGGATACGAATTGCGTCTCTTTGGGAAATAAAATCTTTCAGAATATAAGTCCCGTCGCGGGTGACTTCCTGTGGTGAAATCCAGTCCAGCCACCAGGCTTCCCAGGCATTAGCGGTAAAAAACGGCGAATGCCAGGCGGCCATCATGCCCCAGCCTTTCTGCGTGTACAATTTATCACCATCGGCGGAGTTGGCTCCCAGGTAGTGGGGGCAGCTATAGAGGTTGTGGGCAAATTCATGTTTAAAATACTCCCAGTTGTGTTTGTTGTCGGTATAAGACTTTATGCCGGTATGGCCATCCCTGATTTTATAGGGTGTACCCGGAATATCTATGCTGCTGCTGGCGCCCATTCCTGTGCTTCCCTGTGCCCGGTGCATAAACACGATATAGTCTATAATGCTGTCTGGCGGCGACTGGCTGTTGTCAGTCATGTAGTTGGGACGATTGGTGCGACGGTCGTAGCGGCTCCAGTCAAAACCGGGATAGTGCTGGGTAATCCAACTGACTGCCTGCTGATTCATCTGGGCCTGGCGGCTAAAAAAATTTCCGCTTCGCTCACTCACAAAGGAGACAGGCACCTGTTCCGGAAAAATATCTGCTGTAATACGAAACTTCCCCCCGGACATCGCATAGTAGTAGTCGCTGATATTCTGCACTCTGTCGAGTCCGCGAATAGCGTCAGGCTCGGAATGAAAAAGGTCATTGGGATCGCCGAGGGCGATTTTGGGTAAAATGCTCGGGGCCGTTGTATCGGGCCATGCGGGCGAATCGGGAAACAGGCTGATATTGTCGTATCTAACAAAGACTACCAGTAAGTGAAGGTCGCCTTTGGGTGTATGCACACCGCCCAGGTATGAGGCAAGATCCGGCGCATTTTGAGCCGCAGTGCTGGAAATCAGTCCTGTGATAAGGATCAAAAAAATAATTCGTGCCATTCAGTTAGTTCCGTCATATTTACCCGATCCCCCCGAAGATTCTCTGTAAACCGCCTCACTGTTAAATATACGCACAACTGTGAGCAAGAGTATTTTGAGGTCGAGCAAATGAGACTGGTTTTGCACATACCAAACATCCAGTCTGAATTTTTCTTTAAAGCTGATTTTATTCCTGCCATTGACCTGTGCCCACCCGGTGATGCCGGGCCGTACCCTATGACGGAGTCTTTCGAAGGGATCGTAAAGCGGAAGATAATCGGTGAGCAGGGGCCGGGGGCCAACAAGAGACATATCGCCGGTGATGACATTCCAGAGTTGGAGAATTTCGTCGAGGGAAAATTTCCGGAGAAATTTTCCCACCGGGGTAAGCCGGAGGCGCAGGTCGCCGTATTCATCTTCGCCGGGAAGAACATCGCGAAGGGTGCTGAATTTGACCAGCATAAATACCTTTTCATTCCGCCCCGGCCGGGGTTGTAAAAAAAACACTCTTTTCTGTGTAAAGAAAAGAATCAGGGTTATCAGCACCATAAGCGGGCTCAGCAGGAGAAACGCCGGTACTGCCAGACACAGATCCCTGAGGCGAAAAGACATATCAGTGCATTTTTCCTATTCCTATTGAAAAGCGAAAATAGGGGCCACCGGGATTGACATTCACGGCTGAGTCTGGCTCAAATTTTTTCAGATTAAATCCGGATTTGGGGCTGACATACAGATATCCCGCCTGAAATCCCAGTTCGACACGGGAGCCTTTACCATCGGCAAGAAGTCCCACCTTGCGAAAATTGAGGGAAACATCGCCCAGCCAGCCGACAGCGCGAAAGGTAACCGGAAATTGCTGGTCATAGGGTTTGGACTTGAGGTTGGTAAGGCCCCCGCCAATTCCGAAAAGCGGATAGACAAAAAACTCATTTCCTTTGCGGAAAAACAGATAACCCGCGTTTACGGTAGCATAATGAAAGCCGAGTACAGCCAGTTGGTTGTCCAGATTGCTTTCGGCAATCATATAGTTGTAAGAGTCGATTCCGGTAATCCACTTACCGCTGATCTGAGAAATGCCTATTCCCACTGCAAAGTAATTTTCTGTGATGGGCAGAAATTCTTTGCCCTCCAGCACCGGATTAAGCTGATCCAGATTGAGAAAAGAAGGCCCAAACTGAATTCTGCCAAAAGTACCTCTTTTCAAAGGCACAGCATCTTTTTCTGATACAGTAATTCGCTGGGCATATAGCGAATGCGTTGCCCCAAACACCAGTAAAGACAAAAAGATTGCAGAAAAACGGCGATATTTCATTAGAGCAGTAATTAAGGTTCTTTGGAATTGTTATCGCAGCACTTCATATCCAACGCTTGGCAAGCCGCTTTGGTTGGTCAGAAAAAAGCTATAGACTTTTCCCGCCTGAATATCCACGTTAGAAATGGTACCGATTGTATTGCCTGAGAAATCATTTTTAAAGAAAAATTTCTTTGTCCCGGGCGAAGTTTCTGAGAAGGAAGAGTAGTTGAGGAAATTCAGTTTGGTGATGGAAACCGAATCATCTTCAGAAACCAGAGAGACCGAAAGTACGGTGTAGTTGAGGTTCATAAACCTGACAAAGGCTTTTCCGGGAACATAGTCTGGCATATTATCCACAGTTTTTACTATGAGAGGTTTGCCAAAGCTGTCCACCAGGCAAATCGTCGAATTTACATCTGCGGCGAGTTTGAGGGTGCGGGCAGGCACAATGGGTTTTTTAGTATTGCTATCGAGAAAATCGATGGTAATACCGCCTTTTCCGTCGATGCTGTCGGGATCGGGTGTGGTAAGCATGGAAGCATAGCCGGTTGAAGGCCAGGCATTTTTGAAGGTTACAGCATCTGCCACCGTGCGTTTTTCTTCAAAAGAGATAAGGCGGATATCAACTGCGGGAATACCTGAATACACATTGAGGAAGTGCAGGAAGGTACGTTCACGTGGAGGAATAGGTTTAAAGGTTTCTTCTTCACAACCGGCTGTAAGAGCAAGTGCCAGCAATAGTAAAGCGGAAAAAAATCTGATAGGATTCATCCAGTAATGATTAACAGGTCAAAGCAGGAGTTAAAGTAAGTAGAATGTCCCCGGCGTGAGGTGTCAAACTTTATGCCTGATTTTTCCCATAACGCTGTAAATACCTGAAAGTAGTATAAAAGAAAAAGGCAATTTCTGAGAAATTGCCTGCAAAGAAAAATCTTTTATCGCGAAAAAACTTCATCGGGTCTTATTCACCGCCCACATCGGCGCGGCTGATAGAATCAGACTTATGCTGAATCCGGTCGAGGAGGTCGCGGGCATCGACGCCAAGGTTTTCGATTTCAAACCGTGCGCTGGCGGCCAGTTCGTGATCGGGATATTTTTCCAGAAAATCGAGGTAAGCTGTACGAGCCCGGTCAAGGTCTTTTAAGGTATTGTGAAGCACATATCCTTTTTTAAACAGTGCATCCGCGGCTCTTTCGGCTTCAGGGTAGTCCTGAATGATTTTGTCGAATATCGCCATAGAGCGGCTGATATTCATCATATTGGTCTCATACAGTTCGGCAGCTTTGTAAAGGTACTCAGCAGAATGCTGATCTTCGGGATGATCTGTGGCGTATTTCTCGTAAGCTGCGGCGAGGTCAGCCATAATCTTTTTGATTTCCTCGTGGTTGACATTCTGGCTGCCATCCTGGGTTCCGCCTGAGGTAGCTTCCCGGAATTTCGCCTCAAGCGCTTCAATGCTATCATCTGCGGGCTGTTTTTTGCAACTCTGCGCCACCAGCAGAAAAGCCGAAAGGATAAGGATTAAGATTTTTTGAGTCATGTTTTTCATATTTCACCTGTACGGGAAAAATATACCCTAATTTACCGCTAATTTTTTTTCCTGACAAATAGGATTTTAGCTGTATAGCAGGAATCCATCGCGATGAAGTTTATTTTGGTCAGTCATTAGAGCATACGCTCCTGTAAATGAACCTATTCAATATTTATTCATCGATTTGAGATTATATGTAACGTTCTTTCAACCCACCACAAAAGTTCTATATATAGAGCTAAGACTGAATTCGCCTCTACACCCGCCCAGTTATTATGCAAATTTTACGTTATAGGCAACCCTTTCGTATTTCGTAATATCTTGTATGAGTTTCTCATTTGGCACACAATTTTGTCGTTCGGTTGCTTGAAAGCTCTTTGATAGTTTTGAGTGGCGGTGAGCGTTGGTAAACAGCAAAAGAACTTGTATTGGCTATGTCGCTATTTCTTCTTGCTTCTTTTTTTTTTGATATTTTGATTTCTTTTCTTCAAAAAGTCTCAACTGCGGTTCATGTGTTTGATAAGTTCCATTGCCATTAACTCTGTTTTCGATCATACCTGTTGTCCGTGCTGCTGCTGTTACTTCGCCCCAACTGATAAAATAATTTTCAAAATACTCAATGGGATATTTACTCAACTGTTTCACTTCGTCTTTTGTAGGTATGTGCCCAAGTTGTTTAGAAATGTTTTTGATTTCAAGTTGAAGTGCTTTTTTACTCACTTTATATTTCTGTTTTTTCAGTCTTTCAACAGGACTATTTTTTGCTTTTGGTTTATCATCATTTACCTTTCTGAATGGGTCAATTCCGTTTGTAAGTTCTATGTGTCGCTGTGTGGTAATACTGTGATAATACTCAGAAAGTTCAATACCAACATATTTTCTATTAAGTTGCTGTGCTGTCAATGTAGTTGTTCCTGCACCATTGAACGGGTCTAAAACAAATTCGCCGTCATTTGTGAAAAGAGAAATTAAGCGATACATAAACATTGGAGGAAGTTGACAAGGGTGATCAACTCTACGACTGTTATGTTTTAAGCGATGAATGTCATACCAAACATTAGAAATAAATTCACTATCCTGAATTTTCAGCCTTTTGCGTTTTGTCATACAGTTTGGACGAATGCAGTAATTCTCTTTTAAAGTTTCAATCGCTTTGTGTTCTAAACTTGAGTTGTTATCACGTTCAAGTCCTGGTAAAGTTCTTGGTTTGCCTTTGCTGAAACACAGAATTGAATAATGTGCAGGCATTATCATTCTTACTGGCATTGAAAGACCTTCCCATACAATCCAATCCTGATAGTCTAAAATTGTGTTTAGGTGCTTAAAGTGTCGGATACACCATTGCGGAATATTTAAAACTGCAAGTGTCCGACCTGGTTTTAAAACTCTTGCCAATTCACTTAACCACTGGTCGCACCACTCAAAATATTCTTGAATATCTATACCGTCATCCCAGCCTTCATATTTCTTTTTCAAGTTGTATGGGGGGTCTGCAAAACAAAAATCTATACTGTTGTCGGGAATGGTTTTTAATTGTTCAATACAATCTCCGTTTAGCAATACTGAATTGTCAGAGTAGAAATTTTCTGTTTCAGGAAATTTTAAAAATGTGTGTTTCTTGCTTAACGGTTGGTAAAACTCCCGTTGGTCGTAAACATTCAAATGCTTGTAATCTTCAATCCCAAACAAATCAATCAATCTATTTTCTACATCTTTGGGATAATCGTCAAAGTTTACAGTTATATCACGCCAAACGTCTGACATTAAAGTTCCAAACTCGTGATACAAATGTTTCTTGCCACCGTAATCTTTTGTTGTCTTGTCGCAACAAGGACAGTAAGTATAACCAATCCGTGTTTTGGTGTGTTTTAAGCTCTCTTTGTATTTGGTGAAAACAAGTAATGCTGAATGTTGTTCTGTCAGATAGTCTTTGTGTGTTATTGGATTTTCAAGTTTCACAGTAATCCAAAGCTTTAAATAAGTATCGTTGGTTAACTGCGAACAAAAGTCCGTTGCAAAGATTGGTGAAGTAAGAACAGCAATAGTTGCGTTCTTGTCAGTTGAATGAAGAAAGTTATTTAATTCCGTGTATAGCTTTCCTCTACTAGGAATTGCTTCAATGGATTTGTAAAACGGAAGAATGATAAACTCCACATTTCCCGAAACTGGTTTGGCTTCTGAAATTTTTCCGTTTATTCTTCGGACTATTAGCGGTATGGAATTTTCACTTTGGTGCATAGCTATTTGTCTAAAGTCATTAAGAATTTTGAAAGTTTTTCAAGCTCACTGTCCTTGAAAGTAACAATGCAGTCGCTGAATTGACTGATAGCTTTTAGTGCAGAACTTCTTTCAAAATTTCCTGCACCGTCAATAATGTAAGCGATTTTGTGCCCCGCCTTTTTCAGTTGGTTTTGTCGGGCTTGTGCTTGCCCTGCTTTTCTTTCAATCGTGCTATTGGTTGTTACTTGAAAGCTGACTTCAATTGCACAAAAGTTGCCCTTCGGGGATTTTGCAACAATGTCGTAAGAAAGAAGTGTTCTTTTGTTTTGGCTGATTTTGTCAATTTGCTTTTTGCTGAAATCCCACTTTGGTAGTCGCTCTTGCAAAAAGTCCACAACATATTTTTGAGCAAGATTGCCCAAAGAATTTGCCGTTGCACCACCTGTAATTCTGCTTACCCAAATGTAACGCTGTCTTACAAAGGTATCTAATTCCGTCTTCTGTCCGATAAGTGTTCCAATATTGCATTTTTCTTCAATGTCGTTGGGCATATTATCGACAATGGCAGCACCTCCAAATAAAATCAAGTTTATAATATCTTCAATTACTGGAGTTAATATTTCAGTTTTTGCAAGTCCAACTCCGTCAACTTTCAAATGAGTGTTACTCCAAGCCTTTTTACTCGAAAGAGTCTGAAATTCGTATGAGTAAATTTTGCCGTTCCAAGAAAATTCCATTGTGTCATTCTCAAACACTTTTGAAAGTTCTGGTTTAAATCGCAGCAGCTTCTCTCCACCAATGTCGGAAAGTACCATAAGGTGTTTAAGGAAAAGATTTGCTGAAAGTTGACTTGAATTGACTAAAACTTTTTTCCAAGCAAATGGCTCCGCATCTGCAATATTAAGTAAACTGATAAACTTGTCTTGTGTCTCAATGAGTTTGGGAATAATACTGGAATTGCGTTCCTTTTCGGCAATTCTCTCTGGCCAAAACTTCAGTGCATTTGCTTCTAAGTCTTCAATTTTTCTTGTCATTGCAGTTTATTACTCACGCGTTTAGACTAAAGTTAATCACAAATTAAGGTTATTAATCTCCTCGCTATATGCTGTGCCATCCATCACAATGGGGCTGCTGATAACCCAAAACTATATCAATCCAGACTATCGTCACTATTAAGGCTTGATATGGCATCTGCTATTATGTCATACCACTGAATTTGATCTTCGATATATGGAATTATAGATAATACTTCTTCGCTTGTAAGAGATCTTCCGATCTCTTCGGTAGCGACAAGATCAATATCATCCAAGGTTAAGGTATAAAAAACCTTATCCTTGATTTTATTTCTTTTTGATCCTGTTCCCATAATCAGGTGATGGTTTTGTAGTATAATCCCCCCCTCAAAATAACTTCCCCTGCTGATTGTTCAGGTCGTCTTTGGTCCATTCGATCTGGTCGCCGGTTTTCAGCGGGCCTGTATCGTGCGCGTCGGTTTCATCTTCTTCCTGCTCCAGTGGTGGCAGTTCTTTTATGCCGGTTACTTTCCTCCTGTCGAGTTTGTTGCCCATTGCCTTCCAGCCTTTTACATCTATAAACTCGGCAAGATTTACTTCTGTTTCTTCTTTGGCGTTGCCCTTTTGTCCTTGCGTAAAGTATTTGATTCTGGGAGAAGGGTGGGTGGAAACAAATAACATTTTTGACCCGGAATCCTCACTGATAAATATGAATTTTTTATCGAGTGTGGTAGTTTCAATCTGAAACCGCTTGACGTAATAATCTTTCTGTTTCGGCTCAAAATATACCGTCGTGATCACTGTCGATGGGTCGTATTTTTCCAGAATCTGGGTTTTGTTCAGATCATACCGGTTGGTAAGCTCAAAATTGGTAAGCTCGTAAGAGCCGTCTTTAAAAATAACCATTACCGCATCGTCCGTATCAAATTCCCCCAGATACTCCCCTCTTCCATCGACATTAAGGCGGCCCACGGTCTCATCGTACCAGATTTTTCTGCCGCCCAGAGTGGCTGCACCGATTTCCTTCTGCGTTATTTTCCGGATCGGGTATTTGGTCAGTACATTGCCCTGTGAGCTACGACCTTTGATCGCCAGTTCGCCAAAGTTGAAGTCAAAGGTTTTGATTTTTGCCCGGCAATTGGGAGTGAGTTGTACGGTCACGACTTCCGACTCGCTGTTGGGATGAGCTTCAAAATAGAGGAGTTTGGCGCCTTCTGCCCCATTAGTGATGTCATATTCGCGATCGCGGGTGATGGCGGTTACGGAAAACCGTTTTACAAAATTTTTGCCCGAATCGGGATCGCGGTAGATGGCGTGATACACTTTGCGTTCATTGCCCTTCTGCCACACATCGGCATGGATGATATTTTTGCCCACAAAGGCTTTATCCTGAACACGGGTAACCATATACTTTCCGTCTCCACGGAATACGATGATGTCATCGATATCCGAACAGTCGCAAACATATTCATCTTTCTTCAAACCATAACCGGCAAACCCTTCCTTGCGGTTGATATACAGCTTTTCGTTGGCTACGGCCACCTGACGCACTTCGATATTGTCGAAGGTCATGATTTCCGTAACCCGCTCCCTGCCTTTACCATATTTGGCAAGGATATCCTCAAAATAGCTGATCGCAAACTCGGTGAGGTGAGCCAGGTGATGTTCTACTTCCGCAATTTCGTTTTCCAGTTCCCGCATCAGTTCGTCTGCCTTGAAGGAATTGAATTTTGAGATTCGTTTGATGCGGATTTCGGTGAGTTTTAGAATATCTTCTTCCGTGATTTCGCGGTAAAACTTAGGTTTATAGGGATCCAATCCTTTGTCAATCGTAGCGATGACAGCTTCCCAGGTTTCGCACTCTTCGATATCGCGGTAGATGCGGTTTTCGATGAATATTTTTTCCAGCGAAGAAAACAGCAGCCGCTCTTTGAGATCAGCCAGCCGGATTTCCAGTTCGCGGCGCAGGATGTCGAGCGTATTGTCGGTGGAAAGCCGGAGCATTTCCTCTACCGAAAGAAACACCGGGGTGTCGTCTATGATCACACATGCGTTGGGCGATATGGAGACTTCACAATCTGAAAAAGCATATAATGCGTCTATCGTTACGTCGGGAGACACACCGGGTGGAAGGTCGATCTGCACCTCCACGTCTCTGGCGGTATTGTCCACCACTTTTTTGATTTTGATTTTCCCCTTGTCGTTGGCCTTCACGATCGACTCAATGAGAGAAGAAGTTGTCGTGCCGTAGGGAATATCCTTCACCAGAAGGGTGGATTTGTCGTGAACTTCTATATGCGCCCGGCAGCGGATTTTACCACCGCGTCTTCCGCCATTGTAGGCAGACACATCGATCATGCCACCGGTGGGAAAGTCGGGATATAACTCTAGTTTTTTCCCTTTGAGGAGCGCAATGGTAGCTTTGATCAGCTCTATAAAATTGTGAGGGAGGATTTTGGTTGAAAGGCCGACGGCAATCCCCTCAACTCCTTGTGCCAGCACAAGGGGAAACTTCACCGGCAGGGCTAAAGGCTCTTTTTTCCGACCATCATACGAAGCCTGCCATTCGGTGATTTTGGCGTTGAATGAAACGTCGAGGGCAAATTTGGAAAGGCGGGCCTCAATATATCGCGGTGCAGCAGCGCTGTCACCTGTGCGCACATCGCCCCAGTTTCCCTGTGTGTCGATGAGCAGGTCTTTTTGCCCCAGATTGACGAGCGCGTCGCCGATGGCAGCATCACCATGCGGATGATATTGCATCGTCTGCCCGATGATGTTGGCAACTTTGTGGAAGCGGCCATCATCCATTTCTTTCATGGCGTGAAGAATCCGGCGCTGCACAGGTTTCAGTCCGTCGAAGAGCAGGGGTACGGCACGTTCCAGAATAACATAGGAAGCGTAATCGAGGAAGTATTCCTTATACATCCCGGAAAGAGGCACGGTGCTGTGCTCTTGTCCGTTGAACTGTCCGTTTTGAATTTCGTCGCCCATGCTAAGTTTTTAGTATAGCTAATTTTATTGGCAAATATAAAAAAGAGTTGGGAAAACTCCTAACACGAAGTTTTCCCATAACGCGATATGGTTTGTATATATTTCTCCGCCTACTTGACTTCCTGCATCAACTTTCTCACGACCGGAGAAATCACAATCAGTACGATTCCTGCAACCAGTGCATATATTCCCAACTGGCGGTAACCATCGGTATATACCATGAGCTTTTCGTAGTTGGACGCATTACTGGAAGCCTCAGCGATATTGGCCCCCAGCAGTCCGGCAAAATACTGTCCGTAGGCGCTGGCGAGAAACCACATCCCCATCATCACCGCCTGCAGTTTTTCGGGTGCAAGTTTGGTCATGATAGACATACCAATTGGAGAGAGGCTTAGTTCGCCGAATGTAATAATCAGCCACCCAATCGTAAATACGTTGAGTGAGGTAACCCCTTCCGGAGAGGAAAAAAACCGGGTGTAATAAAACAGAAAAAAACCGCCTGCCAGAAACAAAAATCCCAGGCCAAACTTCACCACGGTATTGGGTTCGAGGTTACGTTTGCTCAGCCAGAGCCAGAGCATCCCCATGAGTGCGGCAAAGATGATGACAAAAAAGGAGTTGGCCGAATTGTTGACGCCATTGGGGTCGAGGTGAATGCCCAGCAATTCACTGCTGAGGTTGTTGGCAGCGAAAAGATTGAGCGATCCACCGCTTTGTTCAAAAAACGCCCAGAAGCCTATGGAGAAGAAAATAAATACAAATGCGGCAATCAACTTTTTATTTTCTGCTGCATTCAGGCGAAACATTTCATACACCAGATATACAATGGTAAGCGGCCCGATGGTGTACATAAAATAATCGGTGTATTCGGTTCGCGATACCATCGTCATTACAATCGGCAGAATTGCCAGAGACCCCAGATAAGTCATCCATTCAAACAGCTTTCTTTTGGAATCGGAAAGATGAAGGAGCGGGGAGATACCGATGTCGCCCATTCGGCGCTGGGTAAACACAAAGGTAAGCAGACTAATCACCATCACGATGGCAGCAAAACTGAAAGCTACGTTCCACCTGAGGTTTTCGGGAATAACGCCGCTGAAAAGTTCGCCTTTACCCACTGCGATGCAAAGGTAACCGCCCAGTAAGGCGCCGAGATTGATCCCCGCATAAAAAAGTGAAAAACCTGCATCCCTGCGCACATCACCTTCTTTGTACAACTGCCCCACCATAGTAGAAATATTGGGTTTGAAAAAACCTGTCCCAATTATGGTGAAGGTGATTCCGAAAAAGAAAAAGCGGCTGGGGTCAACGGCAAGAATAAGGCTTCCTACAATCATTAATATTCCTCCCCAGAACAGCGACTTCCGGTAACCGAGAATTTTATCGGCAAACAACCCTCCGATGAAGGTAAAAGCATAGACAAATGCCTGAGTTGCCCCGTATTGGAGATTTGCGCGGGTATCGTCCATCATCAGCTGATGAACCATAAAAAATATGAGCATACCCCGCATACCGTAGAAGCAGAAACGCTCCCACATTTCGGAGAAAAAGAGATACCAGATCTGCGGAGGGTATTTCCCTTCAAATTGCTGAATATCAGCTCTGCTTACGGGTTTTTCCATGGGTTTATCTTATTCCGTGCATCATTCGTTTGAGGAGCGGTGTCAGCGACAGCAACACAAGTGCAGCCACCCCACACAGCAATACGAATATCATGAAAAATTCGTAGAGGCTGGTAATGGTAAACCCTGCAAATACGGGATATGCAGTAGGAAGCTGCGCCTCGGCAAAAGCCTGCGCCTGTTCGGGTGTAAGGGTAACTGCACCGGAAAGATATTCACCCAGGTTTACGCCAATTTTTTCAGCTTCGAGGTATTTGTCACCGGTAGGCGGCAGAAGGGCGCCCAGCGTGCCTGCAAAAGCGTAAGCGCAGGCATTGGAGATAAACCACACCCCAAACAGCAGGGAGGAGAATCGTTTGGGAGAAAGTTTGGATACCAGCGAAAGTCCGATCGGAGAAAGACAAAGCTCGCCCCAGGTATGCAGCAGATACATGACAATGAGCCAGATGATACCGATTTTTCCGGAAGTTCCGAGTCCGCCTACTTTATTGGCAATGACCAGATATCCCAGCGCAATGAGTGCAAGACCAATAGCCTGTTTTACAGGAGAAATAGGTTCTTTTCCTTTTTTCTGTAACCAGAGCCACATGTAACTGAAAGGCACGGCAAATGCTACAACAAAAAGTCCGTTGAAAATCTGCACCATTGAGGGCGGCATATCCCATCCCAGAAAGTTTCTGTCGGTCTGATAGTCGGCAATAAAGGTGAGCGAAGAGCCCGCCTGCTCGAAAGCAGCCCAGAAGAAAATCACAAAAAAGGAGACAATGTATATTACCAGAATGCGGTCGCGCTCAACTTTGGTAAGAGACTGGTCGGTAAGGATTAGTCCTGCAAGCGCAAGTCCTGATGCATAGATAAAGGAGTAGATAATATTTTGCCCGAGCAAAAAGTGAAACAGCGACACGAGCACAACAAAAGCACCGGCAGTGAGGAGGATACTGTTCGTACCAAAAATGGCGCGGGTGGCTTCGCCATCTTCATTTTGAACTTCGTCGGTTTGTTTGGGTTTTCCACCAATGGACTGACCTTCGGGAGTAACGATGTACCGGTCTTTAAAGAGATAGAAAATCACAACGCCCAGCAGCATAGCGATACAGGCGGCGAGATAACCCCATTTGAAAGCAGTAAGTACGCGTACATCGCCGATTTTTACATCGCCGAGCAGCGGGCAGATAAACTGACCGAGGATGGCACCGAGGTTAATTCCCATATAAAAAATGGTAAACGCACTGTCGAGCATGCTTTTTCTCTCTTTGGGATAAAGAGAGCCTACCATGGAAGAGATATTCGGCTTAAAAAACCCATTCCCGATGATGATGAGTCCCAGGGCAATCCAGGTAAGGGTGGTTGCAAATGGAAGGTTGCCATCAAACACAGAAGCACTCCAAAAGAGAAACCCCTGGCCAATCGCCATAATGAGACCGCCGAGCATAATACAGATGCGGTTGCCCAGATAATTGTCGGAAATGTACCCGCCGATCAGCGGGGTGAGATAACACAGTCCCAGAAATCCCCCATAAATGATGGAAGCATCTGATTCCTTCATGGTAAGGGCATTTACCAGAAAAAGAGAGAGCAGTGCTCTCATTCCGTAAAAGTTAAATCGCTCCCACATTTCTGTACCAAAAAGCACCCATAGGCCTTTTGGATGGGAGTTGTCCAGTGTTGTTGCCTGACTCATAAATTTCTGAGTTAGTAGGTAAGATGTTTTAGTAGTTTTAATAAATTATGCTGCGTAAAAATGGCAGTATTGGGGGTGAATATAGGGAAAACTAATAGATAAATTCAAAGCCCCGGCATCAAAGCGGGAACATAGCCGCTAAAAATCCTGATATTTTTGCATATTTGCGGGGCAGAACTTTCCTGCGGACTACGACCCATGAATTTTATATCGCATTTTTACATAGACCGAAAAGTCAATGACAGCTTGTTCTTTGCTGGTGTCTCAACACCGGATCTGGTTTCGGTTTTTGACCGGAATATACGCTTGAAAGAATCCCGCATGCCGCTGATCATGGAAAACGAAGCTACCGCCGGGGAAATCAGTTTTTACAATGGGGTCATGCGGCATTTTGAGGCAGACAGAATTTTTCATACCTCGCCATTTTTCTACGAAGAGACCCATATCATCGCGAGGCTGATTGAGCGCAATTTTAAGGAAGGCGTATATAAGCGTGCTTTTTTTGTGGGGCATGTTCTTTTTGAACTTCTGCTGGACAAAATCCTGATTCAGGATGATGATACGCTTGTTTCTGATTTTTACCGCCATCTGGAATCCTATCCCGTGCAGGAACTAGTCAGGCTTACCGAATGGGTTACCCATACGGCTATGCCGTCTTATGACGGGTTTTTGCGCAAATTTTTCACAAAAAAATACCTTACCTCTTATGTAGATCCGGAACACGTGGCTTATGTACTGAGGCGAATCGTACAGGGTGTGGGAATTGCTGAGATAAGTTATATTCAGTCGCCGCGGTTTCTGGCCATGATGGAGACTTATGAAGCCGGGCTAGCTCTTCGCTGTTATCCGGCATTTTCGCAACTCAACGAGAAGCTGTGTAAAGTGTAACAATAATTGCTGCAAAATCATTAGCTTTACAGCCGTATTGATATACCATTCACCCGAACCTTTCGTTTATCCCATTAGCCGCCGGATCAGAATTACTGCGAATGGAATCGTGGATAAAAGAGTTATGATGTTAAGGGTGAACTTTTTTGGTATTTGAATTTTAAAACTTTGCCGATAACTTCGATCTCCGGCTATACCTCATTTTCTGAGATACGGCAAACCGAATGAAGAGAATGTTTCTGAGAAACCTCTGTAGTTTATTTACTTGCTTTTTAATCCTATCTTCCACCTCTGGCCAGGAAACTGAACCTGTTGCATCTGCCACACAGACGCTGGCACCCAAGTACAGCAATGAGTTTCTGAAAATCGGCATTGGCGCCCGTGCCTTCGGCATGGGGAATGCGCAAATTGCGGTTGCAGAAGACGTCACTGCCGGATACTGGAATCCCGCAGGCCTCGCCTCCGGCGACGCGCTCCTTTATCCCGAAGTATCCCTGATGCACGCCTCGTATTTTGCCAATATTGCTACCTACAATTATGGTGGCTTTACCCTGCCGGTGGACTCAGCCGGCAACCGGCGGTTTGGGGTAACCCTCATTCGCCTCGGTATTGACGATATCCCCAATACCCTCAAACTCATCGAACCCGACGGCTCCATCAATTACGACAAGGTACAAAGTTTTTCCAATACCGACTTTGCAGCGCTGTTTTCCTATGCCTGGTCACCTTCCGGTATCAAAGGTCTGAGCCTCGGCACAAATGTGAAAATCATTTACCGCGGGGTCGGGCGGTTTGCCAATGCATGGGGATTTGGTCTTGACCTCGCTGCCCGCTACCAGAAAGGCAATTTTCGCGCCGGACTCATGATCACCGACGTTACCAATACGTTTAATGCCTGGACATTTAACACGGAAACGTTTGAAGATGACTTTATCAAAACCGGAAACGTAGTACCGCTCAACTCACTCGAACTCACCCGCCCGTCGGTAAGACTGGGGCTGGGATACGACCTGAAACTGGCACGTAAACTTTCGCTGCTGGTCGCGGTTGACAATGATGTCTATTTTGACGGAAACCGAAGCAGTGCTATTTTCAGCACCAACGGAATCAGTATCGATCCTCGCGCCGGACTGGAATTTGCCTATCTCAACAGCCAGTACCGGAAAGTAGCTTTCCTGCGCGGAGGGTTTTACAACCTTCAAAACATTAAAGATCAGAATGGGGAAGAAGCAACAGGATTGTTTCCTACTGCGGGCATCGGCGTTGTGCTCAAAAACTTTCAGATTGACTATGCCCTCGCCAACATTGGAAACCTCTCTGAAAATCTTCACACCCATATTGTTTCGCTGAAATTTCACATTCAGTAATCTGCTTACAATGAGAAATCGTTTTATACTCTGCATATTCCTGCTCCTGGGTTTTTCTACCAGCTATGCACAATTGGACTACGGAAACACCTGGTACAAATCTGCACCCAACCGCACCTACATCCGGCTGGTAGTGGACAACGACGGAATCTACCGGACCACTATGGCAGATCTTTCCGGCGCTGGTTTTGACCTTTCGCAGGTGAATCCCGACAATCTCAAGCTCTACTACAGAGGAAAAGAAGTGCCCATGTTTGTCAAAAAATCGGGCGGACAACTTCTCTTCATTGAGTTTTTCGGAAAAAGAAACAACGGGCAGATCGATTCCATTATGTACAGAAGCCCTACCTCCGGTATTCACGAGCCCGACCTACAGCCCAACAAACGCATCAGCATATTTTCGGATGAATCGGTGTATTACCTCACCTGGGACAATACCCCTTCGGGCAACAGATACTTTAACATATTTGACCCTACCTATTCCCTTCTTACCCCCGAACCCAATTTCAAATATACTGCCTGGAAAGAATATACCCACGGCGTAAGTGGAAATGAATATGTCAGAGGCGGTGGCGGCCCTTATGATTCCTTCTATACCCTCAACTCCGACTACGTGACAGGAGAGGGTTATGTGGGGCCGGGATTTGCTTACGGAGATCCCTATACCGAAAAAGTCGCTACGCCTGCCGCCGCCAATACAGGAAGCCCGGTCAAAGTGACAATGCGTGTATTTGGCCGTTCCAACACCCAGCACCTTCTCAGGGTCGAAATGAACGGAAACAGCACTACCCCGGTTCTCGACACGGCAATCAATACCAGCGTCATCTATATCAAAACCTATGAGCGGGACTATACCCCTCCGGGGCAGCTTACCGCTATCACCGATCTCACCTACCAGGCCAACCGGGCCAATACCGACAACAACAATATCTGCTTTTCGGCTATCACTTATGATCGCCTTCCCAACATGAACGGCGATTCGACGCTCCGCATTACTGGATGGAATAAAACCAGCAAATCGTATATTAAACTGGAAAACTTTGCAGGGAAAGACACGGTCTATGCCTATGACCTTGCCAATAATATCCGGCATAAAGGCCTTATCACCACCAGCGGGGGCAACAAATCCGCAAATATTATTCTCCTGGGTTTTCCCAATACCCGTGATGTTTTTATCGCCACCGATGCCGGGGTGCGCAAACCGCGTATTGAAGCGTCACGGTTCAACAAACTCTACGATCCTGCACAGGGAGCCGAATTTGTCATCATCGCCAACCGCCAGTTGGCGGCATCTGCTCTGGCCTATGCACAGTACCGTGATACGGCTACCGTGAATCCGGTTTCGGTCAAAATTGTTTATACCGACGAAATTTACGACGAATACAGCTATGGAACCATCACACCCTGGGCACTCAAACGCTTCTGCAAAGATGCGCTCGATCACTGGACGGTAAAACCACGGTATTTTTTCCTTTGGGGAAAGGGCAAGTTTATCACCCGCGGGCATGAAGGCGAGCCGCTGCGCCTACATTCGGCTACCCGGCTGATGACTATGAATTTATCAGCCACTTTGACCAGCAATCTCCTGCGCTCTCTCCTGAGGCGGCTATCGGGCGGCTGAATATATTCAACGATGCAGAAGGGCTCGAATACCTCGCCAAAGTGAATGAGTATGAACACAGTTCCTGGCAACCCTGGATGAAAGAAGGAACCTTTCTGGGTGGCGGCGGAACTCTGGGAGAACAGAATTCCATTAGTTCTGCTTTCGATTATATGATCGATATTTTCTCCGATATTCCTTACGGCGGAAAATCACATTACTTCCAGAAAAACAGTTCGTCTATTACCATTGACCCTACCACAGCCTCTTACCACGATGAAATTTCCGGTGGCGTTTCGGTGATACACTTTTTTGGGCACAGTACCCAGAACATTCAGGATGTATCGGTGAGAGAGCCGTTTGAATACAACAACTTTGGCAAGTATCCCATTATGATCGCCATGGGCTGTTTTGGCGGAGACTTTACAGTAGATGAAGAAAGTTTTGGTGAAAGATGGGTAAAAGAGCCCAACCGTGGATCCATTGCCTATATCGGAAACTCAAGCGCCGGTTACCTTAATCCGCTCCGCGACTACGGGCGGATATTTTACCAATATCACAGCAATGAAATGATGGGTATGGCCATTGGTGATATTATCAGAACCACGCTGACAGTATATACCGACTCGCTGATCGGGGTACAATACCGCAACCACGGCAAACAGATGAACCTGCAGGGCGACCCCGCCGTGAGACTGTACCACCCTGTAAAGCCCGACCTGGAAATCAACTCCTCCAGTATATATTTCACCCCCGACAACTTCACTGCGCAGGATGATTCCTTCCGGATCAACATCATCACCAGCAACTACGGTCTGGCAACCGATGACAGCTTCCGAGTTACGGTCACTCAGCGCCTGCCTGACGGGAAAGATTACCTTCACCCCGTTCGCGATTACGAACTGGTACGGTACAGGGATACCCTTTCATTTACCCTCAACAATCCTGTAGGCAACCAGATGACAGGACAAAACCTGTTTCAGGTTTTTGTGGATTCAAGAGACTCTATTGACGAATATTTTGAAACCAATAACCGGGTAAATATCAACCGTCTCGTGCCCGGCAATATTCCGGCAATCCTTTATCCGGTAGAATACGCTGTTGTCGGAGAAAATCAAATCGCTCTTCAGGCCTCGGCATTTTTTATGACACGGGATCAGGACGTAGGTTATGTGTTTGAAATAGATACCACTGCTGCGTTCAACTCTCCCGCAAAAGTGAATTCGGGGGTAATAACCGGAAAGTCCACCTTTGTCGAATGGCAATTGCCTTTCACACTTACAGACAGTACGGTCTATTTCTGGCGGGTGCGCCTCACCAATGTTACTCCGGTAACCTGGGGCACTGCTTCTTTCAAATATATCCAGAACCGCACCGGATGGGCACAATCGCGACTGGAACAGTTTACAAAGGATGAGACCCGGGACGTGGTGCTCGATCAGATTCAGGAAGAATGGCGGTTTGAAAACTTTGGGGTGGAATATGAATTTATCACCCGCAAAAATGGCGGCTTTGCCTATTCCCGCAATGGAAACCTTGTGGCGGATGTGGTTCTCAACGGATTCAGTGGCGACGGAGTAGTTTTTGTTGTACTCGATCAGTTGTCCCTGAAACCCAAATTTTCCAACCAGTACTACGGCTCCTTTGGCTCGGCCATCGCACCTGCTGAAATGCACCTTTTGCGCAATGCCATCCTCAACACACAGGCAGGCGACTACTTTATTGTTGGAAGCAATTTTAATCCCCATGTACCCCAGTGGTCTGAGGATGTGTTTCTCGCCCTGAAAGAAATCGGCGCCTCCGAAAATATCAGACTCCTCAAAGAGGGAGACGCATTTATGATTATGGGCCGGAAAGGTTATCCCAACTCTGCTACTGAAATTTTCCAGCCCAACTCCGGAGACAAATATCTCATCAACAACGTCTTCCTTGCCAATTATCAGCAGGGCGATATTTTATCGACCCGCATCGGCCCGGCCAGTTCGTGGGAGGATATATTCTGGAAATGGTATTCGACCGACCCCATCGTTCAGGAAAAAACCGAATTGTCTGTTTACGGAGAAAGATTTAACGGAACGGATACCCTGTTTTACGAAAATATCAGCGCCAAAACACTGGATATCTCCGATATCAACGCACGTGAATTTCAGTTTCTCAGACTGACCGCTCACCTGCAGGATACCGCCAATGCCACCGCACCGCAACTCGACAACTGGCATGTGCTTTTTGTCCCCACACCCGATGCAGTGGTAGATCCCGAGGCCAATTTCGTTTTCCGCTCAGACACAGTTGTCGAAGGACAGGATGTGTTTATCCATATGGGCGCCAAAAACATATCTGACTACGATATGGACAGTGTGAAGGTCAAATTTTTTGTGGACCGGAATGACCGCACCCGGATCGTACTCGACAGCATGCGTATCGCCCCACTCCTTGCCAATGGCCCTACCGTAGAGTTTGAATACGGATTTAATACGATGGGAATGAATCTGGAGGGCAATGTAAACCTGATTGTGGAATTAAACCCCGACGGAGATCAGCCGGAGCAGCATTTGTTCAACAACGTGTATGTACAATCATTCTACGTGCTGGTTGACAGGATTAATCCGATACTGGATGTGACAGTAGATGGAAAACATATTATCGACGGAGATATTATTTCGCCCAGACCCGAAATCCTGATAGAAGTCAACGACGAAAACCGCTTTCAGGCACTGACCGACTCCAACACATTCGAATTGTATTTCAAAAAGGGAATCACACCTTCGACCGATTTTGAGCGGATATTTATCAGCACCGATTCCCGTATCACCTGGCAGCCGGGGCAGTTGCCCGAAAACAAGGCCCGCCTCTATTTTTACCCCGGAAAAGAAACCCCACTGGAAGACGGAGACTACACGCTGAAAGTGCAGGGCCGCGACGAGCGGGGAAATGCTTCGGGCAAGGGAGAAAATTTTTACGAAATCAGGTTCAGGGTAGAATCGAAAAGCACCATTACAAATGTGCTCAATTATCCCAACCCGTTTTCGAGCAGTACGCGGTTTGTGTTTACCCTGACGGGAATGGAACTTCCCGATCTTTTCCAGATTCATATCTATACCATCAGCGGCAAACAGATAAAAGTGATCGATCTTCTCGCAATGGGCGATGTGCATATAGGCAGAAATATCACCAGCTATGCCTGGGATGGTACTGACGAATACGGCGACCGGCTTGCCAACGGCGTTTACCTGTACCGGGTCGTAACCCGTATGCCTACCCAGAGTCTGGAACTCAATGACCAAAACACCAGTCAGTATTTCAACAACGGCTTTGGGAAAATGGTCATTATGCGGTAAAAAATTCAATTTTATATGGATTCCAGAGAAGGGACTGCAAAATTGTAGTCCCTTTTTTGCAGAAATCCTTAACTTGCGCCGCGAAAAGCCGGTTAGCAGGTCTTTAGTCGTCAGTTTTTAACTAATTAACCCATGAATTACGACGAAATTTTTCCAAAAATCATTTCCCACGCCAAGGAATATGGCTTCATTTTTCCCTCCAGTGAGATTTACGATGGGCTGAATGCCGTTTATGATTACGGACAGAACGGGGTGGAGCTGAAAATGAACATCAAAACCGCCTGGTGGAAGGCCATGATTCAGATGCACGAAAATATTGTCGGACTTGATTCCGCCATTCTCATGCATCCTACGGTTTGGAAAGCGTCGGGGCATGTGGACGCATTCAACGACCCGCTCATCGATAACAAAGACTCCAAAAAACGCTACCGCGCCGATGTACTGATCGAAGAGCATATTCAGAAGTATGAGGACAAAGCGCTGAAAGACACGGAGAAGCGCGCAGAAAAAGAAGGCTGGGCACAGGGAGGACCCGAGTTTAATGATTACCTGCAAAAAAACCGCAATGCCCAGAAAGCACAGGAAATCCAGAAAAGGCTGGAGGAAGCATTAAACTCCGACAACCTCGAAAACCTGCGCAATATTATCATTGACTACGAGATCGCCTGTCCCGAATCCGGTTCCAAAAACTGGTCGGAGGTAAGGCAGTTTAACCTGATGTTTAAAGCACAGCTCGGCGCTACCGCCGAAGGTGCGATGGATATATATTTCCGCCCCGAAACTGCACAGGGCACTTATGTCAACTACCTCAACGTGCAGAAAACCAACCGGATGAAACTCCCCTTTGGCATTGCCCAGATCGGGAAAGCTTTCCGGAATGAGATTGTAGCCCGGCAGTTTATCTTCCGTATGCGCGAGTTTGAGCAGATGGAAATGCAGTTTTTTATCAAGCCCGGCACACAGCAGGAATGGTTTGAGTACTGGAAAGAAAAACGCGCACGCTGGCACAAGGCGCTGGGGCTTGCTCCCGACCGCCTGCGTTTCCACGTACACGAAAAACTCGCACACTACGCCGATGCGGCGGAGGACATACAGTTCCGCTTTCCTTTTGGTATCAAAGAACTGGAAGGCATTCACTCCCGCACCGATTTTGACCTCAGCCAGCATCAGGAATATTCGGGCAAAAAACTCCAGTATTTCGATCCGGAAACCAATGAATCTTTTGTGCCTTATGTGGTGGAGACAGCCGTAGGGCTCGACCGCACCTTCCTCGCGCATCTGAGCAATGCCTATGACGAAGAAGAAGTTCCGAGTGCACAAGGCACGATGGAAGTCAGAAAAGTCCTGCGTTTCCACCCGCTACTGGCGCCTTATAAAGCAGCCGTTTTCCCGCTCGTGAGGAAAGACGGACTTCCGGAAATCGCCCGGGAGATTATCTCCGGCTTGAAGTACGACTACAATGTCATGTACGACGAAAAAGACGCGATTGGAAAACGCTACCGCAGGCACGATGCGATCGGCACGCCCTTCTGTATTACGGTAGATTATGAAACCAAAGAAGACCATTCGGTCACCATTCGCGAGCGCGACAGTATGGAACAGGTGAGGATTCCCCTTTCAGAGGTACAGGGTTACATAAAAAAACACCTGGACTGGCGCCAGGTGTTGGAGGATTAATTTAATCTGCAATTAGAGCAGGGGGTTACATGTATTCGGGCATTCATGTTTGAATGCTGATATTTTTTCTATAGTTTGACACTATAAGCATATCTGATACATTAACCCATGAAAAAACCTTATACCCTCCTATTGCCCATACTCATCGTATGGAGTATGCTTTGGATTGCATGCAGAAAAGATCCTATCCCGCTTCCGCTTCCCGATCCCTGCAACCCGGAGGTTTTTTCACCTGCGCCCCCTGACTCCTGTGCCGATCTTTCCGATTCACTGCGAAACTGTTGCCTGTTTTATCTTCGCACCGATTCGCTTCTGTGGTATAGTCCCCGGTACAATCCCCGCAACCCTGACGAAATAATCTATACCCTTATTTTTTCCGGCAAACTGGGGGGAGAATTGTGGAAATTTAATCTCTGCACCGGAGAAAACCTGCGCCTGGCCACCGATGTTATGCTTTATCCCAATGACTGGAGCAAAAAGGGGTGGATTTTATTTCACCGGACAGACTATCAGATCTGGAAAATCAAAGATAACGGAGATAGTCTTCAGCAGATAACCAACCAGTACGCAAACTATACACCCCGTTGGCTGGGGGGTGGGGATCAGTTTATTTATTATCGACAGAAACACAATGACAACAAGTGGTTCATCAGAGATCTGGATGGAAAAGTTGATACCTTACCTATTCGCGGAGAAAGACAATCGCCTTCTTCTGATGGAAAACGATTGGTACATGCCCCACAGTTTGGCGATAATATATATCTGAAAATCTACGATTTCGAAACCGGCAAAATTTCAGAATTAGCCAAACTACACATAAGCGAAGTCGGGACAACAATTTCCACGATAGAGTGGCGGGACAACGATCAAAAGCTGCTGTGGACCTGCAGAAAAGGGATATTTCAGACCGATGTCTCCACCGGCCATACCGAAGTGATTGTAAGTACACCTTGTCTCTCCCAACATTATACTCACCTTACGATTGCACCTGATGAAAAACATTTTATCGCGACCAGAGGCAAAACCTGGTATGAGGCAGCTATCTATACGGAGTGGTCCAATCTGTATCTGGTGCGATTTTCGGCAGATGCTTCGGAGGAGTTGCGGATAGAGGTGGATAAATAAAATATACCGGGAGGAAAAATTTCTTCTTCCTCCCGGTATTTATCTGAAAGAAAAACTCAGATTATCAATTGTTGTCTCTGGAAGCGTAACGGCTCAGGTAATAAGTTACTGAAACCATCGTAAAGAAGTAACTATCGTTGGCGTCAGAGTTACCGCGTTTTTCGCCGGGTCTGAAAATATTTCCGACCGAACGCTCCGACAGTTCTACGGCCAGAGGTCCGCTGACTTCTGCCAGTGCTTCAAAATCGGGATAAACCGTACTGATGTCATCGAGATAATCGGTGAAGGTAGTGCGGTAGCCAATTTCAAAATTGATGCCGGCTCTCTCGGATATACGCACACTGGCACCAAGTCCGACAGGTACACTTGCCTGAACCAGCGAATAAGGGCCGGCATTCCCGGGAATAAACTGACCTTCGGTACCCAGGGGCTGAAGCTCGTACCACTGATTGTTGAGTATCGCTTTGGGATTAAAGCGGAAAAAAGCAATACCGCCGAAAATGTAAGGGCTCCAGTGTGGTTTGCCCTGCCATGCATTTCCAAAGTTTTTGTCAGGCAGAAACTCGTAAACGATGTTTCCGCTCAACTCATACAGATTGCTTTTAAAGTGGAGGTTGCGCAGCACTCTGGATCGGTCAAAAGCGACGTTGTCATACGCGCCGATCTGTCCCATTGTCATATTCACCCTGAAGCTGAGTTGCTGTACGATGTACTTGCTGTAACTCAGACTTACCGCAGGCTTGAGGAGGGAGTTATTAAAATTATCGGTAAGGTCACCGTAATAATAAATAGTCCCCAGCCCGACAGAGAGCGCATGGGTTCTTTGACCGAAAGCACAAGAGATTGTAGCGAAAACCAAGTAGAGCAGGAAAGTAATGGTTCTTGCATTCATAAATTTTTGTGGACTGTGTGTAATTAACCTTTAGAGGAAATAGTAAATTCGACAAAATTAGTTCTCAAATTAAGTGAAAACGTAAATTGAATAGGCGTTTTTTTTTCTGAACCGGTAAAAAACCTTACTCAATCCGTCTGAATTCCAGCCAGATAGGTTAATCTTACCCGAATAATAAGCAAAATTCGTGCACAGAAAGGAAAGGTCTTGTTTTCCATTCCAACTGATAACCGTTATATTTCCGCATATATTCACCCAAAATACGATGAAACTCTACACAAAAATTCTTATCGGAATGGTTGCCGGTATAGCGATCGGCTATATTTACAACCTTCTGGGCTGGCAGGATTTTACCCTTTATACCGACTGGATGGGAACGGTTTTTATCCGGCTGGTAAAAATGCTCGTCGTCCCGCTGGTGCTGGTCTCGCTGGTGCTCGGCTCTGCCGGGCTCGGTGATATCCGCAAAGTCGGAAAGATGGGGATCAAGGCTTTTGTGTTTTTTATGTTTACTACCGCTGCCGGAGCGGGGATTGGTCTGATCGTTTCGGACGTGATTCAACCCGGGAAGGGAATGGCTCCTGAAAAAAAAGAAGCCCTGGTCTCTCAATATGAGGCCGCCGCCACTTCCCAGATAAATGTAGAGGCAACCCAGGCGTTAAAAGAGACCAGTACCTTCGAAAAGATTGTCAGCCTGCTCACAGGAATGGTTCCCACCAACCCTTTTCAGGCGCTCGCGCAGGGTGATATGCTGGGTGTAATATTTTTTGCATTATTTCTCGGAATCTGCATCACACTGATCGCCGCAGAAAAGGCCCAGCCGCTGATCAATGCTTTTGACGGACTCAATGACGCCATTATCAAAATGGTTACCCTTGCCATGGAAACCGCGCCTTACGGCGTGTTTGCCCTCATGCTCAACGTCGTTTCGAGTCTCGGACTTGATATTCTGCTCCTTCTCGCCAAATATGCCGTCGCGGTATTGCTGGGACTTGTGCTCCATATCGCAATCGTACACTTCAGTTTTATTCGCTTCTACGTAAAACTCAGCCCGTTTAAGTTTATTATGGCTATCAAGGAAGCCATTGTCATGGCCTTCAGTACCAGTTCGAGCAGTGCGACACTGCCCATCAGCATGAACGTTGCGGAGTCCAATCTGGGTGTTTCACGACAGATTACGAGCTTTGTGCTTCCCCTTGGTGCGACAATCAACATGGATGGCACGGCCATTTATCAGGCGGTGGCAGCGATTTTTATTGCCCAGGTATTTGACATTCACCTCGACCTCGCCGCGCAGTTGACTATTATCCTGACCGCCACGATGGCTTCTGTGGGAGCCGCTGGTGTACCTGGTGCGGGAATGATTACTCTTGCCCTTGTGCTCAGTACAGCCGGTATCCCCGAATCGGGAATTGCACTGATTTTCGGGCTTGACCGAATCCTCGATATGTGCCGTACGGTAGTCAATATCTTTGGTGATCTGTCGCTGACAGCAATTATGGCAAAATCGGAAGGAGAAAACGTGCGGATTATCGCCGACCACGATGTGATTCCCGGATAGGTGAAAAATGCTAAATTCGGTATTTTTACACGGATTTTGCGTCATCTGGCAGAAGGAAACTGTCTTTCATGTAACTTTTCCCTGTGAGGGAGAGTAACTGAAGAATGCACTTTCTGTCTGACTTTTACCTGCGGCGATATGCAAAATCTATACACCCGATTCTCCTTAACCATTTTTTTCCTGGCGGTTTTTTCCCTGGTGCCGCCTGTTGATCTCCGGGCTTCTGACGAATGCCCCGGAGGATGTATGATCCGGATTTCAGGTAATATTGTCGAACAATCTTCGCGAAAACCGCTCAGGCAGGCCAATATTATCGTCAGATCAGGAGATAAGGTACTGGCAACCCAGCAGACAGCCAAAGACGGTAGCTTTATCGTATATATTCCTCCGGAAAAAGTAAAAGAAAGTAAGGTGGATATCAAAATCACCTATTTGAATCATATATTTGTCAGGCATAATTTACCGGCAGAATCCCAGGATCTGACTGTCGAAATCAACGGTGCGTTGTTGCTCAAGGAGGAATATTTTGACGAACACAAAGTTCCTTTTCACAATCTTGAAAATGACCAGGTGGGCAAAATCATCCTCAATTCAGACAAGATGCGCCTCGATCCCAATGCAGTAACCCGGGAAGTGCCTTCATCTATCGGAACCTGATGAATATCGAATCTCTCCGCGATTATTGTCTCTCCCGCAAAGGCGTCGAAGAAACCTTTCCATTTGGAGAAGACACACTGGTGTTTAAGGTTATGGGCAAAATTTTTGCCATCACCAGCTTCAGCAACCCCACCACCGTCAACCTCAAATGCGCGCCCGAATACGCCATTGAGCTGCGCGAACGTTATCCCGAAGCCGTTTTTCCCGGCTATCACATGAACAAACAACACTGGAATACGGTCTCTCTGGTGGACAATCTGACCAACGAACTGATTATTTCCCTTATCGATCACTCCTACGACCTGATTGTCGCAAGCCTCCCCGCCAAAGTCAGGAAGGAAATGGATAATCTCTGATCGAGCCTATTCCCGGTACACAGAAAACAGCCTCGGACGACTTGGAGAAGCATCACTTACGAAAGGCGCAATCTGTAAGTTGAGGAGGTAACTGCCGTCAGAAATGTTATCTGACACATAGATCATCTCTGTAATGGTTCGCGTCCGGCTTTCTGCATTCCCCGGCTCTCCGTGCGGTGTTTCCGCTTCCCAGAAAATATGATGGGCAACCAGTATTCCCTCATCAAAAAGCCGATCCACTGAAGGCATATCTATCAGCAAATGCCTTACACCATAACTCCGGATCATCTCCATCGCTTCTATCGAAAAAAAAGGCGGTGCCTTCTTCATATAATCTCTGCTTTTTTTGCTTTCCTCATTGGGCAGTGTGCGGATAATCAGCGCATCCAGAAACGACCGGTTGGCATGCGCCAGTGCTTCTGCCATGCTGTTTCGGGTAATCACCAGGTCATCAGCGTTAAACTGCGGGCGATAGGTGTCCTGGCTTTTCACCGCCCGTTCAGGAAAAACCGAAATCAGTGTAGCCGGGATGAATGTATCTTCCAGTCTTTGGTGAACAGAAATCCGCGCTTCGGTAATATGCCCGACACATTCTGTATGCGTTCCATTGCAATGGGCGGTAAGGGTAACTGTTTCAAAGTTGCAGCTACCTCCGCGGCGCACATCGCCCACAAATCCCCCGCCTTCAAAAGGCGCGGAGGAAGCCACGGGAAGGCCGTAGGTATTGGGTTGGGAGCCATAAAAATCGAGGGGAATGGAAATATCCGCTGCGTGCATATCCACGCGGTATGTTTTCCCCGATATTTCAGCAAACAGGTTCATAGGAATCTTTTTCAAGTAAATCCGCAATCCGCATCGCCGTCCTGAATTTCGACTTCTTCAGAATCTACGGGGCCAAATATTTTTGAAATAATATAATGGCGCCGCGCCTTTCGGATATGCAGAAACGGAGATTTGTGTTCGCGAAAATAGCGCACCAGCGCAGGGTGAAACACAGTCAGAATGCGCAGGCCTTTGTCTTTCATCAGCCAGACAATGAGTTTTCCCACTTCCGGTATCAGCTTGTCATCGGCATATAGGTAGGGAATTTTCATATTATTCCCCCTCACAGTCATCATTAAGTATCCGGTGGTATTCCCGCCTTTATCTGTAAGCCTGAGGTTGATCACTTCGAATCGCTTTTCAGTTGCCGAAAAATGATACCGGCGGCTGTTGCGGTCTTCCCCTACCCCACCGATCAGCCAGGGATAACGAATCATCCAGTTTAAGTCTCCGGCATTCCGACGCATCAGTTGCTGCTCCTGCCGCAATTCAATAAAAGCCGCGATATTTTCATCAATTTCGCCAATCACCTCCCAGTCGAGAGCAGGTTTCCCTGCCCCAAACCACCACCGAAAGGCCACCAGCGCATTGAGCAATCCATCTGCCCCGGAGAAAAACGGCCTGAGAAATTTTAAAGATGGAATTTTCCGTGGAATCACCTCTGCCAGCGGAAACCGCAGGTAGGCTCTGATTCCCTCCACTTTTTTCAGATCATCAAACACCCCTGACACATCGTAAAGACCTTTTGCCGCGTGGGTAAATTCTGTTACCAGTATGCGCTGCCCCCAGGCATCAAGCACCTGATTTAATAGTTTTTTGGCGATGCCCTTTCCTCTTTGATCCGGATCAACCCACATACAACTCAGCCATCCGGCTTTTCTCGCCTGACCTCTGATATACAGCCTGTCGGCCAGCACGCCCAGATACCCCACCATTTTTTCGTCTTCATACGCCAGCAGCAGGATAAGATCGTCGGGTTCGGCTCTCGGGTTTTGGATGTGAGACAATGCCCGGTGCGGACTGACAGGAACAACGGGCATCTGCCGGTATTCTTCCGAATCGATGAAGGCCGCAAGGCCCGCAGGTGTAAGTTCCCGGAATTCCATAACCAAACTTTAGCCGTGAAGATAAAGAAAACTGTCAATATCTTATTATCCGGTTTTTGCCCATAGGCATTTTGGCCAGATAGTATAAATATTCTGCCTTCACGATTTTTTGTGCCGGAAGCAGAGTGCCTTCCATGGGCAGACGTTGAAGGTGTTGCGGGAAAATATCTGTTTTCAACCCTGCACAACCAAAGGAAAGCGATACATTGTCTTTGGAGTAAATTTCTTCGAAAAACTTCCTCCCTACCCCAAAATCCGTAAACGGAAAGGCAAAAATATTCTCCTTCAGGCTAAAACTTTCGCGAAGGCAGGCCAGGCTTTTGCTCGTCTGACCGAGTTGGGCTTCAAGGGGGATAAACCGGTATTCGGGATGGTCAGCGCTATGTGCACCGATCGTAAATCCGTCATGGATAAGGCTGCGAATCTGTTCTGTGCTGAGATATGGTTTTTGCGTGTTGAGAAATTGGTCAAAATCAATTTCCAGCCTTTGGGCCGCTTCATCGAGAATATGCTGTTCATCGTACTTTACCTGCATAAATGCAGCAGCCCGGGCGGGATCATTCACAGTATCGGCAAGCAGGCTTGCCTTATACCGGAAAAACAACCCGCGATTGTCCACAAAATCCGAATTGATAAAAAAAGCTGCGGGTATTCCTTTTTCCCTGAGAATGGGCGCAACTACATCGTAAATTTCCCTGAGTCCGTCGTCAAAAGACAGAAAAAATGACGGCTTTCGAATCGGATTTTCTCCCGAAACGTGCGCTATCAGCCGGGGGATATCGACCGGCTCGTAATGTCGCAGAAAAAAATCCATATCCTCCCTGAAAAGGCGGGCATTTCGGATCGGATATATATGCCGGATATGAGGCAGCGGTTCATCGGAAGAAAGGTGATATACGGGCAAAAGCAATGGCTGCCTGCTAAGACTTAACAGCAGGTATAACGAAAAGGGCCTCGCCAGGCCTCCCACAACAGGAACAAGGGAGGTGCGCATAACTAAAATTGCTCAACCCAGATGCGGATATCCACTCTTCGGTTGAGTTTCCGTCCTTCTTCGGAGCGATTGGGTGCGGCTGCATTCGTATTGCCAAAATACAATGTCTTCAGGCGGGAGGGAGAAATTCCCTTTGCGATCAGATAAGCCCTGACCTGGCGGGCGCGGTATTCTGAAAGCTGCCAGTTGTCGTCAAAAGTTCCCACAATATCTGCATTCCCTTCAATTACCAGCATAAGGTCAGGGTTTTCGGAAAGAATAATAAACACACGATCCAGCTCGCGGCGGGCTTCGGGTGTAATATCAATTTTCCCTGTTTCAAAATAAACAGTCGAAAGGCGGGTATCGAGTTCGCCAGCGGCATCAACCACTTCGATTTTTTTCTCTTCCTGCTTCAGGGAGAAATCCTGTTTGATTTCTTTGTATGCCGATACTTTGGCAAGGTCGATGGTAGCTGTGTCAGAGATAAATCCGGCCTTTGAGGCGATGAGGAGGAATGACTTGCCGACGGGCATGGTTGCCTGGTATTTTCCATTTGCAGAAAACGCCCTGACGCTGCCTTCCCGGGTGTAATCAGGCATGGCCACTATGCTCAGATTTGCGCCGATGGGTACATTCGTTTCTGCGATGGTAACTGTACCAAACACCAGTGCCACGGGGTCTGGTCTCAGGCTCTGGTCGAGCTTGATACGTGCGATATCACTTCTGCCGACAGCGTTTTTTTCTGTGGCGATATAGGCATAATCTCCTGAAGCAGGAATAGAGTAATTAGCTTCAAAGCCGGAGGTATTGACGGTCGGGCCCAGGTTTTCGGGTTTGGACCAGTTGAGCCAGGTATCATCGAGGCGGCGGGTGACGTAGATGTCGAAGCTTCCCAGTCCGCCTTCGCGGTCGCTGGCGAAGTACAGGGTTTTGTTGTCGGCGGCGATGAAGGGAGAGGCATCACTTCCCGGGCTGTTGACCGAGGTACCGAGGTTTTTGGGGCGGCTCCAGGAGCCGTTGTCGAGTTGAAAACTCACATACAGGTCATTGGAGCGGCTGCCGGGAACTTCGGAGAAGTAGAGAATCATGACCTTGCCATTGTTGGCCATGTAGGCTCCGAGGAAAATTCCTTTTACCATATCGGTAAGGCCATCAACTTTGACTTCTGCCGGTTTACTCCATCCTTCGGCTTCGCGCTCGCGGGTGGAAAATCCCAGCCCTTTATAGGCGCCGTTTTCATAGGCCCCAAAAATAAAAATCGTGTTTCCGTCGGGGCTGATCGACTGGATTCCATTTACCCGCTGGGTGTTGAATGACTTGCCCAGATTGGTGGCAGGGAGCCAGGATTTGGTTTTGGGGTCGTAACGCGAAACCCAGGTATCCTCGGTACCATTAAGCCCAAACTGGTTGTCGGGGTGATTTTTCCGGGTAAAAAACAATGCCTTACCGTCAGGTGTAACTACCGGTGCCAGGTCATCGTAGGCGGAATTCACGCCTTTGCCAAGATTTTCAAACTTTGGTTCGGTCTGGGCAAATACATTTTGCGAGAAAAATCCCAACCCAAGCAGGAGAAAAACAATCTTTTTCATGTCTATGTTCCTATAAGGATAAAGAGCAAAGTCCGTTGCAGTATTTTGCCCCAAGTTAGGATTTTCGTAGTAATTTTACAGCCCGTCACCCCAACCTTTTCCGTAATACCTATGATTTCCATTCAGACTTTTGTTTTTAACCCCTTTCAGGAAAACACTTTTGTCGTCTCAGACAGCTCCGGAGCCTGCGTAATCATCGATCCGGGATGTTATTCGCAATCTGAGCAGAAAATGCTTTTTTCGTATATAGACAATCACAAGCTCAGTGTCAAACTTCTGCTCAATACTCACGGCCATATTGATCACATGCTGGGAAATTATTTTGTAAAAGAAACCTGGAAGCCCGATTTTGTTACGCACCGGCTGGTTGTACCCGAACTCGAAAGTACTCAGGCTTATGGCGCTACGATGGGGCTGTATGCGCACCCATCCCCTGCACCTGATCGTTTTGTGGAGGAAGGCGATATCATCACATTTGGCAATACTGAACTGGAAGTGCTTTTCACTCCGGGGCATTCTGCCGGGCATATCAGTTTTCTCCACCGGCCATCGGCCAATATATTTTCGGGCGACGTGCTGTTTCAGGGAAGCATCGGTCGTACTGACCTTCCCGGAGGCTCCTTTCCGCAACTAATGAAAACGATATACGACAAATTTCTCACCCTTGACGATGCAGTTACCGTACACTGCGGACACGGCCCGGCTACAACGATCGGTGCTGAGCGAAAAACCAATATGTTTATTCTCAATTATCCTCCGGCCTAACAACAACGCAATGAAATCTTATTTTGCGATTTTCTTTTCTGCCTGTATCCTCCTTCTTTCCTGTGGTAAAAACCCGGCGGAATCTGCGGCTTCGGTTTCATCTTCCCTATCGGTCATACCCGAAACACTGGATGGAGGCGCTTCACCTTCACCCGGCTATGAGCAGAAAATTGTATTCAAAGGAAACCTCGGGGAGCAGGAAATGGAAATGACCTGGGAGGTAAACGGAACCCTTATTTCCGGCAGTTATACCGTGGGGGCGGAAGCAGTTTCTTTTTCCGCAGAACTTTCCCGCGAGGCTGATCCGCGAATTACCCTGAAGACCATTTCGGAGGAAGGAATTCCAGACGGTGCTTTTCAGGGCGAATGGGATGAAAAACAGCAGTTGGGAGGAGAATGGATCAATACAAAAGGTAATCGCCGAATCCCATTTTCCATTCACCCCGAAACCGCCGCTTTCTATTTTACAGAAACAGACGGGAAATCAAAGGAAGTTATCATGGAGCACCGCACGACGGTAATGGAAACACCCGAAAAATCGTGCAAAATCACTTACGTTTATCCGGTATTTTCGGGATTGCCTGCGCCCCTTTTGCGCGTACTCAATGAGCAGTTTAAGCCCGCCCCCGTTGCCAGCCGGGCAGCCGAACTGGAAACATGCATGGCAGGCGGACCAGGATCGTCTGTTATCCATTCGTTTACGGTACACAGTCTTTCGGCTGAACTGCTCAGCATATCGCTTCACAAGGCCGAACAGGCAGGAGAAACCGGCAAAGTCATTCGCCATTCGCAAACCCGGAATATCAGTCTGAAAACAGGGAATCCGGTTCATCTGAATGATTTATTTGCCGGAGACTATGAAACCTATTTCAATAATTCCATCAGAGAATATCTCGCGACTTATGCAGGGCACGAAGTGGGGCTCACTTTTGAGGGGCTCGCGGAAGATAACAATATTGAAATCTATAGTGACGGCATTGTCTTTCATTTTAACCCCGGAGAAAACGGGCCTTTTTCAGCCGGAGTGGTGCGGGTTCCCTTCACGGCAGAGCAGATTCTGCCCGTGATCAACGCGGCAGGGCCGCTGCGGTTTATGGTCGGGAGAGCGGAGTGACGAGTAGAAACCTTCGGATTTTCGGGAGATCAATTACTAGCCGGCGTTCTTTAGTAGGTCAGTTAATCTGTAACGCTCATATCCTGAAGAATTTCCCTGCTTAATCGCCCAAAGATCACCTTTACTCTGGATGCTCAACCATAGAGAAGGGTCTATATCAAAAATATTTCCCAGTTTTAGGGCCAAATCAAAATTGAGCCTTCTGACACCACTAAAAATTGCACTTAGGTTAGAACTATTCAGGCCAATATAATCAGCAAAATCCTTATTCGATACCCCAATTACTTCAATTAACGTTTTAAGGAATTTACCAACGGGAATAATTTCTTCCGGAGGATTTTCATCAAGATAGGTTTCCATCCGATATTTTACTCCTGATATATTAATTTGCATTTTTTCCTCAGAAGACATCTGAGAAGAATAGTTTTCTATTCGTTCCCTTAAAATCTGAAAATCCTCACTGTTTGGGTTAATCAGTCCTGACCCAGACCCGATAACGCCATCCTCCCATTCGTATTTTGGATTACTCATTATTTTTCAAAATTTGATTAGACATCCTATAATTACCAAATCCGTCGTCACGTCTCCATTTTGTTCCGGATAGTCTTTTCGCTGGATGCTCAGGATTTGAAATCCGTTTTCCTCCAGGGCTGTCGTCAGATAATCGGCCTGGTGATAATGCATATATATTTCGTCGCCCGAACTCCCTTTTCTCAATCCCGATTTGCTGTAATCGTCCTCCATGGTACTCAGATAAATAATGCCGGAATTGTTCAGCAGGTCAGCTGAATGGCGAATCAGTTGAATAGCTTCTTCCCGTGAGAGATAAGGCAGGCCAAAACCGCAAAGGATTCCATCAAACTTACCCGGGAGCTGGTTTATACCTCTCGCGTCCATTACCTCAAATTGGGCGGTGGGGTTGTTGGTCTTCGCAAGGGCGACCATGCGGGGGGCAAGGTCTATACCGAGAATCTGAAAATCGGGGCGCATATTTAGCAGGTAGCGGGTAATATTTCCGGGGCCGCAGGCGATTTCAAGGATTCGTGCATGTGGTTGAGGAATAGATTTACAAAACAGCTCAAATGTGTCTATAAACCCGGACTGATCCATAAATTTATTCTGATACAATTCTGCCAGTTTATCAAAAACGGCGACGGCTTTTTGGCTTTTGTCCATGGGAAGTTTTCTTGATTAATCCTAAAACAGTGTCATTTGGCGGCCTGGTTCTTCGGGGATTCCGGGTGTTCGCAGATTGAGATGAAACTGTGAATTGAGCTTTTGGATAATATAAGTACCCATTTCAGGGGCAAAGGCATCGTCAGGCTCATGGACAAATAAGTAGAGTTTTTCCAGTCCGCGATCCACCCAGGCTGCGATACGGTCGATCCATGCATCGGCGCGAACGTAATCGGAGGGTACTAGCCCGTTGCCGACAAAACGAATCATCGCCGTCGTAGTTGTGAGCGACTGGTGCAGCACATCGCGCCTGCCTGCCACATCGGTAATCACCGTAGAAATCGCGTATTGCTGCAACAAGGCTTCCGCTTCCGGTATCAGGCGATGCGATTCAAACCATTCCGGATGGCGAAACTCAATGGCCAGCGGAAGAAAGGACGGGAAATTCTCAACGAAACTGCGCAGGTGGGAAAACAGGTTGGGACTGAAAGAGTCGTGAAGCTGAACGAACGCACAGCCAATTTTCTCTTCAAAAAGTGCTACGGTATCCGCAAATAAATTGATTTCATCGGCGCAGTTGATCAATTTGCGGTAGTGGGAAATCGTCTGCGGCACTTTGGGGCAGAAAACAAAACCCGGGGCCGCCATTTCGGCCCAGCGGCGCGCGATTTCGTGAGATGGCACCCTGTAGTGGGTGGAGTTGAGTTCGATCGTATTGAAGGACTGAGAATAATACCGGAGGTAATCACCGGGTTTTGCACCAGGGGGGTAGAGTTTGCCTGTCCAGGATTTATTGCCCCACATGGGGCAGCCGACAAATGCCTGAAAATGTTTTGACTTCAGGCCGGGAAGAAATTGTCCGGCGCTGCTGTCAGTGGGCAAATCGAAATTTACATGCGATATATCTGGGAGTTTGCCGAATTTCATGAGGTTGAATAAACTGTTTCCCGGAAAAGCTACCAAATACGACTTATCTCATATTGATCCAGAATCTTATCTACACTCAGGATGGTAAGATTCTCCGCTTTAGATTGGGCGATCAATATACGGTCAAATGGATCACGATGATAATAAGGTAAATTTTGAAGAAGAAATATGTGTCTCAATTCGAGACTTAATAACCTGTAATCCAGCACCTGAAATTCTTTCTTCCACAAAAGATTCTATTTTATTTGGCAGGCTAAGTTTCCCAAGTGAAGTTTTAATAGCTATTTCCCAGATGGTTGCAATACTTATATAACATAGATCCGGCCCGGAAATTATCTGCTTAACCTGATCGGATAATTGTTTGCTACCTTCGGCGTACCATATGAATGTATGAGTATCAAGGAGAAATTGCATTTTCACATATAGTCTTTAAAATCCTCCAAAGGCTGGTCAAAATCAGGTGACATGTAGATTTTCCCTTTTGCGTGACCAAAATGCCGCTTTTTTCGCTCTGTCTGATCAATTTCTTTTACATGTTTCACCTGAGACTTTTGCATCAAAAACTCAATAAAGTGCATCACCTCCAATTGATAGTTTTCAGGAAGCGCGTCAAATAGTTTTATTATTTGTTGATGACTCATAGGAAAGTGTTATCGAACCTATCAAATATACAAAAATAATCCGTTTCTCCACCCCGGATCAGGCCTTAAACGAATCTATTACCCGCAGAAAATTCTCTCTGAATGTGTTTCCAATACTGATGGCTGTTCCCCGGATATATACATGGTTGTCTTCAATCTTTTCGATATTTCTGACTGCCACAATATATGAGCGGTGAATTTGCACAAACATCGGTACGGGTAAAAACTTCAACGCCTCTGCCATTGTCGAGCGAACCCATATTTTCTCGGTTGGGGTAAAGTAGGTGATGTAGTTTCCTTCTGCATGAACATACAGAATATCACTATAAGAAATCCGTCGCTGCTGGTTGCCTGTATTCACAAAGAAAAAATCTGTCATGCCCGCACCGTCTGGTTTCATTCGATTTCTGGCTTTATTTACCGCCTGTAAAAACCGCACCCTGTCAAATGGCTTGAGCAGGTAATCCACTGCTTCTACCTCAAATCCGGCAAGCGCATATTCGCTGTGGGCGGTGGTGAAAATAATCATTTGCTGCAATGAAAACCCCTTCACCAGCGACAGTCCATCCAGCCCCGGCATATTGATGTCCAGAAAAATGAGATCTACCGGATGATCCTGAATATAGGCCATGGCGCGCAGCGGATCGGTAAATACTTCCCGTAGTGTCAGGTTAGGTATTCCCAAAGCGTGGTTTCTGATCACTTCCAGTGCGCGGGGTTCGT
This sequence comes from Bacteroidia bacterium, assembly GCA_041391725.1. Classification (GTDB taxonomy): domain Bacteria; phylum Bacteroidota; class Bacteroidia; order J057; family J057; genus JAGQVA01. The sequence goes on from JAWKNL010000003.1 coordinate 295,980, forward strand.
CGTCGATGGCAATGGCCTGTATCATGGGTGTAAATTTATTTCCAGGCGGGTAATATGAATGCCTTGCTGAAGGTCAAGCGACAGATGATGCTGGCCGGGATAAAGCAATTTGAGCCTGTTTTGTACATTCTGCAACCCGATTCCGGAATACGTTTTTTCGAGGTTATCCAAAATACTGTTTTTTACCGTAAGCACCAGCCTGTCATTACTTATTGAGCAAGAAATCTGAATAAAAGAATCCTCCGTCGGGCTTATTCCGTGCTTGAACGCATTCTCAACAAAAGGTATCAGCAACATAGGGGCAATCTTTTTTTCCATCCATGATTCATCATCAGCCTTTATTGTCCATTCTACCCGGCATTTTGCCGGCAGTCTCATTTGTTGGAGGAAAATATATTTTTCAATAAAATCCATTTCCTTATGCAGAGAAACCAATTCGGACTGTGAGTCGTGGAGGTTGTATCGCATCAATATCCCGAGTCTGTGTATGGCATCTGCGGTTTTAGGGCTGTTTTCTTCCAGTGCCAGCGCATACAGGGTGTTGAGGGTGTTAAACAAAAAATGGGGATCGACCTGCGACTTCAGAAATGCAAGTTCGGCATCCAGTTTTTCGGACTTTAACCTTTCAATAAATCGCAGATTTATTATCCAGTCCCGGGTAAAGGTATATATCAGTGAAAATAAAATACCCAGGATCATCAGCCCCATCAGAAGGCCCAGATCGTCTGCACTTTCGCCCTCCACACCCAGATGAATCATCAAGCCCGATACCAGCAGCAGACCGGCCAAAACCAGCAGTAGCAGCAGATAAATCAGCCATTTCCCTCTTTTCAGAAATAGCGGAACCAGCCAGAGCAGATTCGAATAAAACACCAGAAGTGCAGAAAGTATGGAATAACTATGGGTAATTTTGCTTTTGATCTGGTTGGGGGAAATCCAGATTTCAGCCAGCGTCACGACAACCCAAATCCATCCCGCAACATGGAGAATGGTTTCCAGATGCCGGAAAAGCCATAAGTTGATATTTTCTGCCAGTCTCTTTTTCACTTTCTTTTATTTGTGCAATCTCACAGCTATACGGTTATCGCCGGGGTGAAGGTCAATCAGTTTGGTCATAGGGTCTATCCCTGCCTGCAAAGGTATTTCATCCACGACCAGCGACAGGGTATTTTGGTTTTGAGTGATCTTGTGTTTTTTAAGATAAATGGTTTGGGGAAATCCCGAATGGCCGGGTTCTGTAAAAATACCGATTTCCACATAGTCTGCCAATGGTTGTTCTTTGTGTGTATTATCTGATTTGTGCACATCAAACACCAGATTCACCTGATATTTTCCGTTGGCGAGTGGCCATGCGTCCGCAGCAATTACCTTATTGTCATAAACCGTAACGGATTCAAACCAGTCGTGAACCAGATACGCCAGTGAATCGGGTGTTTCCGATTTTATGTAGTTTACCAGTTCGGTGCAAGTCGTATAGGGTGCTCCGCGAAAGCGCACATCCTCCAGCCATGTTTTCAGCAGGTCGTGAAAACAATCTTCCCCCAGGTAATCGCTCATAGCATAAAAAGCCAGCGATCCTTTTTGGTAGGGAATATAACTTTTTTCCAGACCGGAATTGTACATAAGCGGTTTTTCATCTGCATCTTCCACTCTTTTTTTCAGGTAGGTTTTTAGGGCCTTTTCCCGGAACAATCGCCCGTGGTTTTCTCCGTACTCCTGCTCCAGTACTTTCAGGGAATTGTATTCTGCCAGCCCTTCTGTAATCATTCTGATGCCTGAGACATTGGCCGGAATCACCTGATGTCCCCACCACTGGTGTGAAAGTTCGTGAGATACACCTATAAACGGAAAATTCAGTTCATCTTCTGCGGTTGTATTCATCACAAAACCTATTTCCGAATAAGGAATAGTAGTTGCAAATGACTGCGCATATTCTCCCAGGGCGCGTGAAAACTCGACAATTCTGATCTGCTTATGCTGATAGGGGCTAAAATGGTTTTCGTTATATGAAAGAGTGGCTTTCAGACTGCGCATCATATGCCCGAGGTTGTATTCATGCCCTTTGTGATAATATATTTCCAGATCCACATTCTTCCACTTTCCCTTTCTCACCTCATAATGGCCCGAAAGAAACACAAAGTCTCGGGTCGTTTTTTCCCGCGAACGATAGGAAAAATAATGACGCCCGCTTTCTGTCCATTCTTTATCCAGATAACCAGGTACAATGGCAATCTGATCTTCTGCCGTGCTTACAATTGCCTCAAAGTCTATATAGTCAGCGTCGGAGGAGCGATAGTGATTTTGGCGGGCTGCGGAGTCATCGGGAGAGAACTGCAAGTAAGGTGATTCATATCCCAGTCCCGGAAACACAACGGAGGTAAAAAAAGTGCCGTCTTTCAGTACGGGAGTGGATTTGGGCAAAAACCCGGCTTGCTGAGGTTCGATCGCAAAATGCAGACGCATACTGTCACCAGGTTCCAGTCTTTCCTCCAGCACCAGGATATCCAAATGTGCAGTCGTATCATGAACAATCGTCCGCGTATTGCGATCGGGAAAAAAGGATGTCAGCATCTCAGGGGCATAATGAAGCAGGAGGGTATCCACTACCCTGCCCGACTTGTTGACCATGACATATTCTCCACTGGCATTCCATTCGGATGATTCCGGAAACAAATCCATTTTCACATTCACCCGGGTAATCCGAGGCTGCGGAAAATGAATATATCGCCCATACTTTTTGTCTGCTTTGAGCATAACGGTTTTTGTCTGTTTCTCAGAGACGGCTTCGGGTTTCTGGTATAGATTTATTCCCAAAACCAAAAACGCAGCCAGGGATACCAGCAGGAAAATCAGCTTCCCGCTATTCAACCGCCATCTCATATAAAATAACCGCTCCAGAAATGACGCATATAGTCCCCTTTGCCACAACAGCCATGCGCCACCAAACAACACTAACCCGAAAAGGCTCCAGTAAAGTTTGTAGAGAAAAAACGGCCTCAGTGCCAGTCCGTATCCGCTGATTTCAGAATATTTCAGGAAAAATGACGGGTCGGGGTTTTCATTAAACCTGAAAATCAGTTCTTCTACCCCCAAAGCCGGCAGATACGAAACGCCTAAAGCGCCGATAATCAAAACAAACAAACCGGAATAGGTATGGGAAAAAACTGTCTGAACAAACACAGAAACAAATGCCCATATTACAAAGCCAGGAAGGTGAAGGCAAAAAAGGGCAAACAGATAATGTCCAACCTCAATTTTATACAATCCCTGCCAGAGCTGAACGACAGTGCCCGCTACAAAAATCATCGATAGCAGCAAAACCTGCATTTTTACCAGAGCCAAAAAGCGGGAGAAAAGCAGCGTCAGATCAGAAACCGGAGTTGTGTCCACCCACTCGTTCATGCGAAATAACGAAGGCCGGTGAATCAGCACCCCGGCATACAAAAACGTCATCGCCACAATCAGCAGCGAATAAAATAAAACCGGAAAAGCCAGCATTACCCAGGTCAGCGGCAGCACCCGCGCACCATAGGGAGGATTCATCTGAGCCAGAAGTACAAAGGTAAACATCAACCCTACGGCCAGCATACTCAAAAATGATCCACTTGTGACAATTCCGTAAAACTCCATTCCCGCAATTTTCCAGGAGATTTTGAGCTGGTGAAAAAAAGAAAGCCGGATTGTTGGCAGATCAGAATTCAGCGTTACGCCGCCGCCTGATTGTCTTTCTCCCAGGAGAATCGCGCGTTTACGGATCGCACGGAATGGAATTGATTCAGGATAAAAAGAAAAGCGGCGGTAGGTTATTGCTGCACCGGCTACAGCCAGTCCCAGCCACAAAAGCCGGTTGAAGATCACCCAGTTTTCCAGCGGCAACGGAAGGTAGTTTTGCTCAGAAATTGTGCGGCTTTGTGTATAAAACATTTTGGCGGCCTCGCCCAGCGGGTCAGCAAGTGCCCACAGACTATCGGCGCTTCCCAGCAATCTGGCTGCAATTTCGCGCAAAACCAGAAAAATAATGATGCAGATAAAGCCCGAATAAAGATTTCGTGAGAAAACAGTGGCCGCAAAGATTGCGATTCCAAAGAGGAAAATGGCGGGAAAAATATAAATTCCGAAGACATGAATATATACCCCCACGTCAAACGGAGCCATCCGCGCAGGCAATACGCCCGGCAGTTGTGTTCCTGCGATCATGCCCAGCCCTGTCATTACGGCCAGAATACCAGCGATAAGAAAAGCACTCAGAAATTTGCCTGACAGGTAGTCTGATCGGGTAAATGGGAAGGTAAACATCAACTGATAAACATTGCTCCGGAAATCCCTGTAAACAGAATGCCCGAAAATTGCAGGCAATACGAGGAGCAGCAGCTTGAGGAAAAGGTTCATCAGCGAGAAAACCTCCTCGGGAGAATTGGCTAATACAGGAGTGTCCGCAGCATCGCCACCCAAAATTCCTGCGGAACCCGCCATGGTTCCCGCCGCAAGCAAAAAAAAGGCGAAAGAATACCCATAGAATGCGGGGGTTCTGAACCAGTATTTTAGTTCGTTGGAAAAAATAATTTCCATCATGCTTTCCCCCGTTGAAGTGCCAGAAAATACACATCCTCAAGCTGGGGCATATCATTCCTGAAATCCGGCCCCGGAATTTCTGTTGCAAAAACCCTGACTGAAACCGAATCGTCGGGGTTGAAACGGGAGGAAAGTATCTGGTGGTTTTTCTCCATCTGCGGGAGGGATTGCCGGTCGGTGTTTTTTACCCAGATTTTCCCCTGTATAGCGGCAATAGCTTCCGAAGGCGCAAGCTGTTGTAATATCCTTCCACCCACCAAAATAGCCATTTCGTTGCAGAGGTCTTTGACATCCTCTACGATATGCGTAGAGAAAAGAATGGTATTTTTTACCGATACCTCCCTAAGCACATTGAGGAAGCGGTTGCGTTCGGCGGGATCAAGTCCGGCGGTAGGTTCATCCACGATCAGCAGGCGGGGGCGGTTGAGGAGCACCTGCGCGATACCAAACCGCTGTTTCATCCCACCGGAAAAATTTTCCACCCAATCTTTTCTGACATCGGCAAGGTGGGTGATTTCGAGAACTTCTGCGATCAGCCTTTTTCTGTCCCGCCGCTCTGCAATGCCTTTGAGAAGAGCAAAATAGTTGAGCATATTTTCAGCCGACATGCGGGGATATACGCCAAAGGACTGTGGGAGATAGCCCAGCATGCGGCGCAGTTGGAGCGGCTGAGAGAGGACGTCAATGCCGTCAAAAAATATATTCCCCGAATCGGGTTGCTGGAGCGTAGCGATGGTGCGCATCAGGGTGGACTTTCCCGCGCCATTGGGGCCGAGGAGGCCCAACATACCAGAACCGGCAGAGAGCGAGACGTTTTCGAGCGCCCGGACACCGTTTTTGTAGGTTTTATTGAGATTCGCAATTTCCAGCGACATGCTGCAGGGTTGATTTATTTTCCTGCAAAAAGGAAATGGAAAGTCCCCGTTCAAAATAAATGTGACGAAGGCGGTCAAACCGGGGACGAACTGGTAGCCGGATTCCTGGAAAACTGGGCGTTGTTGGTGGACACCGGCCATAAGCCTGACTTTCGCCATCCTTTTTACCACCTTTCAGGAGATAAAATCTGGACCGTATTTGACAAAAACGGAAAGCCTGTACAAAGGGAATTCAGCAGTTTCACGCATGCGGATAGACTCCATTTACTCTACACAGATGATTGACGCATGCCATATTGTGCCTTTTTCTGTCAACCAGAATGACTCCGTAAATAATGGCATTGCGCTTTGCCCCAACCTGCACAGAGCATTTGACCGGGGGCTAATTTCGGTTGATGACAACTACCGCGTACTTGTTTCACAAGAGTTTACAGAATCAGAAACCCATCCCTATAGCATCAGGAAACTGCGCGGGACAAAAATCCTCCTTCCTTTCGGAGAAAAAAATTACCCTGCCAGAGAGAATTTCAAATGGCACCGGGATCATGTTTTCAGGAATAGCTGAGGGACATAATATATATTTACGGGTCTCGCCAACTACGAGTGCCCGCCTATGACAATCCGCATCATTTTCCAGTTGAGGACTACAAACCGGTAGATTTGCCAGGGGATAAATTTTCGGAAAAACCTTGTGGCTTTTCCCGGAACAGTCACAAAACTGATTTCCGAATAGGGGATAAATTTTTTGTTTTCCATAATTTTATTCCGGTATCAGCCACCAGAGGGGTTTTGCCTGCGCTTTATACAAAAACAAATAATGCAACATGAGTTTGATCCAGTGGCCGGCCAGCCCGGCTTCTCCCACGGTATAATCGAGGTCTCTCCCCCAGCGGGGATACTTTTTCCAGTTTTGTACAATGGGAAAAACCGTCATGGTAGCAGCCATGCCCGATTGCAATCCATACCCTGCCGATACCACACATGCTGCCCCCATTTTGGCCATAGAGGCTTTGTGTCTGTGATCGTTTAATCCCGACTTCACCTGATCAGCAATGTTGAGTGCTACGATTTTTCCGATTACTCCGGAAGGCATGCCTGTACGCGGAGGTGTCGGAGAAATCATTGTCCCGTTTTTACTTTTCATGGGTTTGGAAATGGCATGTGGCGGAGCAAAAGCGATTCCGGCTGCATAGAGATTGTGGTAGGAAGGATTGCGGTAAATGGATGGCCAGTCTTCGGCATCCCATTCCTCATACGGTTTCTGGGTGTAATCTGCATCCACTTTCATAAATCCGTTCGGAGCAAAAATCTTTTCGGTAATGTCTTTTCCTTCCCTGTCAAAAGCCTGAAGCCCTACTCCTGAAAACGACGGGATCAGCATGGTAAAATCAAACGGCTGTTCGAGATGCTCACCCTCCAGATTTTCGTAGTAAATAACATTCTGATCGATTTTTTTCACGCCTGCCCGTTTGATCCATCGGATTCCGTACTCTGCGAGGATAGACTCGGTAAAAACCGTAGTGGAGGTGATATATCCGTTTCGACGAACATAAGCGCCGCCCATGCCAAAGTCGCCCACTTCGTACTCATTGGTGAGCCATATCAGTTCGGCAAATTCTTCCAGTTTGCGTTTTCTCACTTCAAAAGCAATATTGAGTACATACTCAAATGCAGCGCCCTGGCAGGTTGCCATGGGGTGGCCCGTGCCGATGACAATGGTTTGTTTTTCACCCGCTTCCATTTTGCCAAATACCTTTTGCAGATTCTCCCAGGTATGCTCGGCGTGCTGGTAGGTACAGACCGAATTACAGTTTCCCTGTTCCGGAGAAAGCCCTTCTGTAGCTTCAAATTTGAGCTTTGGGCCTGTAGCGTTGATGAGATAGTCATAAGGGATGTTTTCGGTTTCCCCCTGCCGCTCTTCCAGTGTATAAGTAACAGATACGAAAGGTTGTACAGAAGCCGCATCCCCTTCGGGATAAATTGTGTGAGCTTTTGCCTGGACAAAATCGACATTCATCCGCTTATACACCGGAGCCAGAGGAAAAGTAACCTGTTGGCTTTTCATCCGTCCGATGCCCACCCATATATTGGAGGGGATCCACTGGTATTTGCTGTTGGGGCTGACGACAATGATTTTGTGTTCTTTCCCCAGATTTTTTCGCAGGGTAAGTGCTGCTGTATGACCGGATACACCGGCCCCGAGTACAACGATTGTGGACATATTCCTGAGAGTTAGTAAGTTCGCAAAGTAAATATGGTTGATAGGTCACAGGTAATCCGTGATTCAGATCACACAAGTGAAAAAAACACATGGCAATCTTTTTTCCAGATCAGCGATGGACCAGTGAAGGGGAACCCGAACTCGGCGTAGGAATTGTCTCCAGCATATCCAAGGGCCGGGTAGAAATCTATTTCCCGGCTTCCGGTGCAAAAAGGCTGTATTCGGAGGAAAACGCCCCGCTCCGAAGGGTAATTTTCAAACCGGGAGATACGATCGTGGACATTCATAAGCGCGCCCTGATTGTCGAAAAAGTAAAACATGAAGGAAACCTGATTCTCTACATCGGGCAGGATCGCACCCTGCCTGAGTCCGAACTGGGCGACGTTTCGGTCTCCCGTGGTGTAGCTGACCGCCTTTCCACAGGTGAGGTAGATTCGCCTCAGTTGTTTGCCCTGCGGAGGAAAACCCTTGAATATGACCATTACCGGAGAATTTCGCCCGTAAGTGGGTTTGTTGGCGGGCGGATTGACCTGATCCCTCACCAGTTGTACATCGCACATGAAGTCAGTACACGGTATGCCCCTCGCGTACTTTTGTCTGACGAAGTAGGACTCGGCAAAACGATAGAGGCCTGCCTGATTCTCCACCGGCTTCTGCAAAGCGGGCGTATTTCCCGTGTGCTGATTCTCGTACCCGAATCACTGGTTCACCAGTGGTTTGTCGAAATATTTCGCCGGTTTAATCTTTGGTTTCACATCTTTGATGAAGAACGCTGTGTGGCAATTGAGGAAGGCGCGCCCGAAGGAAACCCCTTCCTCGCCAGTCAACTTGTCATTTGCAGTACTTCTTTCCCCGCCGGGTCTGAGCTTCGTACCCGGCAGGCACTTGCGGCAGGGTGGGATATGCTGGTAGTCGATGAAGCCCACCACCTTGAATGGGCTGAAGATAAAGTCAGCCCCGGCTATGAAGTGGTGGATCGCCTGAGCAGCGTCGCCCGGGGACTTCTGCTTCTGACTGCCACTCCGGAGCAACTGGGGCTGGAAAGTCATTTTGCCAGGCTCCGGTTACTTGATCCGGAAAGATATAATGACTTTGCTACGTTTACCGCAGAAACACTGAACCACAAAAAAATTGCAGATACAGCAGAACGTCTCGCTTCCGGAGAAAAACTTTCCCCTGCCGATACACAATTGCTGGAATCACTCCTGGGAAAGAAAAAACCTGAAACTACTACTCCGGAAGGAAAAATTGACCGGCAGCGGCTTATCGACGAGCTGCTGGATCAGCACGGGCCGGGAAGGGTGATTTTCAGAAATACCCGCGCTGCGATGAAAGGTTTTCCCCGGCGAAAAGCCCATCTTATTCCTTTAAATGCGAATGAAGACGAGGATGCAGTAACAGAATGGCTGATTAATCTGATGGAGGATATCCAACCTGAAAAGGTGTTGCTGATCTGTAAAAGCAGAGAAAAAGTGCTTGCGCTGGAAGAGACCTTGCGCAGACGGGCGAGTGTGAAAGTAGGTGTTTTCCACGAAGAGCTGACCATCGTACAACGCGACAGAAATGCCGCATGGTTTTCAGAGCCTGACGGCGCAAGGCTGCTGCTATGCTCTGAAATCGGAAGCGAGGGGCGGAATTTCCAATTTGCCCACCATCTTGTTTTGTTTGATATGCCCGCACACCCCGAACTGCTCGAACAGAGGATCGGTCGCCTGGACCGCATCGGCCAGTCGGAAGATATCACTATACATATTCCCTATGAGACCGGAAGCCGGGAAGAAATTCTGGTCAGATGGTATCACGAAGGACTGAATGCCTTTGAAAAAAATCTGGAAGGAGGAAATCAGATTATGCAGATGTTTGGGGAGCGACTGGAAAAGCTCTCTCCAACCTCTCCTGATGCAGAAACGCAGCTCGCAATGCTGATTGGGGATACAACCAGATTTCACCAAAACCTCCTGAAAACACTGGCAGAAGGGAGAGACCGGCTGCTGGAAATGAATTCCTTCCGCCCTGAAATCGCTGAAAAACTGGTATCACAGATAAGGGCAGCAGATATGAATATGGATCTCGAAAACTATATGAACCATATTTTTGAGCATTTTGGGGTAGAAACAGAAGACCTTGCCCCGAGAACCTACCTGCTTCACCCTCCGCAGACAGAAAATGAAGTATTTCCGTCCATTCCGGAGGAGGGCATCTCAATTACATTTGACCGCAAACGCGCCATCAGCAGGGAAGAGGTAAGTTTTCTCAGTTGGGATCACCCGATGGTTACCGGGGTGATTGATATGATCCTCAGTTCAGGTACAGGAAACGCCGCTTATGGAATCCTGCGCACAAAAGGAGCACCCGGCATTCTCCTGGAAGCACTTTTTGTACTTGAAACCCGCGGTGGGCATAACCTCCACGTGGACAGATTTCTCCCCGGAAAACCACTACGAGTAGTTGTTGACCATACCGGAAGAGAAGTAACCGAATTATATCCGGCAGAGACCTTTGATCAGCAGGTGATTCCCGGCAATATGGACGAGTTGCTCGACAATGAATCTTTTATGGAAATTCTCCTCCCCAATATGATCACATCTGCCACAGAAATAGCCGAAACACTCGCAGAAACTGAAATCGCCCGGGGACTCGAAAGGATGAATACCACGCTCAGCCGTGAAATCAGCAGACTGCATTCCCTTCAGAAAAAAAATAAAAGCATTCGCCCGGAGGAGATCCAAATGGCAACGCAGGAGCAACAAACACTCAACTCCCTCATCCGCGATGCGAAGATCAGACCCGAAGCCTTGCAGATTATCAGGAGGGGGTGAGTTGAAAATATGTTATTGGAGTTTTACTGCCATTTTCTGAGCAGTCAGGGCTAGTTCTGTAGCCAGAAAACAGTGAGCCTGCGTCATGGCCGTTTCGGTGCGGTTGACTACATCGCTGACCAGTTGTTCGCCATAAGGCATATACACCTCGGTACAATTGTAATATTTGGTTTCTTTCTGGTTGACAAGAAACAGGTGGTTTCCCCCTTCGCGCCCGGCGATGTCTATGTACTTCCGCATTTCGATATAACCCTCGGTTCCCAGGATAAACGTCCGGCCATCGCCCCATGTATCCAGGCCTTCAGGCGTAAACCAGTCGATACGGATATAGCCGGTAGCATGATCGCTGCGAACGCTCATATCTCCGAAATCCTGATAATTGGGATATTGGGGGTTGTTGAAGTTACCTGTCTGGGCAAAATTCACTTTTCCCTGGGTGGAGTTGGTATAATAAAGAAACTGGTCGCACTGATGTGAGCCAATGTCACATAAAATTCCGCCAGCTTTTTCCGGATAAAAAAACCAGTCAGGGCGGCTTGCAGGTCGCATGCGGTGAGGGCCGAGGCCGATAACCTGAATGACTTTGCCAATAGCACCAGCCTGTACCAGTTCTCCCGCCTTCACAGATGCCGGATTTCCCAGTCGCTCGCTATAGACAATAGAATAAATACGACCGGTTTCTTTTTGTACCTTTTTTACTTTGGCAAATTGAGCAAAAGAGATAATTCCCGGCTTGTCGGTCATATAATCCTTACCCGATTTCATCACCCGTATGCCGAGCGGAGCGCGATCTGCGGGGATAGCCGCACTGGCTACCAGTTGAATGGACTGGTCTTCCAGTATTTCTTCTTCACTTTTAGCGACCTTTACCGAGGGGTAGCGTTTGGTAAAACTCTTCAACAAATCCGGTTCAACTGCATAAACAGAAACCATCACGCCGCCACCTTTGATCAGGGAGTCCACCATCCCGTAAATATGTCCATGATTTAGTCCTATCACAGCGAACTTGATGGAATCCTTTGGTTTGGATCGTTTTTCCGGTTGAATAATAACTTCTTCCACCCGGGACATATTGCGCCCAAACATGTCGAAGGGAAACATCGAAGCGGCGGCCATCGCTGCTGCGGAGGAAGCGGATTGTTTCAGAAAATTGCGTCGGTTAAATTCCATGAGGTTTTTCCGTAATTATACTCAAAATATAGCCGCATAAGAAAGAAAGCAGAAATACTCATGAGTATTTCTGCTTTCTTTTTTAATTTTTATGCAATAGATAATTTCCAGTTTACTCCCCGCAACTACCCACCGGATAACTTGTTACACCACTGGATTCTGCAAAACAGGAATTGCTATAAGTTTCCCCATCGCATCCACAGACAGGCTGGTACTGTTCTGTGCAGGCGCAGGTTGTGCATATTTTGCTTTCGTCGATACATGGGTTGACAGGCTCACACGTGCAGCCGGAGTACAACATAGTGGCAAATCCCAGAGAGAAGAAAGTGGCTGTTATTTTCATCGTGCTCTTCATAATAGTTGATTGATATTTGTTTGTTTCCCCGATGACGCAGCGGCATTATTTTCTGCTGCATTTGCCGCAAAAATTTTTAAAAAACACTTTCCCTTTGTTTATTGTTAACAATATTCCGGATTAATAAAATAAAACTACAGCGACTATGGCAAGAAAGAAAATGGCAGACTACACAGTCGAAGAACTCAAAGGTCAGAAAAAAGTGATTCTCTCCATCATGGGAATTATGGTTGGGCTAATCCTTGCATTTGCCGTTTACTTCATTTATAGTCTCACCGCCGGTACATGGAAGAGTACGAATACATTGGGACTTACATCCGTAGGTATGCTGGTGGCGGTGCTTTCTACGCAGATGGTTGTGCTGACGACCATCAATGCCGAATTGAAGAAACGGGGCATTTCCTGATAAATCGCTTTTCTGTATCCGTACAGCCGGGAAAAAGTTGCAGGATTAAATTTCGTAATTTTTGGCGCAGAATAAACCCCATTTCGCGCCAAAAATTCATTTTTTTCCTTATTTTGGCGCAGAATGAATTTTGACCGCAATAGGGAATCGTATGGAAATCATTGGAAGAAAAAATGATCACCTGTCTTGATGTGCAATACACTCCCCTGATTGCTGCTGCCGCAGCAGTGGTGTTTACAAACTGGTCAGATTCTGCTCCGGTCAATACATACTCTCTGAAATCTTCTGAAGTACAGGAATATATACCCGGAAAATTTTATCTCAGGGAGTTGCCACCACTTCTCGCAGTATTACATTCTGTAAGAGAACCTCTGGATTTTATCATTATTGATGGGTATTGTTATTTGTCAGACGACCACACACCCGGCCTGGGCCATTTTCTGTACGAAAAACTCATTCCACCCGTACCTGTAATTGGTGTGGCAAAAAATAAATTCGGAGGAATGAACACTGCCACCGAAGTACTCAGAGGCCAAAGCCAAAAACCGCTTTATATCACTGCCATCGGGATGGATGTTGCACCGGCAGCAGCGCTTATCAGAAACATGCACGGAGTATTTCGCATTCCCACTTTGCTGAAACTCGTCGATCAGATTGCAAGAAAGACTGCTTGGGAATAAAAACAAACGAGCCGGTGAAACCGACTTTTCGCTTTGGTATTTTGGCTTTCCAGGCGAAATGTATTAAATTTCACCCACATTTCGCTCAGAATGACTCTCCTGATTGAGCGAAAAGTATCTTTTCTTTACGAGTTTTTGCTTGAAGAAGTAATGTTTAATAATGGAAGTTTCACTTATTGGACGGGAAAAAGAGAAATCCATTCTCAATGAGGCCCTGCATTCAGCGGGAGCTGAGATGGTTGCTGTGATAGGAAGACGCAGAGTTGGGAAGACTTTTCTGATAAAAACAGTATATAAAGAACAAACGATTTTTGAAATTACCGGCCTGCAGGATGCCCCTGTAGAAAAGCAACTCGACCACTTTAATTTTACCCTGGCAAAATACGCACAATCTGATATCCCGATTGAAAAAGCAAAATCGTGGCTGGATGCATTTATTCTGCTGACGTATGTTTTGAAGAAGAAATTGGAAGAATCGGAAGGTAAAAAGGTGATTTTCTTTGACGAGTTACCGTGGTTAGCAAAAAATGAATCAGGCTTCCTGACAGGATTGGATTTTTTTTGGAACAGTTGGGCCGTCAATCAGAATGTTGTGGTCGTGATTTGTGGTTCTGCTGCATCCTGGATGATTGAAAATCTGGTAAATAATACGGGGGGTCTTTATAACCGTATTACCCGACGCATTTTCATGAATCCATTCACCCTGGCTGAAACAAAAAAGTATTTCCAAAGCAGGCAATTTAATTTCACAAACTACGAAATCGTACAACTTTACATGTCAATTGGCGGGATTCCGCATTATCTGAAGGAAGTTAAAGGTAACAAAAGCGCAGCCCAAAATATTGATGATCTTTGTTTTGCCCCCCTGGGCTTACTCAGAGATGAGTTTAATTTTATGTTTTACTCACTTTTTGAAAGCGCCGAAAAACATATCGCTATCATCCACGCACTTTCTTCAAGCAAGCAGGGATTGCCACGGCAACAGATTGTCCGATTATCAAAAATTGCAGAAAATGGCAATACTACAAAAGTGCTGGAGGAATTAGAGCAATCGGGGTTTATTTCATCTTATTACCCATTTGGCAAAATAAAAAAAAATAAATTGTACCGGCTGACGGACGAGTACTCGCTTTTTTATCTGCAATTCATCGAAAACAAGGGGCATGAAGGTAGTGGTACCTGGCAGCATCTCAGCCAGACACAGGAATATAAAACCTGGAGTGGCTACGCCTTTGAAAATATTTGCCTTAAACATATCCCGTCCATTAAAAAGGCATTGGGAATCAGTGGCGTTTATACTCTTTCTTCCACCTTTTACCAGAAAGCAACGGATGAAAAAAGAGGGACTCAGATTGACCTGCTACTTGACCGTGCTGATAATATTATCAATGTGTTTGAGATAAAATTTGATAACAGGGAAATCACGCTCAATAAAGAACAAGCAGATGCGTTTCGGCGCAAAATGTGGGATTTTGCTGATGCCACCAAAACCCGTAAACGACTGAGTCTTTCACTGATTACTACATATGGGCTAAATGCGAATATTCACAGTATTGGTCTGGTAGAAAGCGTACTTATATTAGATGATTTGTTTTGGGAGTGAAAATAAGCATTTAAACCCCAATATTTCCTTACCATGCGTTACTCCTTCCTAATTACCATTGCACTGATTACGGCAGCCTGCCAGATGCCAGCACCCTCACCGGAAGTCCGCCAGTGGGAAAAACTCACCCTTAACTTCCAGGGACCTTTGACCAGTGAAAAAGCCGAAGACAACCCTTTTCTAAACTACCGCCTGACCGTGCGGTTTAGTCTGGGAGAAAAATCCATCGATGTGCCCGGCTTTTACGCCGCCGATGGCAATACAGCAGAAACCAGCGACAGCGCAGGTGCCATCTGGCAGGTGCGATTTCGCCCTGATGCGCCGGGAGACTGGTCTTACGAAGTCTCCTTTCGGCAGGGGAAAAATATTGCAGTCTCCGATGACCCGCAGGCAGGCCAATCTGTCGCCTTCGACGGTCAGAAAGGGCGTGTACACGTATTGCCCGCAGCTGAAAGCGCAGAAGGCAAAATCCGCCGCGTGCCGGGACATTACCTCCAATACGCAGGATCAGGCAGGTATTTTCTCAAAGGAGGCGCTGACAGCCCTGAAAATTTTCTGGCTTACGCCGACTTTGACGGCACATACCGTGGCGAAATCGCCCCGGGACGGGAAGGCGAAGCCAATCCCCGCGAAAAACTCCACCACTACGAACCCCACGCGCAGGACTGGAAAGACGGCGACCCAACCTGGCAGGGAGGAAAAGGCAAAACAATGATCGGGGCGCTTAATTATCTCGCCTCCAAAGGCATGAATTCTGTTTATTTTCTCACCATGAATATCGGCGGCGATGGAAAAGACGTATGGCCTTATACTGCTTATGGCGAAAGGCTGCGCTTTGATTGCAGCAAACTCGATCCAGTGAGGAAATCGTCTTCGACCATATGGATCACCTGGGCCTTATGCTTCACGTGGTAACCCAGGAAACGGAAAACGAAAAACTGCTCGACAATGGCGATGTGGCCGTTCAAAACACCAAACTCATTACCGGGAACTCGGCCCCGCCTTTGGAAATATCTCGTTAACCTGGAACATAGAGGCGAGGAAAATGGCCCTGCCGGATTTTCCCCAACGGGCAGAGCCACGAACAGCGGCAGGCGATGGTGGCTTATGAAAAAGACCGATCCCTGGGATAATCTCGTCGTCATCCACACGCATTCGACGACAGCCTCCGGCATGGTTTTACCCCCTTTTGGGCAGTCAATATGGACGGCCCTTCCATACAGGTATAATCCCCGCACATACCCACGAAGAAACAAAACACTGGGTGTCAGAATCCGCAAAAAGCCGGATTTCCCTAGGTTATGTCTGGACAAAAATCGGCCCTGCCAACCGGGGCACGGACCCAGATGACCGCGAAAGATAATAACCAGGCCGCTGTTCGCGCAGGCGTTGTCTGAGGCAATCGGTGGCCGGTGGGGCAGGGAGTGGTGGTATTTGACCACCTCAATCCGCACAATGATCTGGGCTGCGAAGACTGGCGCTCCCGCGACCGGATGTGGGACTATACCCGCCACGCTGACATTTTCAACAATTACCTTTTTCTGAAATGCAAAGTGCCGATGAAAAAGTAAGCGAGAAGAGAAACTATGTATTTGCGAAAGCCGGAGAAGTGTATGCCGTTTACCTGACAGAAGGCGGCACGGCCAATCTTGACCTTGGCGACCAACGCGGCACATTTTCTGTGCAGTGGTATGACCCACGCAATGGCGGAGAATTGCAAGCCGGAAGCCTCAGGGAAGTTTCCGGAGGGAGTATGGTTTCACTGGGAGAAGCACCGGCAGAATCCGGGCAGGACTGGGTGGTATTGCTCCGTGTTTTGAAATAAAAATATAAGGGGAAAAGGGAAAAAAATTAATGACCCGCAACCGTTTTTACTATTTCTTGCTCATACTCATTACCATCGGGGCAAGGACTGTTTTCCCGGTCGAGGTTTATTCCCGAAATGGATATATCATATCTGGGAGATGTGTTATATACGGTTATGTACTATTTTATTCTGGCCTTTCTTTTCCCGTCAATGAAACCTCTCAAAGTTGCGGTAATCAGTATTCTCTTTTGCTACGGGATAGAACTTACCCAGTTGCACAAAGGCGAATGGATCGTGACTTTGCGGAGCTACAAATTAGGCGGATTGATACTCGGTTATGGATTCAGGTGGAGCGATTTGGTGTGTTATGCTATTGGAGGATTTGGGGGGATGGCAATGGAAAAAATGTGCAGAAAATCTGTATATTTTTTTGAGCAAAAATCCGGAAATGAGTGAGATAGCAGAGATATATATAAACCCTTCTACAGACTTTGGATTTAAGAAATTATTTGGGGAGGAGCCAAACAAAGATTTGTTGCTGGACTTTCTCAACGAACTGCTCAAAGAGCAGGAGGGAAAATTTATTGTAGAGGAAGACAGTTTGAAATACTACCGGGATTTGAAAAACTCCTTAGACCTGGCAAGAGAAGAAGGGAAGATGGAAGGAAAGATGGAAGGAAAGATGGAGGTTGTGATAAAAGGCGCAGCAGAGGGCCTGTCTACAGAGGTGTTAGTCGTGTTAACCGGCCTTACTAAGGCTCAAATAGAAAAAATCCTTTCTGAGAGATAGTTTCAGAAATTTTCCTGCCGCTATTCATACCCACTATGACCCGCCCCTCATATAGGCGGCAATCCCTTTTGGCAAAAAGTTAAAAGTTCCTTCAAATCTTTTGGAGATATGAATTATTAGTCTATAATTGCATTATATAACTAATACATACCAATATGCTCTTTCAACTTAACAACATTTAGCATGAAAAAAGGTACTTGCTACCATCTTTGGGGTGTTGGGGTTGTTTTTTAGCCTGCCGCTTTCGAGTTCAGCGCAGGACAAAACAATTACAATCACAGGAACAGTTGTTTCCGCTAGTGATAATGTTCCCTTACCAGCATCACGCATCATAATCAAGGGATCTTCAACCGGGTATTGGCTGATTCCGAAGGAAAATACAGCATTGATGCAAATACTGGGGATATTTTGGTGTTTAGCTATTTGGGATTCATTTCGCAAGCGACCGTTTTGACCTCATCCACTTTGAATATAGCGCTTGTTGAAAATGATGCTAAAGCATTGAGGTTGTGATAACGGGTTATAACTTTAGCAATAATCGAGAGCGAAATTAACCACATCCGTATCAAAACTGAACCCCGGATTTTGGAAACCTCAGAAAGTCAATAGGAATATATGCAAAGGTAACAATCGTAGATCTGAAGGTGACAATTAATACAGGCAGCAAATTCTACGCCGAGATATTGCGTGAAATAATTTGATAGTACGGATCTCACCGGTTTTATCGGTAGATGAGCATTTAAGTTCCATTTATGCAAATTCAGACGATATTGAATCCATCGAAGTGTTAAAGGATGCGCAGCAACGGCCATCTATGGAGCAAGATCTGCCAATGGGGTTATTTTTGGTAACCACTAAAACTGGCAAGGTTGGAAAATCTTCTATTAACTATAAGTTTAATGGCCAGCAATAATGAAAGAAATGACCAGCAGTATGTTGATGCTGAAGATTTTATCAACTACAACAGACAGGGGATTGCATGGTATCGGGAGGCGGCCAATCTGCCTAATCAATTTGGTGCTTTTTAACTGGGGCGAATGGTGCTTTGGAACGGGGAACAATACAACCAATTCTCCATTTACCACACAACTATTAACGCCTGACAACCGGTATTTGTTGAATCAACCCGGATGGCAGTCTATTCCTGATATTTTGAATCCAGGTCAGGAAATCTTATTTTTCAATAATACAAAGTGTTGGTGATCGAATCTATCAAACCAGCACTACAAAGATCATTATTTATCTTTTGACGGAGGTAATATGAAAATGGTTCTTTATTATCTGGGATTAGGGTTTTTAGATAATGATGGATTGATTTTGGGTTCTGGTTTTAAAAGATACTCAGAGTAAGTTTCGATCAGGTCTTATAAGGTTACAGATCGGGTAAAAGTCAACTCAAATATCTTGTACTCGCATTCTAACTTAAATTTAAGTCCTTTGGGCGATGATGCAACCGTGTTCAGGAGATTTCAAGGCCAGCCAAATACCTCAAGAACTTATGACAATAACCCTGATGGCACTTTATCTGATATTTATAGTACGGGTCAAAATCAAGGTTTTGGTAACCCTTTATACTATCAGGATAAAGTTTATCCGAGATAATTTAAGACAACGTCCGGCAGCTTCGGTTGGCCTTGACTGGGATAATGCTTGACAACTTAACCTTGTCGGTCGATGCAAGTCATTTTGCAATCAATAACCACAACTCTAGCTTTAATAAAGCCTATAGAAGGGGAAGTACTACAACTAATCCTCTGATTACAGGCAGGAGGGCTTCCGTGAGTTTAGACAGAACCCTGGTGGCTGACGGGAACCTTAAATTATAGAAAAGAAATCGGCAAGCATAATTTTAATGTATTGGCTGGAACTGAATATTTTAAGGATAATTTTTTCACTACATCGGCGGGGACAAGAAATTCGCCAACAGATTTGATTACCACACTGAATGCCCAGGTGCTGAAGCGAATGGTATTCCTACAAGCTTTGAAACGGAATATGTAATCGTTTCTACATTTGGCAGATTTTTGTATGATTTTGACAATAAATATCTATTGGGCTTTACCTTCAGAAATGATGGCTCGTCCCGACTGGGGAATAATAAGTTTGGCTTTTTTCCAGGCGTATCTTTTGTATAATCTGCACAATGAAAAATTCTTTCAGGAATCTTCTGTCAACAAGGTAGTTTCAAAAAATAAAACACGGGTAAGCTATGGTGTAAATGGCAACCAGGATATATTAAGTAATTATGGTGTTTATGGCGCCTATGGAAGCCAGGAGTGTTTATAATAATGGACAAACAGGTTATGCCAACTCCACGCTGCCTGCTTTGGGACTGTTATTGGGAACAAACAACCACGTTTAACGTGGGATTAGACATATCATTTTTAATAACAGACTTTCATTTATCACAAACATTTACTCAAGAGATATTAAAGATAAGCTGGCAAATCTTACCTTGCCCCTATTACACTGGGTTTAGTAGTGACATATTGACGAATAACGGAAGCATTAGAAATAAGGGGATTGAGTTAGAGATAAATGGGGATATAATCGAGGAATAACGATTTTACATGGAGTGCAGGTGCCCACCGTTACAAGAAATAGAAACTTCGTAACTAAACTTCCTGAAAATGATAATGAATTAAACCGGCAAGGAGGTTCGCTGATTTGGAACCCTGAGACGGGTAAGAAAAGGTGAGCGGCCTGCAGGAAGGGCAACGCGTAGGTAGCGATCTAGTTGCTTATGTAAGAAGGTATTTATGCCAATCAGGAAGCGGATGCAGACAATGCAATTACTGATCAACTGGTGCTTTGGGATTTAGTGCAAATCAGCGTTGGGCAGGGGGATGTGAAATGGGCTGACATTAATGATGGCATTATCATCAGCCTGGACAGAAAGGTAATCGGGCGTACTACGCGCCAGATTTGATAAGGGGGGCCTATTTACGAATCTGAGATACAAGGCTTCAATTTATATGTTAAAACAGATTTTGCTACCGGGTATTTGGTTTGGAACCATATCAGAAGCAAAGTCTTATGCCCAAACACAAGAATTTAAATCAGCCGATAGAAGTTCTGGACTCTGGACGCCAACCAATACTGATACAGACTGGCCGCGTTTTGTTTTTGTGAATGGTACAAAAAATGTTTGGAGAGAGTAGTGAATCCACAGCTAGTTTGCAAACTCAGGGGAATAGCCAGTTCTGGGAAAGGAGATTATTTAGCACTAGAAGTCTCCTTTAGCTATGATGTTCCCTCAAAGTATTTTAAAGAAACCTTCAAAAACCTTAGTGTTTATGTAACCGGTAGCAATTTGCACTACTTTAAAAGTATGCGTGGTGATACCCCCAGAAATTGGTGGTGTGCAATTTGGCGCTTTCCCTCTTCCCAAAACATTTACCGTAAGGTACAAACCTGACATTTTAAAGTTTAAAAAAATGAAGAAATATCTATTTATTATAGTCGCTGCGGTTATTTTCAGTTCATGTGCAAATGAGCTTGATTTAGTAGCCCCTAGTGAATTGACAGCTTCTGGATTCTGGGATACCGAAGAAGGAGCCATAACTGCCCATACCGGCATGTATGCAAACTTAAGATCACAAGCAGGAAACTTTTGGTTGTTAGGTGAAATGAGGAGTGATATTTGGGGAGGCCGAACCTTCGAATCCCCTTTTGACATCTCCTTGATAGAATCCTAATATTACGGTCACCACCGCACCTTTTGGCAGGTGGGCAGGGTTATACACAAATATTCACAGGATCAATGATTTTTGGTAAATGTACCCAATGTGAGTTTTGTCAATGAAGGAGATAAAAACCTGCTGTTAGGCCAAGCCTGGATTAAGAGCGCTGTACTATTATACGCTGCTAAAGACCTGGGGTGACATTGCCAATCATTTTAGAGCCTTTAACCACTATAGACCCTTCTGCATTAAGCAAAGCAAGATCGTCGCAAAGCGAAGTGATGAACTTCATAAAAGCAATTACAGCTGCTTCTCTCAGTGCCTTTGGCTCAGATGAAAGTTTTTTCAAGATGCCCAGAATATATTGGTCGAAGCCGCTACCCTCGCGCTTAAAGGAGATGTATACATCTGGTCCGGAAATCTGCTGGGAGAGGGGGGCTGCCGATTTTGCGGAAGCAAAAGCCGCGCTGCAGGAAATTGCATCACTGGGGATAGCCTGGCATAACTATCTCCGATTTGTAGGGGGTGGGAAAAAGAGACAAACAATGAGTTTATTTTGCTATTCAATATAAACGAGATGAGGCCTCTAATGTCTACAATAGCCTGACCGGCAGAGCGTTGGAAATTAATCCTACCTATGATGATATGGGTGGCTCTATGGCCAGTTTTTGTTATCGCCGGGGCTAACAGATATGGTCAATCGAAAAGAACCTTGTTGCTGTTGGATGACAATAACGACAGCCGTAAAGCAACTACCTTTATTCGGTTGTATGTGTTGACAATGGCGGTGCTGGGTATCCTTCCTATAACGAACCTACCTATTTTGTCTGTGTTTAATAAGTTTTTTAGGTCAGGTAATTGGACACAGTCATGTTTGAGAAATGGCATTTTATATGTGATAACACGAGATCTTTCTGCTTTTAGCTGAAATAAAGAACAACCTACTGGGTGAAGAATCCCTCAGGAGAATTAAACTGATAAGGGAAAGAGCTGGTGGTTATGATGTATTATGCGGGTATTCAGCCAGCATCTGCAAACCAACAGTACCAACCATTTCGATGAACATAAATTACTTCGGTGGGAATAAAACGCTGGTGGGATCTGAAGAAGGCGAATTAATGGTTTGTGGTTGAAAATGTAAACTTTAAACTGGCGTTACGACCATAAACTTCTATTGCCCATTAATAAATTATGTTGAAGGAAGGCGAAAATCCTGCATTGGTTCAAACTCTGGGAGTATATTAATTAAAGTCGACATTGTTTGCCAGCGTTGAAAAAACATACGCTATCACACCTGTCGGAAGTTGAAACTGGCTATCCGTGCTAATTTTAAATACCTCCATTAGTCAATTTGACAGTCTTTGCTGTTTTATATTAGAGATTAAAACATTTAATCGCTGCCACATACACCCCAATGAAGAAAGATGCTTCATTGAATCCTGATATTATAGGAGCTTATGGCAATTTTCTGCAAAACAATAAAGTAGCAGGTGCTTTTATCAATGGATCTACCGAGATTTTGCGTCATTGACCGTAGGAAAGCGCAAGCTCATGGTAGATGCCTGGGCCCAAAATAAGCCCGATGGTTTTCAAATCATAAACCATGTAGGGCATACCAGCCTGAACATAGCAATGGATTTGACTACCCACGCGGCCAATAAGGTGGATGCGATTGCTGCACTAAGCGCCCTTTTATTTTAGACTGAACAGCATGGCGAAATTGGTCGAATATTGCGCGTCTATTGCCTGCGCTCTGATTTGCCATTCTATTACCATATTCCTGATTTATCAGGGGCAGATTTTCGTATGATTGATTTTATGGGTGTAGCTTCAAAAGTAATTCCCAATTTTGCAGTTAAAATTTACCAAAAACAATTTAATCGATTATAAATGCTGTCTTGATTTTCAAGATCAGGCTTACGATATTCTTTTTGGTGTTGATGAAATTTTATCTCCAAGTTTGCCTTTAGGTGCTAAAGGATGGGTTGGTAGTACTTACAATCACCTGGCCCCTTTATATTATAAAATCAAGAGTTGGTTGAACATAGTGACCTTGAGCAGGCCGCTGCATTGCAGGCAAAAGCTATGCGGTTTGTTGACAATTTAAACGCTAAAGGGAGGTTTTAACGGCGTCGCTAAAGGTTATATGAAAATGTTAGGTATCGATTGTGGACCCAGTCGGTTTCCCCACACGACATTGACCGATGAGGCATACCTGGAAATCAGCAAGAACTCGATGCGATGGGCACTGTCTCCGTATATGTGTAAATAAAATCAAGGTTCTGCAAAAGAAAGCGTGGGTAAAAATCAGGATTTAAAGCGTAGTACCCGCTCAAAATGCGGTTCTAAATGTTGCCTCATACCTATTCGAAAAGACTCTGGCGTGCCATTCATTAAATGGTTTAATAAGTCTCTGTGTGAAATAAATTTACCGGAGGAATACACAAATTTGTTTTCATCTGGTAACTTATGAGCATGAACGTATTGGAAAACCGGCAATAAAAGATCCTGAAATCGCTGTAAAGTGCTATTGTTCGATATTTGATACAACTTTCCGTGAAAGGCTACTTCATACTCCAGCGTAAAAATAGTGGAGTCAACTCCGTTATCGTCTTCGTGAGAAACGATTTCTAATAATTCCTCTATATCTTTTTCTGTTTTTCTGGCAATAAATCAGCCATACCCATTCCAAGGATAACCGCAATTCAAAAATATCGCGGAGCGTGTCCTCGCCTAATAAGTTAGACTCAAGTACTTTCCCAAAATTATGTATAATGTCAGGCTGAGTAAGGACCATACCTTTATGCTTTTTTGATTCGATCTGTCCGATTGTCCTGAGCCTTAATATAGCTTCCCTGATAACCGTCCGGCTCACTCCCAATGCCTCCGCCAACTCTAATTCTTTGGGTATTGAATCCCCTATTTTCAGGCTGTTCTCCTTTATATATTGCCTTAAACGGATTTCGACTTTATCGACTAAAGAAAGGTTTGAAGGGTTCTAAGTTTGTCAATTTCGCCATTAATAGATGTTTGATGCAAAGCTAGCAAAAATCGAATAAATCAGATGCTATTTAGTATATTTGTATTATGTATTACATATATAAAATCGCGACATGTTTGGAAAACTTCTCTGTACCGGGAACAGGAAGGTTTGTCCCATGATATATTCAGAACCATAAGCTAATATTTTCACCCCAATGATTATGAAAAAGCATACCGCATGGATCCTGATGATTGTTTTTGCTTGTTTTGTACATGCACAAGCGCAAATACATCCAATCGCCGAAGGCGTAAAAGTTTATCAGAATCTGTTTTACAAGTCTATGAATGATTCGGTAGCCTGTTACCGCATTCCTTCAATAGTAACTGCTCCCAACGGAGATTTGGTCGTCGCAATTGACGAACGCGTGCCTTCGTGTGGCGATCTGAAATGGGCAAAAACATCAATATCATTGTGAAGCGGAAAGCTCGATAATGGAAAAACCTGGTCAGACGTAGAAACCGTAGTTGATTTCCCTTTTTGGGAAATCGGCTTCCGATCCTTCCATGATCGTTGACAAAATCACTCGGGAAATCTTCCTTTTCTACAATTATGGATCTGGATGCCGAAAAGGACATTTATTATTTACGTAGTGAAGAGTCTGGACAACGGAAAAACCTGGAGTAAACCTCAAGACATTACTTCTCAAATTACTAAACCTGAATGGCATACAGATTTTAAATTCATCGTCTGGCCGTGGTATTCAAACGAAAAAGTGGCGGCTGTTGCATTGTAGTGAATCTGACCAACGGCATGCATATATTTGGTAGTGATGACCACGGCAAAACCTGGTTTTTTATTGACACACCAATTATACCTGCCGATGAATCAAAATCATTGAGCTCGCCGATGGAACATGGATGGTCAATGCCAGGTAAATGATAAAAAGGGGTGAGATATGTGCATACTTCTTCCGATGATGGAAATACCTGGACGACCCGGGCGGAATCTCGAATTAATGGATCCGGGCTGCAATGCAAGTATTATTCGCTACACGGCGGTAGCGTGGATATGAAAAAACCGCCTGTTGTTTCTAATGCCAAGTCCGAAAATGGCCGCACAAACATGACGGTTCGCATCAGTTATGATGAGAGAAAACCTGGAGCGAAGGGAAAACCATCTATTCCGGCAGCGCGGCCTGTTCATCGCTAACGGTATTAAAAAACGGAGATATTGGCTTATTCTTCGAAAAAGATGAATATTCTGAAAATGTTTTTACAAGCTTTTCTTTAAAATGGCTTACTGATAAAAAGGACAGATACAAAAGACCAAAGCCGGAAAAATGAAAATGGCAAAGATTTCATTATTGTTCGCCCTCGCACTTTTACTTTTGTGCGTTCTTTGGGGCAGGAGGGGTTGAGAAGCTCAGTATGGTAGATTTGCCCGATCTCCCGGCAGCACAGGAAGGCATGGAGTCCCTGGGCTATGCAGGGATGCTGGAGTGGCGCACATAATGATGCAGTGGCTTGCCGCCGGAGGCTGAATTTCCCAATGGCTTACCCTGGGAAGGTGGTGGAAAAGTCTGGAGCGAAGCCATTTATATCCTGGAAGGAAACCAGTGGCGGCGATCTTCCACCACATTGCCTATGCACTGGCCTACTCAGCTTCAGTAGCTACGAAGGATGGTATTGTATGTATAGGGGGTGAAAATCAGGAGATTACCAGTGCCAAAGTTTTGCTTTTATCATATAATCCCTCGGCAAAAGATGTTGAAATTGCCGTGTACCCCCGATCTTCCGGAACCCTTAGCTACACTTCATCTGTAGTGGCAGATGATTTTATATGTAGTCGGGGGAAAAATGCTCAAAAAAGCACGCAGTCGTTCTACCGGTTAAACCCTGACAGAAAAACGGGTGTGGGAAAAATTACCAGATACCGGTTTTCCCAGAGCGGTTCACTGCCTCGCGGTGCAGGAAGCGTCAACGAATAAAAAGCTGTTTGTCATCGGAGGAAGGATCGGGGTAGCCGGGAAAAAATCACAGCCACTTACACACTATTTGTCTTACGTACAAGCGCAGGTTTGGCATGACGAAGGGAGTTGTTAATTGACGGAAAACCCAGAGTCTGATGGGCCTTCCGCAGAATCAATGGGCTCTATGCACCTCATGGTTTACGGTGGCTCAGGTAATTATTGTTCGATGAACTGGAAAACATTGCTATTCAATTGGAGCATGAAACTGGCGATACCATTAGAAAAGAATTGACGCTTAGGAGAAATGCTATTCTCAACCATCACCCCGGTTTCTCCAAAGACATTCTGGCCTATAATACGATTACTGGTAAATGGTTTGTTTACGATACGCACCCGACCCCCATACCGGTTACTGCGCTCGCTTTTAAGGATAAGGAGCGTTTTGTCATTGTTTCAGGGAAATTTCTCCCGGAATCCGCACACCGAAGGTCCGGCAATTTTCAATTGCCAATGCCGTCACATCCCCTTTGGTATCCTCAATTATAGCGTCCTGGCACTTTACCTGTTGATCTCTCCGTATCGATCGGCGTCTATTTTTCCCGCAAACAAAATTCTACTGAAGACTATTTTACCGGGGGCGGCAGGATCCCCTGGTGGGCCTCAGGGTTAAGTGTTTTTGGTACTTTATTGAGCGCCATTACCTTTATGGCCATACCAGCCAAGGCTTTGTTACAGATTGGTCGTACTTTATGCTCAATATGGTGGCTATCCTGATCACCCCGGTCATCGCTTTTTCTATTTATCATCCCATTTTTAATCAACTGAAAATCAAAACTGCCTATGAATATTTAGAGGATCGGTTCAACTATCTGGCCCGTGCCTTTGGCAGTCTTTCATTTAGCTCTTTTTCAGTTGGGGCGAATAGGGATTGTCTTACTGCACTGCCGTCTTTGGCTATTTCTATTGTAACAGGTATTCCCGTAGCGATCAGCATTCTACTTATGGGGGTTCTCTGTATCATCTACACGACTTTTGGCGGGATAGAAGCAGTTGTATGGACAGATGTTATGCAGGTTGTGGTTCTTTTGGGTGGAAGTATTTTTGGCTTTTGGCTGGATTGTGTGCATGCCCAATCGTCTGTTGGCGATATGATCCTTATGCTGTCGCACATGACAAGTTTAACATAACCAATATGGAGTTTGATTTTACAGAGTCAACCTTTTGGGTCGTATGCATTGGAGGGGTTGGCCTCCGCAATGGTAACACAGGAGCCTGGAATGCGACTCATTGTGCAACGTTATCTGACCAGCACAAATATCAAGGACTCACAAAAGACATTGTACACAAACGCCGTGCTCACGCTGCCCGCAACCATCCTGTTTTTTTAGTCTGGGAACCCTGCTGTTTATTTTATACCGAAATACCCGGAGGCACTTTCCCCTGCCATCTCCAACAACGATTCGATTTTCCCCTGGTATATTGTCAGAGAGCTTCCGGTTGGCGTTTCTGGTCTTTTGGTGGCAGGCCACATCTTCTCCTGTGCATATAGCATTAGCAGCAGTCTGAATTCTGTTGCGACCGCCTATTGCAATGATTTTCATTTGCATATAAAGCCGGATGTCTCTGATGCCCGCCTGTTGCGGATAGCGAGGATCGCAACCATCGTAACCGGGGTATTGGGGGTATTGCTGGCACTTTGGATGGCGAGTTCGACAATAAAGTCGTTGTGGGACCAGTTTTACCGCTATTTAGGTCTTTTTACCGGCGGTCTTGGGGGGATGTTTTATTGGGAATGCTTACGAAAAAAGCCAATGCTACAGGCACTTTAATGGGGCTCGTAGCCAGTGCCTTGCTCATATGGTATATCAGCGTTTATACCGAGATCAACTTTTTGATGTACGCCTTTTTTGGGGTATTGTCGTGTTTTGGTTTCGGCTACGTATTCAGCCTGGTCTTTAAGAATAAAGAAGAACGATAAGCTACTTCATCCTGCCAGGTTTTAGTTCGCAGCACCTCCCGCATCTGCCCTGACGAGATAAACCGTCAGCAAAGGATGTTTCATACTGACTTTGGTCTGGACTCCATTCTCATAATAATACACCATGCTCCTTTCGGTTTGCGGGTCGGTGACCTCATAAGCGCCTGCGCCCAGTGGTTTCACGGACATATATATGCCCGAAGCTTCGGAAAATGCCTTTTCTATCCCCCGGGGTTCTTCAAAATACAGGCGGCTTCCACTGTAAAATATCGGGGAAGAAATCGTTTTTTTCTCGCCTCCGTCTATCTGCATGGTGTAGCTTTTTCCGTTCCATTCGATTCGGGATGAATTGTGGACTTCCCCGTTTACGATGGCTTTATTATTGGCACTGATAAACTGCCCGGCGTGATAATGAATGCGATTTTCAATATCCATCCGCACCTTTTTTACCAGAAGATTCACCTCAAGAAATCCCACATTGCTAAAATATACATCCTCGCCCGATACCTGCCGGGTGTAATGGAGTTCGCCGATTTTTTTACCAAGCGCCTTCATAAAATAGGTCTGATTGCTTGTTTGCCCGAAAAGAGCAACCACTGAAAAAATCAGCGAAAAGAGTGTGATTATCAGCTTTTTCATGAGAATCAGAATTATATTTCCCCCAATTTACCCAGCCTTCAACTATCAGTCTTGGAAAAAAAGGACAATAACATGAAAACAAAATACTCCTTATACGCAGTTCCGGATTCTCTTATCTTTGAAAAGAAGATTATTTTAAAGAGATTGTCCGGGTTGAATTGATTTTTTCACTGGCAAAACGATATTCCCTCCGGAACTATGAAAAATCTCGGACTTCTGCTTCTGTTTATCTCTGGCCTGGGTGTTTCGCACCTTTTCGCCCAGTCTGACCATATCCTCTGGTACAATCGCCCGGCAGAATATTTTGAAGAAACGCTGGTTTTGGGCAACGGCAAAATGGGCGCCTCGGTTTTTGGTGGAGTAACTGAGGAAAAAATTTTCCTCAACGACGCCACACTCTGGTCAGGTGAACCCGTCAATACCCGCATGAACCCCGATGCCCACAAACATGTGCCGGCCATCAGAGAAGCGCTCAAAAACGAAAATTACCGCAGGGCTGACTCCCTTCAGCGAAAACTTCAGGGTTCATTTTCAGAATCCTATGCACCGCTGGGAACGATGTTTATTCGCTTTAACCACACCGGCACACCCCAGAACTACCGTCGTGAACTCAATATTGACGAAGCCGTATCGCGGCTGAATTATCAGATCGGCGGAGTAGCTTTTGAAAGGGAATATTTTATTTCCCATCCCGATCAGGTTATGGTGATTCGCATCAAAAGCAACAAAAAGAAAGCACTCAGCTTTTCGCTGGGGTTTGACAGCCAGATGAAATTTCAGTCCGTAGCCAATAACAAGATTTATGAAATCAATGGTTACGCACCCGTGCACGCGGAGCCGAGTTATCGCGGAGACATGCCCAATGCCGTGGTTTTTGATGAAAATAAAGGCACGCGCTTTACAGCCCTTATGTCTGTGGCTCAACACAACGGAAAGGTAACTGTCAATGAAAATACGCTTTCATTCTCAGGAGGAAGCGAGGTTGTGCTTCTGGTGTCCATAGCGACCAGCTTCAACGGGTACGACAAAAATCCTGCGACGGAAGGCAAAGACAACCGCCTGCTGGCAAAAAATCAACTAAACGCCGCTTCGGGCAAAACTTTCACCCAACTCCAAAAATCACATCTGGAAGATTATCAGTCCTTCTTCAGAAGGGTGAATTTGTATCTCGGAGAAACAACAGCGCCAGACCTCCCTACCGACGAACGGCTCAGGCGATATGCCAAAGGGGAGGAAGACAAAAATCTTGAAGTGCTGTATTTTCAGTTTGGCCGCTACCTCCTCATTTCCAGTTCGAGAACCCCGGGCGTACCTGCCAATCTTCAGGGAATCTGGAACCCGCACCTCCGCCCGCCGTGGAGCAGCAACTACACCCTCAATATCAATGCGGAGGAAAACTACTGGCTGGCAGAAAACACCAACCTCTCCGAAATGCACCAGCCGATGCTCACTTTTATAGGAAATATTGCGGAAACCGGTAAAATTACCGCCCGTACTTTTTACGGCGTCAATGGATGGACAGCGGCCCACAACTCCGATATATGGGCTATGAGCAATCCTGTGGGCGACTTCGGAAAAGGCGACCCCGTATGGGCAAACTGGAATATGGGCGGGGCATGGCTGAGCACCCACCTCTGGGAGCATTTTCTGTTTACACAGGATATAGATTTTCTCAAAAATCAGGGTTATCCGCTGATGAAGGGCGCTGCGCAGTTCTGCCTGGAATGGCTGGTCGAAGACGCGGATGGAAATCTCATCACCTCACCTTCCACTTCTCCCGAAAATATATATATCACTCCTGATGGCTATAAAGGCGCCACGCTTTACGGTGGAACGGCTGATCTGGCCATGATCCGATCCTGCTTCAGTCAGACCATCGCGGCATCAGAACTGCTTGAAACCGATGCCGAATTCCGAAATCAGTTGTCAGCCGCACTGGCACGACTTTATCCTTATCAGATCGGGACGAAAGGAAATCTCCAGGAATGGTATCACGACTGGGAAGATGCGGAGCCACTACACCGCCACCAGTCGCACCTTTTTGGCCTGTATCCCGGCGATCAGATCACCCCGGAAAAAACCCCCGAGCTGGCAGATGCCTGCAGGAAAACCCTTGAGATCAAAGGCGATGAAACCACCGGCTGGTCCAAAGGCTGGCGAATCAACCTCTGGGCCCGTCTGTGGGACGGAAACCGCGCATACAAAATGTACCGCGAATTGCTCCACTATGTCGAACCCGACGGCGTCAAAACGAGCTATGCCCGCGGCGGTGGCACCTACCCCAACCTGTTTGACGCCCACCCTCCCTTTCAGATCGATGGTAATTTTGGCGGTGCAGCAGCCGTAGCAGAAATGTTGGTTCAGTCTGGTGAAGGTGAAATCAGGCTCCTCCCTGCCCTGCCCGATGCCTGGGACAAAGGAAATGCCAGCGGACTCCGCGCAAGAGGTGGCGTACAGGTTTCTCTGGAATGGGATGCCAATACACTTACAAAAGTAATCCTCCTTCCGGAAACTGATAGGCGCTTTACCCTTATCTCCGGAGATAAACGCCAGGTAGTCGAACTGAAAAAAGGGCAGGAGACCGCCATTGACTGGTAAGGAGAAGAAATCATCTATGAAAATTGCAGTCATAGGCGGCGGCGCTGCCGGATTTTTTTCGGCCATCACAGCAAAGGAAAATCACCCGCAGGCGCGTGTCGTCATTTTTGAAAAATCGCAGAAACTCCTCGCCAAAGTCAAAATCTCGGGCGGTGGCAGGTGCAACGTAACCAATGGCTGTACCGATATCGACGAACTTTCACGCGCTTATCCTCGTGGGGAAAAGCAACTCAGGAAAGCCTTCCACGTCTTCAATACCCGTCATGCGATGGAGTGGTTTGAAGTACGCGGCGTTCCGCTCACGATTCAGGAGGACAACTGTGTTTTCCCCGTTTCGCAGGATTCTCAGAGTGTGATTGATTGTTTTCTGAATGAATCACACCGACTGGGCATAGAGATCAAAACAGGTGCAGGCATCCGCGCGATTCGCCAGAATGGAAACGCACTTGAGCTTTCGTTTTCGGGAGAAGAAACCGCTGCGGAAACATTTGACAAGGTGATCATTGCCACCGGTGGTTCTCCCAAAAGACAGGGCCTTGAATGGCTGGAAACACTTGGGCACACCATTGAAGATCCGGTTCCCTCGCTGTTTACATTCAACATGCCCGGAGAAACAGTCACACGGCTGATGGGGATTGTGGTTGAACAAACACTGGTGAGTGTGCAAGGCACAAAACTCAAATCAGACGGCCCGCTATTGATTACCCACTGGGGCATGAGCGGGCCGGCGATATTAAAATTGTCGGCTTTCGGAGCGAGGATATTGTCTGAAAAAAACTACGAATTCAGGGTTCAGGTCAATTGGGTGAATGAGAAGAATAATGAACTGGTGCGAGACACCCTTGATGCGATTATGCAGGAGCACTCCAGAAAGAACCTGGCCAATTTCCGGCCGTATAGTCTGCCGGAGCGGTTGTGGCTGTATTTATTGGAGAAAAACAGCCTTAGCGCTGAACAGAAATGGGGAGAAATCGGGCAAAAAAACTTCAACCGGCTGGTGGAGGCCCTTACCAACGATGTGTATGCAGTAAAAGGGAAAACCACCTTTAAGGAAGAATTTGTTACCTGCGGGGGCGTAAGTCTGGGTGATGTGGACATTCGCACCATGCAGAGCAAAGTAGTGAAAAACCTCTATTTTGCCGGAGAAGTGCTGGATATCGACGCCATTACCGGCGGGTACAATTTTCAGGCAGCCTGGACGACAGGGTTTATTGCGGGGAAACTGGCAGATTAAACGTAGCAAACTTTATATTTTCTTACCAGATCATTACATTACGATGAAAGACCTGACGATTAAATGCCTGGTGGACAGCGACCTTCCCCTTTTCCTCGAACTGATCCGCCTGTTTGAGGAAGTATTTGAAATGGAAAACTTTGCGATGCCGCCGGAAACCCATCTGCAACAACTCCTCCGGAAACCGGGATTTATGGCCTTTGTAGCACAAAAAAACGGGGCGGTCGTGGGGGGGCTGACAGCTTATGTACTGGATCAGTATTATTCCCTCAAACCCCTGGCATATATCTACGACCTTGCCGTGGCTGTACCCTTACAGCGGCAGGGCATAGGTAAAGCGCTGATCGAAGCGATCAACCAGCACTGCCGGGAGCAGGGTTTTGAGGAAATATTTGTTCAGGCCGACCGGGTCGATGACTATGCCCTTTCCTTTTACCGCTCCACCCGCCCGACGGGCGAGGAAGATGTGCTGCATTTTACTTATGGGCTGGAGGGGTGACCCCCATTGCTTCAATCCCGTTTTTTCTACATATTGTGCGGCGCGGATTTATTCCGCCAAACCGTAATACTTTGCCTCTGTGGAGAAAACCCAGCTTTCGGCTTATGCCGATTCTAAAAAACACTATGAAATCCTCGACGGGCTGCGCGGTGTCGCAGCCATTGTGGTGGTGTTTTTTCACCTGTGTGAGGCTCACGCTACCAGCCACCTCGATCAGGTCATAAACCACGGCTACCTCGCCGTGGACTTTTTTTATCTGCTTTCCGGTTTTGTGATTGCCTACGCCTATGATGACCGCTGGAGCCAAATGTCGCTCAAAAACTTCTTCACCCGCCGCCTGATCCGCCTCCACCCGATGATTGTGCTGGGTATGATCGTCGGGGCTGTTGCCTTCTATTTTCAGGCGGGCAGTCTCTGGCCCAAAATCGCCACTACACCCGTATGGGAACTTCTGCTGGTGATGGTGATTGGTTTTACCCTCCTTCCGTTGCCGCTATCAATGGACATCAGGGGGTGGTTTGAAATGCACCCGCTCAACGGGCCGGCATGGTCGCTGTTTTTTGAATATATCGCCAATATCCTCTACGCCTTATTTCTTCGGAAAATTTCCAATACAGTACTCGCGGTACTGGTTTTTATCACGGGTACACTTCTTATCCACCTCGCAGTCACCGCACCCGGTGGTGATGTTATCGGCGGATGGGCGCTAGAACCTGGCCAGCTCCGCATTGGCTTTACGCGGATGCTCTATCCCTTCCTTGCAGGGTTGCTGTTGTTTCGTGTTGCCAAACTGACAACCATTCGAAACGCCTTTCTCCTTAGCAGCCTCATGGTTGTTATTGTCCTGGCCATACCCCGTATCGGCGGAAGTGAGCACCTGTGGGCCAATGGTTTGTACGATTCGCTCAGCATCATTCTTCTCTTTCCGCTGATTGTATATATCGGGGCGAGCGGAGAGGTTAAGGGAAAATTTGCTACCTGGCTTTGCCGGTTTCTGGGAGATATTTCCTACCCGATTTATATCACCCATTACCCACTGATCTATACCTACACTGCCTGGGTGTATGAGCATAAATACTCCATGGCCGAAGCAGCTCCGGTAGCTTTGCTGGTATTTTTGTCGGCGGTTGCGCTCGCTTATGGCAGTCTGAAACTTTACGATGTACCCGTACGGCAGTGGCTCAGCAGGAGATTTTTGAAGGGATGAGAGAAACAAGAAGGAGAGGATAAAAAATAATTTGAAAATGAGGTCGAAATACCCTATTTTGGTAGAAAAGTTACCAAAATAACCATGTTACTGGAATTCAAGGTATCAAACTATAAATCTATTGCGGAGGAACAGACTATCAGCTTTGTTCCATCCAAAGCACAATCTGATTATCCTGACAACATTTTACACAACGGAAAACATGAAGGTTTGAATGTATTGGCACTGTATGGTCCCAATAATAGCGGGAAATCCAATTTTCTTAAAGCAATAGCAACGCTGGATCAATTGATATTCCTTGCGGGGTCATCTCACTCAACAGCCAGATTGCCATATGATCCCAATTTACTTATTGAGGGGTACAAAAAGAAACCAACAGAGTTTGAAATCACTTTTGTGATTGAGGGAGTGCGATACAGGTATGGAGTAACCTATAATGAAAGCTTGATTATTGGAGAGTGGTTGTACCGCAAAAAATCAGGTAGGGAAGTAGAGCTTTTTTTCAGGGAAAAGGATGTAATACAGGTCTCTGAAGGATTTAAAGGCAAATCAAGACTTATTGAAACTGCCATTGAAGCGACCAGAGAAAATGCACTTTTCCTTTCTTTCTGCGATATCTTAAATGTACAAGAGGCAAAATTGATATTTTCTTGGTTTAGAAATCTGATCAGCGTGGACGGTCTGGATACAACGGATCAGGAACTTAACACCATCACCCTTCTTGAATCCGATATAGTTTATAGAGAAAAAATCATTCAGCTTTTGCGTGGACTGGGTTTGGGATTTATTGATTTAGCAATACTTAAAAAGACGTTTGATCCGATGCTGTTGCCCGAATTTCTGGATAGGGAAACAAAAGAATCGCTCATTCAGAAGTTATCAGGAAAAACGGGGGTGCAGGTTAATACTATCCGGCATATATACAAAGAAGATGGTAATATCAGTGAGGATACAATGATGTGGCCTTTGGATGAAAGAGAGTCAGCGGGAACAAAAAAAGCATTTAGTCTTAGCGGGCCTGCTATTTATTCTCTTTTGAATGGCGGTATTTTAGTGATTGACGAAATAGAGGCAAAACTTCATACCAAAATAACCAGTCGGATTGTAGAGTTATTTTTATCCGAAGAAACAAACCCCAAAGGAGCACAGCTTTTATTTGCTACTCATGATACAAATCTTCTCAGGGAATCTACATTGAGAAGAGACCAGATTAATTTCACAGAACTTAACCATTTAAAGGCAACAGAATTATACTCACTTTCTGATTTTAAATACTTCAATGGAAATAAGGAAAGACCTGATACAGATAAAGAAAAAAGATACCTTGAAGGAAGGTATGGCGCAATTCCGAAAATCGGCGCAATACAGGATTTCTTAAAAGCAGTCTAAATTATGATGTCTAAAGATGGCCAGGAAGGGAAACATAAGCAGGGAAAGAAAAGGCAAAGACTCCATTGAGCGCCCGGTAAGATGGAGAAAGTATCAACAAATCTATTTGGTAGTCTGCGAGGATGAAAAAACCGAGCCTTTTTACTTTGATTCTTTTAAAAATGCATTCCCGGAAGAAGTTTTCTATCTTCGATGTATTGGTACAGGAAGAGATGCCCTCGGTGTGGTGGAATCTGCAATTGCAGAATGCCAAAAATTGACACTGGAATCAAAAAAAGAGGTTGATTTCGTCTGGGCAGTTTTTGATAAAGATGATCTTGACCTGAATGAATCAAGACGGGAAAGGTTTAACAAAGCCTTCCAAATTGCAAAGAAAAACAATATTCATGTTGCCATGAGTAATGAAGCTTTTGAACTCTGGTTATTATTACACCTCACGAATATTGATTCCCGTAATCCCATACCCAGATCAGATTTGTATTTACAACTCGAAGAACAAATAAGAAAGCACGAAATGGATATGGCCTTTTCTTATAAACATGGAGACGATACGGTCATAAGAAAAGTATCCCAATATGGAAATGAACAACTGGCCATACAAAGAGCTAAAACCCTTGAAGAAAAGTTCACAGATAAAGACCCAATTCTGGCAAATCCATCAACCCTGGTTTATAAACTAGTGGTGGAGCTTCGGGCATTTATTGAATTCCACAACTGGAAGCGGGATTAGCCTGCGGCTAATCTCACCTTCCCCGCTTCGATCCCAGCCAGCTTTCCCGGAATGCTCGAATTTCGCTGGTGATATTACCTCCGGAAACTTCAAAGGGCACAATCTCCCACTCAGGATTCTCGGTCAGAATCACTGCTGTGCTGTGATTTTTGCCCCGGCGGATATACACAACCTCTACTGTCTGCCCCGGTTGCATTTTCGACAGGACTTTGACCAGCGCTTCCCTGCTTTTGATTTTCCTGCCAGCGAGGGTTACAATGATGTCCTCCCGCTCCAGTCCGGCATTGTACAGCGGGCTGCCGATGAAAGTGCCTCCCGTGATTTGTGTTTTTCCTCCCTCAAATGACAATGAAGCCATCCCTAAGGAAGCACTGCCGGGATGTACCTTTTGTAACTGAAGTCCTGCGGCAGCCAGGAGCGAAACGTAATCGGGGCGCTCGTGGCCATATACATACCGATTGAAAAAAGACTCCGCAAATTCCTTGTCATTTACCACTTCAGCGAGCACAGCCATAATATCGGTGTTGGAATAGGGTATCTCTGTTTTGCCAAACCGGTACCACATCTCCCGCATGAGGTCATCCAGGCTTTTCCCCGGAAACCGGGTGCGAATCTCCAGATCAAGCGCCAGCCCTGTTACCTCGCCGTAAGGATAATAAGAAGTGAATGTATTGTAAAAAGCTGTCGGATCGACCGATGTAGCAGCATCCTTAAACGGAGCCATTTTGCTCATTTCCACAGGTGAGGCAATCGTTGCGCCGGGGCTGTTGAGCACAAAATTGAGCGAACTGTTTACCTCCGCTGCATACTGCTCCAGACTGTAGATGCCTGCCCGTATCAGAACCAACGGCCCGTAATAGCTGGTAAATCCTTCGGCAAACCATAGTTCGCCGCACATATTGGGTCGGGTGAAGTCAAATGGCTCCAGCGACCGGGGGCGCAGTCGCTCCACATTCCAGGAGTGGAAATACTCGTGAGAAACGGTTCCGATCAGGTCTTCCGTCAATCCGTACGAAGAAGGGGCTGAGGTTATAATCGTCGAATTTCGGTGTTCCATCCCGTCGCCATCATTGCCCGCACGGTAGTCGAGAATAAAGGTGTAATTTCCATGGTCATATCCCGGCATTTCGCCGTAAACGGCAATCATTTCTTCCACCGTTTGTTTTGTGGCAGCCTCCAGCATATCTACATCTGAAGTGCTTCCTTCGTGATGAACTGCCAGCCTGAATTCGGCGCTTTGTCCTTTCCGGTCCCGAACCATCCATTTGCGAAGGTCATGGTTGCTCAATTCGGTAGGGCTGTCCATAAAGTACTGCAACCCCGGAGCGGTAAAAGCACCGGATTTTGATCCGGGAATGAGTTGCGTAGCGATTTTCCAGTCAGATCCCTGAGGCAGGTGAAAATTTATGCTGATGGGAGAAGAATCCATATTCCTCACCCACATAAAAGTAGCAGGCATATTGAGGTGGGCGTGATCTTCGTCAATCTCCGAATAGGTTCCATCTGTCCAGTCGGCAAACAGCGTATAAGTGATTCGCACCGTCTCGCCGTGTTGTTTTACCTCCCACATTTCGGGCTCGGTGCGCACGATTTCCAGCGGATGGTTTTGACTATCCCAGGCGCGCACATTGCTGACGTTTTTCCCAAACTGATGGATGGCATAACGCCCGGGCGATGACAGGCTCATCCGCACCTGAAACGGGCCGGCGGGCACTTCGGTGGCGGTAAGGGAAATTTCGGCTTCATGGTGTACTGCATTGGGGAAAGAGATATCGTAATGAATACGCTCCTGGGCAATCACAAACCGAAAAATTGTCAGCAAAAGAATAAAGGCGGTTGTTCGCATGGAAAGGGTATGTTTATTAACAGACAGTATAAACTTAAAAGAAAAACTGCATCTGCTGAAGGTTTTTTTGATTTAAGGCATCTAAGGTTCAGAATGCAGAAAAAAGGGAAAGCCTTAATATGAAATTTTATCTTTTACTTCTACCTATGATCCTTTCGGTAAGTTTGTACGGTCAGGCTGAAAAGGGAAATGTGCAATTTGAACTGGTTTTTGGCGGACAGCCGGTGGAGATCGGGAAAAATTACTATTTGCCTTCTGCCCGGGACAGCATCCGTCTGGAAACGATCAGGTTTTACATTTCCCATATTCAGTTTTTTGACGACGACCGGCTGATGGGTTCGCTCAAAAAATCGCATATTCTCCTGGATACAGAAAATCCTGAATCCCTGCATTTTTCCATGCCCGAAGGTGTGTCAGGAAATTTTAACCGAATCCGCTTTCTGCTTGGAACCGACAGCCTTGCCAATGTATCAGGCGCAATGGGAGGCGACCTCGATCCGATACAAGGAATGTACTGGGCCTGGCAAAGCGGGTATATCAATATAAAAATAGAAGGAGTCAGCAGTGTCTGCCCTGCAAGAAACCACCTGTTTCAGTTTCACATAGGTGGTTATCAGCCTCCTTTTGCTTCCAGCCAGATTGTTGATTTACCCGTATCCGCCTCGCAGCAGATAGTGATCAGGGCCGATCTGGAGGCATTTTTCTCACAGGTTAATTTGTCTGAAACCTATCAGATTATGAGTCCGGGCGGGCAGGCTGTAAAATACGCGAAGTTGTTTGGTTCCGTTTTTTCCGTTACACAATGAAAATCCGTCTATTATATCTTTGTTTTTTCACCCTGGCATGTCTGGCCTTTTCAGGCGAAACCGGTTTTGAGTTGGAATACCCCGACTATTTTCCTGCCCCGGTGTATGATTTTGGGAAGAATCCGCTTTCACCCGAGAAAGTACGGCTGGGGAGAGTACTTTTTTACGACCCGGTTTTGTCACGCGACGGAACGATATCGTGTGCCTCCTGCCATTCGCCCTATAATGGATTTGCCCACACCGACCACGACCTGAGCCATGGGATCGACGACCAGATCGGCACACGAAATGCGCCGGCGCTGTTTAATCTTGCCTGGCAAAAATCTTTTATGTGGGACGGAGCCATTAATCACCTCGATATGCAGGCACTTGCGCCTATCAGTCACCCCGCAGAAATGGGAGAAGCTATTGCACATGTCGTCAGCAAGCTTCAGAAAACAGAAAGGTATCCCGGCCTTTTTTATGTGGCATTTGCAGACAGTGTGGTTACGGGCGAATATATACTCAAAGCGCTGGCCCAATTTCAACTCACGCTGGTTTCTGCCAATTCGAAGTACGATGAAGTGAAACGAGGAAATACCACTTTCAGCGAACAGGAGGAAAACGGATACAGACTTTTTCTGCAAAACTGCAATTCCTGCCACCGGGAACCGCTTTTCTCCAGCTTTGATTTTGCCAACAACGGTCTTCCGCTGGACACGACCCTCAATGATTTGGGTAAATGGCAGATTACGCATCAGAGAGAAGACAGTCTGCGGTTTAAGATTCCATCTCTCCGCAATCTCACCTATACTTACCCGTATATGCACGATGGGCGGTTTCGCAGGCTCAGCCAGGTGATAAACCATTATACCAGTGGAATACAGATAAGTGAAACGCTTGCGGGAGAATTGAAAAAGCCCATTTCCCTAACGAATGACGAAAAGACCGACCTGATTGCTTTCCTTCTCACGCTCAATGATACCAGGTTTGTTTTTGACCCGAATCATCAGTTTCCTAAAGAAATTCTCTTACCCAGCGAAGGTTTCCAGAATTAATACCATCTAAACCGAAAAATAACGATACTATGACAAAAAACTTTTTCCTTTTTTCCTTAATGATTTACTCACTCACCGGGTTTGCCCAGCTTAGTCCGGCCATTACCTCCTGGCTTCAAAATACTACGGTTACCGGCAGTTATTATATGTCGGGCAATCCGACAGCCATAGGAAACAACCTTCTGGTCAACTGCCAGAAAGTGGAGTATTCCAACGACTATGTTTATGTAACGGCAACCGGAATACCGGCCTACCCTACCGGACCATTTCTGGACGGAAACCCGTCGCTCGCATCCAACCAGAATTCCATTTTCAGAATTCCCCTCAACCCGCAACAAAATACAGGTACACCAGTCGGAACCAATCCGGGGAATATCGGTGTATTTATCAACGGAGTAGCATTGTTTGATTACCGGGATGGTGTGGGATGGAACAGTACAACCAACACGTTGTGCGGAGGCCCGGGCAACCCCGCCTGTCCCGGAGGGCCAGGTGGTTCCACGCCCTGGAACCGCGATGCCGTATTGGCAGAGATGGTCGGTTTTGACTGTGCAAAAGGCCACCCGGCCAATGGCAATTACCACCACCACCAGAATCCGTCTGCGTTTAAACTTGATCTGGACGTGGTCTCCACCATCTGCAACCTCTACGATGCCGACGGACTTTATGTCATTGACAGCACCAAACATTCACCACTGATCGGATTTGCCTACGACGGATTTCCTATCTATGGAGCCTATGCATATAAAAACGCGGATGGCTCAGGAGGCATCGCAAGAATGAAATCCGGATACCAGTTGCGCGATATTACTACCCGCACTCACTGGGCTGATGGGACAGACGTAGCTGACGGGCCGGCTGTAGGCTCCACCTATTTTCTGGGTTACTTCCGCGAAGATTATGAATTTTTGATTCATCCCGGAGAGGAAGATTTTCTCGATGAACACAACGGCAGATTTTGTATTACCCCCGAATACCCCAACGGTACCTACGCCTATTTTGCGACCATTGACTCTGCATGGAATTCGGCTTATCCGTATATCGTAGGGCCTACTTTTTATGGCGTATCTGCCAACCGGAAGGTGACCGCTGTAACCGAACCGACCACGGTATATACCGGCACAACCGGAATATCGAATCAGGAATTCAGCGACCTGGCAATCGGCATTTTCCCTAATCCGGCTTCAGAACTGATTGCCATTCAGCTTGACAGGGTGGTGAATGAAAACCTTCAGGTAACACTGGTGGATATGGCGGGGAGAAAGATCGACAACACCATAATACGTCAGGGCAGCACGATCGGCTATTTTGATGTGCAGGCAGTGCGCGGGGGAGTGTATATGATTGTGATCACCGGAGGGCTTAACCAGACCACGCGAAAAGTAATCGTGAGTAAATAGAACTATAGGCCGGAAGGCACAGCCATGACTGTTGCCTTCCGGTTAATATATACAACATACAGGCCTGATGGATCATCTTTGCAATATTG
Organism: Bacteroidia bacterium; assembly: GCA_041391725.1. Lineage (GTDB taxonomy): Bacteria > Bacteroidota > Bacteroidia > J057 > J057 > JAGQVA01. The sequence goes on from JAWKNL010000003.1 coordinate 337,365, forward strand.
GTTTTATCCTATCTATTATAAAATCCATGCGGAATCAATGATTTAGTGTATATCTCTAAGGAAAGATGAGTTATATTATACCCGAAATACGGATGGGCAAAAAGGCAACATCTTATGGGTATGAATCAGAATTCCAAAGAATTACTCCTGTATCTGGCAGGCATTGCCGTTGCATTTGCCGGACTTTATTACCTGCTACTGACAGCAGGAAAGGAATCTGCGACCGCAGACAAAACCAGTCATTCTGACAACGTAATACGATCGCATACCATCCATGATGCCGCAGGAACCGGCAGCGTTCCGGTAGCTGACGAGATCATTATACCCTGGGAAAATCTGTTTGACGCATGCGATCTGAGCGGATGGGCGGTAATCGAAAGACCTGCAAAAGTGTCGGTCAGAGACAGCAGCATTGTACTCAACATGACAGCCTTTACTTCAAGGCATGCCTTTGTGAGAACAGAAGAAAAATACAGCGATTTTATCTTTGAGGTTGAATACCGGAGGGATAGTGCGATGGAGTCAGGCATTTTATTTCGAAGTGAAGATGCTCCTGATACTGCATTTACGGCCCTGCTGGGTTATATGGTCAAAATCGATTCCTCCCCTGCCCAACTGTGGACAGGTGGCGTAGTGCTTGACTATGGCAACGGGTTAAACTGGCTTCACTCGCTGGAGGGCGATGACCGTGCCCGCCATGCCGAAAAAGCCGGAGGTGAGTGGAATCACTTAAGGATTGAAGCCATAGGAGAAGAGATAAAAGTCTGGGTAAATGGAATTCCTACGGCACACCTTGCTGACGATAAATTCAGGGAAGGATATATCGCTTTTATAATCCATTACCTGAAAAAAGATGAGACATTGGAATTGCTGGAAATCGCTTACCGAAATCCACGGGTTATTACCGTTGAGCCGGAGAAATATTCACGCCCCATGGATTTATCAGTAAGGGATACAAAAGGAAAACTGGAAGTCACCTATTTCAGGTAATGACACTTAAAATAAAGTGGTTTACGAACCAACCAGAAAATAATAAACTTTACAAAAAGTGGGGAATTTGATATATTATCTGATCCCCAGATATTTGTGCGTTTGCAGACTTACTCTCCAGTGGGGGTTCGCCATGGCGTATTCGATGATTTTATCGGTAACTCTTTCCCGGCGGCTCCATTCGGGCTGAAGAAAAAGTTTTACACCGGGTGCACAACGTGCTGCGTGCTGTTCTGCCCAGGCGAGATCGTGTTCATTATAAATCACAACCTTGAGTTCGTGGGCAATCTCATAAAACATATCCTGTGGCAGGAGAAACTTTTTCGGGGAAAAGCAGATCCAGTCGATATCACCTTTGAGGGGGTGCGCGCCGGATGTTTCCATATGAATTTTCAATCCGGCATCGTGGAGGTTTTCTGTAAGAATCGTCAGATCGTATATCGTAGGTTCACCCCCGGTGATGACCACCCGTTCGGCACCGGTGGCGAGCGCTCTGGCAGTTATTTCAGCTACAGGTAGATACTGATTTTCTGCGGGAGCCCATGATTCCTTCACATCACACCAGTGGCAGCCGACATCACACCCGGCGAGGCGAATAAAATACGCTGCTGTACCGGTCCAGGCACCTTCTCCCTGAAGGGTATAAAACTGCTCCATCACAGGCAGCGGGTCGCTCGCTCCGCGTTTCAGCAGGGAATCAACCGTTTTTGTTCTGAGGTTTTTCATTGATCCGCAAATTTACCGCTTACTCGGGAATAATTTCACCCACTGTCTGGTATTTTCTGTGAAAAGCGTCCATTGTATTGCGCAGAAGCATGGAAATGGTCATCGGCCCCACACCGCCGGGAACTGGCGTGATATAACTCGCTTTCTGAGACACGGCCTCAAAATCCACATCGCCTTTGAGGCGATAGCCTGACTTTGCCGTAGGGTCTTCCACCCGGGTGATTCCAACGTCAATGACGACGGCCCCTTCCTTGACCATATCGCCGGTAATGAGACCGGGTTTCCCGACAGCTACGATCAGAATATCTCCCTGCGGGCAGATTCGCTTCAGATCCTCCGGAGGTGTGTTGATATGGCAAAGGGAAACTGACGCATCACCGGGATCACCGCCGCGGGACATCAGTATCGAGGTAGGGCGGCCCACAATACGGCTTCGACCTACGACCACACAGTGTTTTCCTTTGGTAGGAATCTTATACCGATGGAGCAGCTCGAGGATACCGGAAGGTGTGGCAGGCATAAGACAGGGAAAATTGAGCGTCATCAGGCCCACATTCAGCGGGTGAAACCCGTCCACATCCTTGCGGGGGTCTATATGTTGCGTTACTTCCTGCGGGGTAATATGTTCGGGAAGCGGCATTTGCACGAGAATTCCGTCCACATCGGGATCAGCATTGTAGCTGTCCAGTTTTTTCAGCAGCGCTTCCTGGGTGATATTGGAAGGAAGGCGCATGAGGGTAGAGCTAAAGCCCACAAATTCGCAGGCATGCATTTTATTTTTGACATAAGTCTGGGATGCGGGATCGTCGCCTACAAGAATAGCGACCAGATGGGGCGGACGTTTGCCTCCGGCGGTAATTTTCCGCACTTCATCCCGGATTTCATTCTGAATATCCTGGGAAATTTTTTTTCCGTCAAGTAACTGCATGTGCGATCGATGAATTTTGCCGCAAAGGTACACAAAAATGCGTCATTCTTTTCTGATCAATACAATATCTTCCTGCATTCGTGCAATCATTTTATCATACAAATCTTTTACCGCAGGATAATCTTCCGGGTAAATCTTGCTTTTTGATATTTCAAATGTAGCGCGTACCTGAATGGTGCTGTTCCGGACTTCACACAGATATTCAAACATCATTTCCTTCCCCTCCAGAACTAACCGGGTACTGGCAGGCATCCGTATCACCTGAAAATTGGGAGGAATAGTAAAATTCAGAATGTAGGTTTCCCTGCTGAGACTGGGAAATTCGAGCGGGTAGAGGCGTTTTTTCTCCCAAAAAGGATTCTGCAACTTCCGGAAGGTAAAAAGCGGGTTAAATACAGTCATCTGGTCTGTAGTCTGAAAAAAGCTGTCTGCCAGAAAAGGAACGGGAACCGAAATGCTTTGTCCGGGAACCACACCGGAGCCCGTACGGTTTTTTATCTCCTGCGAGCTGAGATAATCCTGTGCTGCATATCCTTTATAGATTTTCTCAAAAATACCGGTAACATGACCGGAAGAATCCATGGATAGTTGCCCGACAGTCGAAGTTTCGGCCCTGAATTGGTCGGGCATGCGTGTCCATTGCGCTACATCCTCTTTGATAATCCAGGCTACCTCATTGAGCATACGACGGGGAGGAAGATCATAGGGCAGGTATTTTTCGGTTGCATCGAGAATGAAAGACTGCCCGTCGGCCAATGCGAGGATAAACAAATCATTAAACTGATCCCGTAGCGGATACATAACCGGCTTACCGTGATTGCGGGTGGAGACAAAACACCGGTAGGCAGTAATCCCGGCACTCCAGAGCATATGAGCCATAAGCATATTGATTTCCGCGCTATTGCCCTTCCGGGAGCGATAGAGAGCAGAAGGAGACTGGTTTAACCAAATATCAGAGATTCCATTCCACTGGACATGATTGCGGACGTGTGCATGGATAGCGTCAATTTTTTCTTCATCGGTAAGTGTATTGCGGATAAGGCTTTGTGTAAGGGCGTACAATGCCCTTTGTGAAACAGAATCATCAGTCAGGAGCGAAGCCTGCTGCAGATCGAGCGTGATCAGCCGCCATTGTTCGCTTTCTTCGGGTTCGCCCATGAGATTCTGAAGCTGGAAACGGAGTGCAATCCGGTAATCATCGGGGCGGTTGAGAAACGGGACATTGTGGAAGGCGGGTGTATGTTTCATAATCCAACGGGACTCCTCGACGGGTTCAAGGTCGAGTTGTTGCGGAATCCCTTTGTAGGTGTAGGGATCAAATCCGACAAGTTTCACCTCGCTGTAAACCGTAGGTATTTCAGACTGGAAATACCAGGTTTTGAGATGATCGACCGCTGTTGTTTTCAGCACGTAGGAATATTCAATGATAGAACCGGATTTTACCTCCCGGAAGACAAAACTTTTTTCGGCCATACCATTTCCGAGTACCTTTTCGGGCAGGATGCGAAGTTTCAGGGGAATGGTTTTTCTATGGTTGCCTGTAAAATTTATTGTCTGGGCTTTGAGGTCAGTTACCGATTCACCGCGGCTTTTGTCATAGATTATACGGATTTCACTATAGGGAATTCCCGCTTCCGAGAGGATTTTAAGCCTGACGTGCCGGTGAAGTTTGACGATACCGGCAGGCATGTCCACCGGATACCAGGTTCCCCAGTCGCAGAGGATGACGGCTGCTGCGGTGGAGTCGTAGCGATAGGCCGTCATTTCACGTTGATCTTTGGGTACATTCCCCCATACTACGGGTGGGGGTAAAAACTGGGAGAAAACGCATACAGGAAGCCCAGTGAGTAAGAGTATGAGCAGAAAAATTCGGATCATAGGACAACACTATAGTTCAACCAAAGAAAATTTTACCTTTCGCGCAAGAAATATAAACGCTTATCGTTAGAATATATAGCGGCTGATCCCCCTTCCTAAACCCAAACTACCGGGATCGGTCCAAACCCATTCATACCATGAAGTTGACCTTGTCCTTCTCCCAAAAGGGCAAGGTTTTTTTGTTTAAACAACAACTCATTTTTCCTCGTTCCTCCTTTTTTGTATCTTCAAACTTCTTTTCCCGTTCTTAGTTGTAAAAACCATGGCCGGATACATTTTCACCAAATATATTCCCTCCGATAAGGATGGCGACCCGTTTCAAAGACTTCTCAAAATCTTCCTCGACCTCCTGACTTATACCTCAGGCGATGTCTCCGAAGCGCTCAACTGGATGAACCAGCTCGACCGCGAGTATGGACTTACCGACGATGCCTACGGCATGGGTGATTTTATCGAAGACCTCAAACGCAACGGCTATATTCAGGACGAACAGCCCGACGGCAACGGCGGATTTGTCATCACCGCCAAATCCGAACAAAGCATCAGGCAACGCGCACTGGAAGAAATTTTTGGTAAACTCAAACGCTCAGGCCGTGGCGACCACCGCAGCCCACATCTCGGTACCGGCGATGAACCCCTGAGTGAACTCAAACAATTTGAGTTTGGCGACCCCGTGGAAAATATCGCATTTACCGAATCCTTCCAAAACGCACAGATCAACCACGGCATAGAAAATTTTATGCTCACCGAGGACGACCTTTCCGTAAAGGAAAAAGAACATAAATCTCAGGTCGCAACTGTGCTCATGATCGATATTTCCCACTCCATGATCCTCTACGGTGAAGACAGGATCACCCCCGCTAAAAAGGTCGCCATGGCGCTCTCCGAGCTTATCATGCGCAAGTATCCCAAAGATACGCTCGATATCATCGTCTTCGGCAACGATGCATGGCAAATCAACGTCAAAGACCTCCCCTACCTCCAGGTTGGCCCCTACCACACCAATACCGTCGCCGGGCTGGAACTCGCCATGGATATCCTCCGCCGCAGAAAAGTATCCAACAAACAGATCTTTATGATCACCGACGGTAAACCGACCTGTATCCGGGAAGGGGCGAGATATTATAAAAACAGTTTCGGCCTCGACCGGAAAATTCTGAACCAAACCCTCAACCTCGCCGCTCAGTGCCGCAGACTCAAAATTCCTATCACCACTTTTATGATTGCCAAAGACAACTGGCTCGTAGAGTTTGTCCAGGAGTTTACCCAGGTCAACAACGGCAGAGCTTTCTATACAAGCCTCAAAGGGTTGGGAGAATATATTTTTGAGGACTATATCAGAAACAGAAAAAAAAGAACGCGGTAATAGTTGCGCGCCGGATTCGTTGTATGATTTATTCACCCTGAGAATTTTCTTATGCCCTTTCGCTCAATATTCATTTTCCTCATTATCCTCTCTTCTTTTCCGCTGGCTTTATTATCCCAAAAACCTGAAGATTTTGGCATCAAATCCAAAAAGGCCATGAATCTCTATATCGACGGCATGAACTTCGCCCAGCAACGGATGCGCGCCGAAGCAGATGAGGCTTTTACAGAAGCGGTGGAAATTGAGCCGTACTTTGCGCATGCATATTTTCAGATGGGTGCCAATGCTTATGCGCGCCGCGATTATGAAGCCGCACGGCCTCATCTCGAAAAAGCGTATGAAATTGCGCCCGCAACATTTCCAAACATCGAGTTTTATCTGGGCGAAGTGTATTTTCAGGCGGAAGAATATGCTGATGCCGCTAAGTTTTATGAGATTTTTCTCCGCGGCGGAAAAGGCCGTACCCAGGATGTGAGAAAAGCTACGCTCTATCTCCGAAATGCGCGTTTTGCTGCTGCAGCCATCCAGCACCCGGTCTCTTTCAGCCCGGTCAATCTGGGCGAAAATGTCAATTCTGTTTACGAAGACTATATCCCTTATATGACTGCCGATGACCGGTATCTTCTTTTTGTTTCCCGCCGCCCTGAAAGTGTAGGCGGATATAATGCCTCCTACGGTGGTTATTCCGAAGATTTTTTCTATTGTGAATACATAGACGGACAATGGACGCCTGCCAAAAATCTCGGTCCGCCGATCAACACCAGCCTCAATGAAGGCGCTTCGGCCATTACTCAGGATGGCAAGGTTATTTATTATACCGCCTGCAACCAGCCCGACGGGTTTGGGGATTGTGATTTGTATTACGCTTTCAGGCAGGAAGACGGTTCCTGGAGCAAAGGCATAAATCTCGGGCCCAATATCAATACGCGAAACAAGGAAACACAACCCGCGCTTTCCCACGATGGCAAAACGCTGTACTTCAGTTCGGGAAGACCTGAAGGCCTGGGAATGGGTGATATATGGTACTCCGAATATGTGGATGGAAAATGGTCGGAAGCCCAAAATATGGGCGAACCCATCAATACAGCCGGGCATGAAGACGGGCCGTTTATTCATGCCGATGGACTGACGCTTTATTTCTCTTCCAATTTCCACCCGGGCTTCGGGCAGTCTGACCTGTTTGTATCCTACAAAAACACCGAAGGTAATTGGTCGGAACCCAAAAATCTCGGCTATCCCATCAATACCTCCGCCAATGAAACCAATCTTTTTGTCAATACCAGAGGAAACCGGGCGATGTTTACCGCAGATCGGGAGGGTGGACTGGGAAAAACAGATATCTACGAATTTGTCCTTGATGCGTCTATCAGGCCACAAATCGCGACCTTCCTGCGCGGAGTGGTAAAGGACAGTATCACCGATGTCCCTGTCTATGCCAAAATCGAACTCATTGATGTGGAAAAGGGAGATACTGTCAGGGAAATTTTTTCTTCAAAAAGTGATGGAAGATTTTTGATGAGCCTGCCGCTGGAGCGGCAATATGCGGCTTTTGTTCAGGCAAAAGGGTATTTGTTTAAGAGTCAGCATTTTTACCTGAAAAACCTGCCGGAAGATACCTACTTCGATCTTATCATTGATATGGTTCCGCTCAAAAAAAATACTACGGTGGTATTGCAGAATATTTTCTTTGAAACGGGGAAATATGAACTCAGGGAAACCTCCGATCCGGAACTTCAGTTTCTCACCTATTTCCTGAAAACCAATCCGGGTATTAGTATTGAAATTCAGGGCCATACCGATGATGTAGGTTCGGATCAGGATAATCTCCTCCTCAGCAAAAACCGGGCAAACGCCGTGCGGGAATACCTTATCACCCACGGAATAGCAGCTTTGCGCATTGAAGCCAATGGCTACGGCGAGTCAAAGCCCAAAGTACCCAATACTTCAGAGGAAAATCGCGCACTCAACCGCCGCACCGAATTTCGAATTACGGAAATCCGGTAAAGGTCAGAGTTCTTTTATCAGGGTGGACAAAATATCGGTCAGGCGAGGTTCTGCTTCCGAAGCGACTGCAATTACCTCTTCGAGCGTCACTGGCCGGAGTGTTTCCGGATCGCACTGGTCCGTAACTACGGAAATCGCGAAAGTCCGCATATCCATATGCCGGGCGACGATCACTTCCGGAACCGTTGACATACCGACTACGTCTGCGCCTATTCTATGCAAAAAGCGGTATTCCGCTCTTGTCTCCAGATTCGGGCCGGTTACAGCCACATAAACGCCGGAGTGAACCCGGTATCCCCTCTCCGCAGCAATATTCAGTGCCCGGGCGATCAGTTCCTTGTCGTAAGGCGCACTCATATCGGGAAAACGTGGGCCAAAATCTGAAAGATTGGGACCAATCAGCGGGTTGCTGGTCTGGAGATTGATATGGTCATCCAATATCATCAGATCTCCATTGCGGTAGTCTTTATTCATCCCGCCGGCAGCATTGGAAATAAACAAAGTCTGCACGCCCAGTAGTTTCAAAATCCGGACAGGAAAAGTTATTTCCTGCATGGAATACCCCTCATAATAGTGAAATCGGCCCTGCATGGCCACTACCCGCTTTTCTCCTATTTTTCCAAATATGAGTTTACCAAAATGACTCTCCACCGTTGAGATGGGAAAATGAGGAATGAAGTTGTAGGGAATAGACTTTTCAACCGTGATTTCTGATACGAGGCCTCCCAGACCTGTACCCAGAATAATTCCTACTTCTGGTGTTTCCCTGTATTGTTTTTTGATATACTCAAGGGCTTCAATATATGTATTATCCATATTCAGCGCTGGTTTATGCCCGGATTTACCAGGCGTAATCAAAGGTATCCAATTCCTCCACACACCGGGTAAGCAGGTCAATACTTCCCTGTATATCTTCCTTATGACACATTTCAACTACAGAGTGGATATGCCGGGTGGGAATAGAAACACACCCTGCAATGGAGCCATCCGCGGCACGCTGTACCGGGCCGGTATCTGTACCTCCTCCTACCAGTATCTCGCGCTGAAATTTTATGCCGTGGCGATTGGCCGTAGCTTCCATAAACCGCACCATACGGGCATCTGTGATCACAGAGGAGTCCATGATTTTTATCGCAGTGCCCGCACCCAGCCGGGTCACCTTTTCGTGATCCTGTGAGGCGGGAAGATCGTTGGCAATGGTCGTGTCAAGGCCAAACCCAAAATCAGGGTTGATCTTATGCGCAGCAGTTGTCGCTCCGCGCAGTCCGACTTCCTCCTGTACCGTAAACACAGCATAAAAATCATAGGCAGGCGTGCCCATATTCCGCAGTGCTTCAATCAGAATAAAAACCGAAATCCGGTTGTCCAGCGACTTGGTACACCAGGTGTCTCCCAATTCTATCATATCCCTTTCCCGGGTAACTTTATCACCCACGGATACTATTTCCTTTACCTTTTCACCGGACATCCCAAAATCGATGAAATAATCGGAGATTTTGGGCGCCTTGTTTCTTTCATCGGCGCTCATCAGGTGAATGGGTTTTGAGCCCATAACGCCGACAATATCTTTTTTCCCGTGTACAATCACACGCTGGGCTGTCAGGGTTTTGGGGTCAAATCCGCCCAATGTATGAAACCGCGCAAAACCGTCATTGTCAATATGGGTGATAATGAAGGAAATTTCGTCCATATGCGCCGCAGCCATTACTTTTTTAGGCTCGCGGCCCTTTTTCAAAGCGATTACATTGCCCAGATTGTCAACCTTTATTTCATCTACCAGTCCTTCTATGGTCTTTAAAACGATTTTCCTCACGGGTTCCTCTCCACCAGGAGGGCCGGGGGTAATGCATAATGTGCGAAGAAGTTCTACATCCATATTATACCAAAATGCTGATTAGCGATTTACAAACTCCGAATCTACCAGTATTTACCCACAAAGAAAAATTCGCGGATTTTAATTAATTTGCAAAAATAACCGGCATTCTGAAATTTGCCCGGCTGATGTTTGAGGCTTATGAAGCGATTCCTATTTTTTTTCTCCCTGCTGCCCGTTCTTCTGTCGGGATGTGTAACCCGCGAGAGTTATAACGACCTCGCAAGGCAAAGAGATTCACTGGTTTATGTTCTGTATCAGGAACAAATTCTTTCCTATAAACTCCAGAAATACGCCGAATCGCTCTATTACACAAAAGTAGAGCCACGTAGCCAGATCAATACAACGGTTCCGCTTCCTCCTGTCATCCAGATGAGCCTGGACACGATTCAGCTTCCTAAGGGAATTTTTGAAGCAGACTCAGGCAAAAAATCGCTTTCAGACCTCACCACGGCTCCCGTAGCCAAAGAAATATCCACACCTGCACTCCGCATATCACAACCCGAAATACAGAGTCGTACCGAAGGCAGCCGGGTCATTTATACACTCAGCAATTCCCTGCTCTTTAAACCCGGAACCACCCGCCTCACGGATACAGGAACAGCCGCACTCATGAAGTTTGGCAAAGCCCTCGCAGAACAAAAAGGCTACCTGATTACTGTGGAAGGTCATACCGACAATGTCAATATCTCGCGGATGGAAGGCATTTCGGATAACTGGGATCTGAGTGTCAAACGCGCAACCGAAGTGGTGCGTACGCTCATTGCCTCGGGGGTATCTCCCCTCCAACTGGTAGCCGCAGGCAGGAGTAAGTTTGAGCCGGTAGCTTCCAACCAGGACGAGGCCTCCCGCAGCCGAAACCGGAGAATAGAAATTATTGTATCTCCTATGCCTTAAATCATATCCCAACCTATTCCCCCATAGGGAATTTTTACTACCTTTGCGCCCTATGAGCCCCATTTGGCAAGCAATTGCAAGATTTATCATCAGAAGGAGAATTCCCATACTGGTCGTTCTAGGCGCGGTAACGGTTTTTATGTGGACCAAACGGGGAACAGAGCTTGTGCAGCAATTCTCCAACGTCATCCTCTCCGGCGAAGAAGAACTTAAAGACTACCACAAGTTTCAGCAGTATTTTGGCGATGACGCCAATGTCATGGTGGCAACCATCGAAGGTGATATTTTCAGCTACGAAATTTTTGCCGACCTGTATGACCTGGTTTATGACCTCGAAAAACAGGAAGCCGTTATCGGTGTCATAAGCCTCCCTCATATTTATGACGTCATCCGCGACGACTCCTCCGAAAATTTTCGCCTCGAACAAATCGTACAACGCCGCCCACAATCGCAGGCAGAAGTTGACAGCCTCGCCGAAAAAATCCGAAACAGGCCGTTTTACGATGGACTTCTCCTCAGCGATGACGGCAAAACCACGCTTATCGCCATTTCCTTTGATCCGAAAAAACTCGATACAGATGCCAAAATCTCTATCCTGAACAATACGAAGGCGGTCATTGAGGCATTCGGAGATAAACATCATACAGAACCGCGGTTTGCGGGCTTTCCTGTCATAAGGGTCAACATGCACGAAACTGTCAAGCAGGAGCTCTTCCTGTTTCTCATGCTCGCACTCATTGTGACCGCCATTACGCTGGCGATTTTTTTCAGGTCTTTTTCCACCGTCTTTTTCCCCATGATTGTAGTGGGCAGTGTGATTATTTTCTCGATGGGCCTGATCGGGTTGTTTCAGTATAAAATGTCCCTGATTACGGGCATTATTCCGGCACTTGTCACGGTTATCAGCATTCCCAACTGCGTCTATCTGATCACCAAATATCATATTGAATTTCGCCGCACCGGCAATAAGCTGAAGTCGCTGATCCTCGTGATTGAGCGTATCGGCATCGTAACGGTAATGACCAATGCCACTACTGCTGTGGGAGTTGGGTGTGCTGGCATTCCGCAGATATTCAGCCGCTCAAAGAATTCAGGATCGTGGCTGGCCTCAGTGTGGTAGCGGCGTTTTTATTTCGCGCTTCTCCTGATTCCCGTCGTTTTCAGTTTTCTCCCTCCCTACCCGCAACCAAACCCCGCCACCTGGATCGCCGTACCGTAGGCTTTGCCCTGAAAATGATCGACCGCACGGTACACAATCACCGTTGGGCGGTTTATCTGGTTGCCGCAGGCATGACACTTTCTATATGGGGAATGCTGAAAATCGTTCAGTCGCCTATATGGTCGATGATGTGCCCAAGACAGCAAGCTGTTTGATCTTAAATATATCAGAACGGTTTAACGGCGCGCTCACTGAAATATTGGTCGATACCAGAAAAAAGCGCGGCGTAACGCGCCGTGAATATGGGATGTGGCTCAACTGGGATTCTCTCCAAAAGTACAACAACCTCAGCCGATCGATCAGCATTGCAGACTTTGCCAAGTTTTTCCGCCAGTCCTTTTGGTGGCAACCCCGTCGAATACGATCTCCCCTCCCGAAACAGGCTAATTTTATCGCCGATTATGCCAGCGCACCGCGTTTTTTGGCACAACGGCCCTTTCCAAAACCCTCACCGATTCGACCCTCCAGATCACCCGTATTTCGGCTTCGGTAAGGGATATTGGCTCACTGGAAATGGAAAAACTGGTGGATTCGGTGCGGAAAGATGTGGATGCCATTTTTGACCCGGAGAAATATGATGTGGCCATCACCGGCACAACCCAGATTTTCATCAAAGCCAACGATGCGCTGATCCAGAATCTCCTCCAGAGCCTGGTTATTGCTTTTCTGGTAATTGCGCTGATGATGGGCATGCTGTTCCGTTCGCTCCGAATGGTCGCCATCAGTCTGCTTCCCAATGTGCTCCCACTGATTATGGTTGCAGGGATTATGGGATTTGCCGGTATTGCGCTGAAGCCCTCTACCGCGCTGGTGTTTGGGGTAGCCTTTGGTATTGCGGTGGATGATTCGATTCACTTTCTGGCAAGGTACCGGCTTGCGCGCAGGCTCGGAGATACCGTAAGCGACGCAATATCCAATTCGTTTCATGATACAGGCGTCAGTATGATTTATACATCCGTCATCCTTTTTATCGGCTTTGTATGTTTTACAGCATCTGATTTTGGCGGCACACAGTCACTCGGCCTGCTCACTTCCCTGACCCTCGCAATTGCGCTTTTCAGCAACCTGCTGTTTCTGCCTTCCCTTCTTGCCACATTTGACCGCGACGATAAACCATTATTTGACAGCCATGTTTGAAGCCATCCTTGAATCTGTCCGACTGGAAATTGAACAAAATGGTGATGGGGTAACAGTCAATCACCGCGAATATCAGCCCGATATCCGCAGGATCAGCGAAAACCTCTGGCATGTCATATTCGAAAATCAATCGTACCGGGTATTTATTCAGAAAACAGACCGCGAAAACCGCGAAGTAACCCTGAGCATCAACGGAAAAAAAACCACGGTAAAACTCCGTTCCCGCACCGATCGCCTGCTCGAATCGCTGGGCATGGGAGAAGCGATGAAAAAGAAGCTGGAATCCGTCAAAGCGCCCATGCCGGGGCTCATCCACTCGATCCTGATCAAAGAAGGTCAGCAGGTGCACAAAGGCGACCCGCTGTTTATCCTCGAAGCCATGAAAATGGAGAATGTCATCAAATCACCAGGTGATGTTACCATCGGCAAAATCCACGTCAGAGAGAAAGATTCCGTAGAAAAAAACGCCCTGCTGGTGACGTTTGGGTGAGAACCCCTTCCATTTGTAGGTTGTGTACTTAACTTTTTCCGCAAAGCATTAGGATAATAATGATTCCTTGCGCAATTTTGTAATTCAATTACTCAGGAATAAATTTGTCATGCTTCTAAGGAATATTGCAAATATCCAAACCGGACTCTTTACAAAACCTGCAGGCTTTGGAGATGTAGTCTATTTACAATCTAAACATTTTGACGAAAAAGGACAACTGGTTGGAGAACTCCATCCCGACCTGACAGCCGATAATATTTCAGAAAAACACCTGCTAAATCCGGGAGATGTGCTCTTTGCAGCTAAGGGAACCAAAAATTTTGCAGCCGTTTATGAAAATCACAACCAGTCTGCTGTGGCATCCACATCCTTCTTTGTGATAAAAGTGATAGATAAAAAAGTGCTTCCGGATTATTTAGCATGGTTTCTGAATCATCCACAAACACAAAATTATCTTAAATCAAAAGCCCGGGGTACATCTATTCCCTCTATCGCAAAATCAGCATTGGAAGACTTGAAAATAACGATTCCGTCACTTGAGAAGCAAAAGCTGATTATTCGGATATCTGAATTAACCCTAAAGGAAACTGAATTGAGAATCAGAATCCTCACCCAAAGGAATCAACTGATAGAAAAACAAATAATGAACGCCCTAAAATAAATATTATGGCAAAAATAACCCAAAAAGACATTAACGATACCGTTTGGAAAGCTTGTGACACTTTTAGAGGAAGTATTGACCCAAGTGTTTACAAAGACTATGTGCTTACCATGCTATTCCTGAAATACCTCAGTGATGTACATGATGATAAAATGGAAGGGTATCTAAAAAAATATAATGGCGATGCAGAAAGAGCACAAAGAGCTATGCAGCACGAACGTTTTATTGTCCCTTCAAACAGCCACTTTAAGTTTTTATATGATTCGCGCAATGAAGCTAATATTGGCGAACTTATAAATATCGCCCTCGCAGACCTGGAAGAAACCAACCGGGAAAAACTATATAGCGAAGATGGGGCAGGTATTTTCCAGAATATTGACTTTAACAGCAGCAAGCTCGGGGAACCCAAAGACAAAAACCAGCGCCTGAAAACACTGCTTATTGATTTCAATAGTGAAAAACTGGACCTTCGCCCTTCCCATCTGGATGGTGTTGACATTATTGGCGGAGCCTATATGTTCCTCATCGAAAATTTTGCCAGTGATGCCGGGAAAAAAGCCGGAGAATTTTTTACCCCCAAAGAAGTCTCTACTCTCATTGCCAAACTCACCAAATCAAAACCCGGTTCCCGCATTTCTGACCCTACCTGCGGTTCGGCTTCTCTCCTGATTAAAGCCGGAGAAGAAGTGGGTTCTGATAACTTTTCCCTTTACGGCCAGGAAGCCAACGGCAGCACATGGGCTTTAGCCGTAATGAACATGTTTCTCCATGGTTTCGACAATGCCACCATCCGCTGGGGCGATACCATCCGCAACCCCAAACTGAAAGAAGGTGACCAGCTTATGAAATTTGATACAGTGGTGGCAAACCCGCCATTTTCACTGGATAAATGGGGAAAGGTAGAAGATAAAGATGGCGACAAAACTACCGTTAGCTATGACCCTGAAACCGATAAATACAACCGCTTCTGGCGGGGTGTGCCACCCAAAAGTAAAGGCGACTGGGCTTTCATAAGCCACATGATAGAGACACTGAACGAACACGGCAAAGCCGGAGTGGTCGTACCGCATGGCGTATTGTTCCGTGGCAGCAGCGAAGGAAAAATAAGGCAGAAAACCATTGAAGAAAACTTACTGGAAGCCGTGATTGGTTTACCTGCCAACCTGTTTTTTGGCACCGGCATACCGGCTGCAATCCTCATATTTCACAAAGCCAAGACCAGCGACCATGTATTGTTTATTGATGCCAGCAAACATTATGAAAGTGCCAAGAACCAAAACAAGCTGCGTGAAAGCGATATTGAACACATTGTAACCACCTACCGGGAGTTTACAACGGCCCAGTTACAACCGGGAGTGGTGGAAGAAAAATACAGCTATGTAGCCACAGCCGAAGAAATTCAGGAAAATGATTATAACCTGAACATCCCGCGCTATGTGGACACTTTTGAAGAAGAAGCAGAAGTGGATATTGCGGCGGTGCAACAGGAGATTGAAAGACTGGAAGATGAACTGGCAAAAGTGCAGGATAAAATAAGCAAGTACTTAAAAGAATTGGCATGATGAAAAAGGAACTGATTACAGAATTGTTTCAGCAATTTGAAGCCGCGAAACAACTGAATGAAAGTGTAGAATATTGGAGTGCCAGAGATATACAAGGCATTTTGGGTTATGCGCAGTGGAAGAATTTTGAAAGGGTTATTGATAAGGCAAAAACCGCTTGCGGGAATGCCGGAATAGAAATTGAAAACCATTTTGCCGATTTCGGAAAAATGGTGGAAATAGGCAGTGGGGTAAGTCGCGAAATTAATGATGTGGCCCTTACCCGTTATGCCTGTTATCTCGTGGCTCAAAACGGAGATATTACTAAAAATGAGATCGCTTTTGCACAAACCTATTTTGCCGTACAAACCCGTAAACAAGAAATTATTGAGCAACGCCTGCTGGATGTAGCCCGTGTATCTGCCCGGGAAAAACTCAGTAAATCCGAAAAAAAATTATCGGGCATTCTATATGAACGAGGAGTGGACGAAAAAGGCTTTGCCCTGATTCGTTCTAAGGGCGATCAGGTTTTGTTTGGTGGATTTAATACCCAAATGATGAAAAAGAAATTGGGCATACCGGAGAACAAGCCACTTGCAGATCAGCTTTCTACTCTGGCTATTAAAGCAAAAGATTTTGCCAATGAATTGACCAGCCATAATGTGATAGAAAAAGACTTAAAAGGGGTAGATAACATTTCTGATGAGCATGTTGAAAACAACCCGGTTGTAAGAAAAATGCTGGGCGAAAGAGGAGTAAGACCAGAGAACCTGCCTGCCGGAGAAGATACCCAAAAACTCAAACGCAAACTGGCAAGTGACAGCAAAAAGCTACTGAAGGAAATTCAAAAAGTACCCAAAAAGAAGTAATCATGGCTAAAGAAAAAAAAGCAACCATTAATGTGCAGGGAACTGCCATTACTATTCTGAGCCAAAAAGAAGATGATTATATATGTTTAACGGATATGGCCAATAAGTTTGGTGGTGATGACCTGATTTACAATTGGATGCGTAACCGCAATACGGTAGAGTTTTTTGGCATTTGGGAGCAAATTCATAACCCGGATTTTAAAGGTGGCGAATTCGATGGAATTAAAAACATCGCAGGTTCCAATAGTTTTTCACTCACCCCCAAACACAGGAGATCAACCAATATTTTAACCCAAAAATGAAATAGCCATGCCTGAAAGCAACATTATTATATACCAAACCGAAGACGGGCGTACCAAAATAGAAACCCGACTGGAGGGCGAAACCGTTTGGTTGACCATAGACCAAATGGCTGAGCTTTTTCAAAAATCACGTTCCACCATTAACGAACACATCCTTAATATCTATTCCGAACAAGAGCTTGAAGAACAGGAGACTATGAGAAAAATCGGAAATTCCGATTTTTCTACCAAGCCCACCAATTTCTATAACCTGGATGTCATCATCTCGGTTGGGTCTGTCTCCATTAGCCACCAGCAAATGCTGAAAAAAGCGCAGGAAGAGTATGAAAAATACAAGGCACTTACCGCTTCGGATTTAAGCGAAGTAGAAAAACATTTTATCGAACATCTGGAAAAGGAAACACATAAATTGCCCAAACCCCAAAAGAAAAAAGATGAAAAATAGTCAGGATCAGAATTCACAGGATTTAAGGATGAACAGAATGGGGGACGAAAAATTCCGAAAGTACTCTTATTCACCAAATTCTGATTCCGGCAAGTGGGTGGTTCCGGAGGGGTGGGAGGTTGTTCAATTGATAATTAAAAATTGAAAATGGAGAATTTAAAGAAAATAGAATTCGGTGAAATTGCGGAATTAAGGAAAGAGAAATTTAATCCTGAAACAAGTAATGAAACCAAGCCATGCTTAGAACTTGAACACTTCGAACAAGCTACTGGTAAAATCAATGGCTACGTTTCTTCATCAGAGCAGAAAAGCATTAAGAATGTGTTTTACAAAGGAGATGTGCTTTTTGGAAAATTGCGACCATACTTGAGAAAATATTGGCTAGCAGAATTTGATGGTGTTTGTTCCAGTGAAGTTTGGGTATTAAAACCGAAATCAAAAAATATTTCTAACGAGTACCTTTTCAACCTGATTCAAACAAACGATTTTATACAGGCTGCAAATGTTTCAAGTGGTTCAAAGATGCCAAGAGCAGATTGGGATTACATTATCAATTATCCATTCTCCATTATCAATTCAAAGACAGAACAGCGCGCCATCGCCCGCGTCCTCAGCACCTGGGATGCCGCCATCCACACCACCGAACAACTCATCACCCAAAAAGAACTCCGCAAAAAATGGCTGATGCAGCAATTGCTGACGGGGAAGGTGAGGTTGAAAGAGGAAACAATCGAATAGCAACTATGGGTAACTCAGAAAAACATTCAGTATATGTATCTATGTTATGTTGATGAAAGCGGTGATCCGGGTATTCACCAATATAGCTCCCCGCATTATATTCTTTCGGGGTTAGTGGTGGCACAGGAAGACTGGGATAAGTACCTACATAAAGCTTTTCGGAAATCTTTAAAAGAGAAATATGGATTAAATCAGCGCACAGAAATACATAGCTCTGAACTGATCAGGATCAACAAGCTGGATGAGTACCGAAAGATATCAAAATCAAACCGAATTAATATTCTCCGGGATTATTGTAGTCAGATTCCCTTGATTTTTGATACAGCAAAGGTAATCAATATATGTCTTAAACGTGAAAACTATCAGTTAACAGGTGAAATACAACAGGTTGCCTGGAGCCGTCTCATACAACGATTTGATACCTATCTAAAGAAAACAGTAAAGGAGAAGGGAATCATTATCTCTGATGATACAGATAGTCAGAAAATTATGACTCTCATGCGGAAAATGAGAGTATATAACCCTACTCCTTCCCACTTTCAGGGGACGTATAACGCGCCAACAGACAGTATTATTGAAGATATTTTTCAACGGTCCTCACACCATTCTTATTTCATACAGACCGTTGATGTCATTACACATGCTCTTTACAGAAAAGAATATCCTAAAGGAAGCCTGAAAAAGTATGGTCTTGAATATCAGTTTAAAAAACTAGAGCCCATTTTACTAAAAGAGGCAAGCAAAAACGATGAATATGGCATTGTTAGAAAATAAAAAACCCCGGTTTAGAAACCGAGGATTTTTTGCGACCCCAACAAAACAAGCGGTTCTGCCGCGGCCGGCTTGTATTTTAACGTTGCCAGAAAGGTCAACGGTTAAAACCTCAGTAGAGGTACTCTTTGTAGAGTATTCACAATTCAAATATACTACTTTTGATATATTTTCCAAGTATTTCCCCAATTCCAGGCTAAAAAAAATAGCAAACTGTTTGGAGTTTACCAATAAAAAACGACAACATGTAAAGAAAATCCCCAAAATCTATACATGTGAAACCAAACATGTATAAAAAACCCCACTTTTCTATACATGACACAAACGAAATAAAAAAGCAATGAACACCCCCAGTTTTAAAGAGGACCATATCAGCCAGATTCCGGCATTGCAGATGCTGGTGAATTTGGGATTGTGTGCATTTAATCACTCAATTTCTGCACAATAAATCTGACGACTTTATTATGCAAAAACAACTTTATGAAGATGGCATATAAAATACCACAACTTCCCTTGGATTTCGATTTGGAAACCAAGGCCATACTCAAGAAAACAGCTGCTGCACGCAGTGCATTGGCTGAGATGAAAGGTGCTGCACTCAGTATTCCGAATGAAAGTATTCTTATCAGCACCCTTTCCTTGCAGGAAGCCAAAGACAGTTCGGCTATTGAAAACATCATCACAACGCATGATGAATTGTATCAGGGTGATTATCTGAAAAGGGAGTTCAAATCTATTGCATCCAAAGAAGTACACAACTATGCCGAAGCATTGCGTTGGGGATTTGAAACGGTAAGGCGGCAAGGCTTCTTGTCGAACAACCACATTATTCGAGTACAGGCAACGCTGGAAGAAAATGATGCAGGTTTTAGAAATGTTCCCGGTACATCATTAAAAAATGATCAAACGGGAGAAGTAGTTTATACGCCACCGCAAACCCATGATGAAGTGGTGGTTTTCATGAGCAATCTGGAACAGTTCATCAACGACAATGCACTCAGCGATTGGGATCCGCTGGTGAAAATGGCAGTTATCCATCATCAGTTTGAGAGCATTCACCCATTTTATGATGGCAATGGTAGAACGGGCAGAATTATCAATATCCTGTATCTGGTAAAAGAAGGCTTATTGAATTTACCTATTCTGTATTTAAGCCGCTACATCAACCAAAATAAAGATGGCTATTATCGCTTGTTGCAAAAAAAATGACTGGGAAGAATGGGTGCTTTATATGTTGGATGGTGTGGAACAAACTTCCTTACAAACCATTAAACTTATAGATGGAATCAAAGCCATTATGCAAAAGCACAAACATAAACTGAGAAGAGATTTACCTAAAATATATAGTCAGGACTTGCTGAACAACTTGTTCAGGCATCCCTATACAAAGATTGATTTTGTTATGACAGATTTAGCCGTGAGCAGACCGACTGCAACACGGTATTTGGATGAGCTTACGGCTATCAATATTTTACACAAGCATAAGTTAGGCAAGGACAATTACTATGTGAACCATGAGTTGTTCGACTTGCTCGCTAATGTGAACTCAAATACTGGGACATGATAAGAAAAACGGAAAAATCTTGTCATGTTCAAACCAACATATAAAGAAAATGACACTTTTCTTTATATGATAAAGACGATATGTAAAGCTTTTTAAAGCTAAGTAGATGTTCTACAAAAATAAAATGAAACAAAATATCAACGAGAAAGTCCGCACGTGTATAGAAAACAGCCAAAAACTACACATGTGAAACCAAACATGTATAAAAAACCCCACTTTTCTATACATGACACAAACGAAATTAGAAAGCAATGAACACCCCCAGTTTTAAAGAGGACCATATCAGCCAGATTCCGGCATTGCAGATGCTGGCGAAACTGGGTTATACTTACCTGAGTCCCGCAGCGGCGGAGCGGCTGAGAGGTGGTAAAACATCCAATGTATTGCTGGAAGATGTGTTGCGGAAGCAATTGAAAGAAATCAATAGCATAAAGGTCAGTACATCTAAAACCAGCATTTTCACAGATGAGAATATTGAAAAGGGCATTCTGGCTTTAAAAAACCTGCCCATGAACGAAGGCTATATAGCCGCATGCGAAAAGGTTTATAATCTCCTTACGCTGGGGCAGGCTCTCGAACAAAGTATAGATGGCGACAAAAAGAGTTTTACCCTGCAATACATCGATTGGAAAAACATCAGCAACAATGTGTTTCATGTAACTGAAGAATTTAGCGTCACCCGCCTCGGGCGGGCCAGCAAAGAGCATTATCGCCCCGATCTGGTGTTGTTTGTGAATGGAATTCCGATTTGCATTATCGAGTGCAAACGCCCCGACATGAAAGAGCCTTTGAAACAGGCTGTCAGTCAGCATTTACGCAACCAGCAGGAAGATGGAATCAGAAGTTTGTATGTGTATTCACAACTCACGTTAAGCATTGCTACCCAGGAAGCTACTTATGCCACAAATGCTACACCCGAAAAATTTTGGGCCAAGTGGCAGGAAAAATTCCACAACGATGAAGAGGAAAGAAATTACAAAGCCACATTACAGGAACTCAAAAACAAAAAGCTCTCTGCTGCGATAAAAGATCAATTGTTTGCCGACCGTTTCAAATATGTACGTCAATACTTCGATGCCTTAGAACAAGAAGAAATTCTGCCAACGGAGCAGGATCATTATCTCTTTGGCTTATGCCGCCCGGAACGGTTGATAGACATTATGTTTAATTTCATTTTGTTTGACAATGGCGAAAAGAAAATCGCCCGTTACCAGCAGTTTTTCGCCATTAAAAAATCCATGCAACGCATAAAACAAATTGAAAACGGCAAAAGAAAAGGTGGCGTTATCTGGCATACACAAGGAAGCGGGAAATCATTAACCATGGTCATGCTGGCCCAGGCCATTGCGATGGAACCAAGTATTCGCAATCCAAAAATTGTATTGGTTACTGACCGCACCGATTTAGATAATCAGATCACAAACACATTCCGCAAGTGTGGAAGGTCTGTAGAGAATGCAACCACCGGACAGCGATTGGTAGAATTACTGGAAAGCAAAAGTGATGCAGTGGTCACTACCATCATCAATAAGTTTGTAGCAGCCGTAAAAAAAATAAATAAGCCATTAGAAAGCCACGACATTTTTGTTCTGGTGGATGAAGGGCATAGGACACAACATGGAACTTTTAATATTGACATGCAAAAGACCTTGCCAAATGCATGTTTTATTGCCATGACAGGAACCCCCCTTTTTAAGAAGGACAAAAGCACAGCAGCAAAATTCGGTGGCGTAATTGATGCTTATACGGTTGACCAGGCCGTAAATGACAAAGCGGTTGTTCCATTGCTTTATGAAGGCAGGTTAGCTTTGCAAGATGTAAACGCCCGTCCGATTGACACTTTCTTCGGAATGGTTGCAGAACCATTAACCGAATATCAAAAAGCGGACATCAAAAAGAAGTTTGCCCGCTACGATCATTTGAATTCAGCCGAGCAAAAAATGCGAATGATTGCCTGGGACATTAGCTATCATTTCAGAGACAACTGGCAAAACGACACGCCTTTTAAAGGTCAGTTGGTTTGTGATAAAAAAGTGAATGCCATTAAATACAAAGAATATTTAGATGAAATAAGTATTGTAAGCAGTGAAGTATTGATTTCATCGATTGATGAACGGGAAGGAGAAGAAAGCGCTTATGAGAAATCGCCCGAAAAAGTAAACCAGTTTTGGAAAAGAATGATGGAGGAACATGGCAATTCAAAAAGTTATGAGAAAAACATCATCAGTCGCTTCAAAAACCAGAAAGACCCGGAAATCATTATCGTAGTTGACAAATTGCTTACCGGCTTTGACGAACCCAAAAACACCGTTTTATATCTCACAAGAAACTTGCAAGGGCACAAACTCCTTCAAGCCATTGCAAGGGTAAACCGTATTTACCCTGACAAGGAATTTGGCTACATTATTGATTATTATGGCGTAATCGAAAATCTGGATGATGCCTTGCATATGTATTCATCCTTTGAAGATTTCGATGAAGAAGATTTGGCTGGAACCCTTTCCAATATCACAGAAGAAACCAAAAAACTTCCCCAAAAGCATTCTGACCTATGGGATATTTTTAAAACCATTGTCAATAAACGAGATGCGGAAGCCTATCAGCAATTATTGAAAGATGAAGCGATAAGAGTTCTGTTCTACGATAAACTTGCGGCTTTTGCCAAAAGTCTGAAGTTGGCGTTATCTTCCATTCAATTCCATAAGGAAGTAGAAGAAAAAGTAATTACTCGCTACAAAGAAGATTTGACCATGTTCTTAAAACTTCGTGTGGCAGTTGTTGAGCGATACAGTGACGAAATAGACTACAAACAATATGAGGGTCAAATTCAAAAATTGATTGACACACATATCACCACAGAGAAAATTGAAACCATTACAGAGCTGGTAAACATCTTCGATAAGGATAAATTTCAGGAAGAGCTTGAAAAAACGATTGGAGATAATGCAAAAGCCGATAAAATTGAAAGCCGCACAGCAAAGCATATTTCAGAAAAAATGGATGAAGATCCCGCATTTTACAAGAAATTTTCTCAAATGCTTAAAGATGTAATTGAAGAATATGAGGCTGGAAGAATTAACAGTGCAGAGAGATTAAAACGAAGCCAGGACATCATGGACCATGTGTTGGCTCATACAGACAATGATATTCCGGAAAAATTAAGAGACAGGGATGTAGCAAAAGCTTTTTATGGATTAACTTTCGAAGGTTTAAAAGAGAAGATTCAGGATAATAAAGTCTGCAAAGAAATAGCGACACAAGCAGCTTTACAAATAGATGACCTGATAGAATCGTCTGTTTTGGACAATGGGCAGCCCATCATTGACTGGCAATTCAAAACAAATATCACAGGCAAGCTGCTTATTGAAATTGGCGACTATCTCATTGACGAAGTAAGAGACAAATACCATGTAGATTTATCTTTTAAAGAAATGGACAAGATTGCAGACGATTGCATTGAAGTGGCTAAAATCCGCTATAAATAATGGCTGAAACAATTCGATTTGGGAGTAAAACCATAGAATTTCATTTAGAATTTTCTGACCGAAAGTCACTGGGTATAACCGTAACTCCGGAAATGCAGGTATTGGTCAAAGCGCCAGTAAATACGCCTATTGAAAAGATAAAAGATAAAATAAAAAAAAGGGCTCCCTGGATAATCAAACAGCAAGGTTTTTTCCTCGCCTTCCAGCCAAAAACACCTCAGCGGAAATATGTAAGCGGAGAAACGCATTTATACATGGGTAGGCAATACCGTTTACAAATAATAACCGGAGAAAGTGAATCCGTAAAGCTAAAAGGAAAGTTTATTGAAGTAACCACAGGTGAAAAATCCAGGGTAAAAGACTTATTAAATACCTGGTATTTAGAACATGCAAGATCAAAGTTTCATTCCATCGCACAACCTCTGATTGAAAAATTTAAAAAATATCACGTCGAACCAGATTCAATTGTATTAAGATATATGCCTACTCGTTGGGGTAGTTGCACGCCAAAAGGGAAAATCATATTGAATCCAGAGTTGATTAAAGCACCAAAAGGCTGTATTGAGTATGTCATAATCCATGAGCTTTGTCATTTGGTTCACCATGACCACACACAGAAATTTATTGACTTACAAACCCGGGAAATGAAAGACTGGGAAAAGTGGAAAATGAAATTGGAGAGATTATTAGCATAACCCCTCACATCACCCCCAATTCCCTAAGCTCAAAAAAGCACCGCGCACAGGCGGCTACGTCGGCCAGTGCGTCGTGGGCGTCGTCAAATTTGTGGCCAAACAGCTTCTGGTGCAATTCGGTCAGCGACGGGTTTTTGTACTTTCCATAATTGCCCGGCAGGCGGCAGTAGTCTATGGTTGACTTCATCGTACACAGCCGTGGTTTGTCAAACAATTGGCTGGAAATTCCCATGCGGAGGAACTCTGCACCCACTATTTTTTCGTCAAAGGCGATATTATGCGCCACAAGCTGCACAGCATCTTCCACCGCGCCTGCAAAAGCTGCCAGCGCGGCCTCCAGCGGGATTCCCTCTTTTGCCGCCCGCTCTGTCGTGATTCCGTGCATCATCGACACGCCCACCGGTATCCGGTAACCTTTGGGTTGAATCAGATAATTTACCCTGCTGACCTCCTTTCCCGCTTCATCATATACCAGCCAGGCCAGTTGTACCATCCGGGGCCAGTTGGGCAGATCTGTGACGGGTGCTTTCCAGTTTTTGGGTAAACCGGTAGTTTCGGTATCGAAGAATAGGTACATCCGTTATCATTTTAAATTAGTACATTGGTGTAATTTAGTGATTTATCCCGCATGACTGTCCACAGGAGAAAGTTTTTACATACAATCGGATCACTGGCCGGAAGTTCGCTGATTTTTCCCTTGCTTGACCCTTTCCTCGCGTCAAAAGTGCGACACGATCTCCCGCACTTCTCTCACCCCTCCCCTGCCGCTGCCGCCTCCGACGAAGATTTCTGGGCACTCGTGCGACAAGCTTATACTTCCTCCGCCAATATGATCAACCTCAACAGCGGGGGCGTAAGTCCGTCCCCCAAAGTGGTGCAGGAAAAGGTGGAAATGTACAACCGCTTTGCCAATGAGGCCCCCGGCTATTATATGTGGCGGGTCATGGGGAAAATGCGCAGTTCGGTGCGGCGGAAACTCGCAGGTATGGCGGGCTGCCATGATGAAGAAATCGCCGTGATGCGAAGTGCGACCGAAGCCCTCGACACGGCCATTCTGGGTATTGATCTCAAAAAAGGAGACGAAATCCTTACCACAGATCAGGATTATCCCAGCATGCAGAGCGCACTGGATTTGAGGAGCAACCGGGAAGGAATTAAAATTGTGAGGATCCCTCTGCCCGTCCCCGCTACAGATCCTACCGAAATCATCAGGCGGTTTGAAGCGGCGATTACCCCCAAAACCAGGGTAATTCTGGCATGCCACATGATTTACCTGACAGGCCATATCATGCCCATCAGAGAAATTGCTGCGCTTGCCCGCAAACACAATATCCAGATGATTATTGATGGCGCGCACTCGTTTTGCCAGCTTGATTTTAAAGTTCCCGATCTCGGCGGCGACTATTTCGGCACCAGTCTCCACAAATGGCTGTGCGCCCCTTTCGGCACAGGAATGCTTTACGTCAAAAAAGACCGGATTTCAGCCCTTTGGCCCATGCACGGTTATCCGGCGGAGGAAAAAGACAGTATTACCAAATTTGAACACCTCGGGACACGGTCTTTTCCGCTCGAACTGGCAGTATCCGATGCCATTGATTTTCACAATATGATCGGCACGCCGAGAAAAGAAGCCCGGTTGCGGTACCTGAAAGAATACTGGACCCGTCAGGTCAGCGATATCCCTTCCTTAAAGTTTAATACCTCACTCGCGCCGGAACACTCCTGCGGCATTGCAAACTTCATTCTCGAAGGATGGGAAGCGGTCGAACTGGGAAATGAGCTTACCAATAATTACAATATTTATATCACCACCTCCACCCATCAGGATGTGAAAGGTGTTCGTATTTCACCCAATGTCTTTACCTCCACCGATGAACTCGATTACCTGGCGGAGGTCATCCTTAAACTTTCAAAACAGAAAAACTGACGTGCCAAGAAGTAACGTAAATCCCGGCATTATCCTCGCTGCCTTATCTTTTGCTGCTGCCAAACACCGCGACCAGCGTCGCAAAGACCGGGAGGCAAGCCCCTATGTCAACCATCTGATCGAAGTCTCCAACCTTCTGTGGACCATCGGGAGAGTACGGGACGAAAACGTCCTCACAGCCGCCATTCTCCACGATACAATAGAAGACACAGCGACTACGCCACAGGAAATTGAAAATGCTTTCGGCAAAGTGGTTCTCAATTATGTAGTAGAGGTAACCGATGACAAATCTTTACCAAAACCTGTCAGAAAACAACTGCAGATAGAACACGCACCGCACAAATCACCCGGGGCCAAACAAATCAAACTGGCCGACAAATGTTCCAATTTGCATGATATTACCCATTCGCCCCCTTTTGACTGGTCACCTGAGCGAAAACGAGAATACTTCGCCTGGGCAAAAGCCGTTGTGGATGGCCTGAGAGGCGAAAATCCGGCGCTGGAAAGCCATTTTGACCACCTTTATGAGGCGGGAATGAAAAGTCTTTCAGATGCAGAATAATTCAAAACATTTTTGTACTTTGGAATTAAATCTGTCGTTGACAATTGAATAAACTGAAATAATTCATGAAACCAGCCCTCTCCTCCATTACAGGTTTAGTGTTGTCATTATTCCTGATTTCCTCATTCCGCCTTTCTGCTCAGTGTGAAAATCTCCTCCGGTTTTCCTCCCCCAATCCAGAAATCCGCATTATCGGTATTATGGATACCTCGCCCAAAAATTTCCCCACAGGCTTTGTTCTCTCCAGTCCGGAAGGCGTACAGGTTACGCTTACCGCGCAGTCGCTGACCAATCCCCGGACACAGGATTTTATTCCCCCCGAATATATCGTCTTCTCCAAAAATGTATTTGGGATCGGAAAAGGGAAAAAAGAGGAAGTGCTTATCGCCGTCAGCAACCTGGCAAAGGCGGGCGTATATCTCGGGGCAGTCGTGATTGATGCGCAGGACAGTGAGTGCCAATGGACAATTCCTGTTACCGTGGACATCAAAGATCCCAATCAGGTGCAGGTCGTGGAAGAAGATGCAGCACTCAATCTCAAAATGGCTTCCCCTTCCTGGCTCAATGGTATTCTCCCGCCCAAAATCAACAACCGGGCCATCACTTTCCGCATCGAAAATACCGGGCAGTCGGCCATGGAAATGGAAAGATTTTCGCTCACCCTCAAAGGAAAAGAAACCGGTGAATCACTGTCCGAACAAGATTTTGAATGGACCAATGAAGACAAAGTCATCCCCCCCGGCGGCATAGGCGTTGCCCGTTTTGAGGTAAAAAAGGACAAAAAGCTCAAGCCAGATGAATATACCGGAAGAGTACGCCTACATTATCAGGATTATCCCGACGCATCCACGGTTTCTATGACGGTATTTTCCAGAATTGGTGTCACTGGCGCAGTCCTGGCACTGGTGCTCGGAATTATCATAGGAAGACTCCTCAAATCTGTAGATCAGTCGGGCCCACAACTCGAACTGATGGACAAATATATTCCCCTTCGCTCCAAAGCAGACCGGCTTGCCGATGACATTTCACGCAAACATGTTCTCGGAGAACTCGACAATATTGAAGCTGAAATCAATAAGGTAAAAGACGACGACAGCAAGGCGCAGGTGCTTGAGCTTATTGCTCCGACAGAAAAGAAAATTACCCAGATCGGGCAGTTGGAGCGGCTTCATGAAAGAATTGGCGAGCAACTCAAAAGCGGCCAGATCAGCTCTTCTCTCAAAGGAGACCTTACAGCCAGCCTTCAGATTGTACGCGACAATATCATCGATGGTAATGATGCAGAAGTACAAACCGGCCTTGCCCGCATTCAGAATCTGGTCGCAGAAGACAGCGCTACTGCAAAGTCGAGGTCGGTAGGCGGCGTTGAAATCCCCGGCGCAGACGAAATGATCAAACTGGAGATCAATAAAATCGACCTGAAAACCGGATCGACAGAATCCACCACGACCACTACCCCAACCTTCTGGCAGAAACTGGAAAGCCTGTGGCTCCGTTTTCTTGGATTATTTTCCGGAGTCAATGCCAGTGCACGTGTCAAATATGCTTATATCCGGCCAATTGTAACCTTAGCCACTTTTGTCGTAGTACTGTTGCTGGGCTTTCAGCAGATTTATATCGACGGAGGGGATACATTTGGCTCCGAAGGTTTGTACGACTACCTCAAGCTGTTTCTCTGGGGTGTCATTTCAGACGTATTCTCACGCACGCTTTCCGGCGGCGATGAAAAAATCAGCACATTTATGGCTGGTAAAGTTTAACCCACAAATCCCCCAAAAATGCCTAATTCCCAAGCTTCCCCCCGATTGTTTGCACTCCTGGTAGGTATCAACGAATATCCGCACCTGCCACACGATAAACAGCTTAGTGGTTGCATCAGAGATATTGAACTTTTCGAATCTTACCTCGGTAAAGATTTTGTCAGAGCACAGTTTTCGGAAGTTAATGTGCAGAAAATCACCAATCCGGGCAACACTCCCGCAACCAAAGCCAATATTGTCAAAGCTTTTCAGGATCACCTGGGCAAAGCTAAGGCGGGAGATGTAGCTGTGTTTTATTACTCAGGTCACGGCATACGGGAAATCGCCGCTCTCCCCGTTTTTGCTGAAAGCGAAATAGACGGCAATATCGCCGGAATATTGTGTATGGATTTCAACAAAAACCCGGGCGAAACCGTTCTGGCCGATAAAGAGATTCGTTACCTCATCCGCAAAGTCGCAGGAGAAAACAACGAAAAAGCGCATGTTATAACCATTTTTGACTGTTGCCACTCCGGCGAAAATACGCGTTCGGTGTTTGGTGACGCCGAAACCGCCACTGCCAAATCGCGCCAGGTTGAATACCGGGCAATCAAAAACCGGGGCCCCAAAGATTTTATTTTCGCCGACGATCCCATAGTTGCAGCCAAACTGGCGCAAAACCGCCCGCTCGACGAAGTCCTCCCGCAAGGCAATCACGTCATGCTCGCAGCCTGCCGCGAGGTCGAACTCGCATGGGAATCGCCCATAGCAGGGAGCACCAACGGCGCTTTTACTCACGCTCTGGTAAATATTCTGGAAGCGCATAAAGGCCGTATCAGCTATCACGAGCTGCACAGCAGGATTGCCAACCGGATGCGGTTTTTTGCTGAAGAAAACGACAGAGACAAACGACAAACCCCTCAGTTTTATATCCGCACCGACAACCCTGCCAGCCGGTATAATGTATTTCTCACCAATGAGCCCAACGGGCTTCCCTCTTATGCCTCAGTAGAAAAACTGGAAAGTAGTTCCACATCAGAATGGAGAATGGATATCGGCGCTTTACACGGTGTGCCTATGAATGCTTCTTCGGTAAAGGTCACCGTTTACCCGGTCAATGATCCTACTAAAAAAACACAGACAAAGGTGAAAGAGGTTTTCCTGACTCACTCAACTTTAGCTTTGGGAAATGATTTTTCACCTGCGCCGGGGACTTCCTACAGGGCGGAAGTTGATGGGCTGTCATTTGCCACGCTGAAAATTGCCGTTGTCGCCAAAAGTGAATCCGGCAATCAGGCAAAAGCCGAAGAGGGAGCAAAAATGGCACGCGAAGAATTGAAAAAACAACTCAATGGTCAGAAGCTAAAAAGTTTTGAGTTGGTAGCTTCCGAAGATGACGCAGACTACACCCTTATCGCCGGAGATGAGACCTATTCTACGGCCAGAGCGCATGACCACAAACGCCCTGTGCTGCTTCCCATCAAATATCGCGAAGATAACAAACTTCTCCCGTCAAAGGTTAGTGTTGCATTCGAAGACTTCCGTCAAATGGCGCTCTGGACTTTTCTCCGCGATCTGGAAACGCCTACTCAACCAGTTCCGGCAGGGTTACATGTGCCTTCCGCCAGAATGTATCCGGTAGAATTATTTGTTCATGAATATAATGGAGGAAGTGAAAAACGCCTGCTTCCAAAAGATAAACAGATTACCCTGGAAGTAGGAAAAGATAATCCTACACATACCATTCGGTTTGAGCTGAAAAATTATTCCGACCAGTTGTTGTACGTGAGCCTGATCTATATGCCTTCAGGTTTTGCCTTTCTGACTGACGAAAAAAAGGGAATGATGGAGCGGCCGCAACTGGGACTGGAAAAATGGACAAAAGAAGGCGATCTCACACTGAAATCCCGTGGCAGGAAAATGGATAACGGGGTGAAATATATCGCAATTGGTCTTGACAAGTATATCATCAACGACAACTGGCAGGGACAGGATAACTATTTAAAACTTATCGTCAGTGCCACGCCCTTTGATCTGACACCGTTTCACCTCGATCCGATCCTGCTACCGGGAGAAACCGCAGATGGTAGTACACGCGGGGGCTTTGATTTTGATGAAGAGGAGGAAAAAGAAGCTATGCCCAAAATCACCTGGGAGGTAAGCACATACAATCTGTATGTCGCCAACCTTCAGTACGATCCGAAAAAGGAGAAAGAATAAATTGTGGGGAATAAAACAAGAAACAATTATTCCCCCAATATTTCCAGCACACGTCCGACTATCCCGCTTTCCAGCCGCACTTTAATGCCATGGGGGTGGTTGGGCGAATTAGTCAGAATATCCTTTACAATACCTTCCGTAGTTTTTCCGGAGCGCTGGTCCTGTTTCTGTATGACTGCGACACGGAGTCCGGGTCGTATATCTTTTCGGTTTTTGCCATTCATACTGCAAACATACAGGGCGGGATTCAAACAAAAAAATCACTAATTTTTGCGATTACAATCGCAAAAAAGTATGTATTTTTGCGATTACAATCGCAAAAATATGATAACAAGAAAACTGGAATCAACTATCCGGCAGAAATTATTTCAGGGGAAAATCATTATCCTCATTGGTCCACGACAGTCAGGCAAAACCACTTTGCTTCGAAAATTATTTTCCGGAATGAATGATGTTCTGTGGATGAATGGTGATGATCCCGAAACCGGTATTTTACTTGAAGGTGTTACCCGCAAGCGTTGGGAACAACTTACTCATGGAAAAACCATTTTTATTCTTGATGAGGCACAACGTATTCCTGATGTCGGGATAAAGCTCAAACTACTAGTGGACGAATTTCCCGCTATACAGGTTATAGCCTCCGGTTCTTCGGCATTTGAACTTTCAAGCCAGGTCAATGAACCCCTTACCGGTAGAAAATGGGAATATACCCTCCTTCCGCTTTCCTTTGAAGAAAGGGTACAAAATGCCGGCTGGTTAGAAGAACGGCAGCTTTTGTCTCAGAGACTGGTTTATGGTTCCTATCCGGAAATTGTTACTTACAAAGGCGATCCCAGAGAGATCCTCCGGACGCTGGCCGATAGCTATTTATACAAAGACATATTAACATGGGAAAGAATTAAAAAACCTGAAAAGCTCACCAGATTATTGCAGGCGCTGGCTTTTCAACTGGGAAATGAGGTTTCTTTCAACGAATTGAGCCAGGTAGTCGGACTCGATAATCAGACGGTTGAGAACTATATTCATCTGCTCGAACAAGCTTATATCATATTCCGGCTCCCCCCGCTAAGCAGAAACCTACGGAATGAATTAAAGAACAAACGAAAAATTTATTTTTACGATAACGGAATACGGAATGCAGTAATAGCCCAATATCAGCCTGTTGAACTAAGGCAGGACATTGGCGCATTATGGGAAAATTTTCTGATCAGTGAGCGCAAAAAATACCTCCATTATGCTTCTGTTCCGGCTAATACTTTTTTCTGGCGAACCAGCAATCAGCAGGAAATTGATTATATTGAGGAGCGCGATGGGAAATTTTACGCTTATGAAATCAAATGGAATCCCAAATCCAAAGCCAGATTTTCCCAGACATTTATTCAGGCCTATCCCCAACACGAAACCCGGGTGCTACACAGAGACAACTTTGACGACTTCCTGGGCGTATAGCGGAAATCTTACCTACATTTGTGTATGATTTCCACAATCCAGACCATACTCGAAGCTGAAGCCGCTGCCATTCTCAATATTCCCCGCGAAAACCCATTTGACAAAGCCGTAGATATCCTGTTTCAATATGTCCATCAGGAACACGGCAAAGTCATTACCAGCGGGCTTGGCAAAGCCGGGCAGGTTGCGCTCAACCTCGCTTCCACCCTTTCAGCCACTGGCACACCTGCGGTATTTCTTCATCCCACGGAAGCCCAGCACGGCGACCTGGGCATGCTCCATCACCACGATCCGATGATTCTGATCTCCAACTCCGGGAAAACCCGCGAATTGCTCGAACTCATCACCCTCACCCGCAATCTTCACGGAGAAAACCCCGTGATTGTCATCACCGGCAACAAAGAAAGTCCGCTGGCGATGGAAGCCGATGTGGTTCTTTTTACCGGTGGGCCGGAAGAAATCTGTCCGCTCAACCTCACGCCTACAACTTCTATCACTACGATGCTGGTCATTGGACATATACTTACCATCAAACTCATCGAAAAGACCAGCTTTACCCGGGAGGGTTTTTTCAAGCGCCACCATGGAGGATATCTGGGTTCTGTACTTAAAAACGAAAACCAATGAAACCGCTTTTCCTTATCGCCGGCCCCTGTGCCATCGAAGATCGCCATACCCCCCTGGAAATTGCCAGAGAAGTAAAAGCCATCGCAGACCGGCTGGGCATTCCCTATATATTCAAAAGTTCGTACAAAAAAGCCAACCGCACAAAGCTGGACAGCTTTACCGGCATCAGCAAGCCGGAGGCATTGGAAATACTGCAACAGGTAAGAGAAGACGTTGGTGTGCCGGTGCTCACCGATGTTCATGAGACCTGGGAATGTGCGGAAGTGGCACCGTACGTCGATTACCTTCAGATACCTGCTTTTTTGTGCAGGCAAACCGATCTTCTCCTCGCCGCCGGGGAGACAGGCAAGGGAATCAATATCAAAAAAGGTCAGTTTTTGTCGCCCGAAGCCATGGCTTTTGCCGTCGAAAAAGTGCGTTCGACGGGAAACAACCATATCTGGCTCACAGAAAGAGGGACAACCTTTGGGTATGAATCGTTGGTAGTGGATATGACGGCCATTCCGCGGATGCAACAGACCGGCTGTCCGGTGGTGATGGACTGCACCCATTCGGTACAAAGGCCCAACCAGACAGCCGGTATCACCGGCGGCGATGCCCGGATGATCGGCACGCTCTGCCTGGCTGCCGTAGCCGCAGGCGCCGACGGGCTGTTTATCGAGACGCATCCCGATCCCTCCCGCGCCAAAAGCGATGCTTCCAGCATGCTGAAGCTCAATTTACTGGAAGAACTTCTGGCCAGGGCGGTAAAGGTGAGGTATGTTATAGATGGATAAACTGTGTTTGGTTGTGCTGGTATTTTTGATGATGAATGCAAAGAGAGAGAATTTGGAAGTCTCGTAAAATAGGAAGAAATTTAAAGGAGAATACAAAGATTTATATCTATATGCGCAATGTTGCGGACATATGGAGTTAAACATGACCGAACATGCAAATTGACTTAAAAGAGTTATCCTTCAGAGAAAGTGAAAGAGTAGAATGGAAAGAGAATGGAGATGATAAAGACGTTGTTCAGAAAATTGTAAAAACTATTTCGGCATTTGCCAATGATATTGGAAATGTGGGAGGGGGATATATTGTCTGTGGAGCAAAAGAAGGAAAAGATACCTATGAATTTCCAAAAGTATTCTATACAGGGTTAACTGCGGCAAAAATCAAAGAGATAACTGGTAAAGTAACCCAGCACTGCAGGGATTTAATACATCCTTCTATTAGCCCAATTGTGACAGAACTAGACAACCCGGAAGATGCTTCAAAGAGGATATTGGTTTTTACTGTTGTCGCAAGTCCGGATGCGCATATTTACAGAGATGGCGAGAAATCTTCCTATTATGTCAGGATCGGAAATGAGACCAGAGAGGCTAGAAATGGGATTCTCACCCAGCTATTGATCAAAAAGCAAAAAATAGAATATTTTGACAAGCGGGTGAATCCCAACTGCACTCAAAAAGATATTGATATACTTATTTTCAGAGATTATTTACAAAACATGGGGTTATTCTCCCCCAACAAAACACTTGAGGATTACTTTTCCGAGAAAGAACAGATTGCAGAGTTTGTGCCACCGCTATTTGGAAGGATAAGTCTGGATAACACGTTACATCCCAAAAATTTCACATTACTCATGTTTGGGAAAAAAATCGCTATATCCCGGACTTTTCCCGACGCCCACGTAGTATTGTCTATTTATAAAGGAAAGGACAGAAGCGAAACGACTGCTGAAAGACACCTGCTGGCTGGTACATTAGTCGAACAAGCGAGAAAATCTATTGAGTTGCTTAATACAGAAGCGTATGTGGCTTTTGACAAACTTAGTGAAAAACCCAATCAGGTAAAGTACCCGATCAGGGCATTACAGGAAGCAGTAATTAATGCTATCGTTCATCGGGATTATGAGATTCCAGATCCGATTCGGATAACGGTATTTTCCGATAGGATTGAGATCAAATCTCCGGGATCTTTACATTGGTCTGTTGATAAACAAAAATTTGTATCCGGAAAAGCAGGGCCAAAATGGAGGAATCAAAGTTTTGCTTACCTCTTCAATAAAATTCAGCTTGCTCAGTCAGAAGGCCAGGGGATACCCACTATTTTAAGAACGATGAGGGAGGAAGGATGTCCTGAGCCTATATTTGAACTGGAGGATGAAAGCGTGTCCTGTATTTTGCCAGCGCACCCCAGGCATCAGGTCATCAGAGATATCCAGGATATCCAGGATAAAATCATTCTGGAAAACTATCAGGACGCGTGGAGGAAAGTTACAGACCTTTTACACCAGGATCCTTACAACTTCAGAGTGCTCGATCTTTTGGCTGAGATCAGTATAAAAACAAGAAACCCAATTGGGCTTTATCAATTTCTCGCAAAAAAAAAGCTCGATTGGGAACGGATAAACCCCAATACATTAATTAACATTGCAGAAGCACTGGCGCTTGAAAGTAAGAACAAAGATGTCCTGGCGTTTACCAGCAATGTTCTGGAAATTGCCACTTCGGGAAAATTGGAGGAAAGTCAGATTATAAAAGCCTCCTTAAGCCTTAAAAAAATAGCCGCTCCGGAGAGTGTGATCGCGTTTGTTGACAGATCAATAGAAAAATATCCAAATTTAAATAACCATCCAACCCTTCTGGAAAAACGCGCCACATCCAGAATGGATATGGCCAAAAAATGTATCAATACCGCACGGGATACGAAAACCAATCCCCTTACCAAAGCCAGAGCTCTGGAAATGTACAGCGAATTGCTGATGAGTGCGGAAAAAGACCTTTTAACTGCACTTGATCATGCCGATAACCCAGGTGAAAAATTTTATATTGAACAGGATCTTGGTTTTCTCCAAAAAATGAAGTCCCTGTCAAAAAAACCAGGAGAATAATTGAAAGCGCCTCTGTAACCGTGATTTTACTTCAACTTGTCCGCAAAGACTTTGTGAAACTTTTCGAGCTTGGGCCGGATCACAAATAAGCAGTATGGCTGATTGGTATTTTGCGCGTAGTAGTTCTGATGATAATCTTCCGCAGGGTAATAATTGATCAGCGGACTGATTTCGGTAACTATCGGCTTACTATAGGCACCGCTTGCATCCAGTTGTTTTTTGTAAAACTCAGCTTTATCTTTCTGCTCTTCGTCATGGTAAAAAACGACTGAGCGATACTGTGTGCCGGTATCATTGCCCTGGCGATTGAGGGTAGTCGGATCATGTGTCTGCCAGAATACTTCAAGCAATTCGTCAAACGTAATGACAGCAGGGTCATAGGTAATTTGCGCCACTTCTGCATGCCCGGTTGTACCGGTACATATCGCTTTGTAGGTTGGGTTTTTTACATATCCGCCAGAATAGCCCGATTCGACCGCAACCACACCCTTTAGCTCCAGAAAAACCGCTTCGACACACCAGAAACAACCTGCTCCAAAAGTAGCTTTTTTAAGTCCGTCCATATTTTCAGTAAGGTTAAATTTCATTTCATCTTTTTGTTCAGCACCCTGATTATTTTGTGCGAAGGATACAATTATCCCTGAAAAAAACAGTACATTCAGAAAAAAGGATTTGAATTTCATACGATTTATATCTGATCATTTGTCTATTTCTTACCGATTTACAACATTACAGGACACTTATTTGTTCTCTATACGACAAGTTTAAAAAAGAATAGTCCAATCGTTTTTATTTTCTCATAAGTTCTGTTAATTTTCAACGATTAACATTTTTACTTTTACTCTCAAACCACATTTTGCAAGCTATGTTCGAAATCTATCAAAGCGAAAAAAGCAAGGAATACTACTTCCGCCTGAAAGCCAGAAATGGCCAGGTTATCCTTACCAGTGAAGGTTACTCCAACAAATCAGGTGCTCAGAACGGCATTGAGTCCGTCAAAAAAAATGCAGGCGATGACAACCGCTACGAAAGAAAGGTTGCCGCCAATGGAAAACATCATTTCAACCTCAAAGCTGCCAACGGCCAGGTCATCGGTTCAAGCCAGATGTATGCTTCCAAAGACAGCATGGAAAACGGAATTGAATCTGTAAAGAAAAATGCAGCTGATGGCAGTGTAAAAGATCTGACTGCATAGTTTTTGCATTCATACATTATGGGATTTCAGATCAGGTTTCCTGCTTTGAAATCCCATTATTTTTATCATTTATCATTGCGGTACATCTATTTATGGCGGCGACTCCTCTTCCTCTCTATGGCAGATTCGTTTTTTCTTCCGTTGGACCCTTCGTTCAGCGCCTCAGAGATATCTCTGCGTGGTTTATGGGAGGAGCTTCTTTCAGCGCATATCTGACCACCTATGAAGGCAGCAGCTTCTACGGACTGGACTACAGTGAACTGGAAAATACCTGCGCGAATATTGATGAAACCATCCGGTCAATCGCAGCCTCCTGTAGCGGGCCCGATGAAAAAAGTGTGAGTGTGAATGTCAGGTTTGCCCGAAATAACCCGAAGGGTGAAGGCCAGTTTGTCATCGTAGCCGGAACGCGTTACCGCAACAACCTCATCAGCCAGATTCTGAGAGGCGAATACATCCCGCCCTCCGATGAAAGCATTGAAAAACAAATTCTGCTGGAAGAACTGCTCAGCGATCTGATTGCAAATGTAACCTTGCGCGAACAAGCCCGGCAGGAAGAAATACTGAAAGCCGAAAAATCCGTTTCCTCCCCCCCTCCTCCTCCTCCGGCAAATGCGCTTCTTCCCCAAGAAGAAAATCCTGCCAACCGAAGTTTTACCACGCTAAGAGATTCTTTTTTTCTGGATCAGGATGTATCCGTAAGTGTGTTGATCCAGTTGCTGGAAGATATTTCCATTCGTTTTCTCACCCGCGCCCCCTTCAACATACGTGTGATAACGCTTGATGGAGAGTCTTATTCGGACATAGGTATCAAAGGATTGCGGCGTTTTTTTGAAATGCGCCGGAGAGTGATCAAGCGGGTATATATGGATGCAGCTACCCCTGATGGCGAACTTGTCGATATTCTGCTTGTCATGGATCCCGACCAGCGGCCTTCCGTAAAGGCAGAAATTACGACAGGCACCAACCGCGAAATCCGGGAGTTGATTCGCCAGACGATATTGTTTACGCAGGATTTTAATGCGCCGACTTCACGTGCCTCTATGGTGCATGAAATGTTCAGGTTTTCGCAGAAAGAGTTTTCGCTTGACAAAGTAATCCGTCTCATCACAACTATCTCCGCCAAATACCTGCAAAAAGAAGCTCCTACGGCATTTTTGTCCACTGTTCAGGGAGAAACTTATCCGGCATTAAGCCTCAAACAACTGAAAAACGTTTATTCCCAGCATCAACCCAATGTCAGTTTCCTCCTGTTTGGCATGAATCAGGCTATCACAGGCCAGACCTTCAGCCTTATGTTTCAGTTTCAGTCGCCTGCCCACGAACCCTATGGGAGTCTGAGCATGATGTGGGGCGAACACGAAACGCACCAGATCGTACGGGCCCTGATATGGGAGCAACTCAACCTGTCCTCCTACCGCCCGCAGGAAGCGCCCACGGCTAACCCGCCGGTCAAAACCAGGAAAACCAACCACCCGGACGAGATTACTGTTACACCGGTATTCACCGCAAGGAATTTCAAATTTAAAACACGTACCTGCCTCATTGCCATGCCATTGGAGGCATACTGGTCTGAAGCTATGTGGGGGCATCTGAGTCATACGATGAAGGCGCTGGGATATGACAGTATCAGAGCTGATGCGCTTTTCTCAGAAAATGTACTGGAAGACACATGGACCCGGCTCAACGAAGTAGATCTGGTTCTGGCCGATTTTACGTATAAGCACCCGGATGTTTTCTATAAAACCGGAATTGCACATACGCTGGGTAAAACTGTAATTATTCTCAGTCAGCACGCCAGAGACATTCCCCGCGACTTTTCACGGTTTCCCATTATTGTTTACGACAACAATATATCGGGCCTCGAAGCCCTGAGCAAACAACTGGGGGTCGTTGTTAAAAATATTACCGGATCATAACGCACGGTTCCTGATCAGAAGCCTACGCGGTTTTGGCTTCCACCTTCCAGCAGATTATCATTTCCTGCTTCAAATTCGTGTACATCCTGAAGGGTAAGCTCTTCCATTAGTGTCTCCGTTCGCTCTTTTGGCGATAAAGAGGCAAGGCGAAGGTGCTGATTTTTCACAGCTTTTTCCACCACTTTCCGTACAGCCCGGGCATTTCCGAAAAACTTGTTTTTATATCTGTGGAGATACTGGAAATACAAGATCAGATGCGCCCGCGCATCTTCTGTCAATGTGAGTTTTTCTTCTCTGAACATATTCCCACAGATCTCCATCAGCTCAGAAGGCGTGTAATCTGCAAAATCAAATTTCCGGTCGAAGCGGGATTTGAGTCCCGGGTTGGCTTCCAGAAAGCGATTCATATTGTCGGGATATCCCACGGCTATGACTACCAGTTCGCCCCTGAGATCTTCCATCCGCTTCAGCAGCGTTTCAATCGCTTCCTGACCAAAGTCATTACTTCCACCGGTAGCAAGCGAATAGGCTTCGTCAATAAACAACACCCCGCCCCGGGCCTTTTCAATCACTTCGGCAGTTTTGATGGCCGTCTGCCCGATATAGCCAGCGACAAGCCCCTGCCGGTCGCACTCCAGCAGCGTTCCGCGCTCCAGTATCCCCAATGCTTTATAGATTCGGGAGATGATACGGGCCACCGTGGTTTTTCCGGTTCCGGGATTTCCTGTGAAAATAGCGTGAAGCGAAAGGCGGTTGATGACATTCTTTCCGGTTTCCTTGTAAAAGCGAACCAGCTTCACCAGTTCGTGAACCTCGGTTTTTACCGATTCCAGCCCGACCAGGCGATCCAGTTCGTCGAGTGAAGCCCGTAGCAGTTCGTCATCAATGGGAATACGGGCCTTTTTACGGGAATGAGGCTCGAAAATTTCTTCCACATCCTCCATCTGGATGACCGAAAGATCCTCTTTGGAAAGCGACCGGGGGTCAGTTTCTTTCATAATACGGAGGCCCAGATTCATCTTTGCCTCATTGACGAGAGACAATGCGTAGCGCGCGTTGCCAAACGTGCGATCCCGGTTGCGGTAGGCTTCGGTAAGTTGTTTGTCGAGATATTGCATTGCTTCTGGTGCGAAGCTGACCAGGCTTTTTTCTGCCCAATAACCCGCGATCTGCTCCAGTTCCTGAGGCGTATAGTCTGGAAAGTCAAACCGCATCTGGAAGCGGGATTTCAGTCCGGGGTTGGAGGTGAGAAACGTCTCCATTTCCTTCGGGTACCCTGCAACAACAATGGCGAGATCGCCTTTTTCTCCGGACATCTCTTTTACCAGAAGTTCGATCACCTCTCTGCCATAGTCTTTACTATCTTCTCCACCACGACTGAGCGCGTAAGCTTCGTCGATAAAAAGTATTCCTCCCCGTGCTTTTTCAATGGCAGCCTTCACTTTGGGCGCGGTCTGTCCGATATATTCACCGATAATATCGGCCCGGTCCACTTCATGCACATGGCCGCGGGAAAGGAGGCCCAGCTTTTTATAGATTTTGCCCAGCATACGGGCAACCGTAGTTTTTCCGGTACCGGGGTTTCCCGTAAACACCACGTGAAGATTTTGGGGTTGTGTATCGGCAAACCCTTTATCCTTGCGGAGGTTGAGGAAGTTGAGATACTGCGAATATTCTCTTATGCGCTGTTTGATGCTTTCAAGTCCTATCATCCCGTCGAGTTCGGTCAGCAGTTCTTCCAGCGTCTGGCTGTCTGCATCTACCGGGGTAGGCACGCCGATGATGGGGGTAGCACTCTGTTCGGGTTGCAAAAGCGGGTTGTCGCCCTCCACAAAATTTTCTCCCACCTTGAAGGGGACAACACCGATAAGCGTATCCATAAATACGATCTCAACCGTATAGTTGTCCACAAACCAGGTACCTTTATGATCCGAACCCCAGCCGGAAGTAACGGTAAAATGCCCGTCTTTTTCGTTGATTCGTTTAAGCTCAAGCGTCCTTCCTTTCAGTTGACGTGCGTCGTTGTAAAAATTGAAAGTAAGCTCAGCCATCCACGACTTGGTGAGTTTGTTGATTGCCTTAAACTCAATCCAGATAAAGCGGGTTTCTGTTCCGTGAAATTCTGAATAAAACTTACTGCCAGAGACCTGGCTGTCGCCATTTCCCCCTTCATACATCCTAACGGCCTCGATGGAGAAATAGGGATTTTCACCGGTAGTGACTTTTCCTACATCATACACATAAAACCATTGCGTTCCGATCAACTGGTCATCGATGTATGCTTCCCAGGAATAGTCTCCTTCCTTCCAGAAAGAACCGGGTTTGTCATTCCCCCACCCTTCACGGACATAGACGACGTTCAGGTCTTTGGTAATGTTTTTATTCACCTCAATATTGCAGAGTTCTTTGCGGGAGGTGCCTTCCGAAAAAGCTTTGAGGTTAATGCGGGCATCCCAGTCTTCCTCGTCAAACAACTTGTTGAAAAATGAAAACTCGGCATACAGATAGGTGGTTTCCCCCCTGTCAAAAACCTGCCGGTATTTTTTCTTGCTGTCTGCCAGCCATTCCGTGGAGGAATATGTCTGCAAGGATTTGAATTTATGTCTTACAAAGTCCGTAGGTTTCTGATTCGCCATAAAATCAAGTTCAAAAAATCGGGTTGAAAATATAAGTGAAAACGAAAAATCAGGCCAAAAGGTATAG
Organism: Bacteroidia bacterium; assembly: GCA_041391725.1. Classification (GTDB taxonomy): domain Bacteria; phylum Bacteroidota; class Bacteroidia; order J057; family J057; genus JAGQVA01. The sequence continues at coordinate 379,160 of JAWKNL010000003.1, forward strand.
GTCGAAATATCCCATAATTCTTTGATTAAAACAAAGGCTTTGACATTTTAAGAAAGAAAATCCGCACGGGTTTTTCGCATACGGGAATCCCGACAAATCCATAGAAATTCTTTCTTCGGCAGAAATATGGAACGAATTTTGGTTTGACTCTCATAATTAAACACCGGATGATGCTTTCCGGCAGTTTGGGGAAGTATTTTTTTTTCTGCTCAAATCCGTTTTATCCCTTCCAAACACCATTTCCATCATGAAAGAACACCGTCACTGTGTGATGGTAAAAAAATATTGTTTCACTCCGGCCATGAGAAAGCCGGATTATCTAAGGTAATAAACAAAAAAAATTAATCAGGTGATATGAAAACGCGCTTTACACCTAACAATCCTAAGCTTAATTATTTGTTTGACAAGCATGCGCAGGAATTTATGAGGCAGGAATCTCCCTCAGACAGTTATACCTATCAGGTCAAACGACTCTTGCTCCAGCAGTTGAAAGATGAAGCACCCGGTATTGAAGTGGTTGCCGACTATCTTTCCATGAGTGTGCGCAGCCTTCAAATGAAACTCAAAGAGGAAGGTACCAGCTACCAGAAACTCCTCAATGCGATGAGAAAGCAATTGGCTATTGCTTATCTTCGTGAACCCAAAGTCAGCAAAGGCGAAATTGCGCAGGTGCTCGGTTTTTCCGAAATCAGCGTGTTCTCGCGCACATTCAAAAAATGGACCGGGAAAAGCCCTTCTGAGTACCAGGCCAACCTTATACATTACTGATAACCAGAGCTTCTCAGCTTTGCGAAAGACCGCTGCCACTGGTAGCGGTCTGTTTTATTTTATATACCTGGCATTGTAATCTTTTCCGGCATAACCGTAAATTTGCTGCACCAATAACCATTTAGCCCAATGAACGAAGAACCCGGTGAAATTATCCTCGAATCCATCCGAAATGATATGGCCGTTGTGGGCAGATCGCTGTACACACTGGCCCAAAGGGTAATTGAGGAAGAAATCTCTGATTATCCCATCTTTATTGCCTCGCAGGATTATGTGGACATAGGTAAACCGATTTTTGATCGCGATGTGGTTCAGGTCAACTGGTTTTTTAATGTTTCCTTTCTCGAAGACTTCGTGAAAAAAGGATTGATACAGGCCGAAAGAGCCAATCAGTTTAAACGAACTTTTAACGATCCCTCCCGCAAAGCCTGTGTTTTCGTGATTTCTGAAGATACCGGGAGGTTTGTTTTTGTTCCTTATGATCCCGATGAAGAAGAAGAGGAATGAAAGCAATAGTTATCAACGCCTACGGCGGGCCGGAAGTGCTTTCGTTATCCGATTTCCCTACTCCCAAACCCGGCCCTGAAGAAATCCTGGTTGAGGTAGCAGCGACTGCGCTCAACCGCGCCGATATCCTCCAGCGCCAGGGCAAATATCCGCCGCCGCCGGGTGTAAGCCCTGTACCCGGACTTGAGATCGCGGGTGTGGTGGTTTCTGCCGGGTCGGCAGTTACCCGCTGGAGCACAGGTGATCGCGTATGTGGCCTTCTGGCCGGTGGCGGGTATGCGCAGTATGCAGTTATACACCAGGATATCGCCATGCCTGTGCCTGCAACACTGGGGTTTGAGCAAGCCGCCGCGATACCCGAAGTATTTCTGACCGCTTTTCAGGCGCTTGACTGGCTCGCAGCCATACAGCCGGGAGAGTCGGTACTCATTCACGCCGGTGGAAGCGGCGTGGGCACGGCGGCTATCCAGATTGCCAGAGAAAAAGGTGCCCGCATTTTCGCCACAGCATCACTATCCAAACACCCCGCCTGCCTCCGCCTCGGAGCAGAAAAAGTCATTGATTACCAGTCAGAATCATTTGTATCGGTCATTCAGGATGTAACCGGAGGATCCGGAGTAAATGTCATCCTTGACTTTCTCGCAGCGCCCTGCTTCCAGCAAAATATCAATGCACTTGCTACCGACGGACGTTTGGTCATGCTGGCACTCATGGGAGGGCCTGTAGCCGAAAAAATCAACCTCGCCCCCATCCTGACGCGAAGACTCAAAATCATGGGATCAACCCTGCGCAACAGGTCAGAAGACTATAAAATTGCCCTCAATAAGGCATTTTCTTCGTTTGCCCTCCCGCTTTTTGAGTCTGGCCAACTGGTCCCCGTAATAGATACTGTTTTCGATTGGGAGGACATTCAACATGCTCATATCCGGATGGAAACCAACCAGAATACAGGTAAAATTGTCCTTCGGGTGGCAAATCTTTAGTTTTACCCGAAAATCTTACATCCTTTTCCTTGCAGAAATTCCTGATCGGAAATTATTTTTCAACCAAAATATCCTGCATTTCTCCAGGTATATAGTCTTCTCTGGGAATGGAGTAAAACAGCTTTCTCAGGTAGTTGATGCAGCGGTGTTTTTTGTTTCGGGCAACCTGCTCATTCCCGTATCCCATTTCATTGCAAATGGTTCGCATCGGTTTATTTTCCCAGACAGCAGCAAACAAAACTTCACGACATGCGGGGCTCAGATGTGGCAGAATGCGGCTTATCCATCCTGCGGATTCGGTTTCTTCAGGGTTTTCGGGGGGGATGCCCATCATTGTGTCGTCCCATATTGCGGGAAAATATTCTCTTTTCAGTTTCCGCAGTCTTTTGAGCCAGATGCGAACAGACACTGTTTTCAGGTAAGCATACAGGCAGGAATGGAGTACCGGAGCTCCTGAAATGATTTTCCCATATACCACCATGATTGCTTCCTGAAAAACATCTTCTCCGTCAGCGGTACTTCCGCCACAATTCCGGATCAAATGGAGGATGGGGGGTAAATAGTGAAAATAAATTTGCCGGATCGCGTCATCGGCCTGTCGGCCTCCTTTTTGAATACCCGCAACGAGGTCTTTCCCGGCAGGCCGGGGCTTTTGTGATATTGTGTTATTCATGGTTAAAAAATCTTTCGCTAATAGACAAAAAAATATTCTTTTTACCAAGTGCCGGGGGGTTGGATTTTTCTCAAACACCACAGGGCCAGAAAAGATTGTAACGCAAGTTGATTTTGTTTTAATGCGTCCGGATATTTATTTCGGGCAAATAATACATACCAACCAATGATTCGGGTCTTATTTGTCTGTTTGGGAAATATATGCCGTTCTCCCATGGCTGAAGGTTTGTTTATCCATTTGGTAGAACAGGATGGCCTCTCCGAAAAAATTCGAGTGGATTCATGCGGTATCGGTGGCTGGCACTCCGGTGAGCGCCCCGATCCCAGAATGCGTACTACTGCAGCATCCCATGGCGTGCGCCTGCCTTCCCGTGCAAGACAGGTAAAAAACAGCGATTTTCAGGATTTTGACTATATCCTTGCCATGGACAGAAGCAATCTTCAAGATCTGGCATCGCTTGCCCAGCGTGTACCCGGCAAACGTGCCAAAATCGTGAAGATGCGCTATTTTGATCCCCTGGCACCCGATGCAGACGTGCCCGATCCTTACTACGGAGAGCAGTCTGATTTTGAAGATGTATATATTATGCTGGAGCGCTCCTGCCGGAATCTGCTTGACTTTATCCGGAAGGAGCACAACCTTTGATCTAATTAGAAACCGCCCCCTCTGCGCCACGGCTCCCCTCCGGGGCCGCCCGGGCCACCGGGGCCACCGGGGCCGCCGGGACCATCAGGTGAACCGGCAGGTTTTACAAACTCCCGGATATTGTAAGTGAAGGTGAGCATCAGGTAACGCTGTAGTACTACTGTGCGCAGGTCTTCGATATAGATATCGCTGACCGTGCGCTGGATGCTGTTGTTTTGTCTCAGCATATCAAAAACAGAAAGCTGAATTTCTCCGCGCTGATTTTTAAACAATTTTTTGGCCAGGCCCGAATTCCAGAGCCAGAAATTCTGGTCAAAGCCCTCACTAAGGCCTTTATAAAACTGATTGGTAACGGTACTTCTGAAAACGATGCCTTTTCCAACAATCACATTTACCCGCGCAGATGAGACCTGATTGAGATATTGGGTGTTGAGCGAAGCCTGAAGTGTATTTACTGCATTGCTGAGATTGGACTGGGAAGAAAGCGTAAAATCAAACTTCTCGCTGATATTGCTGCTCAGCACAACGCCTACACCAGGGTCGTATTGGAAGTGGTATTGAGCACACCATTGACTATACCGGGGGTGCGCCGATAGTCTCGGAAAGGTTAAAATTGATATTCGACTTAATGGGTTTGATCGGTATCCCGTAAGTGATAAAGGAGCGAACACTCCAGTTTCCATCGAGATTCACCGGACGGATCAACTGCGCGCCCCTGCGGCAGAATAATGCCTTCAGAAAGAATTGTATCGCTGCGGGCGATCAGGGTGCTGTTGCCGACATAGTGCTGGGTGTAGTTACCGCTCAGCATAAAGAAAAATATCCTTGATTTTTCGGTATTGGTACTGTTGTACCTGAAAACCGCTGTATGCTGATAACTCTGATCGAGATCCTGATTCCCGGTGCGCAGTTGAAGCGGGTTGCTGTTGTCGATCACCTCCTGAAGCTGAGAGATAGAAGGCGGGGTCGTATTGGTCCGGTACATGGCAAAAATACTGTTTTGCCCCTCCAGTCTCATCCGGAAAAATGCGGTAGGAAGAAGATTAAAAAAAGTGCGGTTTACATTATCGGCATAGGGAAGCACCTGTTCCCCGGCAAGGCCTGCCCATTGGGCTGAGAGGCGGGTAGTAAAAAATGTCTTTTTCCCTCTGATCATATAACCGGCGCCCAGTTGATGCGCCTGATATGTGCTGTTGAATACATTGGAAAGGGGCACATTCAGGGTCGAGTAGTCACCAGTCATATCTTCATAGTCATACGTCGATTTTTCCGAATCATTCCATTCAGGTGACCATGAGTAATTGAGCTGAAGCATACCCTTTTCTGTAACTGGCTCTGTGTACATCAGGTTGGTCGAGACGTTCCAACTGTTTTTGTCCAGAATCGACTGTTGATCCAGCGTATCAAACGATGCGGGCTGAGTGAAGTAATTGAGAGTGGAATACAACTGATTGTCGCCAGAGTTTTCGCTGTAACCGGTACGCACGTTGAGAGAGATTGTGCGGCCCTGCTTCGCAAACTGATGGCGCAGCAAAAACATATTGTTGAAGTCCAATCCCAGGAGGTCGGATTCAAAAATGGAGGAAGAATTGTTGAGCAGAAAATCAGCCAGCGAGGTAGATGCCAGCGTATTTTCATCTCCGGCGTTTTGTTGAATGGTGACCCTGGGGCGAATGAGGAGGGAGGTTTTATCGGTAAATTTATAATTCATCCGCAGGCTTGCCCTGTGGTTGAGATTGTGTGTAGTGCTTTCGCTGTTTTCCCTGTAAACCTGTCCTGTATCAGCGTTGAGGATATACTGGCGGTTGAGGTCGGAGAGGGCATCATTGGAGGAAAGGTTGAAAAAATAACTTCCGGCGACTTCCATTTTTTTGCCCCAGTTGTCGGAATAGTTTATCCCGAAAGCATGGGTTGTGGAAATACCGCCCTGCTGTGATACAAGAAAATCGCCCGCATCACCGCCGCCGCGCCCCCCGCCAAAACCACCACCACCAAATCCGCCACCGCCGCCTCTGCGTCCACCACCACCTGAACTCATGACTCCCAGCAAGTCTTCGTTGGAGAAGTTTTGCTGATTGATATTATTGGACTGTGCGAGAAGCGAAATACGGCGGGCTTTGCTGAAATAATTGATATTACCCCCGGCCTGATAGCGGCTGCCGCCTTCCTGAAATTCCCCGTCATAACCGTAGCCGCTATAGACTTTCCCGAAGATTCCGTTGCTCATTTTCTCCCGGGTAATAATATTAATAGTTTTGGTCGTATTCCCGTCGTCCACACCGGTAAACTGCGCCTGATCACTCTGCTGATCAAACACCTGAATTTTGGCAATCACCTCAGCCGGGAGATTTCGCAGTGCAGTGGAAGGGTCGCTGCCAAAAAATTCCTTTCCGTCCACCAGCACCTGTTTTACTTCTTCACCACCTACCGACACCTTTCCGTTGGTCATGGAGATTCCAGGCATTTTCTGAACGAGGTCTTCAGCATTCGCATCAGGATTGGTTTTGAATGCGCCGGCGTTAAACTGCGTGGTATCGCCTTTCTGCTGAGCCTGGGCCACTTCTCCTTCTATCACCACTTCCTTCAGATCGTAATTTTTCACTTCCAGAGACACAGTTTCCAGCGTCAGTGACTGATTGGTTACAGATAATGGAAGTGTAAAATCATTCATTCCCAGTGCCGTTACCCTGAGTAGATAATCACCCGGCTTCACCAGGCGGAGGACAAAAGCACCATCGGGCCCGGCAAATGCCCCGCGCTGGCCGGTGCCGTCCTTTTCAAGGACAATTTTTGCACCGACGGATGGTGTCTGATCCGGATTCAGGACTTTTCCGGAGATCTCAAAGGTCTGGCCAAATGCAATCAGACTACTCAGGAGAAATGTAAATAACAACCCATACTTTTTCATAAATTCAGGTCTCAGTTTGTGAAGAACAGGTATTAGACAGTGGATTCATTTTGCTTATTCCCCGGGAAATAATTATTCCTCTTTTTACTCGTTTTTCCATCATGCCGGGGGTATATTCACCATTTCAATATTTGTATATGTCTATTCGCATTCTGGCTTTTACACTTTTGACCTTCTCTTTTTTTCAGGCGGTTTATGCACAACTGGGTATCAGCGAACACATACTCACCGAAAAATATGGCAAACAGACTATCCGGAGAACCACGCCTTCGGCAGAAGGATATCACGACATTATGTTTGAAATCAACCCGGGCTATTTTCTGTTGGCGAAGGTAAGAGAATCTGACAGCCTGACCGTTCTGCTCAGTTATTCCATGCGAAACCCGGCTATAGGAAAACAGACCTACAACAAAATCGTGAAGGAAAGTTTTTCTTCGTTTAAGCCCGAAAAAAAATTTACATCCAAAGATCCTTTTGATCTTCGTACCTGCCATTACAACCCCGAAGCCGGAGAAATGGTGATGCGGATTCACGGTTCACGGCAAAAGGAATTCCCGCTCAGAGGTTTTCTTCTGGTTAATGATGTTTTAATTATCGATGAAATCCTCCTTACCGTAAACGGGCAGTGGGAGGAGGAAGAATAACACTCCGGGAGTGTTACTTTTTACGTTCTTCCATACATTCATCCATAAATGCCACTGCACGGCGAAGGTGAGGAATAACGATGGTTCCTCCCACCAGCAGGGAAATCTCGAATACCTCCATCAGTTCCTTTTCTGTGGCACCTGCCTCCAGTGAAGACTGGATATGGTAACGCACACAGTCATCGCAACGGAGCACCATAGAAGCCGAAAGGCCGATCAGTTCTTTGGTTCTGACATCCAGCGCACCTTCCTGATAGGTGTTGGTGTCGAGGTTGTAAATGCGTTTGATGATCTTTGAATCCGAATCGAGGATCCGTTTATTCATTTTTTCGCGAAAGTCATTGAATGCCTGTACCTGGGACATAGATAATGGTTAATTGTGAATGGTGAATGGTGGGAGGGGTAAATGAAAAGATGCAAAAATAACGGTAGCTTAATAATAAATTTTTAATTTTGCTGCCTTAAATGCAAGTTATATGAAATACCTAGACCAGGCCAATATCAAAGGAAGACGCGCGCTGATCCGCGTGGATTTCAACGTACCCCTTGACAAGTCATTCGAAGTCACTGACGATCGCCGTATCAGCGAAGCAGCACCTACTATACAGTATATTCTCGACCGTGGAGGTTCGGCAGTACTGATGTCCCATCTGGGTCGCCCCAAAGATGCACCTGAAGACAAATACAGCCTGCGCCATACCGTGAATACGCTGAAAAAACATGTAAAAGCAGAAGTGCTTTTTGGTGGTGACTGTGTTGGAGAAGAAGCGTTTAATATGAGCGCCAACCTGAAACCGGGACAGGTTCTTCTGCTGGAAAACCTCCGTTTCTACAAAGAGGAAACAAAAGGCGATGAGGCTTTCTCCGAAAAACTTTCCCACCACGGTGATTATTATGTAAATGATGCTTTCGGAACGGCTCACCGTGCGCACGCAAGTACGACGATTGTTGCCAAATTTTTCCAGGAATCCTACTGCGGACTTCTCCTGCAAAAAGAAATTGTCAACGCCGATAAAGTGCTTAACAGTACGGAAAGACCGGTATGCGCCATTATGGGCGGAGCCAAGGTTTCTGACAAAATCCTGATTATAGAAAACCTTCTTGAGCGGGTGGACTATCTCCTCATCGGGGGCGGAATGGCTTTTACTTTCCTTCGCGCCAAAGGTTATAAAGTAGGGAAATCACTGCTGGAAGAGGACAAAATCATCACGGCTGCCGACCTGCTGAAAAAAGCAGCACAGAAAAATGTAAAAATACTCACTCCGGTTGACTCCGTCGTTTCGGATGTTTTCGGAGAGGATGGAAAAACTGCGGTGGTAAGGAATGAAGATTTCCCCGATGACATGATGGGTCTTGATATCGGACCGCAGACATTTGAGTATTATTACAACACCATCCTTGAATCAAAGATTATCCTCTGGAATGGCCCGATGGGTGTTTTCGAAATGGATAAATTTGCAAAAGGTACTATGGCCGTAGCTGAGGCAGTGGTAAAAGCAACCCAAAACGGATCCTTCTCACTGATCGGTGGTGGAGATTCTGCTGCTGCGATTGCCAAAGCCGGGCTGGAAGATCAGGTGTCTTACGTATCCACCGGAGGTGGTGCACTACTGGAATACCTGGAAGGAAAAGTACTTCCTGGGATTGCTGCATTGGGCTAAGAAAAGATATTTAAATACAAAACGCGGGTCTGCGATTGCAAGCCCGCGTTTTTTTTTCAGAGAAATTTATATCCGGTCAAAGCCGGTGTATTTGCGCAATACCTCAGGAATCACAATACTGCCGTCGGCCTGCTGGTTGTTTTCGAGCAGAGCCGCCACAATACGGGGCAGGGCCAGTGCGCTTCCGTTGAGGGAGTGGGCGAGCTGGGTTTTCTTGTTTTCATCGCGGTAACGCAATTTGAGGCGATTGGTCTGGTATGTCTCAAAATTACTGACCGAACTTACTTCCAGCCAGCGGCCCTGACCAGCGCTATACACCTCCAGGTCATAGGTTTTGGCAGAAGTAAAACTCATATCACCTGCGCAGAGCAGCAGGCGGTGCCAGGGAAGTTCGAGCGCATTGAGAAGACTTTCCGAATGACGGGTCATGGCCTCCAGGGTATCGTAGGAGTGTTCGGGCAGGGTAATTTGCACGATTTCCACTTTGTCAAACTGGTGAAGGCGGTTGAGGCCCTTCACATCTTTGCCATAAGACCCTGCTTCCCTGCGAAAACAAGGCGTATATCCGCAGTTTTTAATGGGAAGATCTTCGGCATTGACGATCACGTCGCGGTAAAGATTGGTAATAGGAACTTCGGCTGTCGGGATCAGGTAGAAGCCATCTCTTTCGGCAAAGTACATCTGTCCGTCTTTATCAGGAAGCTGGCCGGTAGCAAAACCAGAGGCCTCGTTGACCATCAGCGGCGGCATGATTTCGGTATAACCTGCTTCCCTGGCCTGATCCAGAAAAAAGGTAATCAGCGCGCGCTGAAGTGCTGCGCCTTTACCTTTATACACCGGAAAACCGGCACCGGTGAGTTTTACCCCCAGTTCCCAGTCGATGATATCATGATCACGGGCAAGTTCCCAGTGAGGTTTGGCAGGGAAATCAAACGTAACCTGCTTATTATTTCCCTGAACGACGACATTATCATCAGCAGACTTTCCTCCGGGCACAGATGCATGGGGAGTATTGGGGATGGAGGTCAGCAACTGATAGGATTCTTCCTCAACAGAAGCCTGCACCTGTTCCAGTTCTTTGATTTTATCCTTGGCACTGGCCAGTTCAGCGCGCAGGGATTCAGCTTCCTCCTTTTTCCCATCTTTCATGAGGGAGCCAATGGATTTGGAGGATTGGTTGATCACATTTCTCAGTTGCTCCAGTTCGGTTACCGTCTGCCGGCGCTTATTGTCAAGTTCCAGCAGCTTTCCGATTTTTGCAGCAGCGTCCGCCACATTTTTCTTTTCCAGTCCGGCGACCAGTTGGTCTGCTTCCGTCCGGATTTTCTGAATCTCAAGCATAGTTAAAAATAAAGTTTGCAGCGAAATAACAAAAACCTATGCAGATTCGTAAGAAAACTTAACACTAATTGATGGATGATTGCAGATATTTTTTTGGAAACTGCAATTAATTGCGTAGCTTTGTGCGGTTCATTCAATTCAAGTTCCATTTCCTATACATTGTGCTTTTCTTTTATGAGCTAAAAGGCTGAACAGTCAGGCACATCTCACTATCATCCACATCACGTTATCTCCATCCACATGATTCAAGATTATTCTTGAAACAACCACAATCAATATATGTACGATATTATCGAGTTGAACAACAACGACCTCCCGGCGTTGAAGGACATTGCGAAGAAACTGAAAATTGAGGAAATCGATAAGCTTGCCAAGCAGGATCTGATTTTTAAGATTCTTGACAAACAGGCACTTATGCCCCCCGATCAGTTGAAGGGACTGAAAGAAAGTCCAAAATCCAAAGCTTCTGCGCCTGTAGAAAAAGTAGCTGCGACGCAAGAACTGCCAGAAGCCGGAGACGATTCGCCAGAAAGCGAAGTAAAAACAAAAACGACCCGCAAAAAAACAGAGGAGAAGCCCTCCCCGCGCAGGCGAACCACCAAGTCCAAAAAATCGGAAGAGCCTGAATCTGAGGACACTGAAACAGAAGAGACAGCGCAACCTGAAGAAGATACAATCCTTTCGGAAGTTCCCGCAGCAGAAGAATCTGAAGAGGGCGGAGAGGATCAACCGGAAGCAGAAGATGGTTCTCAGGAAGGCCCTCAAAACCGCACGCAACGCTCAGATGACGACGGAGACCGCAAACTGCGCAACCGCCGCAAGCGCCAAACCCGCAATGAAACTGGCCAGGACTATAATCCTCCTGTAAGACAGGACAGAGATCGTGATCGCGACAACAGAGATCGCGACAGCAGAGACAGAGATCGCGACAACAGAGATCGCGACAGCAGAGACAGAGATCGCGACAATAGAGATCGCGACAGCAGAGAAAGGGATCGCGACAACAGAGATCGCGACAACAGAGAAAGGGATCGCGACAACAGAGATCGCGACCGTGACAGAGACAGACAGCAGCCCTACAATCAGCCACCGGCTATACAGGAGCAGGTCATTCCTGCCCCCAATCTCGATGGAGTAATCAGCAATCAGGGCGTTTTGGAGGTTATACCCGAAGGGTACGGCTTTCTCCGTTCCTCCGAATATAATTATCTGCCGTCTCCTGACGATATTTATGTTTCCCCCTCCCAGATTAAACTATTTGGCCTGAAAACCGGTGATACCGTGTTCGGACAAATCCGCCCTCCCAAAGACGGAGAGCGCTATTTTGCCCTTCTGAAGGTGGAAACCATCAACGGGCGCACACCCGATGAAGTAAGAGACCGCATTTATTTTGATCACCTGACGCCACTTTTCCCGGATGAAAGATTTGTTCTTTCTTCAGAAAAAAGGGAAAAAGATCTGTCATTGCGTATTATTGACCTCTTCTCCCCTATCGGAAAAGGCCAGCGCGGACTCATCGTGGCTCAGCCCAAAACCGGTAAAACCGTACTCCTTCAGAAAATAGCCAATGCAATTGCAGCCAATCACCCGGAAGCATATCTCATCATCCTGCTGATTGATGAACGTCCGGAAGAGGTTACCGATATGGCCCGTAACGTAAATGCAGAGGTGATCGCCTCTACATTCGACGAACCTGCCGACCGCCACGTTCAGGTTGCTTCTATTGTACTTGAAAAAGCCAAACGCATGGTAGAGTGCGGACATGATGTTGTCATATTATTAGACTCCATTACCCGTCTGGCCCGTGCCCATAATACCTGTATGCCGGCTTCAGGAAAAATCCTCTCCGGTGGTGTTGATGCCAACGCACTGCACAAACCCAAGCGGTTTTTTGGTGCTGCCCGTAACATTGAAAACGGTGGCTCTCTCACGATACTTGCTACCGCGCTTATCGATACAGGCAGCAAAATGGATGAGGTGATCTTTGAAGAATTTAAGGGAACCGGCAATATGGAGCTTCAGCTCGACCGCAGGCTCGCCAACCGCCGTGTTTACCCGGCGATCGATGTTACCGCCTCCGGTACACGCCGCGAAGACCTCCTCATGGATCCCGGAGACATCAACCGTATCTGGGTGCTGCGCAAGTTTATGGCAGACATGAACCCGATCGAAGGTATGGAATTCCTGCGTGAACGTATGTCCAATACCATAGATAATGACGAGTTCCTGCTTTCTATGAACGGGTAAACTTTTTAAGTATAAATTCTCCGGAGCCACGAATGCACGTTTAACTTGTGTATTCGTGGCTTCCTTGTTTTTGACCGAAGATAAAATCACAAGTGAATCAATTTTCCAGATCCAGCACAATCTTTAAGTTATCTCTGATAAGCCTGGAAATGGTCTCCGGCAGAACTCCGATCTTTTTTGTAAGTCTCTTATTATCAATTGCCCTTATCTGATCAACCATTATATCACAATCCTGTATAATATTGGCTGTGCCCTTTTTCAGATGTACTCTCAAAATTTCAGCACCGTTCTTCACATTCGTTGTTATCGGGCATATAATGGTAGATGGATGAGGTAATTTATTCAGAAGATTGGTCTGTATGACCACTACCAGCCTGGTCTTTCCCGGCTCTGTTCCAATTTGCGGATTCAGGTCTGCTATCCAAATTTCAAATTGAGAAATCTCCATAATCTATATTTTCAAACTCTTCCAAAACAGACAGAGAATCCTCTTTCACCAAATGAGATTCCTTCTCTAACTTTTTCTCAAGAATCAGCCGTTTTTGTAACCGATTATAATAGTCCAATGCCTCATTTATATATCGGTTCCTTGATTTCTTAATCTCGGAAAGGATTTTTTCCGTTTCACCAAAAATTGAGGTGTCTATCTTGAGAGATATTGTTTTCATAAAATACGATTTACATATCCCAAAAGTATATATTTCGGGGATATTTTCCTAGCCAAGTTTGTCGAAACAGTTCCAATGAATTTTTGTAATTTCGCAGGCGAATTTTACGGGAATGAATGAATCTCTCCGAAAGCTCCTGCAAATGGAAACGGAAATCCCCCCCCGGGCTTTTCCCGCTCCACTGTTTATCGCAGGCTGCATGCGAAGCGGAACCTCGCTTCTCGTTGACAAAATAAGCCAGCACCCGCAGTTGCTCAAAATCGGAATGGAACTCAACGATATCTGGACAGCCATAGGTGAGGCTCCCTGCGTAGGCTACTGTACGCATCGCGATGATTCTCACGCTTCATTTACCGCTGCGGCCAACATGGCTCACTATTTTGACCGTTTTATCGCTGATGCCAAATCCCCCCGCCGCTATCTGATGCGGATCAGCAACCTGTTTCGTTTTGGTTCCGGGGCATTTTTCTACGACTGGGATCACCTCATCCCCGTCAATAAATCACCCCACCTCACCAATAAAATCAGATACGTACATTCCCTTTTCCCTCAATCCAAAATCGTACTGATTATACGCTCCATAGAAGGGCACTGCGCCAGTACCAAAGTGTTTTTTGACCGGGAATACGAACTGCTGAAAAGACTAAATCATATTCCGGAAGACCCCGCAGGCTGTTATACGCGCTTTCCGGAATCTTTTACACCTGAAGGTGTCATCTCCGGCAGACATTACCCCGGCGATTTCTCGGTCATCCCTGAAATGTGGATCAGGCTCAATGCCCTCGGGCTCAGGGATATTCTGACACTCCCTCAGGATAAATACTGTATTATCGGTTACGAAGATCTGGTAAACCGCCAGCCGGAAGTGCTGGAAAAACTGTTTGCATTTCTTCAACTCCATCCCCGTCATCACAAAAAAGCCCTGCAAATACAAAACTCCGGGCTAAAGGTCATCAACACTTCTACCGAAGGCGATCCGCTCAAAAAATGGAAAAAACACCTCTCTGAGCAGGAAATGGCAACGATCAGCCAGACCATAGAAATATTTCAGGAGGATTACAATTTTATTAGCCGAACCCTCGAAGAAAAAAATATTCTTGCATCATGAACAAACGTATCGCCGCTTTTAAAATCCTGATGATCAAAGTCCGGCGAAAACTGGGACTACTGACCAGTTCTGCGTTTGATTTTGTGCTTTTTCAGATAGGAAAGGGAAAATCAGTCCATGATACTTCATCAGGGCAAAAGGTGATCGTCTATCTCTGCGAACTGATTCCTGCACGGGCAGGCCGGATGGCAAAGTGGGTCAACCGCGACCCCCTGTTTGAGGTTATCCTCGTATGCCACCAGGACGGATATGTGCCCGAATTTGCAGGCGGGCATTTCAGCCGGGAATACAAGTATCGCAACAAATGGCATCTGCGCGCCATTCTCCGCAGCCTGGGCAATATCCAGGTCATACATGCCTTTGCACCGAAATGCGAATATCCCGAAGTGGCCAGAAAATTTACGGGAAAACCGTTTTTCCTCGATATGCAGGATGTGGTCGTTACCTACCACGGACTTACGCCTCCCTATGCCTGGGCGCGGAAGGAAATCATTTATGAAAAATCATGCCTCTCCGAAGCAGATATGGTTATCGGCCAAAGTCTGGAACCACGGGCAGGATTTCTGAAATATGGAATCAGCAAGCGGCCACCGACCATGTTTTTTCCGCTTTACTGCGATGATGACAGCCTGAAGCCCCAGGGCGGAAAAAATCTGAATGGCGAAATTCACGTTGTGTATGCAGGAGGCATTGCAGGTTCACACCGCGACAGGCGTCAGTTTGGTATCCTTCAGTTTCACCACCTGATTGAGGAACTCAGCCGGCAGCAGATTCATTTCCACGTCTATCCCAGTCCCTCCACGCTTCCGCCCGACTACGAAGAATACTACGGGATCGCATCAAAAAATCCATTTTTCCACATTCACGAACCAGTTGACAACGAAGCGCTCACCGACGAACTTCAAAAATATCATTTTGGCATCCTTCCCTTTTTCGGAGAAGACAGCGATCTGAAGGAAGACAAAATGAAATATGCCACCTCGCTGAAGATGTTCAATTTTATGGAAGCCGGTCTGCCGGTGATTATTTCCCGCGACATTTTTTACCAGTGGTGGATTGTCATGCGGAAAAATGCGGGAATCAGCGTGTCCAAAAGCGATATTCCCGGTCTGGGCGAAAAACTGAGGAATACAGACTACCCACAACTTTTGAAAAACGTAGATACCTACCGAAGGGAGCTTTCACTGAGCAACCATATTCCCCGGCTAAAAAAACTTTATCTAAACGCGTAAGCCATGAACATCATCATTGTAGGAGCAAATCCGAAAGGCCAGGCCAAGGTCGTACTTGAAATTGCGGAAGCCGAAAACAGATACAGGGTGGTGGGATTTATCGACGATGATCCGGGTAAAAAGGGATTGGCAATCAGAGAGCGGGAAGTATTGGGAGGAATGAAAGATTTGCCCGTACTCGCCGAAAAACTCAGCATTGGTGGCGGTATCGCCGGATTCGCCCACAACCAACTTCGGAGGGAAATAGGAAAAAGGTTGATTGGCATGGGACTGGAACTGATAAACACCATTCACCCAACGGCGCATATGGATTCTGACGTAAGTATTGGAAGGGGTGTGGTCATTTCTCCGGGTGTAAATATTGTGACTGGTACGGTGGTGGGCGATTCGGTAAATATTCTCACTGGCGCTACGATCGATCACGACAATATCGTGGAAGACGGGGTAGTAATTTCACCGGGGGTACATACCAGCGGGCGGGTAATCATCCGAAGAGATGTATTTGTGGGAACCGGGGCTATTTTCCTGCCTGATGTGGAGATTGGAGAAGGTGCGTATATAGGAGCAGGCGCTGTAGTCAGAAAAAATGTACCGCCGGGAGAAGTTTGGGCGGGGGTACCGGCACGAAGGATCAGGTAGGTTTTGGATAATGTTTCAATTTCCCCGCAATTGCTGTAAATTCGCTGGTCAAAAATAAAGCGTGTCTCATGAGCAAAAACAAACTGCAAAACATATTTATCACCGGCGGAGCCGGATACGTAGGCGCGGTGTTGGTTCCCAAACTTCTCCGCCGCGGTTACAACGTCACCGTTCTGGATCTGATGATTTACGGAGATGACGTTATCGAAAACCATCCCCACCTCACCAAAGTAAAAGGTGACATCCGCGATCAGGAGATTCTCCGAAAAACCATACCCGGCCACGATGCCGTGATTCACCTGGCCTGTATTTCCAACGACCCCAGCTTCGACCTCAATCCAGAACTGGGCAAGTCCATCAACCTCGATGCATTTGAGCCACTGGTACAGATTTCGCGCGAGGCAGGGGTAAAACGGTTTATTTACGCTTCGTCCTCCAGCGTTTACGGGATCAAGGATGAGCCGAACGTAACGGAAGAAATGAGCCTCGAGCCGCTGACCGACTATTCGAAGTTTAAGGCTATGTGTGAAGAAATCCTTGCAAAATACCAGGCAGATGATTTCACCACCGTCACCATCCGCCCTTCCACTGTATGTGGTTATTCTCCCCGCCAGCGCCTCGATCTGGTAGTGAATATTCTGACCAATCTGGCCATCAATAAAGGAGAAATCACGGTATTTGGCGGAGAGCAGAAACGCCCGAATATTCATATTGAAGATATGACCGACCTTTACTGCATGCTGCTCGAACTTCCCGATGAAAAAATTGCAGGAAAAATTTATAATGCCGGTTATGAAAACCATCCGGTGGCAGAGCTCGCCGAAATCGTCAAAAATGTCGTTGGTCCGCAGGTAAATGTCATTACCTCACCTACCGATGATCTGCGTTCCTATCACGTGTCCTCACAGAAAATCAAGGAAGAAATCGGATTTGAGGCACAACACTCTATTGGCGACGCAGTCAGAGATCTGAAGATCGCCTTTGACAATGGCATGCTGCCCAACCCACTGAGCGATCCGAAGTACTTTAATGTGAAGCTGATGCAAAAAATTGATCTGAAATAATGGCTATTCCTTATTCCCAACCTACTGCAGAACTTAGCCTGGAGGAAATGGTCAGGCAAATCAAAGAGCGGAGAGACTTTGTACTCTCCAATTTCAGGCTTCTGCGGAAAGTGGATCCCAATGACCACTATTGGAAAAGTTTTGAAAACCTGGATGAATATCGAAGGGACGGCGAGATATTTGAAACAGGAATGGTACAAAGCTGGATTGGGAGCAATTATTCACCCAAAACCATTCTGGAAATAGGCACCCGAACAGGCGGATCGCTCATATCGCTTTTGTCTGCATACCATAGTTATGAGGGAGTTGAAATTGTATCATTTGACCTCTGGCGGGAATACTTCAGCGTTACAAGCCTTTCCCGAATGCTCACCCGGCTCAGAGGTTCTGCCGACGGTCATTCGAATATTAATATTTCAAGGAAATATATGCGGTACTTTGACTTTTTGATCCGCTATTTTTCTACCGGAAAAGTGAGGCGAAATCTTCGGTATTTTAATATTCCCACCCATAATATTCGATTCGTGTCCGGAGACTCACGCGTTACAGTTCCAGCATATTTCCGGGAAAATCCTGATAAAAAATTTGATTATATATTGGTAGATGGTGCTCATGATGAAGAAACCGCTCTCATTGATCTTAGAAACGTGGCTGACCATGTGGCACCTGGTGGATTTTTATTATTTGATGATATAGGTCCCGAAGGATATAAACTGGGGAATGTCTGGAAAACATTTTCCGTCGAACAGCAGCATAATTTTAATTTTTACGAAGTATGGCACGCAAAGGCGTAGCCTGGGCAAAAAAAATAATCTATGCAGGTAATACAAAGACAGATTCCCTACGTCAATATCGGCATACAAACGTCTCTCTATAAAGAAGAGGTATTGGCCGAAATAGAAAAAGTGCTGGAAAGCGGCATGTATATTCTGGGCGAAAGGGTTGCCCGGTTTGAATCCGATTTTGCCAAACTTTGCGGTACAAAATACGCTGTAGGCGTCAATAATGGCACCGACGCCCTGTTTCTGGTCATGCGCGGGCTGGGTATCGGCCCCGGCGACGAGGTGATTGTACCGCCAAACTCCTTTCTGGCCTCTGCTTCATCTATCGCCCTGATCGGCGCTACGCCTGTCTTTGTGGATGTGCGCGGGGACTACAACCTCGATCCTGAAAAGATTGAAAAAGCAATCACCCCGCACACAAAAGCCATCGCACCTGTACATCTCACCGGCAGGCCTGCAGATATGGCGCCCATTATGGCTATTGCCGAAAAACACAACCTGTATGTGATCGAGGATTGCGCCCAGGCCGTAGGTGCTACTTACCAGGGTCAACCTGTAGGCTCCTTCGGCATTGCCGGAGGTTTTAGTCTCCACCCTTTGAAAAACCTCAACGCCGTCGGAGACGGAGGCATGATCACCACCAATGACGACCGTCTCTACGAATATCTCCTCAAAGCCAGGAATCACGGGCTGAAAAACCGCGATGAATGCGAATTCTGGAGCTACAACTCCCGCCTTGACTCCATACAGGCAGCCATCCTTCAGGTAAAACTCAAATACCTCGACCAATGGAACAACCGCCGCCGCGAAATTGCTGCCAAATACCAGCAACGTATTGGCAATTATGTCTGGGTACCTCAGGACGGCCCGGGAATGAAATCGGTTTACCATACCTTCATCATACAGACCGACCGCAGAAATGAATTGATGAGTTTTCTGAAGGAAAACGGCGTGGACTCCAAGGTTCATTATCCTATTTCCATTCACCTACAGGAAGCTGCGGCCTATCTGGGTTATAAACGCGGAGATTTTCCGGTTGCAGAGCGACAAATGGATACTATACTGAGCCTGCCGGTATTTCCCGAGCTCCTCGACGAGGAGGTAAATTATATTTGCGACACCATCGAAAGATTTTTCCATTCATGAAAGTATTAGTTACCGGCGGCTGCGGGTTTATTGGCAGCCATCTTGTGGATGCCCTGCTAGCCAAAGGCGCAGAAGTCGTAGTGATTGACAATCTTTCAACCGGAAGATTGCTCAACCTCGAACATCACAAAGGCCATCCCGGACTCACCATCCATATTGCCGATATTTCCGAATACGGCGCGATAGACAGCTATTTTGAAGGCGTAGAAAAAGTATTCCATATCGCTGCGCTGGCTGATATTGTACCTTCCATCCAACAGCCCATCGGCTATCACAAGTCCAATGTTGATGGTACGATCAATGTGCTGGAAGCGAGCAGAAAAGCAGGCGTAAAGCGGCTGGTATATGCCGCATCCTCCTCCTGTTATGGAATCCCCGACAACTACCCGACACCGGAGACCGCAGATATTCGCCCCGAATACCCCTACGCCACGACCAAATGGATCGGCGAACAATACGTGCTCAACTGGCATAAAGTCTATGGACTTGCCACCACCTCGCTGCGGTTTTTCAACGTGTATGGACCACGTTCGCGCACATCAGGTACATACGGTGCTGTATTTGGGGTATTTCTCGCACAAAAGCTCAACAACAAGCCTTATACCGTCGTGGGCGATGGAACCCAGACCCGCGACTTTACTTTCGTCACCGATATTGCTGCGGCCTGTATCAAGGCATCTGAAACCGATGCTGCCATCGGGCATATCATGAATGTAGGCAGTGGAGGAACTTACAGCGTCAACCGGCTTGTAGAGCTATTGGGAGGAGAAATCACCTATATTCCCAAGCGCCCGGGCGAACCCGATTGCACCTATGCCGATACCACAAAAATCCGCTCCGTGCTGAAATGGGAACCAAAAGTAAGCTTTGAAGAAGGCGTAAAAACCATGCTCGAAAATATCGACTACTGGAGAGAAGCACCACTATGGGAGCCGGCAAGTATTGCAGAAGCCACAAAAGACTGGTTTAAGTATCTGGGGAAAAAATGAAAAAAGACAAAATTGTACCCATAGAGGATCTGGCAAATATCGTCTCAGGCCTCAAAGCTGAGGGCCATACGGTCGCCCATTGCCATGGATGTTTTGATCTGATGCACCTGGGGCACATCAAACACTTTGAAGCGGCAAAAAAGGCTGCGGATATCCTCATTGTGACCATTACGCCCGACCACCTGGTCAACAAGGGCCCGGGAAGGCCGGCATTCAACCAGCAGATGCGCCTCGAAACCCTGGCTGCACTGGAAGTGATTGACTATGTCGCGGTAAACCTATGGCCAACGGCGGTGGAAACCCTTCATCTTCTCAAGCCCGACTACTATGTCAAAGGGCAGGATTACAAAAACTTTGAAGACGATCTCACCGACAACATCCGCAAGGAGGTAGAAGCAGTCAGAGCCGAAGGCGGTGATATCTATTTCACCGAGGAAGTTGTATTTTCTTCCTCCAAACTTATCAACGCGCATTTCAGCCCCCTCGATGAATCTGCCCAGGACTATATACACAATCTCAAGCAGCAGTATTCCTCCGAATCCATCATCAACATCATAGAAAGTCTTTCTGATGTGCGGGTGCTGGTCATTGGCGACACGATTATCGACGAATATCACTATATCCGTTCGCTGGGAAAATCATCCAAGTCCCCTACCCTTTCGACCCAGTATATACGTGAAGAAGTATTTGCCGGAGGGGTACTCGCCATTGCCAACCACGTCAACCAGTTTGCCAGAGAAACGCATCTGGTTACCTGCCTCGGTTCGCATAAAGACCAGATGGAGGTGATTAGCCCCAAGCTGGCTAAGGAGATTTCTACAAAATATTTTTACCGCCACGACGGCCCGACCCCAGCCAAACGCCGGTATATTGCCGAGTATCTCAATACCAAGGTATTTGAGGTAACCTATATGAATGACACCAATCTACCCGAATCCGTTGAAAATGAGATGATTGCCTATCTCGATTCGGTTATCGGAAACTACGATATGGTGTTGATTTCAGACTTCGGGCATGGAATGATTACCCCTGCTGTTCAGGAATACCTCACGCAGGCAAATGTGTATGTCTCAGTCAATGCCCAGACCAACAGCAACAATTTTGGCTACAACTATATCACCAAATATCAGGGAGCAGATTATATTTCTATAGACGAAAACGAAATACGACTGCCTTTCGGAAGCAAATACGGCCAGTTGGAAGACCTCATATTGAAGCTCAATGACGCTACAGGCTGCGATGCCATTACGATTACCCTCGGCCAGAAAGGGTCTGTTTACTACCGAAACGGCCAGTTTTACCGAGCGCCGGCACTGGCGACCAGCGTGGTAGATTCGGTGGGAGCCGGAGATGCCGTGCTTTCCGTAACAGCACTTTGCGCCTATAAGGAATGCCCTCCCATGCTGATTCCTTTTATCGGCAACAGTGTGGGTGCACTTGCGGTCAATATTCTCGGCAACGAACGCCCCGTAACCAAAGTAGAGTTGAATAAAATGATCAGCCATATGCTCAAATAGAGGAAATGGGTATTGTCCAGCGCCAGAGTGTTCAAAACACGATTTACACCTATCTGGGAGTTATTCTCGGATGGCTAAACAAATCCCTTCTCTTTTACCAATGGCTGACCGAAGGGCAGTACGGGCTGATCGAACTGCTGATGACCTTTATGGTTCTGGGGTCAGAACTGTCGCAGTTGGGAATTACGCGGATCATCCTGCGGTTTTTTCCTTATTTCTACCAGCGGAAGGAAAAAGAAGGGAAGTTTTTGTCTTTTATCGCGATTTATACGGCAGTTGGCTACGGGTTAATCTGCCTTTTACTGATCCTCATCAAACCGTTCATCATTGCCCATTACGCGCCCAAATCGCCGCTTTTTACCCAGGAGTACATCTATATTTTCCCGCTTATTCTCTCCTACACGCTTTACCGGGTGTTATCGACAGTTTCGCAGTCACTGCTCAAATCGGTAGTCCCGGCCATGGCCTATAATGTCGCGCTGAGGCTACCGCAGACTGTACTGATTATCCTGCTTCATTTTGAATATATCGACTTCCGGGTATTTCTAATTGGTTTGACACTGAGTTTTTACGTGCCGGTGGTGATCATTTTTGCCTATCTGGTATGGCTTCGTAAAATGCATTTTACTTTCAGCTTCGAATGGTTTCAGGCCAGGATCGGGCGAATCATGCTCAACTACGGCTGGTTTTCCTCTCTCGGAGAAATGACCAATATGCTGGTAAGTAAGGTGGACATACTGATGCTGGGCTGGCTGGTGGGGGAAAAGGTGGTGGCCACTTATGCCATTGCTTTTTATATTTCGGTGCTGATCCAGATGCCGGCGCGGTCAATCAGGTCTATTACCATTCCGCTCATAGCCAACCATATGAAAACCAAGAGGAATGATCTGATACTGGAACTGTACCAAAAGACGGCCATTACCAACCTTGTGGTGGCAGCACTGGTGTTTGTGGGGATTTGGGTAAATATCGATTCATTTTTTGCCCTTCTGCCCAAATACGCAGATGGAAGACCGTCTGTCATTTATCTTGGACTGGGATCTGTTTTCAACATTATCACCGGATTGCACAGACCCATTATTATGAACAGCAGGTATTACCGGTTTGATCTCTACAGCAATTTATTTCTGCTGATCATTGTAGTCATCACCAACTATATGCTTATTCCCACCTATGGTGCAACCGGCGCTTCGGTTGCCACCGCTTTATCGCTTTTTCTTTACAACGGGATCGGGTGTCTGTTTGTGTATTTCAAATTCGGAATGCAACCATTCAGCATAAAAACACTTCTGAATATTGTGGTCACCGTAGGTGTGTTAATCCTGGGGCTCAATATTCCATCCACAGGCAATCACCTGCTGGATATTGTAGTGAGGTCGGCAATTGTAACGGCGGTTTATCTGCCAATCGTTTTTGTATTGAAAATTTCACCCGATATAAACAAGATGATGCTGGATTTTCTGAACAAGATATCCGGCAGATTTTCTTCCGGTTCATAAGGCCATAAAAAAAACGTATATTTGCCCTCCGGACGAAGAAAAAGATTATGAATAAGACTATAAACCCGGCACAAGTGAACAGTAAAACATTCTGGAGTAAATATACGGAGTCCTTTACCGAAGCGCTTTCCAATATCAAAGCCAGCGACCAGGAAAACGAAATCTCCTACGATGCTGCCCTTGATCTTACGATGAAGTGGCTGGTAAAAGCCCAGCAGGCGCATCGCAAAATTATGATCATCGGCAATGGCGGTAGTGCTGGCGTGGCGAGTCACCTGGCAGTTGATTTCTGGAAAAACGGTGGCGTGAGGGCAATCACCTTCAACGATGCGCCGGTACTGACCTGCATCGCCAATGACTATAGTTATGACGAGGTATTTTCCATTCCGATAGAGCAGTTTGCAGAAAAAGGCGACATCGCTATCTGTATCAGCAGCTCGGGCAGCTCGGTCAATATTCTGAAAGGAGCGCAGGCCGCTCTTCAAAGCGGGGCTACCGTCATCACGTGCAGCGGATTCAAACCCGACAATACCCTTCGCAGCCTGGGGCATTTAAACTTTTACGTGCCTTCTTTTTCCTACGGATTTGTGGAAACCCTGCACCAGTTTATCATTCACTCGATACTCGATGTAAAGATGTTTTGTGTGGATGAAAAGGATATTTTCCACAAAAACCAGCCGATGAAATAAACCGTTTTGACCTGCGTCTAACGGTAATTGATATCGTAATTGGTGTAAAGTTTCAGCGCTGTGGTGATCTGGCGCAGCAGTGAATTGTGCTGGTTGATATTCTGGATGAGTTGGTTTTGCAATTCATCTATTTCTTTGTACAACTCCTGATAATCGCTGTGATACTGCTGAAGCTGGATTCTTGCCTTATCCTGATCCAGTCTTTTTTTCATCAGCTTGTTTTGCCACTCGTTAAACTCCGTTACGGCTGTTACAAAACGCTCTTTGGTGGTGTCAAATTTTTTCTGAATGGCATCGCGCTCTGTTACCATATTGCGGTACTGGCTCCGCATACCGTAGAGATTGGTCCGCTCGGCTGTGCCGGGGTCAGAAATAAAAGGATTTACTTCTTCCAGATCTTTATCGTAGCGCTGGTGGGTTATCCGCAGGTTGCGGTCAATAAATGAAACCTTCTCACTCAGGCTCATCCACTCAGGCTCAAACCTTTTGACCTGGTTGACAAGCGAAAGGTCCACCGAATCGCACCCGCTGAAAATCAGGAGTGAAGTCAAAAGCAGGAAAATGGAATAGCGCAGTTTCATATGTTTGATTTCAAAACGCAGTAAAGTTACGCGTATTATCGCGGATCGTAAAGTTTATAATTGAACATAGATATTTTTCGGCTCAGTAAAAAACCTCAGGGCTTCAAATCCGCCTTCTCTCCCTATCCCAGACTGCTTGACACCGCCAAAGGGCGTGCGCAGGTCCCGCACCAGCCAACTGTTTACCCACACAATACCAGACTCCATGGCTGAGGCAAACCTGTGTGCCCGGCTGAGATTGGTAGTAAAAACCGTACCGGAAAGCCCGTAAGGAGTGCTATTGGTAAAAGTGAGGGCTTCATCCTCGTTTTCAAATGGATAAATAGTAACAATCGGCCCGAAGATTTCCTCCTGATTTACACGGCAGGCAGGTCCCAGACCCGCAATGACTGTAGGTTTCAGGAAAAACCCATTGGCACAACGCGAGTTGATAGGATCTGCCGGTTCGCCACCACAAAGAATTTCACCGCCCTCTTCCCTTGCAAGCTGGATGTAGCGAAGATCTTTTTCATATTGAACCCGGGATACAATGGCGCCGATCTCCGTATCTTCATCCTGCGGATCACCGATTTTCATTTGTTTTACCCGGCTTACAAAATCGGCGGCAAAGCGGTCGTATATACTTTTTTCGACGAAAATGCGGGAACCACAAAGGCAGATTTGACCCTGATTGGTAAAAGACGCCCTGATACTGGTGGTGAGTGCCTGCTCATAATCAGCATCGGCAAAAACTACATTTGCATTTTTCCCACCCATTTCGAGAGAGACTTTTTTAAACATGGGTGCCGCTATTTCAGCGATCCGTTTTCCTACAGCCGTACTTCCTGTAAACGACAATACCGGTATATGCGGATGAGCGACGATCGCCTCTCCGACAGCAGGGCCGGTACCGTGAACGATATTGAGCACGCCTTCGGGCAGTCCTGCCTCCATACAGATTTCGGAGAGAAGAAAAGCCGTAAGGGGTGTAATCTCTGAGGGTTTGGCTACCGCCGTGTTTCCGGCGGCAAGTGCGGGAGCAATTTTCCAGCTAAAGAGATACAGCGGCAGGTTCCAGGGGGATATGAGTCCGGCTACGCCTATCGGGCGGCGAAGGGTGTAATTAAACCCCTGACTGCCCATGTCATACGATTCGTTGTGAAACTGCGTGATGGCATGCGCGAAATAGCGAAAATTTTCTTCTGCGCGGGGTATGTCCATCCGGCGGGCAAGCGCAACCGGTTTTCCGTTGTCGGTGGATTCTGCGAGCGCAAGTTCTTCTTTTCGGGCAAATATACCATCAGCTATGCGGGAGAGAATGGCCGAACGCTCCCCGACGGGCATCGCTGACCAGACAGGGAATGCGTTGCGGGCTGCAAGGTATGCAGCCTCAACATCGGCGGAGTCGCTGTCCGGAATCCGGCAGAATACATCACCTGTTGCAGGGTTTATTCCTTCAAGATAGCGCCCGTTTTGAGGGGCCTTCAGATGACCATTAATATAATTTTGAATTTCGATCATGATCAGAAGCCGTAGGGATCATTGAGATACTCCTGGATCATCAGGTTGGTATCTTCCAGGTCAAACGCTTCAAAGTCCCACATATCGCCTTTTTCCATACCCAGCCATTCGCGATACTCTGCGCCTTCTTTTGATCCTTTTTTGTTTACAAACTCCATCATCTGATAATATCCCCAGATGCCGCCGCAATCCTCAGGCGGGCACGCACCGGCGCCTTTCACGCAGATCGCTTTGGGGAGAATGGTGTCTTCCAGAATTTTTTCGAGCTCGATCTTATGGCGCCAACTGTCGCCGAAGTCATATTCGTAAAACAATTTGTCTTTGGGTTCTTTCAAAAATGTCTGAATCGGTGTTTTTTCTGCGTCGAGCATTTCATCTGCAAAAAAATCATCCTCATAAGGAATACCGATTTTCATCGTCATTTCTCCGCGCGGTTTGTTTTCTTCAAACACAAACAGATGCGCATTTTCCCAGCCCATCGCTCCCTGAAGGATGAAATGGAGGTCGAGGAAGTTGATCTTAGGTTGAATGAGCAGGCGCCGCCACACAGGCGGTTTGGTCTGCTCCAGTGTTACTTTTATCTGATATACCATGGGTTTTCATAATTAATTACAAAGAGCCGGTTCTTCCGCCATCTACGGGAAGATTAATGCCGTTAATATACGCAGCGGAAGGCGAAGCAAGAAATGCCACGGCGTATGCAGTTTCTTCGGGTGAAGCAAACCGCTCAGCAGGTACTGTTTTTTTGAGCCGTTCTTCCATTTCCTCCACAGAAATCCCTGCATTACCAGCCCATATTTCCACAAGCGAAAAAAATCGCTGGGTGCGGGTGAATCCAGGTAATACATTGTTGACGGTTATCCCAAATGCCGCCAGTTCGTTGGCCAGGGTTTTGGCCCAGCTTGCCACAGCGCCCCGGGTTGTATTAGAGACGCCCAGGCCCGTGATGGGTATTTTTACTGATGTGGAAATCACGTTAATAATCCGGCCATAACCGGAGGCTTTCATTCCCGGCACCAGGGCCTGCGCCAGGATATGGTTGCACATGAGATGCATCTGCCAGGCGCTGAGAAACTGATCCGGTGAAGCGGAGATGATCGGCCCGCCTGCCGGACCGCCGGTATTGTTGACGAGAATATGAACGGTTTTGCCACCCGCAAGCCAGTGATTCACTTTCTGCTGAAGTATATCGGGTTGTGAAAAGTCGGCGACAATGAAGTCATGTGTCTGCCCCGCCGAAGTGTCGAGTGAAGCACAAACCCGCCGGAGGGCAGCTTCATCCCGGGCAAGAAGGGTGATGGTTGCTCCCATACGTGCAAGTTCATGCGCAGACGCTTCGCCGATACCCTGCGTACTTCCGCCTACAAACGCATGTTTGCCACTCAGGTTGATGTCCATAATTTTCTCATTGATTGATTGTCAATAATGAGCAATTACCTAGGGAAATACAAATCTGTCAGGGAAGAAAACCGATAATAAAAGTATAGGCCATGATCCCGTAGGCAAAAACCGAAAACAGCGTACCAGCGACCGGAAGCCCGAGAAAAGCTGTGGCGATAAAGGCTAATCCGACTGCGGCAAAACCGTAGGTCATCCACAAAGACTTCTGGCGGGAGCTTTTTCTCGATTTGCTGAAAGTTCCTGCAACCGGAAAAAGCATACCGAGACAGACCAGGCCGATCGTCTCTCCCAAAGCGATACCGGCAGTGAGACCTGTGACCAGCGCGATAATGCCTGCGGCAAGCAATACACCAAACACATTAGAGTAGCGAATCTGATCCTCATTCAGTGCATATTTTCCGTAGGAATTAAAACGAAGGAGGAGATTGAACAGGATATCGGAAAACCAGGTAAAAAACACCAGAACGAGATAAAAAGGCAGTGCATAGGGCACACTGTTGGCAATGATAATCAGCCCGATCATCAACGCCCAGCGGTAACTGGAACTAAGTTTTCCGATCGAAAATGCAAACTTCAGGTATGCGCGGTAAATCCAGTATTTGGCTTTGAGGCCTTCTACGAGTCCGGCGCGCGCGACATCATTGTCAGGATCAAGTCTTACACCTTCCCGGAAATGAACGAGGGCTTCGTCATAACGTCCTTCTTCCAGCAGCGCCCAGCCTTTATTGATATGGGTATAAGCGTTTTCGGGATTTTTGTTCATCGAAGCATCAAAAGCCGCGCTGGCTTCCGGGCTTCGTCCCAGTTTGACGAGCGTGCGCGCCCGGATATTGATCCCGTCCACATGCTCCGGATTGAGGCTCAGTCCCTGCTCGGCAGCGGCGAGCGCCTCCTCCCATTTACTTCTGGAAAAATGGATATAAGCAAGATGAACAAACATATTGGCATCGGAGGGGTCAATGCGTATTGCTTCTTCGACGGAAGCAAGGGCCTCTTTCATTTTCCCCTCCTGATAATAGATCCGCGACAACAGTCCGTGGGCAAACGCGTAGTCCGGCGCAAGCCCGATGGCGCTTTCCGCTTCTGCTTTTGCCTCTTCCAGTTTTTCCTGCCCCATCAGACTGATAGCCAGATAGGATCGTACCAGCGGATGATTGAGATGATCGCCCATTTGTTCGCGAATCTCCTTTTCCGCCATATCATACCTGCGTTGCCCCAGAAGAAGTTCTATTCGGCTTATATTCATTTTTTTATATTCAGATAAGCAAGAATCTCATCATACAACCCGGCTTCATTGGAATACAGCGCATAGTTGCGGGCGGTTGCAAACCATTCTTTGGTTGAAGAAGCTACTTTTCCTGCCGCATTGAGCATATCTTTCAGAGAGATCGGCTCCAGCTTGCCGGAGCGCATGGAATCGCGGAGTTTTTGTTCGATAGCAATATCAACCACGGCTTTGAGGTCTGCACCAGACAACCCTGCTGTCTTTTTTGCCAGTTTTGCGTAATCAATCGCATCCACGGGTTTATCCTTCATCATAATACGAAGAATAGCTTCGCGGGCGGCCTCGTCTGGCGGTGGCACAAACAGAATCCGGTCAAACCTTCCGGGGCGCCGGAAGGCCGAATCCATATTCCACGGAGTATTGGTTGCAGCCAGAATCAGCACTCCGTCATTGGAGTATTTGACCCCGTCGAGCTCTGCGAGAAACTGATTGATCAGGTGGCGGCCTCCGCTTTGTTTCATGTCTGCGCGGCTTGCACCCAGCGCATCCACTTCGTCAAAAAATAAGACACAAGGAGCCTCTGCCCTTGCCGTCTGAAATATATAGTGAAGATTTTTCTCGCTGTTGCCGATCCACATGTCGAGGATGTCGTTGATCCCGACGGAAATAAAACCAGCGTTTACCTCGCCGGCTGTGGCTCTGGCAAGATGCGTTTTCCCACAACCCGGAGGGCCATAGAGCAACATTCCCCCACCAATGGATTTGCCATAAGCCTGGTACAGATCGGGGTGTTTGAGGGGGAGAATGATTTTCAGTCCGATCTCCTCCTTTACCCTATCCATACCCCCGACATCGCTGAAGTTGATGCTGGGACGTTCTATTTCTCCGAAAATTTCATCCTCATCATCATCGACATATTCTACGGGTACACGCCCGCCATAACCGTCGTCATATCCGGCGGGGGCCACGTGCTCACCGAGCTGGTTTTCAAAGCTCACATCGCGCAGGGACCGGTCAAGGCGGATCGCCTGCTGGTAAGATTCGAGCGACTGCTCGTATTCACCGTTCTGAAAAGACAGGCGCGCGTGAAGAATAAACGCCTTTGCTATGGGCGGCTCCACATTCATCAGTTCTTCCAGAATTACCAGCGAAGCAGATTTTTTCCCCTGGCGGGAAAAGGCCTCTGCGAGCCCCAGCTTTATTTCCAAATCACCCGGCACATATTGCAGGCCTTGTGAATATTGTTTTTCCGCCTCCTCATAACGTTGCAGGTCCATGAGTATCGAAGCAACATGTTTCCGCAGGGGAATATTTTCGGGGGAAAACGAGAGTGCTTCGAGCAGGCTTTTTAGAGTCTCTTCCTGTGATGGCATCAACGGTTTTTTATGTTTTCTACGCCTCTTTCTACAAAATTACGCAATATTTTCCGGACTCACATTCTTATGCCGGAATGATTGCCGCGTCTTTCTGCAAACTTACGAATCTGTATGAAAATTGGTTGGTGAAAAGTGTATCTTTGCCCCCAAATCAGAATCTTCCGTTATGGCCAACGCAATCAAAGAAACTCATTTTCAATTTCCCGGACAGATCTCCCGTTATGGTGGAAAAGTCAGGGATGTATATAATATCGCCGACGAATATCTTGTCATTGTCGCCAGCGACCGTATTTCTGCTTTTGATTACATTCTCCCCAAACCCATCCCCTGCAAAGGTCAGGTTCTCAATCAGACTTCCGAACACTTTTTCCGCGCTGTGGATGGCCTCGTGCCTACACATGTTGTTGCTGTACCTGACCCCAACGTGACCATCGGCCTCAAGTGTAAAGCTTTCCCCGTAGAGGTTGTCGTGCGCAATTACCTCGCCGGCCACGCCTGGCGCGTATATAAATCGGGTCTTCGCGAACTCTGTGGCGTGGCACTTCCCGATGGGCTGAAAGAAGGCGACCGGTTGCCTGAACCCATTATCACCCCGGCCACAAAATCGCATATCGGCCACGATGAGGACATTTCCGAAAGAGAAATCCTCGATTCAGGCCTGGTTGATCCGGGCGAATGGGCACAGATTCGCCATTATGCACTCGAACTCTTCAACAAAGGCACAGAAATGGCCGCCGCACAGGGACTCATCCTCGTGGATACTAAATACGAATTTGGCTCTCACGACGATAATATCTACCTCATCGATGAGGTACACACCCCCGACTCATCGCGCTATTATTACGCCGAAGGTTATGAGGAAAGACAGGCGGAAGGGCTGCCACAGAAACAATTATCCAAGGAGTTTGTCCGCGAATGGCTTATGGCCAATAACTTTCAGGGACTCGACGGGCAAGTTATGCCCGAAATGCCTGATTCATTTGTCAACGAAATTACCGGGCGTTATGTCGAACTCTTCGAACGGGTGACCGGCCAAAACTTTCACCGCCAGGATGAAGTAAATATTGAAGAGCGAATTTACGAAAATACCCTCGCAGTACTAAACAAACTGGCTTAGCACGCTATCCATGATTTACCTTTCGGCGGAAAATATTTCCAAGTCCTACGACGAAAAAGTACTGATCGACCAGGTGAGCTTTGGCATCAACCAGGGTCAGAAAATTGCAGTTATCGGTGTCAACGGATGCGGAAAATCCACCCTACTCAGGATTGTCGCCGGGATAGAAACGCCTGACTCCGGCACCATCAGCATACGCAAGGGAACCAAAATCTCCTTTCTCCCGCAGGAACCTGATCTGCCGCTGAACAAGACTGTTGCAGAGGTAGTTTTTTCTTCCGATCAGCCCGAACTCAAACTGATTCAGGAATACGAAACGCTGCTATCGGAAGTAGGCAAACACCCTGAAAAACAGTCCCGCCTTGACGAAGTCATGGCCCTGATCGACGCCTCCGACGCATGGAGTTTTGAACAGAAAATCCACGAAGTCCTCGGCAAACTGGATGTGCACTTTCTCGATCAGCCGGTAGGCGTACTTTCCGGCGGGCAGCAAAAACGCGTGGCGCTTGCACAGGCACTCATCAGCGAACCCGACCTGATTATCATGGACGAACCCACCAACCATCTCGATCTCGCCAGTATCGAGTGGCTGGAAAAATTTCTCTCCACCAGCAAGCAGAGCATTCTTCTGGTTACCCACGACCGGTATTTTCTCGACAGCATTACAGATGAAATATTCGAGCTGGAACAGGGTAATCTCTATCGCTATAAAGGCGATTACGCCTATTTTCTGGAGAAGAAAGACGAACGCGAGCAAAACAAACTCGCTGAAACTGCAAGGGCAAAAAGCCTTTTCCGAACCGAACTCGAATGGCTCCGCCGTTCGCCGCAGGCTCGCACTACCAAGTCACGCTCCCGCATCGAAGCTGCGCACGATCTCGGTGAAAAAGCCAGTTTCCGCCAGCAAAATCAGGAAGTCTCCCTGCAGGTCAAAGGCCGGCGGATCGGAGGGAAAGTACTGGAAATCAAACACCTCAAAAAATCCTACGGCGACCTCAATATTCTCAATTCATTTACCTATACCTTCAACCGGTATGACCGGATAGGAATCGTAGGCCCCAATGGTGTAGGCAAGACCACATTTCTGCGAATGATCACCGGAGAGGAAGAACCCGATTCCGGGAAAATCCGAATGGGGGAAACCATCGTTTACGGTTATTACAAGCAGTCGGGATTCGCGTTTAAGGACAATGCACGTGTCATCGAAGTCGTTACCGAAGCAGCCGAAACCGTCGAAATCAGCAAAAGTCAGAGTCTGTCTGCCGCGCAGTTGCTCGAACATTTTCTTTTTCCCCGCTCTACCCATTACAAGATGGTTGACACCCTGAGCGGAGGGGAAAAACGCCGCCTTCACCTGCTGCGTATTCTGATGACCAACCCCAATTTTCTCATTCTCGACGAACCTACCAACGACCTGGACCTGATCACCCTCCGGAAACTGGAGGAGTTTTTGGTTGACTTTGAAGGCTGCCTCGTCGTGGTTACCCACGACCGGTTTTTTATGGATCGGCTGGTGGATCACATGTTTGTATTTGAGGGAAACGGAGAGGTCAGAGATTATCCGGGTAGTTATTCACAGTACAGAGACTGGAAAGAAGCGCAGGAAAAAGTCATCCCTGAAACGCCCGAATCGCAGGAAAAAAAACCTTCCGCTCCCCCCGCTTCCACACCCGAAAAGCCCAATGCCGGGCGGAAACGCAAACTCACCTTCAACGAGCAACGCGAACTCGAAACCCTCGACACAGAGGTCGAAAAACTCGAAGCCCGCAAACAGGAGATCACCACGCTGATGAATGCAGGCGGAGCCGACTACGAAAAACTCGCCGCTCTCGCAGAAGAACTCAAACAAATCACCGCCAGCCTCGAAATCAAATCCGACCGCTGGCTGGAATTGATGGAGATCGCGGAGGGGTGAGGAAAGACAGTATGAATCAATCTGAAAAATGAAAGAAAGACTTCGCCAGCATATCATCAACAGACTCGGTGGTAATATTGACGGAATCGACGAGGTACTCTCCCAATTCAAATCAATCAAAGTCAAAAGAAACGAACAAATTCTGACTCAGGGAGATATCTGCCGGTATGTTTACTTTGTAGCAAAAGGCTGTTTGCAGGTATATGTTTATGACAAAAACAGCAATGAAACCACACGGGATATTGTAACCGAAGACAACTGGTGCTCAGAACTGATGAGTTTTGGCAATGAGCAACCTTCAAGCGAAAATATCAGGGCTGTTGAACACTCAGACCTTTGCGCCATTGACAGAGTAAGTTTTATGAATATGATGGAACGGTTCCTCAATTTGGCCTGATCTATAACCAAATTCTTGAAGCCTCTTATGCAAACTCTGTCTATAGAATCAATACTTTCGTATCACTTTCTGCCCTGGAACGAATACAATGGCTGATGGAATTTCGTCCCAACTTAATGACCAGACTTTCGAGCAAACTCATCGCATCTTATCTGGGTATTTCGCAGGAAACATTCAGCCGGCTCAAAAGGAAACACTAAAATATTGACAAATGTCAATGTTTAGGGATTGGGGATTGGAGAGTTTTGTCCATGTTTTATGACATCTGTTATACTCTCAAAAAACACAAAACTATGGACAAGATATTAAACACAGGGCGCTGGATATTCCCGGTTTCTTTTCTGATGTATGTTGGCCTTCACTTTGGCAAACCCGAAGTAGGAGCCGATTTTGTTCCTGACTATATTCCCTTTCCCTATTTTTGGAACTACTTTACAGCCTTTTGCATATTGGCATTCATTGTAAGTGCGGTAATTGCCAGATACGATAAACTCGCCTATACAATGATGGCTTTGTATGTAATTCTCATGGGATTGTTGGTTCATTTACCGAGAGCCATGGGATATGAACTCGGGTTGGAAAATATGGCAGCCGATCTCGCCAGAGAAAAAGAACTTGAAATGGTCAACTTCTTCCGCAATATTATGGCCACAGGCGCATTGCTCGCATTCGCCAAATATGTTGCAAAAGACACAAGAATACCCTTTAGCAGAACGTAAGCTGAGTTTGCCCTCTCCCTCCGTATGCGCCAGGAATCGCTGAAAAACCAGAATTCTCTCATTTCCAAATTTTTCGTACCTTTATCTAAAAGCGTTTTTTTATGGCTGAGCATAAGCTAAACAGGAGTTATTCCGTAGAAGAGTATTTTGATCTCGAATCCTCAGATCCAAAAACGAAATATGAGTTTGTGGATGGGATGATATATGCTATGGCCGGAGGAACCATCAGACACGGCCTGCTTATCAGTAATGTTCTTTATTGGGTTAAAGATGGACTCCGGAAAGCGGGCAAGCCCTGTAAAACTTTCAGCGGGGATGTAAAAGTGTCGGTAGAACATGCAAACTCATATCTTTATCCGGATGTTTTTGTGGTCTGTGGCAAAATCGATGATGAAAAAACCCTAACCATGCGATAAAAAACCCAAAACTGATCATTGAGGTACTTTCAGAATCCACACAGAATTACGATCAAACACATAAATTCAGGTTGTATAGATCAAACCCCAGCTTCGAAGAATATGTCATGATCGACCAGGAGCAGGCTATCGTGGAGTCTTTTGTAAGAATCAGCAATGACCACTGGCAAATTCGCACCTATATAGGTCTCGATAAGGAAATCGAACTGAGTTCGATTGGCATCTCCTCCGTATGCAGGACATTTACGAAGATGTGATGTCTTAGCCACAACCCCTTCTGATTCTTCGAAGAAATTCCTTACGTTTAGGGCAAAACAACTACTACCACTTTATTTGTACCTGAAATGAAAAGGAAAACCTTTATCCGGAATTCGTCCCTGGTGGTTGCTTCCGGTCTCCTTGCCCCTTATGTGTCCTGTATGCCTGAACAAAAACCGCAAACCAATTCCCTGAAAAACTGGGCGGGAAATTATACCTACAAAGCCCCCTCCCTTCACCAGCCGGGAACGCCCGAAGAGGTTCAACAACTTGTCAAACAATTGGACAAACAAAAAGCACTCGGCTCGCGCCATTGCTTCAACAATATTGCCGACAGTCCGCAAAACCAAATCTCCACTGTCCGCCTCAATAAAATCGTCTCCCTCGATACCGACAATAAAACAATTACCGTGGAAAGCGGGGCGCGTTATGGCGATTTTGCCACAGAACTCGACACCAGAGGATATGCCCTCCACAATCTGGCTTCCCTGCCGCATATAACGGTCGCTGGCGCATGCACAACAGCCACCCACGGCTCGGGCATGACACTGGGCAATCTGGCAACGGCGGTTGTGGGTATGGAAATCGTAACCCCTCAGGGAGAAATTATCACAGTCAACCGCGAACATCCCGATTTTTACGGACTGGTTGTCGGTCTTGGCGCCATAGGGATTATTACCAAAGTAACTTTGCAGATAGAAGACACCTATCAGGTGAGGCAGGACATTTTTCAGGAACTACCGCTCGCATCGCTGGAAAGCCATTTTGAGGAAATTATGTCTGCGGGTTATAGTGTCAGTCTGTTTACCAACTGGCTGGATCAGAAAGTCAGTCAGGTATGGGTCAAACGCAGGACCGACCAGCCACTGGCAGAACTGGGAAATGATTTTTATGGTGCTACCGCAGCCACCCGGAATCTCCACCCTATAGTCGAAATTTCTCCTGAAAACTGTACCGACCAGATGGGAGTAGATGGCCCGTGGTACAATCGCCTGCCGCATTTCAAAATGGGATTTATGCCCAGCGGAGGCGCAGAACTTCAATCAGAATATTTTATCCCGCGTGAAAACGCCGTAGATGCCATCCTCGCACTGGAAAAGAAAAAAGACCTGATCAATCCACAGTTGATGATCACCGAAGTGCGTACCATCGCCGCCGACGAGCTTTGGATGAGTCCTTGTTACCATCAGGACAGCGTAGCCATTCACTTTACGTGGAAACAAAAGCCAGAAGAAGTCGGAAAACTTCTGCCCATGATCGAAGCAGAACTGTCGCCTTACAATGTAAAACCCCACTGGGGAAAACTGTTTAGCATTGATCCGGCCGTCCTTCGTTCGCGATATGAGAAATACCCCGATTTTCTCGCGCTGGCGAAAAAATACGACCCTGAAGGAAAATTCAGAAATGACTACCTGAATTTGAATATTTATGAATAGAGAGAGTTTCTGCTATATATTTTTATATGCAAATCAACCAGGAACAAATACTGAAGTTAGCACCCGATGAATCTTCTAAAAAAGCAGGCCAGCAATTAGCCGTCAGCGCCAAATGGGTGGTAAAATGTATGCATGAAAAAGCTCTCTGGGGCGAATGTCAGGGCAGTGGAAGTACGCCCTACAAAACAATTATTGACCTGCAGAACCTCGCTTTTAAATGTTCCTGCCCCAGTAGAAAATTTCCGTGCAAACACGGGCTGGGACTGTTTCTTCTTTTTTGTAATCAGCAAAATGTATTTACGGCAAAAGAGTCTCTCGATCCGCATGTTGCGGAGTGGATCAATAAACGTGAAGCCAAATCAGAATCCCAAAATCAGCCGAAAGAAGAAAAACCCATAGATAAAAAAGCGCAACAAAAAAGAGTAGATGCGCGGGAAAAAAAGGTGGATGCGGGCATAGAGGAATTGTCCATCTGGCTTAAAGATGTGGTTCGGATGGGGATTGCGCATGTTCCTCAGAATCCATATCAGTTTTCGAAAAATATTATTGCCCGGATGATCGATGCACAGGCATCAGGGCTGGCGGGCTGGCTCAAAAAAATAACAGATATTAATTTCTATCAGGAAGGCTGGCAACTGGAAACCACCAGACTTCTTGCGAATATCTATTTTCTGGGTGAAAGCTATAAAAACAAAAATTCTCTTGATGAAAACTGGCAGAAAGAGTTGGATATTCAGATTGGCTGGACGATTTCCAAAGAAGAAGTATTGACACAACCTGCCGTCTCCGATCAATGGATGGTTGTAAGCAAAACCATAGAATCAGAAAACAATCTGACTACCGAAAAAATTTATGTATATGGCACAAATTCAAACCGTATAGGCCTTCTCCTGAATTTCTATGCCGCCAATCAGATTCCAAAACAGCTATTTGCTTCAGGTAGTATGTTTTCGGGTGAATTATGTTTTTATCCCGGAGTGATACCCCTTCGGGCGCTTATCAAACAGCAATCACCTGAAGAGCTGAATTTTAAGGAAGAGATGGGTATTACACGTTTGAACGAAATGGTAAACCTGATTTCCGCCAGCCTTTCCGAAAACCCTTTTCAAAAAACTATTCCTTTTGTCTTATCAAAAATGAAAATAGTTTTGGAAGACAATCGGTGGTTTTTGCAGGATGAAACGCACGATGTATTTGCGATAAAAAATACAGAAGACCTGTGCTGGAATATTCTGGCAATCAGCAAGGCTGCCCATTTTTCTTGCTTCGTGATATACGAAAACAAAAAAGTACTGATACACGCTGTGTGGCTAAACCATAAATTCTACTCCATTTTATGAGCCATATCCAGGAAATGTTAAAATCAGCATTGCTGGGCACCGATAAATATATGCCCGCAATTGATTCGGATCTGCCGGTTTTGCAAAAGCTGAGCACAGAAGAGAAAGAGAGCACTTTTTTACGGCAGGCGAACCTGCTGTTTTTAATGGATGAAGCCGGGCAGCCGCTCCGCAAACTGGAAACCGGGATTCCTCCTTGTTTTGAAGAAAAAAGACAGGAGGTTTCAGATCAGGATATGCAACAATTGAATACGATTCTGACAACCGGAGACGAAGTAATGTTTGAGTATTTTATCGAGATATGTAACCAGAAGAACCTGGTCGTTCAGTCTTATCTCGTTCCGGCAATACTCAACAAAACCCAGGACCACCCCAAAACGTTGGCTCCGGTTATCAAAGCCTGCGGAGAAGCGGGACGATGGCTGGGTACTTTAAATAAACATTGGGAGGTTTTGTACAAACCAGCAGAAACGGAGATCGATTGGGAACTGGGTTCGTTGGAAACCCGGAAAAAACACCTGCTCGAACAAAGAAAAACATCTCCCCTGGAAGCCATAAAGATACTTGAAAAAATACTTCCGGAAGAAAATGCAGCCAACAGACTGGAACTGCTGGATATAATGAGACTGAACCCAACCCGGAATGACGAAATTTTTTTACTCTCCCTGCAAAAAGACAAAAGCCAGAAAGTAAAATATCTGGTATCAGAAATCCTCGCGCAAATTGAGGGTACAGCTACTCAGCAGATGCTTTTAACTACACTGATGCAGGTTGTCTCAGTAAAAGAAGAAAGGCATTTGCTCATTTCAAAAAAGAAGGTTTTACACTTTCAAAAAGACGCACAGATACCTGAATCGGTTTTTTCGTTGGGTATCGAAAAGATAAGCACATTTAAAGATGTGTTGGACAGCGAATTGTGGTGTTTTCAGATTTTGTCTTTTCTGGGTCCTGCGCGGGTTTCGGCTGCGTTACAAATGGAGGAGGACGAATTTTTGCAAGGGTTGTTAAAACGCCCTTCATTCAAGCGTTTGCAAGATCTTGTAGTCAGTACTGTGCGGAAGTTTAACCATATATTGTGGGCAAAAAGGTTGTTAGTCGAAATGGAAAATGCGCCCATAGAACTACTTGAAATTCTCTCCGAACAGGATAAGCAGGGTTTTTACCTTTCTATTTCAGAAACACATCCAATAGAGCTTGCAAATTTTCTGATGAAGGAAGGTTATCGGGAAATGAAATACGAAGTGGCCGTAAATATTCTTGATTTTCTAAGTAAAAATCCCCACCGGGTTCAGGCACAATTTTACAGAAAACTTGCCCTGCATCTGCCATTGCGCACATTGTCCCGTTTACAATCTTTTCAACATATGGAAAATCAAAATCATTCATTCAGCTACTTTAAAAACCAGGTGAATGAAATGATCCGGGTGATAGAAACAAAACAACTAATTTTAAGTGGGAAAAAATGAGTTCCAACATTTTACGCATGTCTGCCGAGCAACAATATGCTCATGAGATCGAAGAACTGAAAAAGCAGGACAAACAGTATATACCTGAAAACTGGTTTATGTCGCCGCATTCAGTTGTCTTATACCTGATGGGAGGAAAACTTCCCAATGGATTTGAAATAACTCCCAAATATATCGGCAACCGCCGTTTGATGGAGATTGCGGTTGCCACCCTGACCACTGACCGGGCGTTGCTGCTTTATGGCTTGCCAGGCACAGCCAAGTCATGGGTATCGGAGCATATAGCCGCTGCCATTTCCGGAAGTTCAACGCTCGTTGTGCAGGGTACCGCAGGTACGGGTGAGGAATCCGTTCGTTACGGATGGAATTATGCAAAACTTCTCTCAGAAGGGCCTTCACTTACCGCAATCGTGGAAACACCTGTGATGCGGGCGATGAAAGATGGAAAAATCGTAAGAATAGAAGAGCTTACCCGCATTGGTTCTGATGTGCAGGATAGCCTGATAACCATTTTATCAGAAAAAATTCTGCCTATTCCGGAACTCAATCTACAGGTTCAGGCGGTTCAGGGATTTAATGTCATTGCAACAGCCAATAACAGAGACAAGGGGGTAAATGAATTAAGCAGTGCCCTGAAACGAAGGTTTAACACTGTAATTCTGCCCGTACCAGAAAACTTTGATGAAGAAGTCAATATCGTAAATCAGCGTGTCGCTGCATACAGCAAAATGATGCAACTTCCAATCGAAAAGCCTATACTGGAGGAAATAAACCGGATTGTCACCATTTTCAGAGAATTAAGAAACGGAGTATCTGCCGACGGCAAAACGAAACTAAAATCACCATCCGGGACACTGAGTACGGCGGAAGCGATTTCAGTCATGAATAGCGGTTTATCCCTGGCTTATCATTTTGGTGATGGAGCTGTGCATGCCGATGACCTCGCAAGCGGTATAATTGGAGCAATTGTAAAAGACCCGGTTCAGGATAAAATCGTGATGCAGGAGTATATGGAAACCGTGATGAAACAACGCTCCGGGTGGAAAGACATATATAGAGCTTGCAGGGATATTATTTAATCAGAACTTATGTCATTACATATTTTGGGAATCCGACATCATGGCCCTGGTTCTGCTTTTCATGTAACGAAAGCCCTGGAATCCCTAAATCCGGATATCATCCTGGTGGAAGGCCCGCCGGAAGGTGAGAGCATTTTATCATGGGTCAGCCATTCAGAAATGCAGCCACCAGTTGCCCTGCTTGCGTATGTCCCGGAAAACCCGCAACAGGCGGTATTTTACCCCTTTGCAACCTATTCTCCCGAATGGAATGCCATTAAGTATGCTCAGGAAAAAAATATTCCGGTTCGCTTTATCGATATGCCACTTTCCTACCGGTTGGCTCAGTCGGAATCCGACAAGGGGGAGGCAAAAGAAAATTTAACCCATACAAGACTAATTCGCAGAAACCCGCTCTCCTACCTGGCCGAAATTGCGGGGTTTGAGGATACCGAAGAATGGTGGGAACAACAATTTGAACTTACCCGACAACCGGAAGAAGTGTTTATCGCCATCGCAGAAGCTATGAGTGCCCTGCGTTCAACCATAGGCGAGGCAGATGATGAGTCTGAACACGAAAAAAGACGGGAAGCTTTCATGCGACGGGCCATACATACAGCCCAACGCGAAATGTACAGTACCATTGCCGTGGTATGCGGAGCCTGGCACGTACCTGCCCTGCTTGAAATGCCTCCACAAAAGCAGGATGATAAACTCCTTAAAAACCTTTCCAAAACCAAAATTGAGGCTACATGGATTCCCTGGACAAATGAACGCCTGAGTTATGAAAGTGGATATGGCGCAGGTATTCAATCTCCCGGCTGGTATGCCCATTGCTGGAACAGAATGGATGATCACGGGGTCGAATGGCTGACACATGCAGCCCGTGTTTTCAGAACCCATAAAATTGAAATTTCGTCGGCTCATATTATTGAAACCGCCCGACTAGCTCATGCGCTCGCCCGGATTCGAAACTTTCCAAAACCTGGCCTGAAAGAATACAACGAGGCTATTCAGGCGGTCATGTGTATGGGAGAAGAAATCCTGATGCAGTTGGTCTGGAAAGATTTGATTGTCGGTAATGATATGGGAACCATACCCGAAGGGACACCAAGGGTTCCGCTATTGACAGATTTTGAGAAACAAATAAAAACCCTCCGGTTTAAACTTTCCCCCGAACCCAAACTCCTCGTACTTGATCTTCGGGAGGATTTTGATTTACAAAAAAGCATTTTTCTTCACCGACTACATACCCTGGATGCCCCTCTGGGTAAACCCAAAACGGCCAGAGGAAAAGGCACTTTCAAAGAAGAATGGCAAATATGCTGGACACCCGAATTGCACATAGCCCTGATTGAAAAGGCGCCCTGGGGAAACGGCATCGAATTGGCCTGCAATAAATACCTGATCCATCAGGCGGATACATCTATACGGCTGAGCGAAATATCTGCACTACTTGAAAAAGCAATACCCGCCGAACTTGCCAATGGCGTGGCAGCACTGATGCAAAAGCTGGATTCACTTGCCGCCTCAAGCAATGACACGGTCGAATTAATCGATACTTTTATTCCGCTCGCACAAATAAGTCGGTATGGCAATGTGCGAAAAACAGATATAGATACCATAGAACTGATCCTCACGTCGGTATTTTACAGAATGCTCATTGGTTTACCACTTTCCACCACAGGTATCGATGAAGAACAGGCCTACCATTTAATGAGCAAAATATCCCTTATCAACCAAACGATTGGGTTATTGAATACGGAGGATTTTCAAAAAGCCTGGCAGGAAACGATCA
Source organism: Bacteroidia bacterium (assembly GCA_041391725.1). GTDB lineage: Bacteria > Bacteroidota > Bacteroidia > J057 > J057 > JAGQVA01. Next base: position 420,873 of record JAWKNL010000003.1, read on the forward strand.
CCATAATCGCAGACAATGAACAGACAGTTCCCCTTATTCAGGGAGTGTGTCATAAGATTTTGTATGAGAACAGAAATATCTCCCGTGAATCAAGCAATATCGCTTTTAGCAAAGCTTTATCTGACCGAAAAGACCCCAATTTTGCCGTAAACTGGCTGGAGGGTTTTTTGAAAGATACTGGCAATTTGCTGATTTTAGATGAAGATATATGGAATATAGTGTATGGCTGGGTAGCGGTGTTATCACCTGAAACCTTTCAGGAACTGGTTCCGCTGCTGCGTCGAACATTTTCCGGTTTTACGGTGATTGAACGAATGAAAATGGCCGAAAAAGTAAAACACGGAAAGTCTATAACCCTGGCTAATTCAGGACGGCTGGAATGGGATGAACAAAGGGCAAACCATGTAATTCCGATCGTTGAAAAATTGTTGCGACTTTAAAGCAGGAAGAATGGAAGACAGCGATGTGATAAAAAAATGGAGACTGATTTTAGGAAAAGACACAAATGCTTTTCTGGAATCAGATCTTAACAAACTCGAAACCGGTATAGACAAAACACTTGAGGCACTGTACAATACCGATCGCAAGGGCGGCCTCGGCTCGTCTTCTCCCAATGTAGCCCGGTGGCTCGGTGATATACGCGAATATTTCCCCGATAGTGTGGTCAGGATCATGCAGCAGGATGCCTTAAAAAGATTAAATATCACCGCGATGCTTACCGAACCAGAGATGCTGGAAGCGATCGTGCCGGATGTTCATCTTGTTGCCAGCCTTATGACTCTGGGAAAAGCAATACCTGAAAAAACAAAAGCTACTGCCAGAATGGTTATCCAAAAAGTAGTAGATGAACTTATGCAGAAACTCTCCGGGCCTGCGCGACAAACCATTGCAGGCAGTTTAAGCAAAACAATAAAAAACAGACGACCACGCCACAATGAAATCAACTGGTCCGAAACCATTAAAAAAAATCTGAAACACTATCAATCCGACTATAAAACCATTATTCCCGAAACCCTTGTAGGTTTTGGCCGAAAACGAAAGGCTATAAAAGATATCATCCTCTGCATAGACCAGAGTGGGTCCATGGGTACCTCGGTGATTTATTCGGGAATTTTTGGGGCGGTTATGGCCTCTTTACCATCAGTAAAAACACAGATGGTTGTATTTGATACCGCAGTAGTTGACCTGACTGATGAGCTTGAGGACCCGGTTGAGTTACTGTTTGGGGTACAACTAGGTGGCGGCACTGATATCCACAAAGCATTGGGATATTGCCAGCAAATTATTTCCCGGCCATTGGATACAGTAATGGTTTTAATTACGGATTTGTACGAAGGCGGAGATCAGGAAAAAATGAAATCCCGGTTTGTCCAATTACAAAACAGTGGAGTTCAGTTGATCTGCCTTCTGGCACTCAATGACGAAGGCGCACCGTATTATGACCACCAGAACGCAGAATTTTTGCATAGCATGGGGATTCCGGTATTTGCTTGTACGCCAGACCTTTTCCCCGACCTGATGGCAACTGCACTTAGCAAACAGGACATTTCCCAATGGGCGGCAAAAGAAGGAATAAAGTTGAAATAGCGTCAGCGTGTTCAAACAGCTCACCGCAACCCGCTCCAGGGTTCCTCATCAAATACTTCCACCAGTTCGTATCCGTCGGTTCCGATACAGGGGCTGAGGATGGCCAGAAGTTTGGCGTCCGTAGTTCCTGCATTAAAGGAGGCGTGTACCTTATTGGCGGGAATAAATACACTTTCGCCGGGGGAAAGGAAGCGTTTTTCTTCTCCGACCCATTGTTCGATTTTTCCTTCGATCACATAAATAACTTCCTCCTGCAGAGGATGTTTGTGGAAATTATGCCCCATGCCGGGTTTAATATTAACCTCTATGACTACGAGCTGGAATGCGTTGGTTTTTTCCGGACCGGATAAGCGGAGTAAAATACCCCAGTCGAGAACTTCTTCTATCCGCTCAGCTTGCGTGATGAATGTTTTGCTCATAGTAGGATTAATATCAAAGCGATAAAAGATTATTTTCTACTCTTTTTGATGAAGGAATATGGAGTGATTATCAATCTCTACAACCAATCCACCTTCATCAAATAGTTCTTTAATTTGGTCAAAATTTAGCTCAAAAAGCCTTATGAGTTCTTTATTAATGATATTTCCCGTAGAAATCATTAACAATCGCCTGGGAGTATTGTTTAACAAATAATGTTTGAAGAAATCACTATCTTTTGAAATGACAACCCTATCCTGATCTACAGGCGGAAGGTCATTTGTGTGGATTACATCATAACCCTTATCGAGGAGCCATTTTTGCAACCCTAAAGGTAATTGAGCATCAATAATAAACTTCACTACGCGGCAATTACTTTATAGATGCTATTTACCTTCATAAGTCTGGAGGCAAAAACCAGGCAAGCCCTGATATCTTCATCTTTCAGATCAGGGTAATCCTCAATTATTTCAGCATTTGACATACCTGCTGATAACAAATCCAGAATCATTTCTACCGGATACCTCATATTTCTGATTGTAGGCTTACCAAAACAAATATCTGGATTTACGGTGATCCTTTTAATCAATTCTGCTTCCATCCTAAATAAAATCAAATGTTACTCTTTAACAGACCTTGACTTATATTCCAACTTATTCTTTTGCAATACAAGATACGATTTTCCTATCAAATGTTTTGCTCATAAGTTGGAATTCTATTTTGTGGTCAATTGCTCTTTTGTGCGCAGGAAAGCCGCCAGATTCAGAATCTCTTCATCTTTCAGTGTACTCAGCAATCCCTCCGGCATCATCGAATACGGAGAAACCTCTCTTGCCTGGATATCGGATTTACTTACCACAACGGCATCCTGCCCTACCACCCGCAGCGTAATCTGGCGTTCGTTTTCGGCGGTGATATTTCCGCTGTATGTGCGGCCATCTCTTGTCGTTACCACTACCATTTTGTAGTCATCCTGAATTTCCCCGCTGGGATCCAGAAGGTTGCCGAGCAAGTAATCCACATTCTGCCGGTTGGAGCCGGTCAGGTCGGGGCCTATATTGCCGCCTTCTCCGTACATTTTGTGACATACGCCACAGGCCTGCTGAAACACCCGCCTGCCATCCACAGGATCTGCCGCACTGATGGATTTGCTGGTCAACAGATTTTTGTAGCGGGAATAGGCAACTTCCTTGTCAGAAGAAAGTTCGTCCACCGGCCCCCAAATCTCTACAAACCCGTTTCCCACAACCCTGCGGAGCTGCCGTGCAGCGTAAGCGGGAATGTCCGTTTTGGGAATGGTCTGGTTTTTCAGCGCCTGTGTCAGCATAGCCCCATAGCGGGAACGGGAAGAAAGCGTACGCACCGCTTCCTGTTTTTCTTCTGCAGATAACCCATTGTACCGCGCCATCAGTTGTTTGCCCAAATCCTCACTGTCATAGGCCGCAACTGCTTTTATGGCCTCCATCCGCAATTCGCGATTGCCGAGGAGGGCCGGCAAAATGGCGGGAAGCTCGGGCCGCTGCCGGATGTAAAGGGTTTCAAGCGCCTTTATTCTTTCTTCCGCAGGCACATTCGGGTTTTGCACTTTTGCCAGCGCAGCCCTGGCAGCTTCGGTATCTCCCAGCAGTTCTGAAATCTCCCGGGCCATAACGGCAGCGTTTTTATCGGCTTTCAGCCGTTCATATACTTTCGGCCACCTGGCAGGGACAGCGATATCGGTTCGGCCTTCGAGGGCATCCCGTATTCCTTTGAGAAGGGCAGTCTGCCCGCGTGGGTTTTTATCCAGCCATGCGATCAGTGTTTCAAACTGACCTGCATCGACAATCCGCCGGGCGATATATTCATTGACCAATGGTATTTTTCCGGAAGATGTCAAAGCCACTGCCCGCGAGGGATCTTCAGCAGCGAGGGGTTCTACGGCAAACCATATCATCAACGGAAGGTTGTGATCATCTGCGTCTTCGGCATGGCGCATAAGATTCCCTGCAATCGCCCAGCGGGATTCGTGATTGATTCGCTGAAGCGCCGAAGCAAGGTATAAACGCACGACAGGTGAAGTGTCTTCTCCGGCCATTTTCTCAAACTTTTTCAGTACCTCACCGGAAGGCGCTCTATCCTCACACAACAACTGCACTGCCCATGCACGGATGTAGGGATTGGTGTCGGAAAGGGCTGTAAGCAGTTCTTTTTCGGAAAGGTTCTGCGTAACGTGAAGTGCCCACATCGCCCGTAGCCGCCATTCCTCATTTGTATTTTTCTGATAAATATCTTTCAACACCTCCCATGCGCCTGTATCCAATTTGCCCTTGTGTGCACGGCTTTGCATAATCAGTCTTGCCCTTCTGGCGTGCCATTCGCTTTTGCTGGTTTGAAGGTCTGCCAGTTGCTCGTCCGAAAATGTATTCAAATCATCATATCTGCCCTGCCAGTTTTCGGCGAGGGTTTTTTCCGGAGAAATGCGGAATATACGCCCGGTTTCCTTGTTGAGCACTTCCTTTCCACATATATCTGCGTCGTGCCAGTCGAGGACATACAAGTCTCCGTCGGGTCCGATTTCCATGCTGAATCCTATCCATTGTGCGTTGTTGGCCAATAGAAAATCATCTCCGTGATGTCCCACAAAACCCGAACCACGCGGTTCTGGAATGTCAGAAAGCACTGCATGTTCGTGGATATTGGCCATAAATATCCGTCCCCGCTGGGTCTGGGGAAAAGCATCGGAAAGATACACCCTCGCCCCTCCATGTGCCGAGCGGTGGCGATGGTCTGCAATCGTCTGGATATCGCTGTAAACATAAGGGTTAAAATGCCTTCCTCCCTGCCGCATGTAGATTCCTCCGGGTATCACATGCCATAAGTGAGGAATGACGCAGGCGGAAATAAACATCTGCCCGTTGGCATCAAAATCCACTCCCCAGGGATTGCTGAATCCATGGGCGACGACCTCAAACCTGTCTTTGACCGGATGATAACGCCACACACCTCCGTTGATCTCCGTACCTTCCCCTTCCAGAATATCTTCGGGAAATGGTTCTTTGTGGCCATATAGTTTGCCCTGTCCCGCTGGTTTACGGATTTTGGATGGGGTCGCAAATCCTTCCAGTCCGTACAGCCAGCCGTCAGGCCCCCAGTGAAGGCTGTTGAGCGTTTCGTGCCTGTCGCGAATGCCCCAGCCTGTCAGCAGGACTTTTATATCCTCCTTCTCACCGGTATCATCGCCGTTTTGATCGGGTACAAAAAGCAGGTTGGGTGGCGCACCGAGAAACAGCCCGTCAAAGCCGGTGGCGATAGCAGCGGGGAAAGGAATTCCTTCGAGAAAAACTTTGCGACTATCGGCTTTGCCGTCGTGGTCGGTATCTTCGAGGATGACGATCCGGCTGTCTCCCGAATTGGAAAATCCTGTTCCCCTTGTTTCGTAGTCGCGGTTTTCGGCAATCCAGAGCCTTCCGCGGTCATCCCAGCAGAAAGCCATCGGCTGGGTCATCATAGGTTCTGAAGCCCACACATTTACCTTATACCCTTCCTGAACCGTCATAGCCGCCACGGCCTCTTCAGGGGTCAGAAACTTTGCCTCACGACCTTCCTGCTGGGCTATTCCCCAGAGAGAGGCAGTGGAATACATGGATTCGTTTCCGGCAAAAGCTTCCCATGCTTTGGTGATTTCCACATCGCTCATGTCGCCTGTGTAAACCATCATCTGATGGCGGATAATCTCCGTTTCATCCTTTTTGATGCTCCAGTCTCCCAAACGCGCACGGGCTGGCCCTATACCCCATTGCCCGTCCACACGCCAGGTCTGGGGGAATCCCGTGTTATCGGGGTGATCAAAAACGGTAATATGCGCCTGATTTTCGCGGCCTTCGACCTGCATGCCTACGTCCACCCACATGGCATGCTGGCCTTCGGCTTTTTCATTTCGCTGGCGGGCAGCATTGACCACGCCTCCGGGAATACCCTCATACCAGGGCATGCGTATAAATAATCCGCCATAATCGTATTTTCCGATTGTAATGTCGGTCTGCGCTTTTCCGAGCCATTCGAGGTCAATAAAATATTTACCGCCTTCGTTGCGCATGGCCCAGTTTTGCGTTTCGGTAAGCAGCACATTGCCACTTTCATCGAGCATATTGTAAACCGTCTGCCATTTGACGGTATGCCCTGATGATTCGATTACGCGTGCAGAAACCCTGCGCCAGTAATCACCTTCAGGATGGTGAAAAAAGTCTCTGCCGTTTACCCTGGTAAATCCCCAGTATATGCCGGTCTGATGTTTGTGATGTCCGGGGCTATATTCGGTAAGCACACCTTTGCCATCGGGTGCAGCGATGGGATGGAGGTAGGGACGGAAATCGGGTTTCGCATTTTGCGTAAGTACAGGCGAGGTTTCGCCGGAGCGAAAAACCGAGATTGTCCCGGCAGTCGTGTCCTGTTGAATGGTCAGGGTTATTTCCGCAGTTTGCGAATCGGCATCTTTGGAAGATGAGTTTGTACAACCGGAGAAAAAAACAATTCCGGCGGATAAAAGCAGGCAGAGGAAAAGATTTTTCACAGCAAGGGGATTGAGTAGTATATTTAGAATAAAATGGTTTGCGAACCAATTAAGCAAGAAGTAACCACGAATTCACGAATAAAGAGCGAATAAAATTCAAATTTTTCGCAAACCACCTTCCCATTAGTACAATTCCCCTAAGATAGATATTTTTGGAAAGATTCTCGGAACGCGTTGCCAATGGGAAGATTTTGCCCCGAAACACTCACCATGTCTTTATCTATATAGACAATTTTATCGCGGTTCACAATATATGATTTATGGATTTGAACAAAGTATTCGGGCAAAGCCTCCATTGCTTCAGCTACAGATTCCCGTGCAATAATTTTCTGCGTTCCGAGATAATAGGTCATATAATTCCCGTCCTTCGCGAGATATAAAATATCGGAAGGAAGCACCTGGTAGATTCTGCTGCCGCTTTTTATCAGTATATGTTTTTTAGTTTCAGGTGTGTCTTCTTTTATGCTGTTTGTTATTTTAAGCATTGTCCTTGAAAAACGCTCAATACTGATGGGTTTCAGGAGATAGTCAACGACTTCCAGTTCGTAACTTTCAACCGCATATTCCGAATAGGCCGTCGTAAATACGATCATTATATCTTTGGGAAGCATCCGGGACAAAGCGATTCCTGACAAATGGGGCATATTGATATCGAGGAAAATAAGATCTACTTTGTTCTCATTGCAATATGCAGCAGCTTTCAGCCCGTTCCTGAATGTACCCACAAGTTCAACCTGCGAAAAATGCACCAGATAGTCTTTCAACAACCCGATTGCCCGTGGTTCGTCGTCAACGATGATTACTTTCATAAGTCCATATCTCCAGTTGTACGATAAATAATCCGTTATCTTCTCTGATCATCAGCGAATGTCGTCCAGGATACACAATACGCAAACGCTCTACTACTGAACGAATACCGGAACCGCCGGATGGTGTTTTTCGCATTTCCGGGTTCACCGGGTTGGTCAGTTCAATATACACTTTGCCGGGTGCTGTCATATCTATCCGGAGGAAAATTGTTGCCGGCTTTTCTGGTTCAGTTCCATATTTGAAAGCATTTTCGACAAAAGGAATGAGAATCCCCGGTTCGATGGGCTGTGAGTCGTTATCGCCTGTGGTTTCCAAAATAAAGGTCAATTCGTCCTTTTCAAATCGCAGCGCCTGCAAATCGGCGAAACTCTGGATAAAGTTTATTTCTTTTCTTAAAGGAACCCGATGCCGGACTGTTTCATCCACCACATACCGCAATAGATAAGACAGTTTGTCGATTGCAGATGCAAGGGCGGGATTTTGTACCTGATCGACCATGGAAAGCAGATTGTTCAGGACATTAAACAGAAAATGAGGATGCAACTGCGAGCGGAGAAGGGCAAGTTCGGCGATATTTTTCTGCAATAAAACCTTCTGTCGCTGCTCTTCAGCATATTTCCATACTTTAAAAAGGCCATAAGCAGCAGCAGCCATCACATAAAATCCCAAAATACCCACGCCTATCTGCCAGGAAAGGATGGGGCCAGCGGGGTTGTTTTGCCGGAGGTAAAACAGGTAATACCCAAGAGCGGAGACTGGCAAAATCGCAAAAGCCCACTTCCCGGCTGATCGCCAGTTCCTCCCCTGACTTAACCGGCCCAAAACCCCTGCGATCGTATAAAACACAACCGCAGAAATCAGTATCCAGGTCGTCAGTTGTGCCGTAAGCCCGCCATCGCGAACAATGCGCACAGTCTCTATGCCATTGGTAATTTCGATTTCTTTGGACTGAATGGAAAAACTGGACACGATCAGCCAGGTACTGCCCAGCCAGAACAATATATGGATAGCCCATTTCAGCAATTGATTTTTCATTTTACCAAAATACAGAATACCAGAGGCCCGATCGTGATCATTGTGATAAAACCGGTCTGCGATGTTACAAACGAAGGTCTTTGTAACTTACTCAGGGTCATTTGTCACATTCTTCTCATACGGCTTGTCCGTGAATTTATATTTGCCCTCAATCAACAGCATCATACAATGAAATATTCTTTCTTACCCATCGCAACACTTCTCATGATAATGGCAGGATGCCGTTCGCAGACAGGACAGCAGGAAAAACAGGCAGTAAATGATTCCTTTAAGCAAGCCGCAGAAATAGACAGCTACATACAACAATACCTCGATCTGGATATATTTTCAGGGGTGGTACTTGTAGCTGAAAATGGTGTTCCGGTGTACGAAAAAGCCTTTGGCCTGGCAGACCGGGAAAAAGCCATTCCCAATACCCTCGATACAAAGTTTATCATCGGGAGTATGAATAAAAGTTTTACGCAGTTAGCCATTTTACAGCTTATCGAAGAAGGAAAACTCAATTGGGAGGATAAAATGGTCGGCTTTCTGGATGGATTTACCCTGCCCGGCACGGATAAAATCACCATCCGGCATCTGGTCAGCCACACATCCGGTTTCGGAGATTACCACAGCAGGGAATTTCTTGATTTGCCGTTTGAGCAGAAAAATATCGACACCATTACCCGTATTGCCCAGGGTATGGAACTGCTTTTCCCACCGGGGGAAGGCGACGAATATTCAAATACCGGGTATGTATTGCTTGGGGCGATCATTGAAAAGATAACAGGGGAAAGTTATGCTGATAATATCCAATCGCGAATTGTGGATCGCCTGGGACTGGAAAACACTTATGTAAAAAATGTAAAATCTATCCCCGACCGATCTGTGGGTTACCTGCAAACATTGGGCGGAATAGAAGATAACCTGTACTTTCTGATGGAGCCCAAGCCCGATGGCGGATTTTGGGCTACGGCTGAAGATGTGATGGCTTTTTATCTCAACTTTTTCTACGGAGACAAACTAATAAGTCAGCAATCGAGGGAATCTGACGATTTTTTCAGACAGATACAGCCTTTCTATGACCAGCCCGGAAGGGGAATACCGATAGCAGGTGGTTCAAATGGAAATAATAGCGTTCACCTGGAGATGCTGAATGAGCATGTCAGTATCGTAGTGCTGGCAAATATGGATGAACCTGTAGCAGAAAAAATCAGTCTGGGGATAATGAAAATCCTGAAGGGAGCCACACCTGAGCCTCCGTCATTGCCTGCTATGTTATCAGTATTTCAGGCCTATTCGGAACACGGGGCAGAATATGTAAAAGAAAACTTTGAGGAGCTAACCAAAAATTTCCATCCTTCTGATCCCAAAGACCTTATCCTCAACAATATCGGTTACTACTTGTTGAGTAAAAATGAAATTGATCAGGCACTGGATATTTTCCGGTTGAATACAGAATTGTTCCCCGATATCGCCAACTGTTGGGACAGTTATGGAGAGGTTTTGCTAAATAAAGGCGATAAAGCCGGCGCACTGGCCGCATACAAAAAAGCGCTTTCCATCAGACCAGATCTTCCGTCAGCAAAACAGGCGGTAAAAATGCTGGAAGAATAAAGAATGGGAATGGTCAATGGCTGATACCCGGGTAGAATTTGCTAAAACATCCGTCCCGGATATACGATGAGTTGAATAAAGTTGAACTCGATATTCCGGAAGCTCACATCGTATTCACCCGGATTTTCCTTTAAAACTAACCGGGGAAAATAACGGAGGTTGGTGCGGAGCAGAAAAGCCTGCAGGCGATTGGGTCGGATATCCCAGCCAAAAGTAAGTCCATATCCGGGCAACTGATCCTGAATTTCCTTTACAGCACCGGTTGTGTATTTCTCTGCAAAAGTGAGGTTTTCAAAAGATACCACAGGGCCTGCGAATGGAGCAAAGCCGTGATAATCAAACAGGTATTTTGTTACTTCGAAAGCAAAAGACTGGCGCACAGATCTCTGGATCACACCATAAGTTTCGATACCGTAACCATATCTTCGATAGCTGGCAGAAAAATTAATATCCGGGTTGTGGAGATAGTAACCCATTGCAAAATCCGGCATAATCGAGATTCCGTTGCGGGGAATCGCAGCATCCCAGGCCTGATTGTATTTTGATTTTCCCAGCCACCAGGCAGAAGACATTCCCGCACCTATAAAAAAGCCATTCAGTTTCTTTTTCTCTGCAAGAATCTGAGTAACCTCTTGCGTTTTGCCTGACTCCCAATCCTTCTCCGCACTGAGGGTGGTTTCCAGCATCATTCGCCAGGAAACAGAAGCATATAATGGCGGAGTTTGTATTTCTGCAATATCCGACAGGCTGAGATAATAGTTTTGACGGTGCGAATAATTGTAGAGTGCGCTGATTTCGAAAAGATGTCTGTTGTAATTGAAAGTCAGCCCACCCACAACTGGCAAACCAACATGGGTAAGATCAGGCCCGCTTTTCTCCGGCAGGTTCTGATTATCCTGTGAATAATAAAATGGTGCAAGGGAAGTTCCCACAAACGGCCTGAGCCGCCGGTTCTGTATTCTCCACGGATAATATTTGAATACGGTCTCTACTCCGCTGGAAAAAGAAATATTCTGATTTTGCGATCTAACGCTGGGATTATACAGCGGGATAGCGATATAAAAATCGGCATGTCCCCAAAAATGTGTACCGCCAATAATAACCCGCGACCGTTGAAGCGACGGCAGCATGAAAGACTCTGTTATGCCCTGACTGTTAATAAAAGAAGTTTCCCCACCAAAACTTCTCTGGAAGTCAATACCAACATTCATCTGAGCAAACCGGTGCCGCGTCTGTTTTTCTATATAAATCTGGCCATACGCTACCATTATTGCCAGAGAAAAAGCGATAAAGGAAATGGGTGTTTTCATTTTATACATGCGGGCTTATAGAAAAGTGGCCAAATATAAACATTTCCTAAAAACCCGGATATAAAATATACCTACCAGCCATGCGGTTCAGGGGTTACTATTTCACGCTTCCGGCGAAGCATATCGACAGATGTTATACCACAGGTTCCGATACAGCCTCCGGCTCATTCATCGTTGCTGACTGAATGTCCCATTCGCCGTTTAGCATGCGGTGAACATAACACCTGTCTGCCTGGCGCAAAAGTTCTGCCCGCTGGTCTTCGGTAAGGTCGCCTTCAACCCGGAAATTGATCTTTACGGTAGTTGCGAGTTTTCCGCCTTCGCCTCTGCTCACTTCCTGCTCCAGTTCTGCGTCAATATCGCGGATATCCCAGTTGTTGCGACGGGCGATATACCGTACGGTAGCCACTTTGCAGAGCGCAAGTCCGGCAAGCACAAGTTCGGTGGGCGCCAGCCCGAGGTCAGTACCTTTACTGGGCACGGGCTCGTCTCCGACGATGGTGTGGGTACCGTTGGTAATGATCGACTGATAACCGAGGGGGAGGTTTTTAATATTGATTTTGGCTTTCATAATCTTACGAAATAAAAAATAAACAGCTTATTCCGTGAAGATAGGAGTTGATAGTCTTGTCTCCCGTGACAAAGATCACAGAGTAAGGTCAGAGTGATAAAAGTCATTTTTACACGCCTCTTTTTTGTGCTGTCATTCCTCCCATGACAAGCTTCATCACCCTGATTTTACCCCATCTGGGCAGGGTGCGCAATGAACTCACCAGAAATTTGGTCAGAAACCCCGGTAAAACGGTAGTTTTTCTGCCCAGGGCTTTGAGCACAGGTAAAGGAACTTCAGACGGTTTCATGGCGAGATTCATCTGCATCCCGGCTCTTTCGGCAAAGTCGCTGTCAACCGGAGCGGGCGCTGCGGCCAGAACATCAATGCCAAATGGCTTCAGTTCGACCGAAAGGGCTTCCGCCAGCGACTGCACATAGGCTTTGGTAGCTGCATAATGCGCCGCATAGGGAACTCCCTGAAAAGCGACGATCGAACTCAGAAAAATGATTCCGCCCCTACCCCGCTCCTGAAACCTAAGGGAAAAATGATGGGTAAGTCTAAATAGTGAAACACAATTCAGTTCCAGCATATTGAGTTCTTCCGACAATGAAGATTTGAGAAAGTCTCCCGAAGTACCATAGCCCGCAGCGGCAACCAGCAGCCCCACATCAAGATCTCTTGTTGCGTCCATTACGCTTTGATTTTCTTCCTCCCGGGACAGATCGGCCTCAATTACCCGCGCTTCGGTTTGATAATTTGTTTTGAGTTCTGCTGCCAGCGCTTCGAGTTGTTGTTGCCGGCGGGCTGTGAGTATAAGTTTAAATCCTGCCCGGGCAAGTAAAACGGCGATTTCCCGCCCCATTCCGGAGGAAGCTCCGGTAACTACGGCCCAGGTACCATATTTGCAGAGAAGACGTTTTTTTTCAGATGAAGATAAATTCATAGTCTCGTTTTGAAAGCAAATTTCGGCGTGCGGCCTGGCTCAAAACGATAACATTTGTTTATGTTTTTCCCAAAGCACCTTTTTTCAGGCGACTCAGGTGAACGGGTGTAATGCCCAGATAAGAGGCTATCATATGCTGAGGTGCCCGGTTGTGAATATTGGGGAATACCTGGGTAATGGTGTCATATCGCTCTTTGGGTGTACGGGCATACATATTTTTGATTCGGTTGTCGTGGTAAACAAAATAAAATTCTGCTACCAGCCGCCCCAGACGGTCTCCCTGGCTGAGGTTGGCATATCCCCACTCGATGATATTTCGGGGAAGCACAACCACCTCAAGTGGTTCAATTGCCTGTAAACTATAGACCGAAGGAATCTTTTGCATAAACGCCGAATAATCAGCGATAAACTGATTTTCAAGGGCGAAATGTACGGTATGCTCCTCTCCTTTGATATCTGATACGATTACCCTTACCATCCCTTTTAAAATAAAAAAAATTTCCTCAGGCACCTTTCCTGGTTCCCCCAACAGGGCATTTTTGCGGAAAGATTTCCTGATGCAGCCTTCGGCGAAGGCGCTGATTTCTTGATCTGAAATCGCGATCATCTGCCGGATTGTTTGAAAAAATGGTTCCATAGATGTGAGTTTAGGAAACCATCACCGCTCCATCCTTACTGTCAAAGGCACTTCTTTTGTATTCCAGTCAAAATAGACTGTGCGGCCTGCGAATAACAGAAAACTAGAGCCGGTTTCCTTCAAACCCCTTACAGGTTGCTGAATCTCCTCTATACCTGCCTGCTCAAGGGAGCGTGGGTTAAATGTGTCAGCAGCATAAATGAGCTTAAATATTTCCTGAACCTCGAAAACGCCCTCTTTGATCAACTGCTCGTTTACAACTGCGCGGAAGGGGTTTCCGTCCAGCGCCCATACTTCTTCGCCGGGTTCCAGCCAGACAGCGCTTTCCGGCAAAAATTGTGAACTGATCTCAAAACTTCCCGCCAGAAACAATAATGACACATACAGCCGCCGGGGCGCCTGGTTGATAAGTTTTACCCGAAATCCCACGCCCTGCTCCCAGGAAGCATAGGTGAGCGTTTCCCCTGAAATGGGTGTATCCCCTTCAACAGGAAAAATTTCCAGACGGATTGAATCATTTTCGAGTCCGCTCCCGGGGTTGGATAACTCCAGTATCTGTCGCCACCGGGCGATATGATTGATCTGCCGGATAGATTCCAGCGCGGCTTCATAGCCCGAACCATCTACCGGTGGCAGCAACGGTTTTTCACGACGGTCGGAGGGCCGCAGAATGGAAAACCGCCCGGGCTCTGCGACAATCTGATAATCTGCCAGCGGAGGTTCGTTCACTTCTTTCAGATAAATGGCTTCACGCGAACTCAAAAATGCTTTCTTCAGGGTAATTGCCTGTTCTTCTTCGCCGGAGAAATGGATTTTTACGGGCAAAACGGGCACGTTTACCACCCGGATACGATAGGGTTCTCCGGGGGAAAGTGAAAGATTTCCTGTATTCACCACACAAAAACCATTTTCTACCGAAATCACTTCTGCTTCTCCCAATGGCTTTTCAAAAAATATATCATGCTGACTGTAAACAGCCAGAATCATGGTTTCACCTTCTATGCCCTCGCCTCTGAATCCGTGGGAAAGACCGCGGTTGACAATCCACTGGCTTTTGTCCCAGGTCATCTGGATACCCGTCATCTCCAGTTGCAATAGTCCGTTCAAAACATGTGCGGCTTCCTCTCTGTTGCCAAAGAAGTCAAACATCGGTACCTGCCCTGAGGTGCGCTGTGCCATTCTTGTTTTCAAACGGGTAATCAGGTCGCGATAGGAAATATCACTACTGCTGCGCAGCGTTTCGAGGAGGGTTGCTGTAAAAATCCCCTGTACTTTTCCATTGATAAAAATCTCTTTGGCGGCTTCCTGGCCCGAAACTGCTGATAAGGAATAGTAGTCAGGCACGGGGAATACAATTCCCGAGTAGGATGAACTGCTTTTGGAAGAGGCTGACTGAAAAGTTCCGGGAAGAATATACGACGTAATGGGGCGAATACGCGGGTAACGTGGCGCAACCCGGCAGTTTTCCGCCGTAATGGCTTCGGTATTATCATTATGGCTGCAATCGCTCACCACAACTACATGAGCTCCTTTTGAAGTTACCTGTTCAAGAAGTGTAGCAATCTCCTTGTCTGCCAGGTCTGTTCCCCGTCCCATTCTGCTGTCGAAAAGCACAATGGTTTCATTCAGGCTGTCTGTTTCTTCTGCGCGAAATTCGGCCGGTGCAGGCTCCTGGGAGCCGTATCCTGCGAAAAAAAACAGCAAGGTGTCGTTTTCTTCTACCTTCGAAGCGATGTTCTCAAACTGCGAAATCACATTCTCACGGGTAGCCTCCTGATCGAGAAGTGTGGTGATTTCCATCTGTGCAAGAGAATGATCCACCCGGCCATTGAGAAATTCCTCAACAGCCACGACATCGTTTACACATCCCGCCAGCGGCGGGAGGGAGGGATACTGGTCTATTCCGACCAGTAGTGCGTAGAGGTGCGCCACCTTAGGTTTTTCAGGCGCCGCTCTCTGCAACCGGATTCGCACCTGCCGGGAGGTCCAGGCTAGTGGGTTATTCCGTTCTATATCATAATCATTACGCATAACGCCTGGTTTTTATCTGTAAACTACCGGCTCCAGCCCCGGTTGGTACATCATCCGGTGGTCTATTTTTGTCAGGGAAATAACCGACAGAATGATACATTCTTCGTTTTCTTTTTCCAGCGGGAGCGCAAGTTCGTATTCTTGTCCATTGTCAAAAACAAACTCCGGCGTTTCCTCTCCCGGCTCATAGGTTTGGTTACCGAGCGGAAGAATTTCAAAATTATCTTTCAGGTGAAATAACGCCATGTGGATTTTTTCCGGCGTCCGGTTTCCCGCTGTGACTTTCAGTTTTACGGTTTCCTCGCTCTTCATATCAACCGAAATCGCGTCTGACTGAATCATTTCTTCTTTTTCTCCGCGCTGAATTAAAAATTCCACCCAAAAATCTTCGGGGCCAACATCCTCCCTGATATTTTGGAGGTTTTTCAGAATATACCACTTCCTGATCTGTCGAAAGGCAGCAAGAAGTGAAACTGCATCCAGTCTGACCTCCGCTGACGCTGTGATGTCAGTTCCCCGGACCAGGATTTTTTCGTCTTCAACTATGGCTTCGCAATCTGCGGTCTCACCGGCTTCGACAAATTTCAGCCATGCGGTTTCGTCAGTGGGTTCGACAAGCTGGCGAATCGAAAAGTCAGCACGAACATGTATCGGAGTGGTCGAATAAGGGTTTTGTACAACGAAAAAATCGCCCTTATCTGCGGGAGTTTTGCCGTTCATTTCTCCGAATGATACCTGAAGCCCGAGGTGGGTTATCCGAAAAAATCCTTCGGAATCATCCTCAAGATGAAGAATCTCTTCTTCTTTTAACCCATCGAGAATACCGCCTGCCAGTTCCCAGCCTTTTTCTTCGGAGAATGAAACCTGATAGCGGTCAAAGTTATTTGTCCGGGGCACTTCTTTTCCCAGAAAACCCTGACGGGTATCAAAGCTATTTCGCGGAATGAGAACAGGGTTCTGATTCGGCTGTTTATTTCTAATCAGGGTCTGTACCTGTCTCATCAGATCAGAATAAGAGATACTTCCTTCATTTTGCTCCAGAACATGAAGCAAGGTGCGGGTAAAAAGTCCTCCGGAACTACCCCCATCGCTGATTTCATTGGAAGATTCTTTATCATCACGTGTAGCGGAAAGCACAATATGAGACGTCTGGAAACGCACAGTCTGGCCGGCATTTCCCTGAAAATATTCATACATAAAATCCGAATACCCGCTGTTCTCTCCTCCGCGATAATTTCCTTCCGGAATATGAAGGGCTGTGGGAACACTCGTCATCTGGCTGCCATAATTGGAATCGATAATGACAGTCATATGTGGTTGCCGTTTTCCCGCTTCCTCCAGCAATACGGCCAGTTCGAGATTAAACAAAATATTATCATACCCAGCCTGCGTTCCGTCATAACAAACCAGTCCGGGTTCTTTCTCAGAGGAAAACTGCTGGCGAAATTCTTTGGGATACGTGCGGCGCAAATCTGCATGACCGGCAAAGTAAAAAAACACGACATCCTCAGGTCCCGCCAGCCGGAAGTGTTCGCGGAGGTTTTGGATTACATTTTGGAAAGTAGCTTCCTGGTTGATAAGGGTAATAATACGGAGATCTTTATGGCCATGATATTTACGAAGGTAGTCGGCTACACTTCGTGCGTCGTTGACACAGCCGCTGAGTTGCGGGATATTGGCATCAGCGTGAATGTCAATCCCCACAATGAGTGCATAAATCTGCTCTCCGTCGTGGCCGGGTCCCGGCTTTTCCCTACGCAGTTTCCCGCCCACTTCGCGGGGGATCGTGAGTGCCCCCTGAAAGGTGTTTCCTGTTACTGCCCGAAGATCGGGTTCGGGAATACGGCTGAAAGCAGTAATCGCAGCTTCTGTGCGGTCATAGAGCAGGTTTTTGGTTCCCTGGCTGTAATTGAGCAGATGCTGCAACTGAGCAGCATAATCTGTATCGGGATTTACCTGAAGCCGGAGTCTGTATTGTTTTTCCAGATTTTCGAGCCTGGCGTTGAGGCGCAACTGCGCGTGGGCGTCCTGCTTTTCGTAGGCTTTCTGCATATCGCCATACACCTGCCGTATCGCGGCTGCGGGGTTGAGATATACTTCGGTCGCCCACTGCTGGGTTTCGCGAAACGCCTGCGTACGATCATCGGTTCCTGTCAGCCGTAATTCGGCCCATGCTTTTACCAGTCCTGCGATCTGACGGATTCTCTCCGGGCCACCCGCCGCCGTTGTCTGCTGAAGGTATTGCAACAGGGCAAACCTGATTCCCGGATACATTTCGTACATTCCTGTACTGACTTCTTTTACCAGATCAGACAAAAGCAAATCAGAAACTGCTATGTAGGGGATATACAGAATCTCTCCGCTTTCCGCCGGGAACGTCCGGAAATTGAGCCAGAGGTGGTACAGAAGTTCTGGTGTAAGCAATACCGGAAAGGCAGCATGACAGGCAAACAACCAGTGTCCCTCCGGATGGTATCCGCCAGAAGGTTCATTGCGGAAGCGGTTGTACCAGGCTTCCAGGCGAAGATATTCCACTTCCTCCATGCCTTCTTTGCTGACAGGCAGGTCTCGGGGGACAGGTATTTCCGGTGGAAGCATATTGAATGGATTATAGTTGGGGTTTACCTTTCAGAATCTGAACCGAACGGTCAAGGCCGCTGCGCCAGGCCTCCGCGTGAAGCATGGCTTCTTTCGGGCTTATACATTCATACATGGGTACCTGACGGGCGATTTCGGTGGCAGAGGTTCCTTCCCAGCGGTATGAAGGAACAGGGTTGAGCCAGGCGATTTTGCCGATATATGATTTTAACTCCCGCAGAAAAACCATTGTCTGATTTATTCTGATGGAGTCAAAGTTTCCCCTCGCTGCGCCGGCATCGCTGAAAATCAGCACAGCGGTATATTCCGAGCGGTTTTTCAGCCAGATGCGGGTTCGTGCAAATCCTTCCACATGACTCCGGTTTTTGTACAAATACCCTTGTGGGCAATTCCGGAAATAATAAACTTCCGCGTCTTCATGTCCCCCACCCTTCCGGGCCGAAGCCACAAGCTGGTCTGCCAGAAAATCAAAAGCGGCCATAGAACCTCCGTGATCAACCAGTATCAACAGGTGGCCTTTATTGATCGTCGAAGGGCGAAATGAGAGCTCGGTAAACATCCCGTCGCGGGCAATATTTTTCACGGTTTCGTGGATATCTATTTCCTCTGAGCTTCCGCCCTTCACCGGATTGCGCAGAAACCGCCAGCTTTGTTTCATTTCCCGCAGCGAAAGCGGAAGGTAAGAATCATCGAGAAGAAAACCCGCCGGTACACCTGTATCCGGTAAAGTTGCCATTTCGGGCAGATTCAGATCAAGCACCTGACCAATAGCTTCCGTTTCCACCTGTGCCCGCGCTTCGGAAGTTGTCTGCGGCTGTTTTTGGGGTTCTTCTTTTTTCTCCTGTGGTTTATCTTTTGGGGGTTCCTGTTTTTTTTCTTCCCGGGGTTTTGATTCTGTTTCCGAAACGGGAACTTCGGATTCCTTTTTTTCTTTATTCGCTTCCCCGATATCAATCATAGCGATCTGACTTCGAATGGCTTCATCCAGCGCTTTTCGGAGAAAACCGCGGTGGGCAGGGTTTTTGAGCCAGATGGTTTCGCAAAGGCGGGCCAGGCTGTCGCGGTTTTCCCAGCCGAAACCATTCTCCAGCGCTTCCAGCAGGAGGTGATATTCGTCCACCCCCACGGGAAGATCCAGTTCTGTGCGAAGGCGCGAAAATACACGCCAGAGCAAAAGTTTCAGGGATTCGGGAGGTGGGTTCATGCTAACGGGTTCCTGTCAGGTTTTTGGCTTTGGCTATGTGAAGCTGATAATCGGTATAACTCTTGATCAGGGCATGGTGGTAGAGAATATGTCCTTTGTCCAGTTTTTCTACCAGCCGGGCGATCATATCATCGGCAAGTGCTGCGACCAGTTTTCGGGGAAATTCGGAATCCAAAGCATCCAGCCCGTCAATGGCAGCAGCCACATTTTTGCGCACAGCATCCATATCTTTTTCGGGAATATCGCCATGAAACAGCCCGGCGATCATTTCCGGCAATTTTTCGGGGTTTTCGATTTTTTGATCCCGCACTTTTTCCTCCAGCCCGGCAAGCACTTCTTCCAGGAAATAATAATTCACCACTCTTACCCAGTCAATCAGTTCGCTGGTGGATACCTTTTTCTCCGTATTGAGTTCTTTTTTCATATCCTCCCTCAGCGTGTCAAACCGCCTTACGGCTGTCTGAACCAGGCTTTCGGCGAGAAATGGAAAATTGGCCCTGACAATGGTCTGCAACACGGAAACGGAAGGGAATTCCACAAAATGAAAAAGACAACGGCGAAGGAATGCCTTTGGCAGTTCTTTTTCGTCGTTACTGGTGATGAAAATAAGCGGTGGATAACCTGCCTGTATTTCCTCGCCAGTCTCATCAACCGTAAACCGAAGTTGATCGAGTTCGAGCAGCAGGTCATTGGGAAAATCTATGTCGGCCTTATCCACTTCGTCAATCAGGAGGATCGCCGGATGTGCTTTGGTGGACACCTGAAATGCCTGTCCCAGCGGCCCGAATTCGCGCCACGATTTTTTGGCTTCTTTTTTCTCAGCCAGTGTTTTGGGTGCTTTTTTACGGTCTTCTGTATCCTGAAACTGTGCGTCGCGTAATTCGCCTACATAGTCATAGGTAAAAAGACCATCCCTCGCTTTGGAGGTCGATTTGATATTCCATTCGAAGTAGTAGTTGTGGTAGGATTCTCCGTAGAGTTCAAATGCCACGGCTTTTGCCAGCCGGGTTTTTCCGCAACCGGGTTCGCCTTTGAGCAGAAGCGGACGCTTGAGGATACGCATCAGCGCCACAGCTTCGATAATTTCATTATTGGGAATATAGGGTGCAATGGTCTCCTTTTGGGGAGTTTTTCCGTTGAGTTCGGCCCATTCGAAGGTCTGTGGATGTTGCAACGCGGAGCCTTTGTAGGCCAGATTCTGTATATTTTTTTCTTCCATATCACATAAAGTTAACTCCAGGGTACGGAGCTTTGGGCAAAGGTTTTGAAGATTTTTTCAAGTACGATTTCCACTGGTTTTTCTACCCAGTCGTCGAGCCATGGTTTTCCGTTGTTGCCGGTTGGGTCATCAATAGTAGTCAGATAGGTGAGGGCAAATTGTTCATCCAGCTTCAGATGCTGAATCCATCCTTCCAGTTGATTTTTGTGCAGCAGGTCAATCGGCGGCAACAGAAGCAGTGGCTCAGTACTGATTCCGGCCAGCGGCTCAAGCAGGATTCCATTTATGGGATCGGGGTTAATATCTTCTCTTTTATCGGTATTTTCTACGAGAAATATCAGCAGTCTCCGGTCATTGTTGGGTAGAATCAGGTGCTGGTTTAATCCACCCCAAAAGGTCTGCATAATAGTTTTTCGCTCGCGGGGCAGGCATTCGTGAAAATTTTCCCAGCGGATTACCACATGCTGAGTCTGCAATGCTTCGGATAGATGCTGACAGACAGTGGCTGGCTGTTGCAGCGTACCAAGTCCAAGCGCTCCGGCGGTCAGTTGCCATATATTTGTGGCAGAAGGAACCGGGTCGATTGCATGTTCCCTGAAAGCAAACTCGATAAATGATGCGGGTTTAATTCCGTCATACAACCCTCCGAGACGCTGAATAACGCGCAGCAGTAATTGTTGCCCGTCTCCTTTTGCACCACGGACGTAGATCATCTTTACACGATCCTGAAATCGCACGCCGGGAAAATTGCGCTGGGGATGAAAGTTAAAATGAATAAGGTTTTTCCGGAGGATATTCTGCGTATTGCGAAGTCGGCTTCCGGCAATTTTTTTCTGAATTGCGGCAATTTCTTCTTTTAGTTTTTCCACTTCCGGGCCGCCACTGCCGAGGAATGGCTGCGCCATCGCGGTGGCTACAGCGGGATTTTCCAGCGCAGCAAGTACCGCCGGATTGTCTTTGTGTTTTTGCTTCAGTTCTTCGATTACCTCTGCTTCCGTTTTACTGCTTTGGCGGAGTTGTGATTCTTTTTCCTGAAGAGATTTTTCCAGTGCTGTTAGGTTTTCATCGCCTGCTTTTTTGGTGTCCAGCAGTTTCCATTCAAGTGCGGCTGTTTCTCCGGGTCGAACATACAATTCCCACAAAAACCGGTCTTCTTCCTCATCGTCGCCGGCAAAGTCAAATGACCCCCGAAACGCCGCCCATACATCTTTATAATCTACAGATTCAATCGCCATCCGGGCAGATTCGAATGCGGCTTTTACAGACATATAATTGAGCGCAAAGGCATCGTAAAAAGCCTGGGTAAAATCCAGCGCCAGCCGGTCGGGAACCGGTCTGTGGGTAGCGATGAGCAGCGGCGCACAATCATTCAGGAGGTAATCCTTAAATGCAGACGTCGTACAGCCGTTGAGAAAAACCAGGGTCAGGTTAGGAATATTTTTCAGAAATCCGGCCAGAGATTCCGCATCAAAAGGCTGCACTTCACCGTTAGCAGAAATCAGCCCGAGATGTTTGTCATCCGCATGGCCTGCAAAATGGATCAGGCGAATCCTGCTTTTGTTGTCATTCTGATTGATCAGGCGGAAAAATTCTTCCATAGAAGTTTCGCCTTCCTCCTTCACCTCACACAGCGCGTTCACCTGGGAGGGATTGAGGAAAGTACTGATTTTGCGACGTTCCAGAACAAGGTTATCCAGCCTGCGGCCTGCCTGCGGACTATTGGCACAGGCAATGACAAGCAGAGGTATGTCGTGAGATTCCGCCATCAGGCATAAATATACATACTTAGGAGCTACCTTCTATTCAATCACATTTGAAATCAGCACGGCTCGCCCCTTAGATCCAACTATTTCGATGAAGTAAATACCCGGCGACACATCCAGAATCAGTTCCATTTCAGTTGTATTTTGAAAAGACTGACGGAGCACCAGCTTTCCTGCCATATCCAGCACATTTACCTCAGCTTCCACCAGGTTTTCTGCAGAAGTAATGCGAAATTTTCCGGAAGAAGGATTGGGATATAGACGAAAATTATGATTCCAGGCATTGTCGGATATTTTGTCTGCAAACTCCCCCAGTTTTAATATAAAAATATCATTGCTGCCGACCGCCGTACGCGAAGCAGTCCCTGCTCCCGGGTCAAAATCAACGGTTTCTGTATAATGACCGGTTGTATATACGTTTCCCATGTCATCAACTGCAACGGCTTCAGCCGCTTCGCCACTGGTTCCGCCCGCAGTTTTCACCCAAAGCAGATTTCCTGCACTGTCTGACTTCAGTACAAAAATATCCAGCCCACCAGCAGCAGTAACACTTACCGTATCGGGCCCAGGGTCAAAATCAACGGTTTGTCTAAAGTAACCCGCGAGATACATATTCCCTGTTGCATCCGTAGTAATGCCTGCCCCGAGATCTGTGCTTGTACCTCCGGTCGCATTGGCCCAGAGAAAATTTCCGGAAGGATCTGATTTTTGCACGAAGAAGTCTGTGGAACCTTTGGGGAACAGACTCAGGGTGCCTGGTCCCGGGTCAAAATCTGTGGTGCCGGCAAAATATCCGGTCGTATAGATATTTCCTTTAAAATCCGTTGCAATGGAATGCCCCCCATCATCAGAGGCACTTCCAAAATGTGTTGCCCAAAGGAATGCGCCTGTAGGATCCAATTTAAGCACATAAATATCTGCTCCCCCATTCGAAGTAAGTGAAGAAGTCCCGGCACCCGGATCAAAGTCAGCCGTTTTTTCAAAATAACCTGTGACAATTACATTCCCGGAACTATCTGTGGCAAGGGCATGTCCTTCTTCAAAGCCGGCTCCACCGATTGAATTTGCCCAGAGAAAATTCCCGGAGGCATCGGTTTTTTGAATAAAAATATCTATAAATCCTGCCGAGGTCAGGTTAGAAACTCCGCCCGTAGGGTCAAAATCGGCTGTTCCCTCGAAGTATCCGGTGATAATCACATCTCCGGAAGGATCAGTTGCCACAGCCAGCCCAATGTCTGATTTGTTTCCACCCATCGCATTAGCCCACAGGAAATTACCTGCGTCATCAAGTTTTAGTAAAAAGACATCATCACTCCCGCCAGAAGTGAGATTAAACGAACCTGCCCCCGGATCAAAGTCAACCGTCCCGCCAAAATAACCCGTGATATAAATATTGTTCTGGTGATCAGTTGCGATTCCATATCCGCCACAACCAAAAGTAGCTCCTCCGATATTTTTTACCCATACGAGGTTTCCTGATGGCCCTGTTTTCTGAATAAAAATGTCGGTAGTACCGATCGAAGAAATATTGAGTACACCTGCTCCCGGGTCAAAATCTGCGTTTCCGGAAAAAAGCCCTGTTGTATAACTGTTTCCGGAAGCATCAGTTGTAATACCAAATCCTTTATCTGTATTTGCACCGCCCATCGACCCCACCCAGGAGAAGCTTTGCGTGCACACATCATACGGTACGAAAAAGACTAGAAGAGACAACGGGATCAGCTTTTTCATATATTGATTTAATAAAAGTTTATGGATCGATGGATTTGGGACATTTGTAGCAATCATCGTGAAAATACAGAAGGATTGGGATTTTTCAATATTTCTGATTTTCATTTCCTTTTTGTCGCCTTCAATACCGAAACAGCAGCGCACCGATAGAAAAACCCGCTGAGGTGCCGCAAATCATACAGGTCTGCCCGCGCTCCAGTTTCCCTGCTTCAATGGCATCGTAAAGCGCCATCGGTATGGATGCGGAAATACAGTTTCCATGTGTGCTCAGGTTACCAAAAAACTGCTCTCTGCGAAAAGGGTACATTCGGAAAAACAGCTCCACCCCGATCTTACTGGCCTGGTGGGGAATAATCAATTCGACGTCCGTAATCTCCATGTCCAGATCGGAAAAAAAGGATTCCATAAATATAGGGATTTTCGCGCTGGCCATTCGCAGCAATGACTTTCCCTCCATCGCAAATGAATGCAATTCGGGTGAATACGGGTGATCGCGAAAGAAATACGCATTCCCACCGCCTTTTACATGGGTGGAAAAAATATTCTCAGACCATGTTTTCATATCGGCCTTAATCACACCTCCCGGCATTTCCGGCGTCCAGGCAAGTACTGCTGCTGCCGCTCCGTCGCCAAACAGTGTGGAAGTCTCCCAGTCTTTGGGGTTAAGGCCATTGGAGGCAAGTTCCACGCTTACAATTCCGATTTTTTTGTAGCGCATGCCGTCCAGCAAGGAAGCGGCCATTTGAAAAGCAGCCACAAAACTCAGACAAGTACTGTCAATGGAAATGGCGGGGGTATCGCAATTGGTTCCGCCTTTTACCTCGTGTTTGATCATACACGCCTGATTGGGGATCAGGTAATCAAATGTAGCCGAACCACAGAGCAAAAGATCCAGTTCTTCGAAATGTAAACCTGCGCGGTCCAGTGCCTCTTCAAGTGCCCTGGCCCCCATTTCGGCACTACTTTCTCCATCGCTGTAATGACGCACTTCCACGCCCGAAAAGCGGGTAGCCCAGCCTTCGGGAATACCCAGTTTTTTTTCCAGTTCGACAGAAGTCACACACTTACGGGGAAGATACTTCCCCATACCAAGAATTGAGATGGGCTTAGATGGGTTCATTTTTCGGGGGGATTTTTTAGATTCAGCTAAAACGCGGTATCCATTCTGCGAGGGTACTTTCACAGTGGGTGGGTATGATGGGAATTTCGGGGTGATTTTGATTAAATTTCTTCAGCCTGCCCAGGCTCCCTTTAAAATCTTTCCATGAGTGAAAAAACAGTTTTACCAGTGGGCTGGGGAGCATGTTTTGTGTCAGATTTCCCATCAGCCAGAGCGCGTCTGCAGCCAGGAGTACTTTCCCCTGATCCGTGTTGAGCAGAGCACCGATCTGACCTGCGGCATGACCGGGAAGGGAAGGCAGGAGAATACTTCCATCGCCAAACAAGTCGGTCATTTTTCCCAGGTCGGGGTCGGTTTTTGTCGCAAAATTTCCAGTATCGACCAATACTGCCCTGCGGGCAAAATCTTCCGGCAAATGCCCGTCGAGCAGCCCCCGGCGCACCGCCCGCATGCCTTTCAGGCGCGTAACCTGGTCAAAGGCTGCAAGCGAGCAGTAATAATTTGCCCGTGGAAAATCGCAGAGCCCGCCGGTATGATCGGCATGGAAGTGAGAGACAATCAGATGCTGTATATCCGCCGGATTTATACCCATCTGCTTTAGGGCAGCTACCGCTTCTTCCTCCGGACGGAGGAAGGCCGGAGTCATCCATTTATAAACCTTCCCCGGGAAATGCGATGTAGCCTCAAAAAAGCGATGGGAATACCCCGTATCAAACAATACCCATCCCCTGACAGGGTGCTCAATCACCGCATACAATGCAGGGAAGCGGATATCTTTCCTTTTCCCGCCGCGTATCGCATGATGTTCTTTTGCAAGGCAGTATCCTGCCGTTTTGAGCAATAGTCTGACCTGCGTCATATCAGTGTTGTTTATACCATTCCACAAATTCGTCTATCGCTTCCGCTACCGATTGCCGGGGGGTATAACCCAGCCGGTTTTTTGCATGGGTAATGTCCATGGAAAAGGAAAGCCCAATCGTGCCTACGCTATACCGGGTAAGAGCTGGTTCTTTCTTTGCCCGGCTTAGTCGCGCCGTGGTTTCCATCAGCGTTGCAGCAGCCATAGCTACGGCAAAAGGCACTTTTCGGTCGGGCAAGTTGCGGTTGAGTCTTTGGAGTACCCCTCCGAGCATTTTCCAGAGCAGCACGGGGTCTCCGTTGGAGATATTATAGGGCTGGCCGCAGGCCTGTACAGGCGCAGAAAGTGCCAGCATGACTGCATCGACAACATTAGATACCGGGGTAATATCCACCTGGTTGTCTCCCTTGCCTATTACCCTGAGCTTGCCCTCGTCGCAGGCGCGAATCACCCGTGGCATGATGACGGTATCGCCACGACCGGTAAGTGCGCGCGGGCGAAGGGATATCCATTCCAGCGAAGATTTTTCGAGCAGGATTTCTGCCTCTCTTTTGGTAGCGGCATAATGGTTGACAAATTTCCGGGGCAACGGATCCGATTCACGTATGTTCCATCGGTGGTGAAAATCAAAATACATACTGGGGGTGGAGATATAGACAAACCGCGAGATACGGTATTTCTCCGAAAACGCAATCAGGTGTTGCTGTGAAAGCACATTTGCATGAAAAAACTCCTCGTAGGTTCCCCACGGGGACGAGAGTGCGGCACAGTTGATCACGTATCGGGGGGAGTGGGAGAAAAGTGATTCCACATAAGCAGGATCGGAAAGATCGCCCAGAAGGTAGGTTATATTTTCGCCGGTGACTATGGCTCCGGGTTTCATGGTTCGGCCTGCTGCGATAATTTTCCCCGGAAAACCACTTTCTGCCAGTCTTTCAAGAATCCGGAAACCCAGAAAGCCGGTAGCACCCGTAACAACGATATTTCCGTGTGGCAAATCCATATCTATTTGGGTGAATGCATTTTCAGCGAGCGAAGGAGACAGGTATAAAAGTCGGTTTTATTTAGCCGGGCTTCCACCCAGGCTTCAAAGCGGATGACTTCGTGGTTTAAAGCTGTCCAGGGCGCTTCGAGTTCCATTTTCCGGAGAGTTTCTTCCATCTCGGCATTGGTTTCGGTCAGGTCAAATGACTGGCGTTCCAGCAGATTGAAGTAGCGGTAAATCAGCTTGATCCGCTCTTCGACCTCGTATTTGCCGATATGTTTGCGCAGGCTTTCAATCTTGGCGGAGGCCAGGTCTGCAAGGTCCATATCAATCAGAATCAGAATTTCAAAAACCCTGATTCCGACATTCCAGCCCGCTTTGTCGCTGAGAAGTTCGGTTGCCTCAAATAGAATCCGCTGCGCTTTTTTGTAATCGCCTTCCACAAACATTACGCAGGCCTGAATATAGGAGACGATTCCGTTGAGGGAGTCTAGGTGTTTGTGGTTTTGAAACCAGGCCAGGCTTTCGAGTGTTTTTTTGGCTTCGGACAGATTTCCATCGTAGATACAGGCAAATAGTTTATAGATGGAAGCTGAGAGGTAATTGCGTTTGTGGGGGTGAAAATAACCCAGTGCCTGATTGGCGGCATGGATGGCGGCTTCATAATTTCCCATCCGCACTTCCACACCGGAGAGCTGATGCAGGGGAATGCCCAGTCGATTTTTCGAACCCACGCCCGGATGCGAGTGAAGCAACTCGATCATTTCTTCGAGCACCTGTTTTACGATGCTGTATTCTTCGCGAAATTCGTGGAGATAGACTTTGATGGCGAGGTAATAATAATGCGAACGGGCGCTGTACATTTTGTCGAGGCGCTGTTCGAGTTCCAATGTTTTTTGCGTGAGATAGGATTCTTTTTCCTCATCACCGGAGGTGGAGTCAGCCTGAAGCACGCGGAACTCGTCAAAAATCCCCGACCCGATGATATCGGTATGAAACTGCTCGAATGCGTCCTCTATTTCCTGTTTATAGGACCATACGACCTCTTTTTCGGAGGAAGAGAAATTGCGGAGATTGATCAGGGCGAGAAGTTTGTATTCGGGGAATGCGTGTTCTTCGGCAGTTTTGGCGCATTTTTCCAAAATTTCGCGGGCCTGTTCTTCCAGTCCACGTCGCCGGAGGAGAAAGGCATAGATAAGGTTTTTCTGGAGGTTAATGGCTTCAAATGCGGCGGGGTCTTCCCGGAACACAGGGTTGTTGTGAAAATTTACGCTCAGACTTAAGGTTTCGAGCATTTTTTCCAGCACACGTCCCTTGAGCATAATAAAAGCTTTTGACTGGGGGTCGCCATACAGCGCTTCTGACATCTGCCGGTTGTCCATGTCCTGGTTTTGTTCCAGGATTTCGATCATGTCCAACGCCCGGTTTTTTCCCCGGTTGTGGAAGGCGGTAAGGTAACTTTTGAGGTAACGCACTTCCGTCGGAGAAAGAGAATGAAATATTTTTTTTATCCTGTCCACCTGTGTTTGATTGATTGGCCCTCACCCTGTGATATTACCAATATTTACCAGAATATTCAATTATTTGGCTTCCAGAGGCGAAAAGTGCGTTTTTTTTTTATTTCCTAACGTTACTTTCCGTGAAATTTTTCCATTGCAGGCGGGGTTTCACCTGCTATGTTTACATTGTGTTAGGGAAAAGCACGTTTAGCGTCCCGAATGGGACCAGCAGCCTGATGAAGCGCCAACATTCATCAGGTTCTTTTTTTTTATAGACCAATCCCGTACACGGGTATAATTAGATTGTCTTTCCTTATCGTAAATGTGTACCTTTCGGCCCCATATTTACAGTGCCTTTTTTATACCTTCGACTAATTGTAGAAAAAATGCAGGAATTCCTTGAGATTACGGATCCCAGGCTTAAAAGAAAAGTGGTTCCTTATGACTTTTCCCTGACTACGTGGGAATCCATTGAACCTTATTACACCCAGTTATTAAAAGTAACCCCGGACTCGACAGCGGCTTTAGAAGCGTTTTTGCTGGAAGTAAATGAGTTGGACTCCATTGTTTCGGAGGAAATGGCCTGGCGCTATATCCGCATGACCTGCAATACCCTGAAAGCAGAATATAAGCAGGATTATCAGTATTTTATTACGGCTGTTATCCCTCAGGTTTCGGTTATCCGGAATACGATCAACCGCAAAATTGCTGAAAACCCATGGTTTGAATCCATTGATCCAGAAAAATACAAAACCTTTATCCGCAGCCTGAAGCGGGAAATTGCCCTGTTTCGCGAGGAAAATGTAGCGCTGGAATCACAAGGAGCGACCATTTCCCAACAGCATACGGAGATCATGGGCAATATGACCATTTCCTTCGAAGGAAAAGAAATCACGGTACCTGAAGCAGGTGTATATCTCGAAAACCCCGACCGTGAAGTGAGAAAAGAAGTATGGGATCTGCTCCGCCTTCGCAGAGCCGAAGAAAGAGACAAGTTACTCGATATATTTGGCCAACTCGTAGAAATCCGCAACAAAATCGCTCACAATGCGGGTTATTCCTCCTACACTGCTTACAAATTTGATCAGTTGTCCCGGTTTGACTATACGCTTGAAGATACCCGGTCTTTTCACGATGCCGTGGAAAAAGTAGTCAAGCCGGTTTATTGCGAACTGATGGAAGAGCGTAGGGCGAAAATGGGACTTTCCGAACTTCGACCGTGGGATCTTTCCGTAGATATCTTCGCCGATACGCCGCTTTCGCCATTCGCTGATTCTGATGACCTGATCCGGAAATCCATTGAAGCACTTTCCCGCCTTCGGCCTGAACTTGGAAAGATGATCGGTATCATGCAGGAGCGAAATTATCTCGATCTGGGCACTCGCCCCGGCAAAGCACCCGGCGGATACAACTATCCACTGGCAGAAACAGGCATTCCCTTTATTTTCATGAATGCCGCCAACTCCCACAAATATGTCATCACCATGCTCCACGAGAGCGGGCACGCTATCCACTCATTCCTTACGAGAAATATTTCGCTGGATGTACTTAAACAGACCCCGTCGGAAGTGGCCGAACTTGCTTCCATGACGATGGAACTGCTATGTCTCGATAACTACGATATTTTCTATGAAACCCCTGAAGCGGCAGACATCGCCCGAAAAAGCCAGCTTTACCGGTGTATAGATGTTTTCCCCTGGATTGCTACAATCGATGCTTTCCAACAATGGGCATATGACAACCCCGAAAGCAATCACGACGAAAGAAACCTGAAGTTTGAAGAACTCTATGTCCGCTTTCATGGCGATACGGTCAACTGGGAAGGTTATGAAGAAGTGAGGCAACATCTATGGCTTAAACAAGGCCATATTTTCGATGTACCGTTCTATTATATCGAATATGCAATTGCCCAACTTGGCGCGCTGGCTATTTGGCGAAATTATAAAATGAATCCCCAACAGGGATTAAACCAGTATCTGGAAGCATTGAAACTCGGTTACACATGTCCCATCCCTGAAATTTACCGTAAGGCGGGAATCTCATTTGATTTTTCCGAGGACTATGTGCGCACCTGTGTGGATTTCTGCCTCGAAGAGTACAAAAATATACAGATCGGCAGCCCGATCAATTCCTGAAACTCCTCTGCGACCTCTGTGTCACCCGGTGGGGGTACTTCGTTCTGTGTTTCACATCCGGTTGCGTCAAAAAATAAACACAGAGAAACAGAGCAACTCCTCTGCGACCTCTGTGTCTCTGTGTTTAAAACTCAACATTGCAGAAAAGGAACACAGAGAAACGGAGAAACGGAGCAACTCCTCTGTGACCTCT
Source organism: Bacteroidia bacterium (assembly GCA_041391725.1). GTDB lineage: Bacteria > Bacteroidota > Bacteroidia > J057 > J057 > JAGQVA01. Next base: position 451,647 of record JAWKNL010000003.1, read on the forward strand.
GTGTCTCTGTGTTTAAAACATAACATTGCAGAAAAGGAACACAGAGAAACGGAGAAACAGAGCAACTCCTCTGCGACCTCTGTGTCTCTGTGTTTAAAACATAACCTTGCAGAAAAGGAACACAGAACGAAGTACCCCTGAAAGGTGCGGGAGGTGCAGCCGGAGCTTCTTCTTGTTTGGCCTGCATGCTGTTGTAGCCCTTGATCACCATAAAGATTGCAAAGGCAACCAGCAGGAAGTCAATGATTGTCTGAAGGAAAGTACCATAGGCAATAACCCCATAACCCCGGCCTCGCGGGCAGCGACGAGATTGTCAAACGACTCACCCGAAAGGTTGATATACAATTCGGAGAAGTTTACTCCCCATCAAGCCCGATCGGAGGCATGGAAATATCGTTGACCAGAGAGGAAACGATCTTGCCAAAAGCACCGCCAATGATGACAGCGACAGCGAGATCAAGCATTCCCCGCATAATAAAAGCCTTAAATTCTTTAATCATGGTAATAGTTTTTAGTTAGCAACTATATTTATTTACAAAATATAGTTTTTTTCGTAGTAAAGACAAGTTTTTTTATTAAACAGTTATTCAATATTCATCCCCACCCAACAAAACAGCAATGAAAAGCTATCTGACTGAATTCATCGGCACAGTACTGCTTGTTCTGACCATTGGGCTGGCCAATGGATCAGGCTCCATTCTTGCACCTGTAGCAGTTGGTGCAGCACTTATGGCACTTACTTATATGGGAAGCCATCTTTCAGGAGCCCATTATAACCCGGCCATTACCCTCGCAGCTTATATCAGGGGAAAAATAGCTGTGAAAGAAGCGGGCATATACTGGCTCGTGCAGTTTGTAGGGGCGATTGCAGGCGGGTTTTTGGGTGGAATGCTTGTCCAGGATGATGCGTTCACCTTTCACCTTTCTCCGGCCAACAGCGCCTCAGTAGTAGAAGTACTGCTGACCGAATTGCTGTTCACATTTGTCCTTACGCTGGTATTTATGAATGTGATGTATGCAGAAAAAACGAAAGGCAATTCTTACTTTGGCCTGGCCATAGGGTTTGTTTACCTTGCGGGTATTTTTGCAGGCGGGCCTGTGTCGGGAGGTGTTTTTAATCCTGCTGCCGGGCTTGGGCCCAATCTAGCTACACAAAACTTTACCCCTATCTGGATTTACCTTATTGCTCCTCTCGCCGGTGCCGCGCTGGCAGGATTTGTGAGCAGATTTCAGCACCCCGAGGGTTAAGGCGCTTCCGGTTTGCCGGTGTCGCTGATGATCAGGGGCTGTACTGTCCCGTTTTCCACTTCGAAATAGGCGATCTCCCGTTGGGAAACATCAGCAAAAGCCACCGAAAGCCGCCCGTAAGAGGTATCGGTCATAAAAATCTGTCCGGCTACTTCCTGATCCAGCAGGCTTGCAATACTCCTGAGCCGCTGTTCATCCAGTTTGTCAAAAATATCATCCAGCAGGAGCACCGGAGGCACGCCCGTCTGCTGCTCCAAAAGCCGATACTGAGCCAGTTTGAGAGCAATCACGAAGGTTTTTTGCTGTCCCTGTGAGCCGTAATTTCGGGCCGAATACTCATCAATGCGAAAACTCAGGTCATCGCGGTGAATACCTGTACCCGAATAAAGAAGCACCCGGTCTTTGTCCTCGCTTTGTGTAAGGCGCTGGGCCCATTCGGAAGGGGAATTTGCTTCAATCTGCGACCGGTATCGAATGGAAGGGGTTTCTTTTTCGGAGACAATTTTGCGGAAGAAGGCTTCAAACAGAGGCATAAATTCTTCCAGAAACCGATGTCTTCCCTCAAAAATCTTTATACCATGGGGAATAAGCTGCGAATTCCAAATCTCAAGTTGTTCCCGGTCAAACCGCCCCGTTTCGGAAAAAAGTCTCAACTGGGCGTTGCGCTGGGAAATGATACGCTCATAAGCGATCAGATGGCGCAGATAAACCGGGTCATACTGACTGATGAGCATATCGAGAAATTTCCGCCGCTCGGCGGCAGCGCCATTGATAAGGTCTGTATCACCGGGCAAAACCGATACGAGGGGAATTTTGCCAATGTGGTCGCTCATCTTTTCCACAGGCTTTTGATTGACGAGTACTTTTTTGCCTTTGCCCTTCGCAAAGTTTACATATACCTCCTGCTTCACCCCCTGGCGGTAGAGCGTTCCTCCGTTAAAGAAAAAATCTTCTCCGTCTTTCATGGCCATTTTGTCCTGGCTGCTGCGAAATCCACGGGTAAAAGCCAGAAAATGGATGGCATCGAGAAGATTGGTTTTCCCCGATCCATTGGCCCCCACAAGGCAGTTGATACCCCTGCAAAAACGAAGATTCGCTTCTGCATAATTCCTAAACTGGGTGAGATGTAGGGCTTCGATATACAATGCCTTCAAACTTTCAGGCAAAAATAGAGTTAATAATTTGTAATTCTATCGGGGATTAGGCAATTTCACCCCCTGATTTTACCTCTCCTTTACAATCGCCCGATTTATGGCAGGTACCAAGACAAAAAAAACCGAAAGTAAGAAATCATACAGTAAGGATTTGCTGCTGCAATGGTTTGAGCAGATGATGCTGATCCGCAAATTTGAAGAAAAAGCAAGCCAGTTGTACATGCAGCAAAAGTTTCGCGGCTTTTGCCACCTGTATATTGGTCAGGAAGCTGTAGCTGTAGGTATGGAGTCGGCCATCCGGCCTGATGACTATATCATCACAGCTTACCGCGACCACGGTGGCGCTCTGGCCCGTGGTGTTTCCGCCAACGCCTGTATGGCTGAGCTTTATGGAAAAGCTACCGGCTGCTCCAAAGGCAAAGGCGGTTCCATGCACTTTTTCTCCAAAGAACACAATTTCCTCGGCGGACACGGTATCGTGGGTGGCCAGATTCCACTCGGCGCCGGTATCGCCTTTGGTATCAAATACATGGAGGAGGACAAAGTCTGCATCTGTATGATGGGAGACGGAGCAACCCGCCAGGGTTCTTTCCACGAAGCGTTTAACCTCGCGATGCTGTGGAAACTGCCCGTGATCTTTGTGATCGAAAACAACAATTACGCAATGGGTACCTCCGTAGAAAGAACTTCCAACGTTACGGAGCTTTACACACTTGGCGAATCCTACGATATGCCTTCAAAACCAGTGGACGGTATGGACGTTATCACGGTTTTTGAAGAAATGAAATCAGCCGCAGACTATGTCAGAGCAGGCAATGGCCCTATGCTGATTGAAATGAAAACCTACCGCTACAAAGGCCACTCTATGTCTGACCCGGCTAAGTATCGTACCCGTGAAGAACTCGACAAATACAGGGATAAAGACCCTATCGCAAATTTGAAAATATATCTCCACGAGCACAAAGTTGCTTCAACGGAAGAAATCACTGCTATTGACGAGCGCATTAATGCAATTGTTGAAGAATGTGTGACATTTGCAGAGGAGTCTCCCTATCCATCACCCGAAGCACTCTACGAAGATGTGTACGTAGGTGATTATCCGTATATTATGGACTAACCGCCCCTCAGCTTTTCAATCGTTGAGGTTGTAGAATATCCTGACAGGAGGGGAATAGTAATTACTTCCCCTCCGTTTTTTTTTACCCATTCATAACCGACAATTTCTTCGACCTGATAATCTCCTCCCTTCACCAACACATCGGGAGAAACCATCTCAATCAGGCGCAGAGGGGTCTCTTCGGGAAAAAGAATTACCATATCCACAAACTCCAGCGCAGCCAGTACGCGGGCTCTTCCCGCTTCTCCCATCACCGGGCGATTTTCTCCCTTGAGTTTTTTTACCGAAACATCTGCATTCAGCCCGACTACCAGCCTTTCTCCGAGATTTGCGGCTTTTTCCAGGTAATCGATATGGCCGGGATGAATCAGATCAAAGCAGCCATTGGTAAAAATAATCCGGTCTCCCATTGCCCTCCACGAGAGAATGCGTCTGTGGGCAAAGACCTCATCGATAATTTTTTGTGAAGAATGATACATCGCAGCATGGTTTAAGCAACAAAGTTACACATGATTGTATAACTTTCGGCATGGCTGTACCGGACCGGGAAAATACAATTAAGGGTTCCCCGTGGAAGGAAATCCTCCTTTCACTCCCGATGGCAGATATTCTTGTCAAACACGCCGGCACAGGCGACCATGTGCTGGTATGTTTTCATGGCTACCTGCAAAACCGGCACTTTCTTGACCCGGTTTTCGGCAGTATTCCTCCGGGCTGGCAGATAGTTTCGGTGGATTTACCCTGCTTTGGCGGCTCGCGATGGAAATCGCCCATGAGCATGGACGCCAGTTTCTTTATTTCCCTTATGGAAAACCTGGAATCTGTGTTTACTGCACAACACTGGCATTTTCTGGGTTTCAGCATGGGCGGAAAAATGGCTATGGCCATGCATTTATACACAAAGGCAAAAGAAGAAACCGTAATTCTCATCGCGCCCGATGGTATTCGCAGCAACCCCTGGCACAGACTGATTGCCTCCACTTTTCCCGGGTCGTTTTTGTTTGAGCTGGTTTCCCGCTTTCCCCAGCCCTTTATCCGAATCGCTTCCTTTCTCAACCGCAAACGTATTCTGGACAAAATCAGTTATCGCGTATTTATCCGCAATTTTGGATCAAAACAGGCGATAAAGGCATTCCGCACCTATTTGCTTGTATATGGGCAAATTCGCTTTAGCCTGAAAGAACTGGCAAAACTTCAGGCAGCAAAGCCGGTGGAATGGTATATCATCTGGGGGAGAGAAGACCGGGTTATGTCGCCCGGTCACGCCAAAAGGTTAACAAAAAAAATCCCTCAGGCACAAATCATCGTACCTGAGGGCGGGCATATGATCATCTCGGATGATCCATTTACGGTAAGAAAACTATTGGGCGATATTTTATTTCACTAGTTGGCATCAACCACTGAGCCAGAGCCGTTGATTTTGACATTCATCTGAGGTGTACCTTTGTACAATACGTCCCCGCTTCCACCGATTTTGATATCCAGTTTCTGAGATGCTTTGATCTCTGCATCACCAGAACCATTGATGGTTACAGAAGATTCGGTGGTAGAGAGGTCAAAAGCGCGGATATTGCCCGAACCCAGAATGCGGGTTGTGTGTTTGTCGGCGATTCCATTGAGAAAAAGATTACCGGAGCCATTGATTTCGCTGTCCATTTCGCTTGCATCCACCGCCAGGGTAATATCGCCTGAGCCATTGATTACCACGCCCATTAAAGCGGTAGCAAAAGTATCTTCGCTGATAATATTTCCAGAGCCAGAAATCTTTACAAAATCAAGGTCGGGGAGGGTAATGTGTACCTCAAAATCATCATGGCCGATCGTGCAGCCCTGAAAGTCAATTTTCCAGATTCCGCCGTCCACATCGGTTTTAAGTTTTTCGATGAGGTTTTCCTGTCCGTGTACTTCTACCGACTGAACGGGGCCTTTTGAAATATAGACATCACCGGAAATCGCGAGGTTAATACCAGTAAAAGAGGCAATAGAAAGCGTATCGATCACAGTGGGGCCGGAGCCTTTGGTACATACTTCATCAAACTGACAACTGCTGGAAATGAGTCCTAATCCGATGAGGGCACAGAAAGCGAGTTTTTTTAGCGTATTCATTTTCTTATGTTTTAATTGGGTATGGCTAAACTGAATTTTACACCAAAGACCGAAGCCGGAATGAAGAATTGCAGCCTTGGGGAACCAGCGCGTGCATGTGGAGAGTGAAACCGGAATAAAGGGGAATGAACCCGTTGGTGGTATTGTTCAGGATAAATCGCTTATTTGCCTACGGATATGATCAGGGATTATTTTTTGTTGCTTCGTCCACATCAGTACACCAAAAATCTGATGTTATTTCTGCCTGCATTCTTTGGACTAAGGATTTCTGAGCCGGCAGTTATTGAGCGCCATGATCGCCGGTTTTGTTGCATTCTCCCTTATTGCGAGCGGGGTATATATTCTAAATGATTATAAAGACCGGAACGAGGACGCTGCACATCCTGTAAAGAAAGACCGCCCCCTTGCCTCCGGCAAGGTTTCGACGGGTGTAGCGCTTATCCATATGGCTTTGCTGGTTGCCGTTGGCCTGGGTATATTCGCGATGCTCGACAGGTATGCGCTGTATCTCGTCATGATTTATGTTTTTCTGAATATCCTCTACACTTTCAGGCTCAAACATATCCCGATCATTGACATCAGTATTATTGCGCTGGGTTTTGTGATTCGCGTAGCTGTCGGGGCGCTGCTGGCTCAGCCGCATATACCTTTGTCCATGTGGTTGATTCTGATGATGTTTCTCGGGGCGCTGTTTCTGGCACTGGCTAAGCGAAGAGATGATGTGTTGCTCGCCTCGGATGGGATGAAGGTGCGAAAAGCGATTGACGGCTACAACCTCGAATTTATCAACAGCGCCATGGTGGTGATGGCTTCGGTGTTGATTGTGGCATATATCTCATATACCATTTCGACGGAAGTTCAGGAAAAATTTGGCAGCCATTATCTCTATATCACAGTATTTTTTGTGATCCTTGGCATTCTGCGATACATGCAGATCACCTTTGTGGAAGAGCGGAGCGGGAGTCCGACCAAAGTTTTGATGGGAGATATTTTTATCCAGTTGGTAATTTTTTGCTGGATTATTGCCTTCGCAATTCTGATCTATTGACCGTTTGTTTTTTTGACAAACCCTGAGTCTATCTGAGATACAGGATTTGCAACGGGGTTTGCGACCGCAGCTTTCTTTCTGAAAAGAGACTCAATCAGTTGGAAATAACGGTCAGTTACGATCGACCAAAGGCCCGACTCTCCGGCAATTTTTGCAAGTTGTTCTGCATTTGCCTCCAAAACCGAAGGGCGCAGATTGTGGAGAATGTAGGTCAGATCCGCAGCATGCGAAAAGTAGAATGCCTTATTATTGGTAATTTCCCGATTTATGGGCGAATCAGCGGCAATCACAGGAATTTTATGATACATGGCTTCCCGCAGGGAAATATGCGTACCTCCTGCATCAAAATTGTACAGAAAAATATCTGCATTTTTCAGCCCGAACACAAACGCATCATCTGAGTACTCCTGAAAAAGGATATTTCTATAGTGAAAATAGTGTTTGTAAAGGGTTTGCCCGTATTCTGAATCTTTCCAGTTGCCCATCAAAATAACCCCAAAACGGGGATAACGCGCAAAAGTCTCAAGAATGGATGCAACCCCACTCGAAGGCGAAACCAGTGTGCGACAGAAAATCCACTTCTCTCCGGTCGGGAATGCCGGAATCGGGAAAGAATCAATGGGCCATTGTTTGCGGTCTCTGCCCAGATAATCTCCACCATAGCCAATGACAACCGCATCTGCTTTGTATTCGGTTTTCACATAATCACGCAATCGGAGGTTACTGCATACGATCTTATCTGAAAAAGAAACCGCCATCCTTTCGATGGTTTTCCATATGATTTGTCTGAGTTTGCCCCGGTACGCCTGATTCCAGCGCATGCTGTCAATATTGACAATCACTTTGGTGCCGGGAATTATTCTCACCATTGGCAGGAAAATGCTGGCATTCACTCCCAGCATGATGATAACCCTGGAAAAAAACATGGCATACGATACAGCCAGAAACCCAAAAAGGAGCCGGCCCAATATTCCTTTATTTTTTACGGGTAAAACCAAAACCTTAACATGAGGAAAATGGTCATAGTTTTTACGCCACTTACCGGAGGTTTTATCCTGAATTACCGTAAACTTATATGCATTTTCTCCTGCGTTTGCCAGTGAACGTGAAAGCAAACTATATCCCCGCGACTCAACGCCACCGTATTCTGCATCGATGATGCTTATTTTGCGGGAAGGGTGCATAGGGAGAAAGTAGGTTACCAGATACAGCAAATTTATTCACTGCATCACTAATAATGACGACAGTAACACATAAAATATTACAATCAGCGGAAGATTACCACAAAAAAGCATTTTGGGAGGAGGTCTTCGTCAGTCCCCGCACAGAAGGTATTTTATATGAGGTGCTGTTTTTCCTTTTATTCTCCGGATAGTTGCGTATTACATCGAGGATACTTTCTCTGTACAGGAATACATTGTTGATCAAACGAATAAATCCAGGCACGCTGATTCCATATTTACTGTGAAGATATTGCAGTATTTCGCGCTGCTCTTCCGGGGTAGCGGAAAGAAGGTAGAGCCCGGTATCATGTGGCAATGCTTTTCCGGAGAGACTGCTATTCAAAAAATGGTATTCAAAATTGTGGGTCCTGGAAACCCGTTTGATGCCGTCCCGGTCAATCATAGCATCATCTATGTATTTTCCGGCTTCTTCAAACACCAGGCCCCCAATTGACAAAGCCGTATAAAGCCGGATTTCCAGGGTTCCATAATCGGTAAATTTTAGCGATAGCTTCCTGCCATCCGGTTGATCCGCTGCCTTTACCTGAGCTATATAGGGCGAAAGGTTACAGATTTCTTCCCACTCGCTCAATTCTTCACGAAATACCACAAGTTCGAGTGTATAGACATTCTGCAACTCTTTTTCAGAGCGAAAAATATTTAAAAGCCCATAGTTTAATCCCCGCACCTGCTCAAAAAAACTCTGAAGAAAAAGACGGCGGCAGTTGCATGGTTCAACTTTGGGCAAAAATGCCCGGGAAGTTTGGCTGTAGAGGCTTGGGTATTGTTTTGGTTCCAAATACATCGAAAAATCGTCAGGTTAATCCGCAATTGGTAAGAAGTGTTTTGTTGCCTCAAATCTACTTCCCGGGCTATTTTCTGCAAGGACACTTTTATTTCAAATCTGTCATAATTTTTTGAATGAAATTTCCAGCAGGGTGCTTTATCTGCAAAAGATAGATTCCTCCGCTTATTGTCGGAATATTCAGGGAAATTTCTTCATTAAGTACCACACGACGCACGGGTGAAACTACCTGCCTCCCGATCATGTCTGTGATTTTTATCTCTACCGGCGTGGGGGTATCAAAGGGAAAGGAAAGGAAAATCACCCCATGAGAAGGATTCGGATAAACCCGGATATCGGCATTTCCGCTTAAATCTGGTTCTATTGCTGTATTCCAGCCTTCGACTGTTACCGTGTCGATATAGGTATCCGAACAGCCATCTGCACCTGTCGCTTCCAGGCTTACCTGGTATTGCCCCACTTTGGTGTACGTATGGATGGGGTTCTGATCAGTACTTGTTCCGCCGTCACCAAAATCCCAGTTCCAGGTCAACGCATTGGCACTCAGGTCGGTAAATTGTACGTCTCCCGTCTGATTTGGCAGTTTGACTGAGCCGGGAGTAGCGGCAAATGCTGTATTCATTATCCCGTCGGTAGTAGAAACCGTTACCGGAGTACGCGGACAGGAACCATCTATCCTCACTTTCCAGTCATAAAAATAGGAGTAGGAAGAATCTCCGCCATCCGATCCGGTAATGCTTACAAAATCTTCCAGCTTGTATGGATAGCTGGCGCCTTTTTCCTGGCGGTACATTCCCCACAGCCCGGCAAAGTGAAGCTTAAATCCATGACCGGCAGGGATTTCAAATCCGAGCGCGAGTTCATGTTCGCCTGTAAGCATCTGAAATGACCTTGCCGCAATGAGATTGTCTTCCGAGTCTGAGACTTGTATCAATCTTACACCTACAATATTGGTATAAACTCTTACCGATTCCAGTACAAAAGGCACATCACTGTCAAAAGTCATATAACCGGTGTTTTGCGTATCAAAATATCCGTTACCATTGACAGAATCCGCTAGTCCCAGATTTCCTGCAATTCCATTTCCCACATAATATACCCGGCTGGAATCGAGGGTAGGAGTATAATAAGTACTCCCCGTGAAAAAGGGTTGTCCGCCTTCGGCTTCTGCAAACCATACCGGCGTCCAGGGAGACTGGGCTGGCACATTCAGCAGTGCATTGGCATTTTTGCAGATCACATCCGAAACGGGTGTGATCGCAGGATCGGGTGTTACAATTACTCTTTGTACCAGGCGGTTGTCTAAAAACCGTATATCTTCCTTCCCGTTGGGATTGACAAGTTCAACCGAAAAATTGTGATTGCCCTCTGTTAAAAGATGGGGCGGGAGGTTAATGAGCAACTGACTACCCACAGCCATATTGCCTGTCCACTGAACGGTATCACGCTGACCGGAACCATAATCCACCACCATATCCATAGTTGTTACGGCAGAATCGCCCACATTTTTTACCAGCACAAGTGGCGAGATCATGGTAGCACCACAATAAAACGTATCCAGATTTGCAATCAAACTGGCGGCAACGTCAAAACTATTATCTGTAGAAGCAGGCGTATAACCCTGGGCAATCAGGTAGTTGTAGGCCGAAGTTACATTGATAAGCCCCATGCCGTAGGAATTGTCCTCGCCGGGCGCGCCGAGGTCTGTAGCGCTGAAATACAGTGCCAGCTTAATATCGGCTCCGCTCAGGTATGGGAAAGCCTGCTTTAACAAAAGTACCGCCCCGGCTACGTGAGGAGAAGCCATCGATGTTCCGGAAAAAAATCCATAGGTGCCGTTAAGTACGCTGGAACGCACGTTTAAACCCGGCGCGGAAACCTCCGGTTTGATCAGCAAAGAACCCGTCGTACCGCATTTGGAAGGCCCCCTTGAGGAAAACCCAACGATGGGTGTCGTCGGCACATTGCCATTCACCGCCCCCACAGAAAAGGCATTGACCAGGCTCGTGCTAATATCCTGGGGAATGGTTACCGTCGAAGGCCCCGGGCCAAAGTTCCCGGAAGCCATCACCACCGCCACTCCGGCAGCTTCCAGTGCATCAAGTACATCTACGTAAGCACTGTTGCAGTTGGGATCTACGTCAGGGGCCCACCACGAACAGTTGATCACATCGGGCATATCCCATATCGTTGTAGAATCGCCATCAGGGTCAATGGCCCACTGCATAACCTGAAGGTTGTCCTCACTTCCATTGTCGCAGATCGCTGCTGATGCCATCCACAGCCCTTCGGGAGCTACGCCTATCGTATCATGCGTTACGGGATCCAGCCCCACCATAGTGCCCGTCACATGTGACCCGTGTGAGTCACAGTCAAAGGGTTCGGTTTCCTGAGTTGTGGGGTCAAACCAGGCGAGAGAAGGAGGCACAAAATTGCCCCAATATTTGGCGGCGAGCGCAGGATGGGTAAACTCGGCGCCTGTATCAATCGTAAGCGACTTTCGCCCGTAGCCGGTATATCCCAGAGCCCAGAGATCAGGCGCGTGGATAGCGTTCAGGCCAGGTTCACGTCCTCCTATGGATTCTGTAACACCACCTTGAGGCGGATACATACGTGAATCGGGCTCCACCAAAGCCAGCGGGTAGTCATATTCGAGTTGTGCAACATCTGCCCGCCGGCTGAGTGCATATACAAGCGAGGCAGGTGCTGAAACAAAAACCTGGTTTGCAATCCAGTAGCTGCGAACTGAACCTTCCTCCACTCCCGGAGAAATCGATAGAAAATTCAGTAAGTCTGCCTGTGTAAGCGCAGCATGATCTTTCAGGATCGAAATGACCATGGGAACCCGCTGCTCCAGCGGCGTGCGGTTCTTGCGGAAGTTTTCTTCCATCTCACGCATGTCGATGCGGTCTTCCAGCAGGATGCTGAACCGGATGGGCGCTTCAGGATTTTCCTGCATTTTTTCACGCAGCAACCGGCTGATTTTTTCCTCGGATTGCTCTGTCTGGCCAAACAGAGGAGTGCCTGCAATCAGCAGCACCAAAAGAAGTGATAAAACTTTTTTCATAGTATTCGCGAGCGTTGAGTTAGGGGGAAATAATGATTTTTTCACTGAATGCGTGTTTATTGGTTCGGATTAATAGTATATATACTCCCAGAGGATAGCGCTCCAACATGATTTCTCTGTCTGTTTTTTCGCCTTTATCAATCATTTCCCGGAAAAGAATTCTCCCCCTCATATCCAGCATTTCTATCGAAAGAATCTGCTCTCCTCCGGAATTACTTCTGATCGATATTTTATCAGACGCGGGATTGGGGAAAAGTGTAAATGGCCGGACAGAAAAAGCACTGCGGTTGTCCAGCCCGGTAGTAATCGCTTGTTGTCCTACCACCACTGTATCAGAATATGCATCGGCACAACCGGAAATACTTTGGGCAGAAAAATTTACCCGGAAAGTTCCTGCACTTCCATAAGTATGATAGGGGTTTTGAATGGAAGAAAAAGCACCATCTCCAAATTCCCACCGCCAGGCAACGGAGCCGACACTCTGATTGGAAAATTCGGCTTCTGACGAATCGGGCCAGACGAGTTTCTGCCCACCGACGGTAAATATTGCGGTCATCTCACCTGGTACAACAACCGCTTTTGCAGGTACACGCGCACACTGCGACCCGGTTTCTCCCGGCCATTCGGCGGCGGCATACAACTGATAACCGGCGCTGAGTGTCGGCGTAATCCAGCTATTCCCCTCCCCTATCAAACTCCCTCCCAGCGAATCGCTGTACCACCGGATTACTGTTCCGGGCACTGCCGAAACTGCCGTGAACATACCTTCCGAAAATTCACATACCGTATCACCCGAAACCTGGGGCAAAGGTGGCGCAATGGCAAAAGTCAATACCCTGCGGTTGTCCAGAAAGCGATAATCGTTTTCTCCATTGGGTGATTTTAATTCTACTTCAAGGGTATAAACACCCGGTGAGAAAGTATGAGCGGGAAGCGGCGAAAAAAATATACTGTCTTGAAAAACCGTATCTGTAATCAGAAGCAAGCCCGCGGTTCCATCACTATAGCGATATTCGAGTTCCACAGAAAACAAGGTATCTGATCCCTGATTTTTCCATCGGATCACCGGGGAAACACTGCCTTCACAATAAAGGGAATTCATATTCTCCACCGAAACCACGGCTACGTCATTTTCGCGGGAGGGAACAACAGGAACATTCCCCTGAGCCACCAGATAGTCAAATGCTGCCGCCACATCTATCATTCCCATTCCGTAGGCATTATCCTCTCCGGGCAGGCCCAGATCAGCCGCAGTATAATAGAGTGCCAGCTTCAGTGCCTCGCCTGTCAGGTAGGGAAACGCTTCTTTCAGCAATAACAACGCGCCTGAGGCATGTGGCGCAGACATGGATGTCCCGGACTTCGTGCCGTATTTGCCGTTGAGCACAGTAGATCGTACGGATACACCCGGGGCAACCACTTCGGGCTTGATTTGAAGAGAACCCGTCCCCGGACAGGGAGACGGACCTCTGCCCGAAAACCCCTGAATCGGGAATTCAGGCACGCTTCCGTTGACGGCACCCACTGCAAAGGTATTTACCAGTCCGGTATTGAGCCCTTTGGGCGGAGCAACCGATCCGGCTGAGGGGCCTTCATTGCCCGCAGAAAACACCACAGCGATTCCGGCAGTTTCGAGCGCGAGCAGGCTCTGTCTGTAGGCAAGATGTTTGCAGGCATCGCCCACATCAACCGTACGCCACGAATTATTAATCACATCGGGCATGTCGTTTACTGTAAGTGGATCGCCATCGGGGTCAAGCGCCCACTGAAGCGCGGCGATATTGTCGCTGCTGTAAAGATCGCAGATCGCAGGTGCGCCCATCCACAACCCTTCGGGTGCCACGCCGATGGTATCGGCGGTGGCGGGGTCATACCCAACCATAATTCCCGTAACATGGGTTCCGTGATCCTGCCTTACGCCAAAAGCATTGATACATACAAAAGGTTCGGTGGATTGTACACTGTCAGAAAACCACGCCTGATCAAATGGTACATACATACCCCTAAACCGCTGCGCAAGCGCAGGGTGAGTATGATCCACGCCTGTATCTATGCTCAGTACCGAACGGCCATAACCGGTATAACCCATGGCCCAGAGCACGGGAGCATTGATCGCGCTTAGTCCCTGCTCATGCCCTCCGGGCATGGGCATGGATGCGACGGCACTTTCACTGTGTGCCTCGTCTGGTTCGACCGCAGCGTCAAGGCCTATCCAGGCGACATCCAGGTGATGGCTGATCGCAGAAATGGCCGAAGGACGGGCGGACAGACTTACCATATTGGCAATCCAGAAACTGCGAATATGGGTAACCTGGTTTTCAGGAAAAACTTTCAGCCAGGACATTAGTTCCGGTTGTGCAGAAGCCGCTTTTTGTTTTAGCGCCAGAATCGTCTCTCTGCCCCGGGTCTCAGGGGGCGAATCGAGTTTTTCGAAGTTATGGTTCAACTCTTCAAGATCCACCTGATCATAGAGGTAAACATATATCCGGATAAAAGAAGACGGACTTTTTGCCATTCTTTCCAGCACAACATCGTCAACTTTCGTCCGGTCGGGCGAAAATTCCTGTGCCGATGCTATGGGCAGTAGGAATAAAAGAAAAGCAAAAAGTCCGCTACCTTTCATCGCTTATCAGCGGTTTTTTATCAGTTTTCGCACAGCGGTTTCTCCATCAACCAGGAAGTGTACATAATAAATTCCGTTTTCGGCTTGATGGAGATCAAGGGGAATCCGATCCTTCAGAATCTGTTTTTCAGGCATAGAAACAACTTCCCGGCCCAACTGGTCATACACCACCAGGGTTACTCTGGTCTGCTGTTTCAGGTCAAAGTCAATATAAAACAACCCGCTCCCCGGATTTGGGAAAACAGAGGTTTTCCCGGCTTTGGCAAGTGCGTCCTCTACACCCACATTGTAGGGATAGGTTCCTTCGACTACAATTTCCTGTAATGCATATGCCATGCATGAATCGGGGCCGGATGCAATCAACGTTATCGTATAATTTCCGGCATAATAGTACTGATTCGAAGGATTCTGGTCTGTACTGGTATTGCCATCGCCAAAATCCCACAGCCAGCCGGTAGCACCGGTACTCATGTCTGTAAACTCTACAGTGGCATTGTACCCGAGATCTACGGTAGTCTGATCTGCCGAAAACCCTGCGGTCACATTACCGGAGGTAGTGATAACGCGGGCCGGAGTTCGTGGACAGGGGTTGGGGATTTCGATTTCCCAATTATAAAAATAGGGATAGGTAACCGGGTTGCTGGCGGTAGTGATCGTTACCATTCCATTGTAGGTAGCGGGATATGCGGTACTGCTGATATTTACAAACAGGTCGGAAGCACTTCCTGCAGCCAGTCTCAATCTGTGGCCCTTGCCGGCAGGCACACAGAAAATTGAGCGGGATTTTATTTTCTCCCTGCATAGCAAATGCATTGAGGCGGGCTATTTCCACTCCATTGTTATCGGTAAGCTGGAAAACGCGGAGATTGTTGGAATTGGCGTAAACGGTCACTGATTTAAGCCTGAAAGGAAGCGCTGCATCAAATTCAAGGTAGGTCTGATCTGAATTAAAAAAGATTCCCGGTGCAAATGAATTATCAGCAGGGCCCAGATTTGTCCGTCTGATGGTTCCGGCATAAAAGGTTGTATCATCGCTTACGGCAGGGGAAAGATAAAAACTCCCTTCGCCGACAACGTTTCCTCCGGTCTCGGCATTATACCACACAATGGTAGAAAGTGTATCGGCAATTGTTGCCGTGAGCAGAGCAGAAGCGCCTGCACAGGTATTTGCATCTGTAGTTGCCGGAGTAACCTCATCGACCACGACAAAACTTCCCGTCGTTTTACTATCGTAAAAATAGTATTCGGGCGCACCATTAAGACTGGATATGCTCACTTCCATTTCGACCAACCCCATGGGAAAGGTATGCGGAGGAAGCGCAAGCAGGGTAAACTGTCCTGATGTGAGTATCCCTGTATATGTATAGGTGCCAGCGGTTCCGTCTGAATAGCTGTAAGACACTTCTGCCGTAAGAATATCGGCTGATCCTTTATTTTCGAGCATCACAACAGGAGAGCCGGTAAGACCACACATCGTCCCGCCCTCAACACCTGCACTATAAAGTGTCGCATCGGGATAAGCAGAAACATCTATTGGTACATTTCCTTTCCCGACAAGGTAATTGTAAGCAGCAAACACATCGATAATTCCTCTGCCATAAGAGTTGTCTTCTCCTGCCGGGCCTATGTCAACTGCGGTATAATACAATGCCAGTTTAAGCTCTGTTCCGGAAAGATAGGGAAATGCCTCTTTCAGCAGCAGAATGGCTCCGGAAACGTGTGGCGCAGCCATGGATGTTCCGGAAATACTGCTATACCCGCCGCCTCTCACACTGGATCGAATGTTGCTACCCGGAGCTGATACTTCAGGTTTAATATCCAGCGATCCACCAGAATCGGCAACGCAGATAGATGGTCCTCTTGAGGAAAAAGAACTAACTGGGAAATTTGGATTGTTGGCATTAACACTGGCAACAGAAAACACATTTACCGTATCGATATTGATATTTTTAGGAGGGGTGAGGGTAGAAACACCCGGGCCTTCATTGCCTGCCGAAAACACCACCGCAATGCCTGCCGCTTCTACAGCGCTGAGCAGAGGGACAAAAAAACTATTGCATTCGGCCCCGCCGGAAAGACTGCTGAAAAACCATGAGTTGTTGATCACATCCGGCATATCGGCGATGGTGGCAGAATCACCGTCAGGGTTCATCGCCCACTGAAAGTTGGCAGTAGAGGTAATCTGGTTCAGGTTGCTGCAAATGCCGGGGCAGGCCATCCACATTCCGTTGAAAGCAACCCCAAATGTATCGCTGGTTGCAGGGTTGCGGCCCACCATGGTTCCGGTAGTATGCGTGCCGTGGTCGTCGCAGTCATAAGGTGTGGTATTGGAGGGGGTCTGAAAGTCATACCAGGACCATGACTCGGGGAAGAAGTTACCTCTGTACCTGTCTTTCAGACCGGGATGGGTAGGTTCGACGCCGGTATCGTAACTCATGGCCGTACGGCCATATCCGCTGTAACCCAGTGCCCAGAGTGCTGGTGCATTGATGGCGGTAAGGCCCGGCTCTCTTCCCGATGGGAAAAAAGCATGCATGGTAGCTGGTGCCGTTTCATAGCTGTCTAGTTCCAGCGGGTAGTTTTTGTCGATCCATTCTATATCTGTCCGATGGCTGAGCTGAGCGATCAGTTCGGGACGGGCGCTGACAAATACGACATTTGCCACCCAGAATGCATACACACTCCCCGGTTCCACATCCGCTGACTGGCCAAGTGCAGCCAGCAGTGCAGGCTGTGTCTGTCTCGCCTTTTCTTTCAGTAGGGTAATGGTTATTCTGGCCCGGTCTTCCAGAGGTGTATGCGTCTTTCTGAAATTCTGATGAAGTGCATGGGCATCTACCTGATCAGAAAGCAATATACTTACCGAATGAAAATCATTTGGCCGGTTGAGCATATCGGTTTCCAGTTCGGTACTTACACGAGAATAGTCTATCATCTGGCCAAAGCCGGGGAGGGGAATCAAAAATATTATTCCCCAGAAAATCAATATGGGTAAACGCATGATTATCCGCTGGTTAGAGAGTGTTAGAGATGGTATTTGATAAGTTTTTTCACCAGCGACTGCCCGTTTACGCCGATTCTCAGGTAGTAAATTCCGTTGCTCTGCCCGGAGAGATCGAGTTGGAGACGGTCATTCTGATAATCATTTTTATCCAGGGAAAGTACCCGTTTTCCCAGTTGGTCATAGACTCCGATTTCGGCTTCATAGCGTTGATTCAATTCAAACACCAGATTAAACAGGCCGGAGCCGGGATTGGGGAAAACTGAAACTCTGCCAAAGGAATACATATCATCCTCAATGCCCACATTGTAAGGATAAGTACCGGTAACATGAATGGTCATGGCTACGGCATCCATACAGAAGCCCGAACTTATTGCCGAAAGTCCTACCTGATAATCACCGGGAGCATAATAGTTGTGGGAAGGATTGGCTTCTGTGCTGGTAGTGCCATCGCCAAAACTCCACAGATAGGATGCGGCACTGGTACTGGTGTTGGTAAATTTGACAGAAGACCCATCCGTAATATCCACAGTTGTATCACTGGCAGTAAAGCCTGCCACCACATTACCATTTGCAACAGTGGCAAAGGTGAATGTACGGCCACAGGGACTTTCATAATCCAATTCCCAGTCATAGAAGTGGTGGTAAAGGGAGTTGTTGGATCCGGTAATTGAAACAACGCCGTTGTAGTCCATGGGGAAGGTATATCCCGATGCGTTGGAATAAAGGTTTCCGGTTGTCCCACCAAGCGCAAGCTGATAACCTTCGCCAACGACAATGGGGAAGTTGAGTTCTACCCTTTGCTCGCCGGCAACCAGAGCGACCACACGGCTGCCGTAGATAGCGCCATTGCTGGTTTTCAATTGGAAAGTACGGCTTCCGGCTGCCCCTGCA
Source organism: Bacteroidia bacterium (assembly GCA_041391725.1). GTDB lineage: Bacteria > Bacteroidota > Bacteroidia > J057 > J057 > JAGQVA01. Next base: position 469,933 of record JAWKNL010000003.1, read on the forward strand.
TAAACTTTTACTGACTTAAGAAATACCGGGTATTTTACATCGAAAGTGAGATAGTTATTATTCTGCTGCACAAAAAACCCTGCGCCCAGATCTTTATTGGCCATGCCCAGATTAAACTCTGTTACTGCAGCCACATAGTAGCTTTTATTACCGGTAAGTGGAGGTGTGATAAAGTTAGAACCTTCGCCCACGGATGTCGTGGAAGTAGGTGATTCATACCATTTGAAAGTAACATCACTGGAGGGAGAAGTTGCCGTCAGCATGCCTTCTGATCCGTTGCAGACGTTGATGGGGTTGGAAACGGGGCTATCATCTCCAAGCAGGGCAAATGCGCCTGTTCCGTGGTTGTCCACAAATACGGGGTCATCCACGCCATCCACTTTTTTAATTTCTACGCTAATATTGTAATAACCCTTATCCAGGGCGATCATGGGCAATTGAATCGTCGCTGACTGTCCGGGATTCAGACTTCCGGTCCATGTGTAGGTGCCGGCGGTTCCGTCAGATAATTCGTAAGTTATTTCCAGTGAGGTAAATGCGGTTTTACCTGTATTTCTAACCAGTATTTCGGGTATCACTGTCGAATCGCATATTCCGTCGCCCTGCTGCTCTACAGATACCAGCATGGCATCTTTGTCCAGCGAAGGTTGTACGGGTGTATTTCCCTGGTTGACCAGATAGTTGTAAGCGGCCAGTACATCAATCAGGCCGTTTCCATATTGATTATCTTCACCGGGTGTACCGAGGTCAACCGCACTATAATAGAGCGCCAGTTTAATCTGTTCTCCGGTAAGTGTGGGGAAAGCTTCCTTCAGCAGGAGAAATGCACCGGAAGTCATGGGAGAAGACATAGAGGTACCTTCGTATTGAGCATATCCTCCGATAACGGAAGATCTTATATTTACACCGGGAGCCACAACTTCGGGTTTAATCAGCAGAGAGCCTGTTCCACCGCAAATGGAAGGCCCCTGAGCGGAAAACGACGCTCTGGGGTGGCTGGGAATAAAACCATTGATGGCGCCTACGGCGAAGGAGTTGACCAATGTATAGTTGGAATAGCCGGGAGAAGTAAGAGAAGACGTCCCCAGTTCGCCGAGGTTACCGGCAGAAGTAATGACGGCAATTCCTGCTGCTTCGAGTGAATTTACCGCCAGCTGGGTTGCGCCTGTACACAAGGCCGGATTCATCGTGGAGGCGGTATCTCCGCCCCAGGAGTTGTTGACTACGTCAGGGCGGTCGGTAATCGTAGCTGCATTGCCGTCGGGGTTGATTGCCCATTGCATGGCACTGATTGTACTGGCTGTGCTGGTGCAGGAAGGTGCATCATTCAGCGCGGCGGCGCCCATCCAGGCGGCGTTAAAAGCGACTCCGATGGTGTCGTGGGTGATTCGGTCAAGACCTACTGCAATCCCGGCAACGTGCGAGCCGTGGCTGGAAGTGGTACAGTCCACGGGGTTGGGTTTGGATGAAATTGCGTACCAGGCATGGCTGGTGGGCACAAAATTGCCCCAGAAGTTGTATTTCAGCGCAGGGTGGTTTCCATCCACACCGGTATCGATCACCAACACCTTACGGCCAGCACCTGTATAACCCATGGCCCACATGGCGGGAGCATTGATGACGTTGTGGCCGTTTTCATGACCACCGACCGAATTCACGGGCCGCGCAGGCAGCATTTTCATATTTTTCATTTCCTCTGCCTGGGGCGGCACCACCAGTTCCATCAACTGCACATCTGCGCGCTGGCTGAGTTGCCGTACGATCTCACTGTTTACTTCGGCGTATATCAGGTTGGCAATCCAGAAGGATTCCACGCTGCTCTTCACAACCCCTTCTGAGGTGTTCAGAAAATCGAGTAAAGGCCCCTGTGTAGAGGCTGCTTTTGCCTGAAGGGCGTTGATTACAATCACAGAACGGTCTTCCAGCGAGGTTTTCAGCTTATTGAAGTTCTCATTCATGGCGATCATATCGAGATGATCTTCCAGCAGGATATACACCGGGTGAAAGTCGCCGGGATTTTTTTCCATCGCAGCAATAAGTGCGTGATCTGTTTTATCCGCATTGAGGGTGGTCTGGGAAAAAAGACTCGCTTGCGTCAACAGTAAAATCAAAGATAACAGTAGAGTATTTCGTTTCATATAAATGGGATTTGGCCAAAGCCTTAAAACTACAACTTTTAGGTCTGATAAAAAGGGTTAAAATCGGGATTAACCTTCGTCAGGTAACATACAACTCAACCAACTGATACCCTATAAGGTTCAGGAATCAGGCCGGAGAATTCTCTGCATGAATATATCAGGGCAATGCACGAAAAAACACATCACACCGCTTTGGCAGGCACAGGCATTACGGTTCCGCAATTCTTGCAGGTGCGGAGTTGTTCGGAATCGTAAAACTTAGCAAAAATGCCCTGCATCTGGGTCATGATATTTTCCAGAGGAAAATACTCTTCGTACAGCTTGTGGTTGCAGTTGGTGCAAAACCACAGCAGCCCGTCGGTATGGGAACTGTCTCTTTTTCTTTCAATCACGAGTCCAATACTACCTGCGGGACGGCGGGGAGAATGGGGTACTTTGGGGGGAAGAAGGAAAATTTCACCCTCTTTAATCGGGATGTCCACAGGCTGCCCGTCTTCCTGAATTTTCAGCACCATTTCGCCTTCAAGCATATAAAAAAACTCCTCGGTCTCATTGAAGTGGTAATCGGTACGTGAATTGGGACCACCAACAACCATAATGATAAAGTCTTCTGTTTCGTCATATACCACTTTATTTCCCACTGGTGGCCTGAGCAGGTGGCGGTTGTCTTCGATCCATTTATGGAAATTGAGAACAGGATATTTTGCCATGAGTTTTGATGTAATATAATGGTAAATACCAGTTTTAAGAATCCACGGAAAATTTATTAATTATTAATGCAATAGCCAAAAAGCCAAACGAATATACATGTAGGTTGGAATATTGACTATAGGCGAACAGGGGGCGTTATCTCCCTTTGCATGGCCCAATTCTTGCTCACAAACAATATCACTATGCAATTAATCTGAATGGTAAATTTCAACTTTGGTTTTAAATGGAACTGGTATTAGATGTAATCGTATGTGTTTTTTGGAGCACATTTTTCCTGGCTACCCTTCTCGGAGTAATGAACGAATACAGATCCAACCAAGCCCCTGAATCTAACCACCCAGAAGAAAAAACTTACCTGGCCGACGACGACCCTGTTTTTCTTGTCGGCCCGTGATTGAATCAGATTACCCCCGAAATCATTACGCCTCGTCCGTGAAATGCGCTTTGCGTTTCCCGCGGGAGAATTTTTCTGTGTTAAACTGACCGGACTTTCCCTTCGGAATGGAAAGTGATGTCCAGTTTGTATCGCAGCACATTTTCCCCCACAGGTGTTTGACAATGATAGTTATGCTGTTGCTTTCGCTGTTATACTGCCAGAAGAGTTGTTCCTCTGATAGTTGGGCAAATGTTTTTTCGCCGAGACCTTTATAGTAGGCAAATTGTTTTTTTACACTTGAAAGATAATCTTCTGCCATACAGAGATTTTTAGGGTTAAAAAATGGTTTCCAGAAAAGTACAGGACGGTTAAATTAGCGCAAATCATAGTTTTATTTGTATATTTTCACCTCTAAATTCACTAACTACCTATTCCTCATGAACAACGAAATCAATTCCTCACAAGGAACCGAAAACCAATCATCGCGTCGAAATTTCCTCAAAAAAGCCAGTCTTGGCGGACTTTCCCTGGGCGCACTTACTTTTGCCCCGATCGAAGAAGCAGTCGCTTATTCAACCCAGAAAGTCTCCCGGATGTCCTCCCCTTCTGACCTGAAAATCACGGACATGCGCTACGCCGTCCTTTCCAATGGCGGAGGTTATTGCCCGGTAATTCGTATCGATACGAATCAGGGTATCAGCGGCTGGGGAGAAGTGCGAGACGGCGCTACCTGGCGTTATGCCATGTTTCTTAAGAGCCGCCTGCTGGGCAAAAATCCATGTAATGTGGAGTTATTGTTTAAAACCATCAAGCAGTTTGGCTTCCACGGAAGACAGGGCGGTGGCGTCTGCGGGGTAGAAATGGCCCTTTGGGACATCACCGGGAAAGCTTTTGGTGTGCCGGTATATCAACTCCTCGGCGGCAAATACCGCGATAAAGTAAGACTGTATGCCGATACGCCCCGGGTGGACGACAAATCCAAATTTGCTGCGACCATGAAAGACCGGGTGGAAAACAAGGGTTATACTTTCCTCAAAATGGACTTCGGGATAGAGTTTCTCAAAGGCATTCCCGGCACGGTCGTCAATTCCAACTTCTGGGACATCGGTCGCCAATGGGAAAATACGCCTATGACCTATGGCGGCACCGAACACCCCTTTACCGGTGTACAGATTACTGACAAGGGGCTCGAAATCATCTGCGAATATATCGCAGGTGTTCGCGATGCCGTAGGTTATGATATCCCGCTGGCTTCTGACCACTACGGCCACTTTGGGGTCAATGACTGTATCCGCCTGGCCAAAGCCGTAGAACCTTACCGCCTCGCCTGGCTCGAAGATATGATTCCGTGGAAATACACCGACATGTGGAAGGAAATCACCATGTCCACCACCGTTCCGACTATCACAGGAGAGGATATTTATCTCAAGGAAGAATTTATCAAACTCGTGGATCAACGTGCCGTGGATATGATTCACCCCGACCTGGCAACCTCCGGAGGTATCCTCGAAACCAAACGAATCGGCGACTACGCAGAAGAACGCGGCGTACCGATGGCCATGCATTTTGCCGGAACCCCGATTTCCTTTATGGCGAATGTCCATTGCGCGGCAGCAACGCAGAACTTTGTCGCCCTCGAACATCACTCCGTGGACGTACCCTGGTGGGAAAATCTGGTTACTGCCAAACATACACTCATAGAAAAAGGCTTTGCGATTGTGCCTGACAGCCCCGGGCTTGGGGTCGAGCTCAATGAAGAAGTCGCCAAAGAACATCTCCGCGAAAAAGAGTATTTTCAGCCTTCAAAAGAATGGGATGAAATCCGCTCCTGGGATCGTCTTTGGAGTTAATCATTGGTTTTAATTTCTACTACTATGCAACAGACACCTGATTTTGTCATTTTCCTCGGCAGATTTCATCCATTGGTGGTACACCTTCCCATCGGATTTTTGCTGATCGCCTTTGTAATGGAAATCCTTAGCCGGAGAAAAAAATTTGAGGCATTCCGGGAGTCTGTTGCATTTATTTTGCTGCTGGGTGCACTTAGTGCAGTCCTTTCGGTCATTCTGGGGCTTATGCTGGCGCAGGGTGGTGGGTATAATGAAACCACACTCGGCCTCCACAAATGGCTGGGAATAGGGGTAGCAGCCCTGTCCCTTGCCGCGTGGGTCATCAAAAGCCGCCCGCAATTGCTGAATGGTGCAGCAGGTAAAGCTTATCTGCCATTATTTGCAGCGAGTGCGTTTATGCTTTTGCTCGGGGGGCACTTTGGCGGGTCGCTCACCCATGGCTCCGACTATCTGGTACAATACGCGCCACCGTTTGTAAGGACGCTGGCAGGCCTTCCCGCAGAGCGGGAAGAGGAAGAACTCAAACCAATTGAGAATATCGCCCAGGCAAATGTATTTGCTGACATCATTCACCCAATGGTGAATGCCCGCTGCCAAAGCTGCCACAATGAAGATAAGATGAAAGGCGAACTCCGCCTCGACCAACAGGAATTGTGGCTCGAAGGCGGTGAAAGCGGCCCCTTATTCGTCGCAGGTAAGGCAGATGAAAGCGAAATTTACAAAAGAATTACCCTTCCCGAAGATCACGATGACCATATGCCCCCGGAGGGAAAAAGGCCACTTACCAAAGACCAGATCGAAATGATCCACTGGTGGATCAATGCGGGTGCACCTTTTGACAAAACGGTCGCACAGATGGAGGTACCCGAAAATATACAGTCCATTCTGGACAAGCTCGGTACCGGTGGAGATATGGAAGAAAAACCACAGGGAATATTTGCCATTTCTGTTTCCCCGGCAGATGCTCAGGCGATAGAAGCGCTGGAAGAAGAAGGCGTGCAGGTCATGCAGATTGCCCAGAATGTAAATTTCCTCCAGGTGCAGATCAAACGCGACAGTACGCCTTTTGGCAATGCGCAGATGCAACTTTTGCTACCGCTGGCACAACAAATCACCTGGCTTGACCTGCGTTATGCCTCTATCGAAGATTATTCTGTGCTCGCTCAATTGCCGAACCTGAGCCGGCTTCACCTCGAACAGACAGCCGTAACAGACCAGGATCTGGCTCACCTTTCCGGCCTCAAACATCTCGAATATCTCAACCTCTATGGCACAGGTATCACCAATGAAGGCCTCAGGCATCTGGAAAATCTTACTGAACTCAAATCCCTCTATCTCTGGCAGACCAAAGTAGATAAAGCCGCAGCCGAGGCGCTGATGGCCAAAATACCCGGCCTCACGATTGATATGGGAATGGCCTTACAGGCAGGGATCAGGATTTCAGTTGGAGGCCCTTTTCCTGTTCTGTAATAAAGTTTTCTACCAGATTGATTACGTCAGGGGAAGGCTCATTGTGAGCGAGGCGCTTGAGTTGAAGTGATTCGATCATGGATCTCAGCGCGGCATCGAGCGTCATTTCCCTGAGGTATTTTTTGTATCGCTCCAGAATCCAGAACTCCAGCGTCTGCTCAATCCAGTCCATAAACTTCTGGGGGAAAAAGGCAGAAAAAAAGCCGAATGCATGTCCCATCAAATAAAAACTGCGTGCATACCAGGCGGGACTTATCCCCCTTTTTCTGAGCAAATCCTGAAGAAAAGCCGTATGCCGCGCCTTTCTTTCGCGCAGATATGCCACTCTTTCTTCGTTTATACCAAACTGCCGGTACCACCCCAGCCGCATATTCTCCCTCGCATGGAGATCGCGGATAAAAAATTCGGTTCGCTTTTTGATGTCTATGGGTGAAGGCATATATAACTTTGCTTAATATGTCGGGAATTCAACTTCTAATTTATACTGAAAGTTTAAAAAAATAAATACTCCCGACAAAAATACGCGGGTTTCTGATCAATTGGCAGGAAATGTATTATTTTTGATTGATGCTATTCCCGCAGTTAACGCTTAGCCACAAACCACTTGCCCATGAAATTTCCAGCTCTGTTGAATCCATTTTTCCGCATTCGCACAACTTCCCTCGTTTTGCTTCTGTTTATCTGTACTTCACAGACCCAATCACAGCCAGCCGACTACTCGGCTTTTTTTGAGGAAGCATATCAAAAATACCCCGATATTCCCCGCGGTGTGCTTGAGGCCGTAGCCTACACCAATACCCGTATGAACCATATCCGCCCTGTCGAAGGCTGTCAGGGACTACCCGAATATTACGGGGTAATGGGCCTTGTGGCTGATGGGAAAGGCTATTTTCAGAATACCCTCAGCCGCGTTTCCCAACTTTCGGGTTTTTCTGAAAGGGACATAAAAGAAAGTCCCCGGATTAATATCCTCGCCTATGCTGCGGCTTATGCATCCATTCAGCAAAACAAACGACTTCAGCGCACTTCGGTGGAGACGCATAATCCTATTTTCTCCGAACTGAGCGAAATCCCCACAGACAATTCCTCCACACAGTCTTTTGCTTTTGACCAGCAGTTTTATTCTGTGCTCAGAGAAATGGAATCACCGCATTCCGGAACCCAGCACAGACTCAGCCGCCGGATCGATTTTGAAAAAGTATTTGGAGCAGAAAACTACCGCGTCCTCAGCGCCCCCTCCGTGAGAATTTCCAACGAAAGGGTCAGCGGTTCCAATGGCGCAACCTATACGGCCCCGGGCGCGCGCGCCGCAGACTGTACCTCATCGCGGGACAAAGCCAATTATTCCGGAGCCATCTGGAATTCCGCCGATTCCCGTAACTATGGCTCGCGGGAAGGTGAATCGGTACAATACGTAACCATCCACACCATACAGGGATCATATGCAAGCGCCATCGCCTGGTTTCGAAACCCCGCAGCCAGGGTCTCGGCGCACTATATTATCAGGGCTTCCGACGGTCAGATCACGCAGATGGTCTGCGAAGAAGATCGCGCATTCCATGTCCGGACAGACAACGCAACCACCATCGGCATCGAACACGAAGGATTTATCGACGACGGCGGCGCCTGGTATTCAAATGAAATGTATGAAAGTTCGGCTGCGCTGGTCCGGGACATTTGTCAGCGATACAATATCAACCCGCTGCAGACTTTTGGCGGCCCGCCCACAAAAGGTGTCAGAACCCTTACCAATACCTGTTACAAAGTCAAAGGCCACCAGCATTTCCGGGAAAACAACCATGTCGATCCGGGCCCATTCTGGGACTGGGATCGTTACTACCGCCTCATTAACCCCGAGCCTGCACCGATTACTTTCACAGATAAAAAAGGCGATATTTATGATACCGGCGGGGCAAACGGAAATTATGCCGATCAGGACAGAATTACCTATCTCATCAAACCCCAGGATGCGACCTCGGTATCCGTTTCCTTTCGCCATTTCGACCTGGAAGGAACCGCAGAAAAACCCTACGACTACCTCGATATATTTGACGGAGAAAATATCAACGGCAGATATATCGGCCGGTTTACCGGCGACAAAACGCCGCCCTCATTTACCGCACAGAGTGGCGCTGTTTTCATAGAGTTTCGCTCCGATTGTCAGGTGAATAAAACCGGCTGGCAACTGTCTTATCAGTCGGGCAAAAAAGATCCCGACTGCGGAAATCCCACCGGGCTGACGGCCAGCAATATATTCCCCATGGGTGTCACGCTCACCTGGGATGCGGGGGCAGACGAATATCTGGTTTACCTCAGCCGCAAACTGGAAGAAAAATGGGCACTCTATAAAACCAGCAGCAATACAATCACCGTTACCGGCCTCAGCGCCAACGGCGTTTACCAGTGGCAGGTACAGTCTGTCTGTGGAAAAGACACTTCTGCAATGATTGGCGATAGTTTTACCACACCCAATATTGGCAGAGACGGAACACCGCAGACTTATACCGTAAGACTCAACCGGGGCAGGTTTTACGATTCGGGCGGATCATTCTCCGGTTATGCCAACAACGAAAACTATATGTACAGAATCATTCCCCCCGACGGAGGAAAGGTTCAGTTGAAGTTTACCAGTTTTGAAACAGAAGCCGGGCTCGACGAACTCATAGTCTATGACGGCCCGGGTGTAAATTCCCCGGAAATCGGAAGGTATTCGGGCAATAGCCTGCCACCGACTATCACTTCATCAGGCAATGCACTTACCCTTCTTTTCACCTCCGACAACCGCACCAATGCCACCGGATGGCTGTCTTCCTGGACTTCCATCGGAGGAGACAACAGTGGAAACAATGCAGGAAACAACTCTGGCAATACAGGGAATAACGGTACCGCTGGCAATAACAATAACAACTCCGGAAATAACAGCGGGAATACTACGCCTCCTCCCCTGCCCCCCGATGACGGCACATTTGAACCCGATATCAAATACCACGTCAGCACACCGGAGACAGCGCCCATTCTACAGACATCCTATACTTCAGATTTTACCCTGAAGTTTGAGGACAAAGACAGAAGCGGAAGAGGACTGGTGAATCAGTTTTACAATATCGCCTATATGACTCCGTCAGGGTTCCACACCAACACCAACCTCGGTTTTTTCTATGAGGACTTTAACGGAGGTTTTGATACCCACTGGAAATCGGTGGCCGGCAACTGGCAGGTGGTGAATGGGCGATTAACCCAAACCAACGTCTCCCTTGGCAATACCAACCTCTACACCGATCTGAAACAGGCCAACAAGGACACCTATGTCTATCACTGGAAGGCAAAAATGACCGGAGCTTCGGACAACCGCCGGTCGGGCATTCATTTTTTCTGCAGCAAACCGGAGAATACGGACAGAGGTACATCCTATTTTGTATGGATTCGCGATACCGATGACAAAGATTATGTTGAAATATATAAAACTGTCAACGACCAGTTTGACCGCAAACTGATGAAGGAAATATCCCTCGAAACCAGCAAGGTTTACGACTATAAAGTCATCTACAACCCGGTCAAAGGCAGGATTGAAGTATATATCGACAACAACTATATCGGCGCATGGGTAGATCCTTACCCGCTGTTTTCAGGAAAGGCCCTTTCCCTCCGAAGTGCAAACTGCATTGTCACGTATGACGATATACAGGTCTATAAGCAGCGCGACAAGTCTGTGCCTGTAAAAGTCGGCAGCGGAGCAAATGATGATATTCCCTCCAGCGGAGCATTTATTGTAAATTCACTCGTAGTGGACCGGAATATACGCTGGTCGCGGGTGGGCACGGGAACTTCCCGCACAGGCAACGTGCCTGCCACCGGCGAGACGCCGACCAATAGCGGCGATGAAAGCGGCAGTAATTCCGGTGGAACTTCCTCCTCAGGCTCGTCTTCGGCGAACGGCGATTTCACCTATTCACCCGTAATTCCTACAGGCGGACAAACCTTTTATCTTCCTTCGGATTACGACGGGCGAATCTGGGACGCCAACCGTTCGCTGGGCTTTTTGTACGACGAATTTCCCGGCACAGGCCCTCATCCCGACTGGAAAAAACTGAATGGATCGTGGCAGGTAAAAGACGGGGCCCTTCGCCAGATGGATGAAGACGCGACCAACTCCAATATTTACATTTCGCTCAACCAGCAAAACAATACAGCCTATCTCTATCACTGGCGGGCGAAAATAGAATCAGGGGGAGAAAACCGGAGGTTTGGGCTTCACTTCTTTTGCAGTGATGCCACGCAGAGCAATCGAGGGGATTCTTATTTTGTCTGGTTCCGGAATAATGAAACCCAGCCCGACAAAGTGGAAATATACCGGGTGGATGAAAACAGTTTTCCCGCCTTCCGGAAAGCAGCATTTGTCACCCTTTCTTCCAACGAATGGTATGACTGCAAACTGTTGTTTGACCCCGGTACAGGAAAAATAGATGTATGGCTCAACAACCAGAATGTACTTTCATGGCAGGACGACCGCACGCCACACCGGTCGGGAAATGCCATTTCACTACGTACGGGCAATTCGAAGGTGCAATTTGACGACCTGCGGGTGTATCAACTGAGTCCGGGCCGCAATATACGGGTGACCGTCGGCCAGGCCGAAAACGACATGCTGCGCTTCAAGAGCAGCGGC
>JAWKNL010000004.1:0-417024 GCA_041391725.1 Bacteroidia bacterium
CTGATCCAGTTTTGGCCCAAAACTACGCAGTGCTTCATGTACCTGTGCTCTTACTATCGGGGAGTCATCTTCCAGCAGTTTCAGGAGAAAGGGCAAATCTTCACGACGAGGCATATATTTTTATTATTATAAAATTTATATACAATTTTATTTAATAAAAATAATATACAATAACCTAAATTAATTATTTTGTTACATAACTCGTTTTCTGCCGGTGCTGCCTTATAGGTGTTTTGGGGCTCTTAATCCGAATGTCTTAAGGGTTCTGTCATTTCTTCCGGCGACAATCACCCGTTCCCTTCCTCCGATCAAAGGCATAACCAGACTTCGCACATCACCTCTGACAAAAAAGCCGCTTTGTGCAGGCATTACTGGGTGAAACTTTCCCCCGCCTTCACCCTTAAGCCAGAGACCAAAGCCTGCATCCATGCGCCCGGTTTCTGCTCTCACCGGAAAAAAATTACCTGCCAGCAGAATATCTCTTTTCCCGTCCCCGTCAAAATCTTCAGGTATTATTCCAAATATAGGTGAAACCTGCGCTTCAACCGGAAAAGGATGGAAAACAAAACTTGCTTTTCCGGTGTTTTCAAACCAGCCGCTTTCAAACTCATAGGCATACAGGGTCAGCGCGCCGGCGAGCTCTGTTTCGGAAAATACATCTGCAAGCGTGGCACGGGCGTAATTGTCGTACCTGAGAAATTTTCCTTTCAAAAAAGGCAACTGCCCAATCAGTTCATCCCGGGTTGCTATCGGATAGTTTTTCCCCTGAATATAATAGCAGACGATAGGATCAGTGGTGCCGTTTCCGTCAAAGTCTTTGGTAACCACAGAGGCCGGATAATTGAGTGATGCTTTCATTTGTGCATTGTTTCCCCGGTTACCTGCCAGAATATCAGAATCACCGTCTCCGTCCATATCGGCAACTTTCAACCGGTTCCACCAACCATGGCTTTTTCCCAGTCCGTAAGCGGCTGTCTGGTTGGAAAGCCCTGTGCTGGTATGAATCCAAATCTGTACAGGCGTCCATTCCCCGGCAATAATCAGGTCAGCTTTTCCATCCTGATTTATGTCTGCCCATACGGCATCTGATATCATGCCTGCTTCTTTTAGGCCAGGGGCAAACGCGTCCGTAATATCGGTGAACTTTCCACCGTCGTTGCGAAGAATATAACTTTGGGGCGAATATGGGTATTTGCCGGGAACGACTCTCCCGCCTGTAAACAGATCTATATCTCCATCACCATCAATATCAGATGCCCGGACACAGCCTGTACTTACCCTCAGCGCCGGAAGTGCATCTCTTTTGGGGGCAAAATTTCCTTTTCCGTCGTTGATATATATCCTGTCCTGATACAAAACATCTCCTTCCGGCAATCCCGATCCTCCGCTGGCGATATACAAATCCTGGTCTCCGTCTCCGTCCAGATCAAAAAAGCATGCGTCTGTATCTTCATAATCTGCATCAGGGAGGTCTTTTCCTGCAAATTGTCCGTTTGTTTGCTGAATAAATATTTTGCCTGCCTGATCCGCTGCGCCTCCCACAAAAATATCATCCAACCCATCGGCATTTACATCCCCGATAGCCAGGCAGGGCCCCATACGGGAGAGCATATGGGGGAGAAGTGGCTCCTGCTTAAAGTCGATGGTCGGGTCTTCTGTGTGTGTAAATTCCAGGCCGGGGATCGAGATCTCTCCAAATGGTGTCTCCGGTTTTTGTTTTTGTGACGAATAGGAATTTGCATTCTGATAGGCCAGAACCAGCGTTGTGTCGGCCTTCAGACCCGTAATATGCTGACTTTTTCCATCTGGCCATTGAAGGGTTAATTCACTGGTTTCTTCTCCTTCGGGCAAACCAAAGTGAAATACAGGTTCTACGGACGACTCGTAGCCTCTCACCGGGATCAGTTGCTGAAATTGGGTTAAATTTCCCGACTTTAATGTTGCGGTCGCGCCAATACCCGCAGTGTTTTTCTCACTCCCCTCCAGAATAATTCTGATAAAATGCCCTTCCTTCCTGTCTCTGGTCAGGTTGCGGTAAATAAAAGCTTCCGCTGAAATATTGTTGACCACAAGGTCCAGATCGCCATCCTGATCAAGGTCGCCATAAGCTGCGCCATTGGAAAAGCTGGGCCTTTGTATTCCCCAGGCTTTGGTTCGGTTGGTGAAGGTAAAATTTCCTTCATTGGCAAAAATGTAATTGCTTGCATGGATCTGTGGGATTTCTTTGGAAATGGTTCCATCACTCAGTTCAGTACCTGCTTCCCTGGCTTTGGCAAGGGCATCGGGATAGGTGTATTTGACAAAATCAAGATGGGTACTGGCTCTGTAATATCCATTGGTAATATGAACATCCTTGTCTCCGTCGTTGTCAAAATCTGCCAGGAGTACCGACCAACTCCAGTCCGTATTGGAGAGTCCTGCGAGCTGCCCGATTTCACTAAAGTATCCGTTTCCCAGATTCAACTGAAGGGTATTTCGCATTTGCTGATGATAAAATCCCATTGCAACCTGTTCCTGGTATCGGTCATAATTGTCAGGGCCTTTGAGAATCTTTTGTCCGTAATTGTCCTCCGGGAGCATATCCAGCACCATCAGGTCGGGATAGCCGTCATTGTTGATATCTCCCTGGTCAGAGCCCATCGAAAAATGTGAGGTGTGCGCAAATGCGGGATCGAGGCGGTCTGTGAATGTTCCGTCTCCGTTGTTGAGGTAGAGATAATCCTGCTCGGTATAGTCATTTCCCACAAAAATATCGGGCCAGCCGTCGAGGTTGATATCGCCTGCCGTTACACTCAGCCCAAAGCCAATAGGATTGCCTTTAATGCCAGCGGCTTCGCTGACATCCACAAACTTATTTCCCTCGTTTCTGTAAAGTTTGTCTCCAAAAAAGGGATCACGCCGCGACTTTGCGGCCGCAACGGTCAGGTTAAAATCAGGGTGGAGGGCATGGTTTAATAGATACATGTCCAAATCTCCATCCCGGTCGTAATCAAAAAAGGATGCCTGGGTGGAATATCCCGGGTCAGCCAGCCCATATTCGGCAGCCTTCTCAGTGAAAGTTCCATCTCCGTTGTTGATAAAAAGTTCGTTGGCTCTTCCGGCTTCATCGAGGTTGCCCGACCGGCAGACATATATATCCAGTGCGCCGTCACCATTGATATCGACCATGGCGACTCCGGTTTTCCAGCCGGGGCGGCTGATGATACCTGCGGATTTGGTGACTTCGACAAACTGAAGATTCCCTCTGTTGAGGTACAGGCGGTTGGCGACGAGATTCGCAGTAAAAAACAGATCGGGTAGCCCGTCTCCGTTTACGTCTCCGATCGCTACACCGCCGCCGTTGTAGTAATAATCATAGGACATGATATTGAGCTGGTCGTTTTCGGGAAGAAGGTTGTTGAAGGCAACGCCCGAATGGGAAGAGGGGACAAGCTCGAATACCGGGGAATTGGGGCTGACTGCAGAGCTATTCGTTTTTGGCTCCGGCTTGTCGCAACTGGTAACAAAAACAGACAAAAACACCACAACCCATGTCCAAAACAGGGATTGGCTAAAGCGAAAGCTTACATTGGCATTCATCAGGCAGGAATTTGTACTGCCAATCTACCAAATTGTTCCGTACTTTCGAATAATTTACTTGCCTTTAAATTTGACTTTGTTTCCCAGAAAAGACTTTCCTTCGAGAATATCTACCAGTTGGACGTCCAGCGTTACGGTTTTTTTGTCGCCTGAAAGCCGTGCGGCTTCATTATCCATTTTGGAGACTTTGCCCGGGAGGTGATAGATGGTCTTGTAGGATGCGCCGGACATAAACATTTTGGCCATTTCAAAATTGGAAGCAAACTCTTCGTCTTCCATAAGGTCGCCCAAGGGCGGGTTGACTCTTTCAAAAAGGCCTTTGGTATATTTGAAATTATCACCGGAGGATGAACTGAGATCCATGCCCGGGGTTACGCTGCCGCTTTGTGTGGCTCGGTTGAGCACATCAACGCTGGTAAAGTCATAAGAGATGGTAAACTTATATCCTTCGGCTTTATGGCCGACATTGCTGAGTCCTTCTACCTGGCGGAGCTGGGCAAGGGTTTCCTGAATGGTAGAGTCCATTGAACTAAACATATCGTTTTCCTCCATTTGCTCCTGACTCATCAGCCCCTGCATCATGTTCATCATTTCATTCATATCTACAGAAATGCTGTAAGAGCCTGATCCGTCTTTTTTCAGGAATATTTCCTCCACGATATTGAGGCAGCTTGTGCAGGCAAAAGCGAGGAAAAGAGTCGAAAGAATCGCGATTTTTTTCATGACTAATCAATTGTTGGTGCGAAGATAGCAGATTCCCTGAGAAAATATTCCGGCCTGTAAGGAATTATCGTATAGACTGGTGCAATTCTCCCAGCCTTTCAAAAATCTGGTTGAAAAACTTGTTTCTTACCCGCTCACCGACTTTGCTGATCAGTTCTGATTTGCGTGTCTGGTTTTCAAGGCCGGTTCCCAGCTTTTGCGCAAAGCCCTGATGCGTGGTGTGAAGGTATTCGGTATTGGTGAAAATCACATACCCTTCCCATCGGTTTTCATAACGAACGGCGATGTGGTTGTCGTTCATTACCAGGTCGTTGTAATAAAGCTGGAAATTTTCAACGCGGCTTGCCGGCGGATGATCAATAATGTATTTGTACCCCAGTTCTGCCTCACGCTTCAGGTGGTGAAAATATTCTTCTACCTTGTTACAAAGGATAATGGCATCTTCTTTTGACTGAAACATCCCGGCTTCAAGATAATATCCGATCTGCTTGATAAAAGAGGCAACGGTCTCTGTATTCCAGATTTCGATCGAAGGGATCAGGCTGTACTTTTCGGCGATCAGCCGGCAAAGGCTGATACATCTTTTCTCTACTTCGCTCTGAACTTCAAGCGAGAACAGAGAGTTGTCGAGCGTATGGTCTGAAAAAATAGTTTTTCGCCAGAAAAACATCTTAAAAAGTGCGATTTCCGGAATCTGGAAAAGGTGGAATACCGGTATATCCTTGACCGAATAGTAGGCTATCTGCGGTTTTCTCCGGTGAATATCTGAAACAACGCCCAGCAGGTTACGGAGATAAACCTCCGGATCAAGCCCGGACTCTATCATCCCCGATTGGTGAAAAACCACGTTGCTCCCTTTCGAACTTTGCGATAGCTCGTCCAACGAAATGCTGAATGTCTCACTCAGAGAGACGATTTCATCGATTTTTAGTGGCGTTTCACCTCTGATTCTGCGATAAGCGCCGTCAATACCAATACCCAGAATATCGGCAACAATATTGGGAAATGATTCGTGGGAGGGAATTTTTTCCTTGATTTTCTCAAAGAGGAGATCCTGAAAGCTATTGGATGTGACCATGAAGATGTTCTTATAAAAGGCAAAAAGTAATAATTTTTTTTATTTAAATGTTCACTCAATGCAGCTTTTTCCCTGATTGCTTGTCTTTAGTGATGGAGTATTATTATGATCTGATTTTGGTACCAAAACGATGAATCATCTTATGAAAAATTTTGCTTTACTTTTTCTGTTTACCCTTTTTGCCGGTCAGATTCTGGCTCAGGATTCCCCCAAAACTGTTATCATCCGTATCAATGGCGATGTGAACGGGAAGGAAATTAAAATCGATACAACGCTCTCTACAGGAGATGAAGTAAACATTATTCTGAATAAACTGGGCGTCAATGATTCGTTTACAGGGAAATCGGTAGAAAAAACCATCATTATCCGCGACGGAAAGCAAGAAGGCGAGGACCATGAAATCCGCTGGTTTTCCAATGAAAATTTCTCAGACTCGATGGTTTTCAACAACGGGGATTTTAAAATGGTTTTTTCACCCGACAGCGGCAACAGATTTACTTTCATCGACGGCGAAAAAATGGCCGAAGGTATCAAGGAAGGTTTCAATTTCAACTGGAACTCAGAGGAGGACAGCGATCGCAGCCGGGCATTTATGGGAATTTCGATGTCCAATGACGAAAGCGGGGGTGTGCGTATTACGGGCATTACCCGGGATAGCGGTGCCGAAAAAGCCGGACTACGCTCAGGAGACATTATCATCATGGTAGGAAAAGAGCGTATCGGAAATGATAAACAACTATCGGCCATCATTCGCAGTTATGATCCCGGTGATAAACTCGATGTAACCTATATCCGCGGAGGCAAAAAACAAAAGACAACGGTAAAGCTCGGAAAACGAGACTGACCTTACGCTGGTTTCAGTGAGATTTTTTTTTTTTAGGGTTACCTGATTTGCAAATGGTAATTTTCTTGTAACTTCATCGTTACAAATCTGAATCTCTGTTGCTTACCCGTCTAACCCTTTAATTAATCCCATACCATTATGAAATCGAGCACTTTACTGAAACTGGGTTTTCTCACCCTGATCCTGAGCTGCCTGGTACTTACTGCTACAGCACAAAGGACTGTTACTCCCAAAGCAACGACAACCGCAAAAAAGGGGATCTCGGCTGCTGATCAAAAGGCCATCAAGGAGATTTTTAAGGGAGTTGATCCCGCCAAGTACCGGCTTCAGTTCAACAACAAAACTGAAACCGTTGGAAACCGCGCGGTTAGCATGAGTGATATCCGCCAGGTGAAAAAAATCACTAATCCTGCTGAGGCTGCCGGATGGATTGTATTTGTTGTGGAAGGTGACGATGTCGTGTATGTACTTGCCGTTGGTAGCTCCGATCTGGTAAGTGTCATAGGCAAAGAAAAAGCGCTGAAACTCAATCAGATTATGGCTAAATATCAATAGCCAACCGGGTAAAAAAATCTGAAAGGATGTGTGACAGAAATGTCCACATCCTTTTGTGTTTTATTTGGGTATTTGCGACTATTACATTCATGAAAAAACTGGTTTATACGCTCGCCTTTATTCATCTTACCCTTATCGGGGTAGTTATTTTTCATGGACTCGATAAGGTGGTTCATGGAGGAATAATGGAAAAACCACTTTCCTTCCTGAGCAGCCTCAATTACTCTGTCTGGCAATACGGCTTTTTCTCTCCCGATGTCGGAAAAAGCACCGAAGTGGAAATCAATGTATATGAGGATGAGGGAAATGTAGTCCAATACTCTACGTTGGAAGACTTTGAGTTTTTTACTGCCAATAGCGAATCTGCCAACCGTTTTTATGGATTTAAGGTGCATACAGCGGCAGACAGTGTGTTTCAGGATTTGTGTGCCCGCTCCGCTGCCGTCAGGCTGATGAATATCCATCAGCAGAGCTGGCGCATCAATTATATCATGCGCAGCATCCGCTACCCTACGATGAAAGGTTATCTCAACGGCGACACCATCTCAGTCGTTGAATTTTACAATACCGATTTCGAACTAAACCCGCCTGAAGAAGAATGATTACTTATCAGCAATTCAGAGAAAAAGCTGTTACCTTTTTCAGCGAACCTCACGATCCCGCCCCGCTGGGGATATTCCGAATCCTGATCTCCGGTTTTGCCATTGTACAGGCTGCCTTCTGGTATCCTGACTGGTTGGCGTTTTTTGGGCAGACTGGCTGGATCCAGTGGGAAATTTCCCATGCGCTCAATCAGGACTGGAACCTCCATCTGTCAGTGATTTACAACTGGATCAGTTTTACCGGTATCACTCCCGACCAACTGGTCAAAGGTTTTTTCTGGTTTTATATTATCGCAGCGACCGGTCTGCTGGCAGGCTGGCTTACCCGGGTATTTGCCATTATTACCTGGCTTTGCCACTTTATCATGATGAGTACCAGCCCTACCTTTATGTACGGGGTGGATATTTTCCTGCAGATTGCGCTTTTTTACGTGATGGTCATGCCGGTCGCAAAAGCGTTTTCGCTCGATCTGCGGCAGGGCAGGGTTTCGGGCGAACCCACCTGGGGTGTCACCCTCTCTCTCAGGGTTTTGCAGATTCATATGTGTATGGCGTATCTCTCGGCCGGCTATGAAAAAATGCTGGCCGTAGAATGGTGGGACGGAAATGTCCTCTGGCGCTCGCTGGTTCAGCCCGACTTCCGGCAGTTTGACCTCACCTGGCTTGCGCGTTATCCGTGGATAGCGATGAGCCTTAGCTGGTTTACCATGATTGTGGAAACGTTTTACTTCGTCGGAATGTGGGTACCCCGGCTTCGGGTTTTCTGGCTCGCAGGCATTATTTCGCTGCATCTGGGCATCGGATTATTCCTCGGACTCAAATTTTTTGGGTTAATTATGATTCTGATGTCTGTTTCCGCTTTTGGCTACGATGCCTGGCGGGATATAAAGCGACAAAAGTCATTGAATAAGAATCTCATCTCCGGTTCATAATCCCATATTATTTATTTAGTTTTGCAGCCGTATTCCAAAATACTCACCCTCCAAAATAAATATATTCAAAATGGCTGGAGACAAAATTACCATCAAAAACGGAAAGCTGTCTGTTCCTGACAGCCCGGTTATCCCTTTTATTATCGGTGACGGCACAGGTCCCGACATCTGGCACGCCTCCGTGAGAGTGTTTGACGCTGCGGTGGAAACAGCCTACGGCGGCAGCAAAAAAATCGTCTGGAAAGAAGTACTGGCCGGACAAACAGCCTTTGACGAAACCGGCGACTGGCTGCCTCAGCAGACCGTTGACGATATCGATGAATACCTCGTCGCTATCAAAGGCCCGCTGACTACTCCTATCGGTGGTGGTATCCGCTCACTCAACGTTGCCCTGCGTCAGAAACTCGACCTCTACGTTTGTCTCCGCCCGGTAAGATATTTTGAAGGAGTTCCCTCTCCCGTCAAAAATCCCGAACTGGTGGACATGGTCATCTTCCGCGAAAATACAGAAGATATCTATGCAGGTATCGAAGCAAAGGCCGGAACCGAAAAAGCAGAAAGACTGCTGGATTTTATCCGCGAAGAATTTCCCGAAGATTTTGCCAAAATCCGCTTTGGCTCTGAAGAAAAAATCAATGAGTTTAACAGCTCCATCGGTGTCTCCGGTTCTTCAACTGTTGAAGTAGGTCTGGGGATTAAAGCCGTTTCCCGTACAGGCACAGAAAGACTGGTTCGCGGTGCCATTGAATACGCGATCCGCCACAAGCGCAAATCCGTTACGCTGGTACACAAAGGAAACATCATGAAATATACTGAGGGTGCTTTCCGCGACTGGGGATACGAACTCGCCGAGCGTGAATTTGGGGATCATGTTTATACCTGGGCACAGTACGACCGCACTGCGGCTGTGAGTGGAAAAGACGCTGCCAACGCTGAGCAGTCTGCTGCCGAAAAAGCAGGTATAATTATCATCAAAGATGCTATCGCCGACATCGCCCTCCAGCAGGTACTTACCCGCCCCAGCGAATTTGATGTCATCGCTACCCTCAACCTCAACGGTGACTATCTCTCCGACGCACTGGCTGCTCAGGTAGGTGGGATCGGTATCGCTCCCGGCGCTAATATCAACTATATCTCCGGTCATGCTTTGTTTGAAGCTACCCACGGTACTGCGCCCAAATACGCAGACCTCGACGTGGTAAACCCCAGTTCGGTTATCCTCTCAGGTGTACTGATGCTGGAGCACATGGGCTGGCAGGAAGCTGCTGACCTGATTATCAAAGGTATTGAAGCTTCTATTTCCGGCAAAAAAGTAACCTATGACTTCCACCGCCTCATGGAAGGAGCAACCAAACTCAAATGCTCCGAATTTGGCGACGAAATCATCCGGAATATGTAATAATGTGCCTTCAGGCGCAAAAAGTAAATGTGAAATCCTCCCTGCAAAGGGGGGATTTTTTTGTTGAGGTTTTTTACTTACAGGAGCTTTCACTATCTTCCAAAAACCTGTTTTCAACCACACTCAGCCATCACAAAAACCCAATATACATGCAAAAACACGTACTTTTCTTTTGCCTTTTGTTGCCGGGGGCGATAAGTTTTGCGGCAGATAACAACAACGCCCGGCGAGCCGATCCCCGCCTCAACGCCCGTGATCTGATCCATCTGGAGGGAGACGCGAAACTCCGGATTTTGGATACCTATGGCCGGGAAGTCGCCCGACAAACAGTCTCCACCCAAGAAGGCCAATGGCTATGGGATACGCGGGAGATGCCGGATGGCATCTATCTCTACGAATTGCGCACGGAGGCACAGGAAGTGCTGGCACAGGGGAAGATTGTGGTACTGAGGTAAACCTACGGTTGGCGAAAAGGGTTTCTCGCAGAGGTCGCTAAGAAGTACTTCGCGTATTTTGCGGTTCTTGGCGTACTTTGCGTGAAACCTGCGGTTGGCGAAAAGGGCTATTCGCTAAGAGGCGTTATTTCCCCAAAAACCGCCTTACCATCTTTACCACCTGATCCATTGTACCAAAATCTGTATCGGCTCTTTCTGAGAGTGGAATGCCTGTAGTGCCGCTTCCCATTACTACTACACGGTACAGTTGTTTGTCTCCTTTGGTGAGGGTTTCCAGTTCTACACTGCGAATTTCTTCGAGCGGTATTTCGCAGGTGATGATGGTGGAGGTGCCCCTGGTTTTGGAAATAGTCAGCAGCCCTGTTTTTTTATCCAGGCGGATGCGAATGGTGGCAGAAATCAGAATACCCACAATCCCGGCGATAAACATGACAATACCTGCAATGTAAAAAGTCCTGTACCAGGCCAGTATGCCGTATTCCTTTACCGAACCAATCCACAGCGATATACCTGCCAGTGCCAGGGAGAGGTAAAGCATTTGTTTCATAAAAGGCTTTTCCTCGATGATCATTTCATCTCTGACAAAAGTTCTGATCTCCATATTATCTTTTTCTTACGGCCTTGGCTTCCTTGAGCAGGGCCAGATCTACATTTTCGGCTGTGATGCCGGCATAGTTCCCGCCGCCTTTTTCGGCGAGGGTTTGCAGTTGTTTGACTTTATCGTCGTTGAGTTTCCCAAAAGAAAATACCGAAAGGTAAACCGCGTTGCTGGCATTTTTCTCAGCAATGGAATACAGATCATCCACCTCAAAATACCCGTCGGTAGCCAGAATGATGCGGTTGTTTCCTCCGCTGATGAAGTTGCGCGATGCGATGGAGTAAGCCTTCCGGAGTGCAGTACGACCTTTGGTGCCGCCGCCGCTGCGGAGGTTTTCTATGGCATCGCTGATCGTTTTTTGCCTTGCTGCAGATATGCCATCGAGGATAACCTCAGCATCTCCGGAGTACACCACAATAGAAACCTGATCTTCGGGGCGCATATGTTCGAGCAGCTTTTTAAAGGAGTCTTTGAGCAGGGGCAATTTTTCCGGTTTGCGCATGGAGGCAGACACGTCGAGCAGGAGAATCAGGTTGTTTTCTGCTACTCCGTCGAAAGAATAGGGATCAGTGATCTCAACGGTTTCAACGGGCGTCTGGGGGATTACCGTCGGTGTCTCTATTGTACGGGGTTTGGTATCCACTTTGGAGATAACCGGCACCTGATCGTGATCTTCTTCCGGGGCAGGATGTGGATTTTCTTTTACCGGAGGCTGATTTTGGACAATTACCTGCGGCTGCGGTTCTGTCTTTTCAGGGGTTTTTGCCAGAAGGAAATTGGAGGGGTAGGTTTCATTAAACCCTTTGGTTTCGGTGGTGATGGTTCTCCGGGTATTGGGATAGCCTTCACAAACGATAATCTGATCGTAAACCCTACTTTTATTGGGAAGTTCGATAGAATATTTCCCGGAAGTGTTGGTTGTAACTTTTTTTACCACCCTTTTGGTACGGGCATCGAGCAGGATTACTTCTGAGGTCAGCCCGCGCCAGGAGGCACTGTCTCTGACGGTTCCGGTAAGGGTGTGGACGTATTCTATAATATCGGGTTTGATTCTTTCGTCGGCAAGCTGGAGGTCGGCAAAATAAATATCGCCATCCCTTACAAAATAGGCCTCATTGCCATCCGCAGTCAGAATCAGTCCGTAATCATCTCTGGTTGTATTAAAGGGTGCCCCCACATTAATTACTTCTCCGAAAGTACCGTCGCTGTTGAGGGTGGTTTTGTAAATATCTAGCCCGCCAAATCCCTCATAGCCGTCTGAGGCAAAATAAAGGGTTTTGCCATCTGCAGCAAGAAATACCGAGCGGTCGTCGCCCGGAGTGGATATCGGCAGTTTTTTGCAATAGGTCCAGCCGTAAGTGGACTGTTTGCTCATATAAATATCCATATTGGCATCATAGTCGGGGCCGGCTGCCACGATAAAACGTCTTTCATCGTAGGAAAGGGTCATTCCGTCGGTAGCGGGCATAATGCGGAAAAATTCGGTAATTCCGCCACCCAGTCCCTGGCGTTCGCCCCAGGTTTTGCCATCCGTGCACCGGGCTTTGTAATAAGGGCCGCCAGACAGATGCCAGTTGGTGTTCCAGCTTTGGAAATAGACCGTTTTGCCGTCGGCAGAGATATTGGGTTCATCTTCTCCCTGCCCGGTATTAATACCATAGGGCATACTGCGGGGAGTCTGCCAGCGTCCGCCGACTTTCTGCGAATACCAGATATCGCCATCATAGACGGAGTCGCCGCGGAAGGTCATATAACTTCTCGACCAGGGCTGGCCGCCGCGCAGGGACATAAAAAACAGGAATTGTCCATCAGGAGTAATCGACAGATTAGTTTCCCGGTGGGGACTGCTCAGGGTAGTTACTTTCTGAATCCTGATCTGATCCTTGTGGTCGAGAATGGTCGCCTTTCGCTCAGGTACCTGGCCGTAGAGAGAGATTGCGGAGCACGAAAGGAGAAAACAACAGCAAAAGATAGTATTCAGTTTCATTACCAGGGGACTTTGAGTATAGATTCAATTAACGTTTTACGGCACGTGGATATTTAGTTACTTTGAGCAGATATTGAAGTTACGAAGATAAAACCCGTAACACCAACAGCAGTAAAAAATTCTCTATGATACTTGGCGTGATTCCCGCCCGTTTTGGTTCCAGCCGTTTTCCCGGAAAACCGCTGGTGGATATTCGCGGAAAATCGATGATAAGGCGGGTATATGAGCAGTGCTGCAAGGCATCTGCCCTCAGCCTTGTAGTCGTGGCTACTGATGATGACCGGATTTTCGATCATGTGCGCGCTTTTGGCGGCGAGGTGGTTATGACAGGCAAACAGCATCTTTCAGGTACCGAGCGAATGGCTGAGGTGGCACAAAAGTACGCAGATTTCAGCCACTTTATCAATATCCAGGGGGATGAGCCTTTTATCGATCCGGGGCAGGTGAATCAGGTGGGCGAATTATTGCTCGGTGAATCGACTCCGGATATCGTGACCCTTGCCCGCCCTGTGCTGGAAAAGGAAGCCCTCAGCAACCCGAATCTGGTGAAGGTCGTGATGGATAACAGCGGGAACGCATTGTATTTCAGCAGGTCGGTAATTCCTTTTCCCCGCCATCCGCAGGCAGAGACGATGTGGTACAAACATATCGGAATTTATGGATTTGCCAGGCCTGTATTGCTCAAAGTACCCGCAATGCCGCCTTCTCCGCTGGAGGTCTGTGAATCGCTGGAACAACTCCGCTGGCTGGCCAATGGCTATAAAATAAGGGTAGGGTTGACAGATAAAGAGGCGTTGTCGGTGGACACACCAGAGGACTTATCCGAAATTTCGGATTTATAGGGAGAATATTTTGATAAAATTCCCCTTTTTTCCCATATTGGCCCCCAAATTAAGAGATCATTGGAAGCAACATCTTTAACAGTTCAAACGGTACTTTTCTGGCTGTTTGCCATTTTGGGAATCGCCGGTGGGGTAGGGCTCATTTTTAACCGCAGCCCGATTTATGCAGCACTCTCGCTGATTCTGAATTTTTTCAGTATCGCGGGGCTGTACCTTTCACTGAATGCAGAGTTTATTGCTGCCATTCAGATTCTGGTTTACGCCGGAGCCATCATGGTATTATTCCTTTTCGTCATCATGCTGCTCAACCTTCAGGATGAGCATGGGGTGTATTCTTTTGACCTGCGAAGGGGGATCGCCTTTATTCTGGGGCTGGCCTTTATTGCAGAGATGCTGTTTGTCTTCAGGTCATTTGCCGAAAAATCTGTTACCGCAGACTTTGCCTTTGGAAAAGTCGAAACCATCGGTGAAAAAATGATGACCGACTACCTGTTTCCCTTTGAGATGATCTCGGTCATTCTCATCGCTGCCCTGATAGGTGCGATTGTGATCGCCCGTAAACATAATTATTCCGAATAGTCTAATTGTATATATGCTTACTCCGACGATTTATTCATATCTGGCTGTCAGTGTTGTGATGTTTGCCCTGGGCACCATTGGGGTACTGACTCGCCGCAACGGGATCGTGGTATTTATGTGTGTCGAGCTGATGCTCAATGCCGTAAACCTTTCCCTCGTTACCTTCTCCAATATGCATGATAATGCCAACGGCTCAATGCTGGTGTTTTTTGTCATGTGTGTGGCAGCAGCGGAAGCAGTGGTCGGGCTTTCCATCGTGATTGCACTGTTCCGGAACAAACTCGACATCGATATCAATAATGTAAATATTTTTAAATGGTGATCCCTGCGGGTTCACCATTTTAATTCCAGATAACGAGCTACATGGATACTCTGCTAAGGCTGATCATTCTTTTGCCCATCATCAGTTCTGCTTTCATCGGGCTGGGAGGCTTCTTTTTTCCTTCCTTCCGCGAAAGGGAAAAATTGCTGGGGTTTATCGCTACTTCCGCAGTGGCGATTCCTTTTTTCCTGATACTGGCTGCCTTCTTCCAGTTTCACCATGAACCGGTTCACTTTGACCTGTTTACCTGGATGGCTGCCGGCAACCTGGATATCCGGTTTGCCTACAACCTTGACCAGCTTTCTCTCCTGATGGGGATGATCGTAAATGGGGTAGGGGCACTCATTCATATTTACTCCATAGGTTATATGCACGGAGACCGGGGGTATTACAAGTTCTTCGCCTACCTCAATCTGTTTATCTTTTCGATGAACAACCTCATCCTCGGCGACAACCTCGCGGTGATGTTTCTCGGATGGGAAGGTGTGGGCGTTTGTTCTTACCTCCTGATCGGTTTCTGGTATGAAGATATGGCTAAAGCCGCCGCTGCTCAGAAAGCCTTTGTGGCCAACCGTATCGGCGACTTCGCTATGATTGTGGCGATGATGTTGATTTTTACCGAACTGGTATCTCAGGGCGCATCAACCAGCCTGAGTTTCAGCGAGATCATTCAAACTGATTTTGGCGATAAAACTTCCTGGATTGCCCTGCTGCTCTTTATCGCAGCCACGGGTAAATCGGCGCAGATTCCGCTCTTCGTATGGCTTCCCGATGCTATGGCGGGCCCTACGCCGGTCTCTGCCCTCATCCACGCAGCTACCATGGTGACCTCCGGTATCTACATGATCGCAAGGCTTCACCCGGTATTCCTTGCTGCGCCGGAAGTGATGAGTTTTATTGTCATCATCGCAGCGCTTACTGCCCTGATGGCTGCCTTTATCGCTGTCGCTCAAAATGATATCAAGGGCGTTCTTGCTTATTCAACCGTCTCACAGCTCGGATTTATGTTTATGGCACTGGGCGCAGGCGCATTTACCACAGCCATATTCCACGTGATGACCCACGCCTTCTTCAAGGCATGTCTTTTCCTGGGTTCAGGATCAGTCATACACGCAATGGAACATATGCACACGGTCAAAGATCCGCAGGACATTCGTACTATGGGCGGACTTGGCAAATATATGCCTTCGACCAGCCGTACATTCTGGATTTCTACCCTGGCGATTGCCGGTATCCCGCTGCTATCAGGCTTTTTCTCCAAAGACGAAATTCTTTCCAGCCTGTTTTTCAACGGCTTTGAACGACCCCTGTATTTTGTCATCTGGGGTGTTGCCCTCTTTACCGCAGTTCTGACCGCTTTCTATATGACAAGGGTAACCTTCCTCACCTTCAACGGAAAAGAGCGTTTCCCTCACGAAAAACACCCGCATGAAAGCCCTGCGATCATGACTATTCCGCTTTGGGTGCTCGCGGTACTGGCAATTTTTGGCGGTTATCTCGGACTTCCCTATATCATTGGTCATGGACATTTTCATATCCTCAATGAAAAATGGTTTCACGGGCTGATTGAAAACAGAGACCTCCATCACGTCATGACCGAACACGCGGCATTTGAATGGTTGCTTCTGGTACTGGCATTTGTGGTTTCTATCGGTACGGTGTTGTGGACGAGAAATTTCTATACCAAATATGACCTCGCCGGAGATGAAAAAATTCAGAATTTCTTTGGAAGGTTATACAACTCCATGCGCGGCAAGTTTTTTGTGGACGAACTCTACAACAGCGCCATCATCAGGCCTTTTGTTTGGGCAGGAACCAATATCGTCGTATGGTTTGATAAAAACATCATCGACGGCGTAGTCAACGGAAGTGCATCTACTGTGGCCTCTATTGGCGATGTGTTCCGCAAGCTTCAGACCGGACTCGTATCCAACTACGTATTGCTTGTCTCTGTCGGAGTAATGCTGATCCTCACATATCTGATTTTCGGTTAAATCAGGTTTACATAAAATATTCTGATCCGGATGGCGTCTATGCAATCGTGCCATCCGGATTTTTTGTTTAAAGGAAAACGTTGCCTTTGTCCTTTAGCTAACATTTCGGGAAATTGCACGTTTGTATGATTGCAGTCGATTACCAGCAAACCTCTCAAATCTATGAATATTGGCGTTGTATGTTATCCTACCTATGGTGGTAGCGGTGTTGTAGCCACCGAACTGGGCAAAGCAATGGCCGAAAGAGGACATAAAATTCATTTTATAACCTACAGCCGACCTATCAGACTGGACCTTTTCTCCGAAAATATTTTTTACCACGAAGTTCGTACCAAGGATTATCCTTTGTTTGATTTCATTCCCTATGAATCGGCACTGACCAGTACGATGGTGGACGTGGCGCGGTATCACGATCTGGATTTATTTCACGTTCACTACGCGATCCCGCATGCTTCGGCAGCCTATATGGCGAGGCAGATTCTGAAAGACTATGATCTCGATGTACCTTTTGTTACGACGCTCCATGGTACTGATATTACCCTTGTGGGCAAAAATCCCAGCTATGAGCCTGTGGTAAGTTTTTCGATCGACCAGAGCAATGGCGTTACCGCCGTTTCTGAGTTTCTGAAACGCAGTACGCTCGACAATTTTGCCGTTAAGTCTGATATAAGAGTGATTCACAATTTTGTGGACCTGAAGCGTTTTCGCAGACAGGATAAAAATCACTTCAAAAAAATGATCACCCGTGAGGGCGAAAAGATTGTGGTTCACACTTCCAACTTCCGGAAGGTCAAACGCATTGATGATGTCATGCTCACATTTGAGCGCATCCGGCGGAAAATTCCCGCCAAGCTGCTGATGGTGGGCGACGGCCCTGAGCGGATTATGGCCGAGGAGATGTGCCGGGATATGGGAATATGTTCAGATGTGATATTTCTCGGAAGTCAGAATGCAGTGGAGGAAATATACGCCATTGGCGATATCTTTCTTATTCCGTCTGGAAATGAAAGCTTTGGCCTTTCAGCTCTGGAGGCAATGGCCTGCGGGGTTCCGGTGATTTCGTCGAATGCCGGTGGTTTGCCGGAACTCGTCGTTGACGGAGTCAATGGATATACCTGCA
Source organism: Bacteroidia bacterium (assembly GCA_041391725.1). Classification (GTDB taxonomy): domain Bacteria; phylum Bacteroidota; class Bacteroidia; order J057; family J057; genus JAGQVA01. Next base: position 17,610 of record JAWKNL010000004.1, read on the forward strand.
AAATCGGCGATGTGGAATCCATGGCGAATGCCGCCATTTCACTTTTGGAGGATGAAAACAAATGGCAGGAATTTTCTCATAAAGCCTTTGAACACGCACAGACTTTTTCCATTGAAGCGATCGTTCCCAAATATGAGGCTTATTATGAGGAAGTATGCAGACAATATGCGTCAGTATGATACTTATGGCCGGATTTTGGGGCAATTCGTTAGCTATTGAGGCAAAAAAAACGTATTATTAGGCATGAATGTTTTATTAGGGCTTTTTGGCCTTTTTTTCGGAGTATATCTCATTTTCAGGCTTTTTGGCAGGCAGATTATCCAGTTTGGCCTGAAGCAAATTATTGTGCGGCTGGTGAAGGACGCAGAAAATCAGTCCTTCCAGTTTTATAAAAACTATGGGGAAGATGCCTTCAACCAGCAGGTTTTTGTGGACAAGGAAATGAAAGTAACCACCCCTAAAAACGCACAGAAAAAACCTGTCACCGCCGACGAAATCGCGGAAGACGTTGATTTTGAGGAAATTCGTTAATTTACAGTGATGCCAGACTCGATCACGCTTTTTCCCCAGGCAAAAATTAACCTCGGCCTCCTGATCAAAGGCAAACGCGAAGACGGTTATCATCTGCTTGAAACGCTTTTATTCCCTGTACCTTCCCTTACTGATACGCTGGTACTTTCAAAATCGGATGTGCCGGGCTGTTCTCTTTCCGTAAGCGGTATTGCACTTGATAGCGGAGTAGAAGATAACCTCTGCTTTAAAGCATGGAAACGCATCCAGGCGCGGTTTCCCGATCTTCCCGGAGTGCAGATCCAACTCGAAAAAAATATTCCCGCAGGCGCAGGCCTGGGCGGCGGATCTTCCGATGCAGCCAACACTCTGCTGGGGCTCAATCAGTTGTATGAACTTGGCCTTTCTGACACAGCGCTTGCCGAAATAGCCGGTACACTAGGGGCTGATGTGCCTTTTTTTATTTACAACCACCCCCTGCTTGCACGTGGAATCGGAACTGATCTTACCCCCGTTTCCATCCATATTCCCTACCGCCTCGAAATCATTACGCCCGGAATTCACTCCTCCACCGTTGCTGCCTACAAAGCGCTCGATTACCGCATGTTTGACCCTTCACGTGATCTGTTGTCCATTCTCAGCCTCCCGGCTACTGAATGGAAAGATAAGCTGGAAAATGACCTGGAGGTACCGGTTTTTGCCATGTATCCCCGCCTCAGAGAAATAAAAAACGAACTCTATGAACAGGGGGCTGTTTATGCTGCTATGTCGGGCAGCGGAAGCGCAGTTTTTGGGCTATTTTAAGAATTAGTCCACAAGCAGAAAGGGAAACAAAGGAATCTGAATGTAAAACTAAAGATTTCGTTTATATTTGCGGAAATTGATCTAACCTGTTATAGTGCAAAACGGTATGGCTATGAAGAATCTTTTTCGGATAGTAGTTTTCACCACCCTGGCAGCAGCGATTTCCCCGCTGTATTCTCAAAATGGATATAATATCGAAGTGAGTATTGCCGGCTTTTCCGCCTCAGAAGCGTATCTGGCTTATTATTATGGCGACAAACAATATATAAAGGATACGGCTTCGGTACAGGCTGGTAAATTTACCTTTAAGGGAAATGAACCTCTTGACGGTGGCATTTATCTGATCGTACTTCCGCCCCAAAACAACTATTTTGAAATCCTTGTTGATAAGGATCAGCAGATGAAACTCAGTACCGACTCAGCCGATTATATCAAATATATGAAGGTGACCGGCTGCGAGGAAAATGAATATTTCTATAAGGACATACAGTTTCTGGCAGAAAAGCGTACCCGCGCAAATGCTATTAAAACGCAACTGAAAGGGCTGGCTGAAAACTCGGCAGAAGCCAAAACACTCAATACCGAACTGGAGGGCATTGACAGTGAAGTCAAGGATTTTCGCAAAAAATTTATGACTGCGCATCCCGACCTTTTTTATACCAAAGTGCTCACCAGCATGCAGGAACCCGAAATTCCACCTTCTCCTAAAGATGAAACCGGAAAGGAAATCGATTCGCTTTTCGCTTTTAAATACTATCGTTCACATTTCTTTGATTACATTGACCTGAAGGATGACCGGATGCTGCGCACACCGATTCTCCATAATAAAATAGAACAATACATGGAGCGGCTGGTGGTCAAACACCCCGATTCGATCAACCTGGCACTAGATTATATCATCGACAAGGCGAGAGGAAGTGAAGACATCTTCCAATATCTGGTCGTCAATCAGCTCAACAAATACGCAGGTTCCAAAATCATGGGAATGGATGGCGTGTATGTCCATATGGTCGAAAAGTATTATTTGTCAGGAGAAGCCTGGTGGGCAGACGAAGAGACCATCAAAAAAATGGAAGAACGTGCCGTGGCCCTCAGCCCCAATCTTGTAGGCCGCCCTGCACCCGATTTTCGCGCTCAGGATGTCAGCAACACTTACCGGAGCCTTCACGGAGTAGAAGCCGAATATACCATCCTTTACTTCTGGGACTACGACTGCGGGCATTGTAAAAAAATTACACCCAGACTTGCCGAAGCCTACAAGCGATATAAAGACCACGATGTAGCGCTTTTTGCCGTGAGTATCAATGGCGATGTGGAAGTTTGGAAAAAGAAAATTCAAGAGTACGGACTTCAGGACGCCATCAATGTGCAGGATCATCGGCGCCAGTCGGGGTTTGACCAACTCTATGACATTCGCAGCACCCCCAGGATGTTTATCCTCGATGAAAATAAAAAAATTATTGCCAAACAAATCGCCGTGGATCAGATGGAGGAAATCCTGAGCATTGAACTTGGGCTACCTGTGCCGGAGAAAAAACATGAGGAAGATATGGAAGAAGGCGAATAACCATTTACCCGGATAAATACTATGAAAATGAATAAACAGCGATTACTGACCGGAACCTGGGTCATGCTTATAGGAGTGATTCTGTTTGCGGCCTGTAACTCAAGCCAACCCAAAACGACTGCCGCAAATATAAGTTCAGTGGAGGGCGATCCCGATTACGAAATCAAGGTGAAGGTAAATAATTTCACCGCAGACAAAGCCTATCTCGCCCATCACTACGGCAGTTCCAACCAACTCAAAGACAGTGCAGTAGCTTCAAATGGCAGCTTTACTTTTAAAGGAAATGAACATCTGCCCGAAGGATTGTATATGGTCATTCTTCCTCCCAAAAACACATTCTTCGAAGTAATTATCGACAAAGACCAGCATTTCGAACTGGAAACCGATACCATCTCCTATGTAGAGCATATGAAGGTGAAAGGGTCAGTCGAAAATGAAGTGATGTATGGCGATATAGATTTTCTGGCCCAGCAAAGGAAAAAAGTGGAAGGCCTCCGCGCCCAATACCAGAATGAAACCGACGAAGCAAAGAAAAAAGTGCTGGAAAGCCAGATTCGTCAGGTGGATACACTGGTGTTGAATCACCGGCAGAAACTTTATGCCGAAAACCCCAACCTCTTTTTTACCTCCTTCCTCCAGTCAATGGAAAACCCGGTAGTACCGCCCGCACCCGCAGGTGCAGATGAGAACTATGGCTTTTATTACTACCGCAAACACTTTTTCGATAAGGTGGATTTCTCCGACGGGCGTCTTCTCCGCTCTCCTTCCCTTTGGAACCGGGTGGATCAATACATGGATAAACTCACCGTCAAACACCCTGACTCCATCAACCAGTCGATTGACTACATTCTTAACCTTGCGCGCAAAAACGACGACAATTTTGAATATCTGGTAGCCAAACTACTCAACACCTGGGGAGTAGAGAGTAAGCTCATGGGCATGGACGCCGTTTATGTGCACATGGTAGAAAAATATTATCTCTCCGGCGACGCCTGGTGGGCGGATTCGGCACTGCTGGCAAAAATGGTAGAACGCGCTACCGCGCTAAGTCCCAACCTCATTGGTCAGCCTGCCCCCAATTTTGCTGCCTTTGACCTCAATGGCAATCCCCTTCCCCTTTATGATGTGGACGCCAAACTGACCATTCTCTATTTCTGGGATTACGACTGCGGCCATTGTAAAAAAATCACACCCGAGCTTGCCAAAATTTATCCGAAATACCTCAACAAAGGGGTAAAGGTATTTGCTGTCAGTATCAACGGAGATGTAGAGGTATGGAAGAAAAAACTGGCGGAGTATGGCCTCGATAAGGCGATCAATGTACAGGATCACCGCAGGCAAAGCGGTTTCGACCGGATGTATGATGTACTTAGTACTCCGAGGATTTTTATCCTCGACAAGGATAAGGTGATCCGCTACAAGCAGATTTCTGTGGAGCAGGTAGCCGAGATTCTCGACCACGAACTGGAAGAAATGGAAAAAGGCGGAAGCTGAAACGCTAGGGCTATTTTTCCATAACAGCCGTGCAGGTATCTGTATGAGAAAATCCGTCGGATTCGTAGTGAACCGAAAAACTGAGGGTGAGGGTAGAGCCAGAAAAGCTCCCTTCACCCTCAAACGTATAAGCGATGGGGCCGCAGTCTATCGTCTGGGCTGCCAGTGAAATATTCGTCCCGGAAATGTCTGCTGTCAGTTTTATTACATCATCCGGGCAGGCGTAATCACCGAGATAATAGATACTTACCTTTTGGGGCTCATTATTGATTTCCTCAATCAGGATGGTGTGGTTGGGGTTGGTGGAAAAACACCCCTGGTAACTGACCTGATATGTGCCGAGAAATTTTTGTATTACCAGATTTTCACAAAATGCTCCTTCATATCCGTCCTGACATACACAGGAACCATCTTCTTCCTGGCAGGCGCCACCATTAAGGCAGGTAACCGTTTCGCAGGGTGCTTCTTTACAAGCGGCAAACCACAGGATCAGGGAAAAAAGGAGAAAAAACGTTTTGGGGTTCATGCGTTTGGTTTTGAGGAAAAATACTCAATCCTGCACTCAGAAAAAAACCAATTTCCGGGGCATAAAAATGAAAAAGAGAGCTTTTGGGCTCTCCTTTTCATTGTACGGGTATAAATTATACAATTCAGGCAAGTTGCTCAATGGCATTTTTGAGTATAGACTTGGGCATAGCTCCTGATTTGCGCCATTTGATCTTACCTTCCTGAAAAATAATAAAGGTTGGAATCCCCATAATCTCGTAAGCCTGGGCTACCTGAGGATTTTTGTCCACATCCACCTTGATGATATTCACTTTGTCTTTCATTTCTGCTGCCAGTTCGCGAAGTACTGGTGCCATGGCATGACACGGGCCACACCAGTCGGCATAAAAATCGACAAGCACAGGTTGTTCAGACTGAATAAGCGAGGAGAATGAAACTTTAGGCTCAGACATAGGTCAGGAGGTTACTTTGCAGGTACTGATACCAAAGATTGCATACAGCGGGCAGAAACTTACCAGGCTGGTAAGGACAAAAACGCCAGCCAGGACGGACAATACGATAGCCAGTGTACCGCCGATTACGCCGGTGAAATACAAGACAGCGACAATTACTGCAACCAGAATACGTACGATTCGGTCAGTGTTTCCCATGTTCCTTTTCATAGTGAGTTAGATTTAGCGTGATTGAATTAAAAGTACGATAAGCGTGATAGTGCCAACGCAGACGATGCATGTAAGCACCAGTTTGACGACTTTTGTTATGACACTATCTCTATTCATGCTGCTAAATTACTATGGCGAACAGGGGTAAATCAGTGACTTCAGTCACATTCCTGTAATTTTTATTTCATTTCTCCCCAGTTTGATTTTTCCGGAGGTTTCGAGCTTCTTCAGTGTACGTGAAATGACTTCCCGTGCCGTACCCATATCATTAGCGATTTCCTGGTGGGTGCTGTGCAGGGTATCGGTGCGCTGGTTGCCGGCTTTGATGTGGAGATAGTCATAGAGTCTTTCCTCCAGATTGCGGAAAACAAGCTGATCCACTGTATTGAGCAGATCGAGATAACGCCGGTTGTATAGCTCGAAAAAAAACCGGCTGAGAGACGGATATTTTCGCATCCAGGCATCCATCTTTTCAACCGGGATCAACAAAAGGTCAGTCTCCGTTTCCGTGATCGCCTGTATTTTGCTTTCTGAGTGCGTCATGTAAGAAGAAAACGACATCACACATGATTCGCCGGCCCGGATATAATACAGCAAAAGATCTTTGTCTTCTCCCGGGCTGGAAGCTTTGATAATACCGGTGAGTACTACCGGCAATACATGCACAGAAGATCCTTCTTCGAGGAGAACGGTGTTGGGCGGAATCGTTTTAAACAACCCGAAGCGGTTGATTTCTTCGAGGAGTTCTTTTTCTGTGAAAGGGAGATAAGGGGGGATATGTGAGTCCATAATGATTTTGATCTCTGTGAAAATTTCCGTTTTCAGTTCATGTGTTTAGTTTTTCGAGCAAGGTTACGTCTTCGTTCCATTTTTGCATTTCCCGCTGATATGAATCGTGCGTTTTGGTAATGACTAATGTATGAGGAGACCCTTGCCTTATGGTGGCTGTTTTTAAGTCAATGACCACTTGCGATATCGCAAACTCAACCTTTGTCCTTTCTTGTTGGTTACTCTTGAAATCAAACCTTTGGTTTGTCGGAGATAACAAAAATGGCGAGAGCATGTCCCAAACATTCTTATAATATGGAGAAAAATGAAGTGGCGGCTCTTTTTTCCAGTCTTGCGGGGCTTGTGGTTGATGGGCTACATTTTGTTCCAGATAGTGTATGCTGTGTTTTTTGAGTTGTTTGTATAGTTTTCCTGTTTTTTCTTCATCAGACAATCTAAATAATACCTTTTGCAATACCTGATGGATATAATCTCTTTCCATCTTTTCTGTCAGGCTATTTATTATTTTTTTCTCCCATTTTTTTTCTTCTTTCTTCAGTTTGTAAAGGCTAAAAATCGCCATTAATATCTTCTGATTTTGTTCTGAAGCATTTTGGGGATTTTTTGACCAGTTGCGATCTTTTGGTTTAGGTAAATCATTTGTATGGGGAAGACTTTGCAGAAAGTCTGGTAATTCATCCAGGATTTCCATGACAAATTTCTGAATAGCGCCTTTTTTTTCGGTACTTAGGGCATCCAGCAGTTGCAGCAATTTCAGGAGCGATTTCCGGTCTCCTTTTTTACCAGCCTTGCGAAAGACCGGCAGGAGAATTTTAGGCTTGAAACTTGTGAGAATATTCTTCCATTGATCCACAGAAATATAACTAAACAGGATTTTCAGCATGGGAAGTCCTACGGACTTTAGAAATTGTTTATCGTTCAACTTTACAAAAGCCGCTGCAATAGGACTGAAATCTATATTTAAGTAATTATTATCAAAATTGGTTTCTTCAAGTAATTTCGGATCGCTCATTTCCTTTAGCAAACTGATTACCTGTTCTGGGGAACGATACGCGGGAGATTGCCAATTTTCTAGATAAAACTTCATCCACTCAAGTTGAAGTTGGATGGATAGCCGGACCAGGAGTTTTGATTGCAGTTCCTCCGGCCATAAAACGATGGCTCCGTAGTGATACCAGTAAGTCATGGTCATACCTTCATTGCCGGTATAACCTTCTGCAAATTTTTCAGAAGGGGTGCCTTGTCCTACTTTTTGAATGGAGAGCAAATCCTCTTCTGTATCAAACCGCCATTCTCCCAGTCCGGGTGTATGTTCCTCCCAATAGCTGATATGCGTATATCTCTCAAAAACTTCGCCCATTTTCCCCTCCACATTTTCGGAATCATATTCATCATAATCCCAATATCGGTTTTTACGGGAATTATACCTGTTGTAATAGTTGTTATTTTCCAACAATTCCCCTAATTGATAATGCGTGACCAGGCCAGGCAGTGCGTAAAAGCCTGCTGCTTCGGCAGCTTGTATAAGTGCGTCTGCTCTGGGTTTGTCGTGGTTTTTCAGCGATTTTATTGAAAAATTTTCAGGAGTATATTCGTGACTCAGAAAAATAGCTTTCGGGAAATTGGTTCCGGTTTGTCTCCAACGCCTGAATATTTCACTCATTTCCGCAATCTCCTCAGTATAGGTCGAAACCTGCACTTTTTTATCAGAATGTAGAATAAGGTTGTACACCAGACATAGACGATAGCCGGAGGTTATGGGTCGTACCTCATGCTCACAGTCTGCATAAAAAGCAGTAAAAGGCATTTTATACGTATCGCTCGACGCAAAACTTACAGATTTTTCTTTTCCTTCAAAACGGATCAGCAATTCCCCTCCGGTATGGGCAGAAGGAAGACCGATGATCAAAGTACCAAACATCCCCTTTTCTTTCTCCGAATCTTTGTGCGGAAGAAAAAAACCTCCTTTTTCATAGATCAACAGTTTATAGAGTTTTGCTTTTACTTGATGGCCGGTTAATCCAAGATTTTCGGTTACGGCTTCTAATATATCGGAGAGTTTTTTTTCCCAGGAAGGATTTGAAAATGACAATTGACTCGCGTCGATTTCCCAGGTATTGCGGACAGAGGTGTCTGTAACAGTTTGGCTGCCTTTTCCAAAAGGTGCCTGTTTGCTTAGTCGTATCAATTCTTTGGCTTGTCCGGCAGTCAGGGGAAATGCCAGATCTTCCATTCCTTTAACCTTGAGGCCAGGTAAAGTAAAATCTGTTATCCCGGAAGTAGCAAACGTGCCATTTCCCTGGATCCCTTGCAAGATTTCCCAAAGCCTGGTTTCTGAAAAATTAGTCATAAGCAAACGGTTTTATTCTTTAAAATTTTCCTCCCCGACAGCCACCGGCCGCGCCGGATCTGTAATCCATTCGCTCCACGAGCCAGGGTAGAGTTTTCCCATACCCAGCCCTGCATGCGCCATTGCGAGCAGGTTATGGCAAGCAGTGACCCCTGATCCGCAATAAGTTATAGATTTTTCGTGACGGATATTGCCTAATACTTCCATAAACCTCTTTCTTAGTTGTTCAGGCGGAAGGAAATAACCATTCTCCCCGATATTACCTGCAAATGGAAGTGATCTTGCGCCGGGAATGTGCCCAGCTACGGGGTCAATCGGTTCTGTTTCACCCAGATAACGCGGATTTTCCCTTGCATCTATCAGCAGATAGGTTTGATGGGAGCTGGTGAATTCTTCAATATCAGCGATATATTCATTTCGGATTTGGGCATTGAAAACACTCGCAGAAGAGGACGCCGGAAGATCTGATACCGGATACCCGGCTTGCACCCATTTTGCCCAACCGCCATCCAGTACAGCTACCTGATCGTGTCCGAGCCATCGGAGTAGCCACCAGAGCCGGGCAGCAATGCCTCCTCCCGCCTGGTCGTAAGCGATCACCTGTGTCTGATTGCCAATTCCCCATCCGGAAAAAAGATGGATCAGGTTTTCAGGGTCAGGCAGGGGATGGCGCCCCGTTTTTCCGGTGATGACCGGAGAAGAAAGATCGCGATCCAGATGCGCATACACTGCGCCCGGAATGTGAGACTGGCGGTATTCGTTTTCTCCCCAGCCGGTATCGGCAAGGTTAAACCGGCAATCGACGATGACTACCGCTTCTCCCGGGAGAAGCGCGTTCAACTGTTGGGGTGAGATCAATGTGGTGTACGTCATGGCTCAAATTCGGGAATCAAAAGGTAACCCATGCAGAAAAATACAATTCCAATCTGTCTTTCGGGAAAATTTTCGAAAAAAAACGCGACCATGCACAATGCCATAAATCCTGTCATGAGTACATCTTTTCTCACAATGGCCGCATAAGCAGGCAGCGTAAGTATCCATAGCAGATAAAGAAACCCGGCAATTCCGACGCCGCTCAGGTATTTGAGGTAAAGATTGTGCGGAATTTTGAGGTGCTCGGGAACGGTAGTGTACATTTTCTTTTCGACAAACCTCCGCTCGATTTCGCTGCCTATGTCTTCGAGGCCAATGCCGGTGAGCGGATTTTCGAGGAAAATATCCCATGCCTCGCCCCAGGCGAGGAGGCGCGATGAGATGGAGTTGTCTTTATATATACCTGACCGGTTTTGATACATTTGGTAGTCCCATACGCTTACCTCAATCCTCGTGCGGAATGAGGGAATGGTGTAAAAAGCCACTACTGGTATCAGCACCACCAGGGATAACGCAATGAAACCGGTTTTCCATTTTTGGCTGACCCATATTTCCATTCCCACCCATACCAGCAGCGCCGCATAAAAACCAGCCTGGGCCGTACGACTGCTAAGTATATGCAGCGAAAGCAGATTAATAATAGTCGCCATCCCCAGAAAAATGGTAAGCCTCTTGCCAATGGCCGTTTTATGATGATAGAGAAAATGCAGTCCAAGCAAACAGGCAAAGGCCAGGAGCAACCCAAAATAGATATGGCTGATACTTCCCAGAATCTCAATATTGCTGTTTTGCCTGACTTTCTCCATTTCTGACTCATAGTTTTTCCAGAAAACAGCAAGGGTAGCAGTGGCCCATATGGTCTGAACAAAAATAAATGTCAGCGCCAGAATGCCTTTCTGGCGAAGTGTCGGTGTCGGTATCAGAATCAACCCCAGCGGAATCAACAGTAGCGACAATTTGGTTTTCACATCCCGAAGCCACGCAGTGGTGTTTTCGGTATATAATCCGCAGATAAGGGCAATCAGAAATAATCCGGCGAGCATTACGGCATAATTTCTCATGCGAGGGCTGATTGTAAATTCTTTCCCGTTATCAAAAAAATGCCAGGCGCCTGCGGCCAGCATAACCACCATTCCAATACTCAGTACAGCTTTTGATGCAGTAAGTCCAACTGTAATGGCCATCAGGAGGAAAAAAGATACATTCCCGGGAGTAATGGATATTCTCATAGGCCGGAAAATAAAGAAAATCGCAGGAGAAAATCTATTTATTTCCCCTCTGCCACCGGAAAATGTGTATCAAGTCTGGCCTGCATTCCTGAGAGAATGTTGAGCACATTTTCCCTGTAGGTGGGTTCTAATTGATTCCAGTTGGTCTGCCTGTTGCTCAGCGCAGCGGGAATGGTTCTGACAAACTCTGGCGGAAAACCAATACCAGAGAAGTTGCAGATGAATTGCGTGTATTTTTCGGGATTCAGGCAAAAATTTTCATACCGGATGGTCAGGACATCCTTTCGCTCATACCAGTGGTCGAAATAATATTCCATGGATCTGGCCCAGAATTTTGCCCGGGCATAAAGTTGTTGTTCAGGGTTTTCTGTATTTCTTTTCCAATAGTCTTTGGATACGACCTGGCCGGGCCCATCGCGCAGAATGATAATTTTCCGGATATCATCTCCTTCGAAATTCTGGTCAATAAAATCAGGCATAAAAAACAGCCAGGGGTTTTTGAGCAGAAGGATTTTGGGAGGAGAAACGGAAAATTTTCCGTCAAACAGTTTGCGGAACTTTTTTCGTTGTGTTTCATCAAACTGCGGTTGGCGATAGTTGCTAAAACCTTCCCGGTTGATCGTAGCGTAATCGGGCTCAAGGGGAATAAAGCCCGTACCCATTCGCCGCAGGATTTTTGCAATGGTCCGCTCTTCGAGATTGGGTTTAAACCTTGCTCTGCGGAGGCTGATTTCGGGATGTTTACGCAGGATGTCCACCAGTAGGGTGGTTCCGCTGTTCCAGTAGCCTGTAATAAAAACTGCTTTCACTAATTTCCTCCCCAGTTGAGTTCTACGCCTTGTTTTCCGGGCTCGGGGAAGATAAGACTGAAATTGTGAGCCTGTTGTTCGGCCTCGGTAAATATGCTCCTGAGGGTTTCGTTGTCGTGGTTGAACACAAAAACCAGTTCGCGGGACTTGTCGCGTTGGGGATGGAGGATAATTCGCGCCATAGCTTCCTTATTGGGAAGTCCGTGGCGGCTGCCATCGGTGCTTATAATATAATATTTTCCGTCCACGAGGTCCAGCATTTCATGGGTATTACTGGCCTTACTGGAGTGATGGGAGAGTTTTACGACATCTGCCTTCAGGCGATTTTCGGGTGAATAGCCCAGTTCACGCAGGCTTTCTCCTACTACGGGGCCATGCGCGTCTCCGAGGAGGAGCATAGTGACACCGCCATATTCAAATAGGCAAGCGATACTGCTTCCATTGGGAATGGAAGTATCGGGGTCTTCTTTTTTTGCGGCGAGATCTTCCAGGGACTGGTCATAGTCATAAGATACAACTGCGCGGGTACTTTCGAGTTCTTCCTGCCACTCGCGGTTGAGTTTGGCAAGTCCCTCTTGGGAAGGGGAGAGGATGCTGATTTTTGCGCCTGTGAGTTCATGAACCTGGCCTTTCATGATGGGCTGCGTGTGCCAGCTCCCGTTTTTTTCGAGAAAACCTTCGAGGCTGATACCCTGAGCCAGGCTGCGTGATTTGTCGCCGGTATCGGGAAGTGCAATGGTGCGGGAAGGGTCAGGGGGTTGGTTGAAAAAAGTATTGAGCAGGACTCCAGAATTGAACCAAAACCGACTAATCCAGTCTTTGGGAATGGATGCATCATTGCAGAAGGCAAGGATACCGCCGATGTGATCCTGATCGACATGGGTTATGACCATAAGATCAATGAGAACTTTTGCATCATACATCTGGCGGAGAAAATCTTTATGATAATTCTGATAAGATTTTACCAGGCCACCGTCTATCCATATATAATGACTTTTTCCCTCAGTATCTTCAAACCCAATGAGGAGCGTGTCGCCGTTGTTGGCAGGGAGAGAAGCAAATTTTACACGGGGAGAAGGTCCGGGCGAGGGCTGCTCAGGGGTAGAGACCTGATCGTCAGGCAGGTCGGGAATAGTTGTATGGTGATGATCTTCAGTTGTTTCATCTTTTTCGGCTTGTTTTTCCGGGGGATTTACAGTAGTTTCAGTCTGGGGCAGAACGGGCTCCTGAAGAGGGGACGAACTGGTCAGGCTGGCAAAAAAGCTTTTTATAAGACGCCAGATTCGGGTAATCATAGCTATTGGATTAAGGGTTGCAGCTATATTAGTGATAATCAGCGATTAAGACAAACAGGTAATAGAAGGAAAGTAAAAATGAAATTCTGAAGGGAAAATCATTGTCCGGATAGTAGATGATATAATTGAGTTTAAGGCAAAAACGAGAGGAAACGATTGCATAGGAGAATGGGCAATTTAGGGGCAACAGGCAAAAAATTAATTATTGTATTATTTACTTTTATTTATTAATTTAGTAATTGAATACCGTACAACAGATATCACATATCTGTTTGGACACAGGATCTATGTACTTACCTAACAACTACTATTATGAACAAAACTCACCCTTACGTGGTGTTCCGCCACGATTTTCAACAAAAACTTAAAGTAACACTGGTAAGTTTCTGCCTGGTACTTTTTGCGCACATGGGCTTTGCTCAGCAAAAAGTTTCCGGAACAGTTACTTCTCAGGACGGTGCGGCTCTGGCAGGAGCGACAGTCCTTGCCAAAGGCACACAGGCCGGGGTTCTTACCGATTCGGAAGGAGGCTACAGTATCAATATGCCCTCCGGAGCTACGGTACTGGTAATTTCCTATATTGGCTATACCACCCAGGAAATCGAAGTGGCCGGACGTAGCCAGGTAAACGTATCCATGGTTGAGAGCGCTTCCAGCCTCGATGAGGTGGTTGTGGTTGCCTATGGTACGCAGAAAAAAGCAACAGTTACCGGTGCGGTGGTAGGGGTTACTGGTAAAGACATCATGCCTTCGCCCGCAGTGGATATTTCCAACTCGCTGGCAGGTCGTCTTCCGGGGTTGGTCGTCATTCAGCCCAGTGGCGAACCCGGCTATGATGGCGCTACTATCCGTATCCGTGGTATCAACACGCTGGGTAACAGCAGCCCGCTGGTCGTAATCGATGGTATTCCCGACCGCGATGGCGGACTTGGCCGTCTGAGTCCTCAGGATATTGAGTCAATTTCGGTACTGAAAGATGCTTCTGCAGCGATCTATGGTGCCCGCGCTGCCAACGGTGCGATCCTGATTACCACCAAAAGAGGTAAAACCGGTAAACCTACCGTTACCTACGATTTTAATCAGGGATGGGCTCAGCCTACGATTGTGCCCAATATGTCCAATGCCGTAGAGTACGCCAATATCATGAATGAGCTGCCGATCTACCGTACCATCCCAGTGGACGAGTGGGGCGCTGCATGGCAGAGCATTAAGACTACAGGTACTTATGACTCACCTACTCCGGGTGTTTCTACCCTCAATGCCAACTACAGCCCTGATGCGATACGCAAACACGGCGACGGATCAGACCCCTGGGGTTATCCCGATACCGACTGGTTTGGCGATGCCTTTAAAACATGGTCTCCCCAGTCACGCCACAATGTGCAGATTTCAGGTGGTTCTGAGACGATTAAGTACATGGCTTCTCTGGGATATGTAGATCAGGATGCTTACTACAAAAACTCGGCTACCCGCTATCAGCAATATAACCTTCGCGTCAACCTCGATGCAAAAGTCAACGACTATATCAACGTCAGCCTTGGTGCACTTACCCGTCGTGAAGACAGAAGATTCCCTACCCAGTCTGCCGGTGCAATCTTCCGTATGCTTATGCGTGGACGCCCCACCGAACCCGAAGTATGGCCCAATGGACTTCCGGGACCTGACATCGAAAATGGTCAGAACCCCTATGTAATTACCACCAACGCAACTGGTTATCAGGACAATCCAACCGACTTCCTCCAGACCAATGGTAGTATCAATATTACCAATCCCTGGATTGACGGACTGAAGCTTACCCTGAGTGGTGCAATTGACCAGAACAGCGAGACCGACAAAAGATGGGAAACCCCCTGGATGCTCTATTACTGGGATCGTATTTCTTATGAAGCTGATGGAAGAACTCCGCTGCTTGTAGGTGCCGTTCGTTCCAACTTTACTGATCCCCGACTTACCCAGGGTTACAGCAATGTCCTGAATACCAACATGACGGCGATCCTGTCCTATGACAAGTCATTTGGCAACCATACCATCAACCTGCTTGCCGGTGTTACGAGAGAGAAGTTTACCGGAGAAAGTTTCTTCGCTTTCCGCCGTAACTATATCTCTCCAGCTGTTGACCAGTTGTTTGCAGGTGGTACGCTCCAACAAAATACCGGCGGCAGCGCTTATGAAAGAGCCCGTCTTGGTTATTATGGACGTGCCCAGTACAACTACAAAGAGAAATATCTTGCAGAGTTTATCTGGCGTTATGATGGTTCTTACATCTTCCCCGAATCACAGCGGTTTGGTTTCTTCCCCGGTATGCTTGTCGGATGGAACATTTCCAACGAAGAGTTTTTCAATGTAAGCTTTGTCAACTACCTGAAACTCCGCGCTTCTTACGGACAAATGGGTAACGACCAGGTATTCTACAATGGGGCGCTTCAGGAATACGCTTACCTCTCAACCTATGGTTTCGGTCGTTATCCCATCAATGGACAAGTAGCTACCACACTTCGCGAAACCATTCTTGCTAACCCCGATTTTACATGGGAAAGAGCTAATAACTACAATATCGGTCTTGATGGATCTATCCTCAACAACAAGATCGACTTTACCTTCGAATACTTCTACAACCGTCGCGACCAGATTCTGATCCAGCTCACCGGTTCTACGCCTGCCTCTTCAGGTATCAGCGCCCTGCTGCCTCCTGTAAATGGTGGTAAAGTTGACAACCGCGGATTTGAGTACAACATTGCTTACAACGGTTCTTCAACAAATGGACTGACATTCCGCGTAGGCGTGAACGGTGGTTACGCTCAGAATAAAGTGGTATTTATGGACGAAACTCCGGGTATTCCCGATTATCAGCGTCGCGAAGGCAAACCTATTGGCAGTTATATGGTTTATAAGACTGCAGGCATATTCTATGACAAGGCAGAGATTGAAGCTAATACCATCGACTATAGTGCAGTTACTTCTCAGTTGATTCCTGGTGATATGAAGTTTGAAGATACTGACGGAAACGGAAAAATTGACGCTGATGATGCAGTAAGGCTGAATCAAAGTATTACGCCTACCTTCAACTTCGGTGCAACCCTCCTGCTCCAATACAAAGGTTTTGACCTTTCTGCCCTTCTTCAGGGTGCTGCAGGTGCTTCTGTACGTGTACAAACCGAATCGGGTGATATTGGTAACTTCCTGAAATATAGCTACGACAACCGTTGGTCTATTGATAACCCCAGCCATGACCATCCACGTCTGGCCAGCCGTGGTGATACCTACTTCACCGGCGGTAGTTTTGGTAACAATACCTATTACCTTTTCAGCAAGGACTATGTTCGTCTGAAAACCCTTGAATTGGGATATAACATTGCTTCTGATGCATTGAGTAGAGCTAAAATTGGTTCGATAAGAATCTATGTCAACGGCCTGAACCTGTTTACGCTGGACAAAACCGACGTATTTGACCCTGAGGCGAATACGGGAAGTGGACAATACTACCCGCAGGCGCGTGTGATTAATGCCGGATTTAGCTTAAAATTCTAAATAAAAAGGACAATGAAGATAACCAAAAAACTACTTCTGATCGCCGTACTGGCTGCTATTCTGCCGGTTTCCTGCGACAAGGACTTTCTTAACACTCAACCGCTCGATAAAATCTCGAGTGAGGCTACCTGGGCAGATGGCCCCCTCTCCGAAGCGTTTATCTTTAATGTGTATTCGTTTCTGGGATATGGAGGATTTGAAGAGCAGGGACTGTCTGCCATTACAGACGAAGCTATGTTTACTCACGCAGGACGTAATATCAACCCCTTCAATGAAGGTTCTGAAAGCCCTTCCTCTCTCGCATGGATGAGCTCAACCTACGAATGGGGAAATATGTATCTCGCGATCAGACAGGCCAATATTGCAATTGACAGGCTGCCTTCTTCTACCTTTGATAATGATGTACTGCGCGACCGCCTGCTGGGCGAGGCTTATTTCCTCCGCGCTTACTATTATCATCAGTTGATTCGCTACTATGGCGGGGTTCCCATTATCGACAAACCCTATGGTCTGAACGAGGATTACTCCATCGCCAGAAACACATGGGAGCAATGTGTCAATTTCATTGTAGAAGACCTTGACAAGGCAATTACGCTTCTCGACGGAAAAGCTGAGACACCCGGTCGTACTTCCAGACTTGCAGCTATGGCTCTCAAAGCCCGCGTTTTGCTGTATGCTGCCAGTGATCTCCACGATGGTCCTACGGTTCAGTCCAAATCAAGCACGCTGGGCTCCTTCGGAAATCTCGACCTGATTGCTTATACCTCAGGCAACAGAGATAGCCGCTGGCAGGCTGCCAAAGCTGCTGCCAAAGCTGTACTTGATGCCGGAACCGGCTACAAACTGGACCTGACTGCACCTGTATCTCCGGAAGAAGGCAGAGCCAACTACATCTCCATTTATACAGGTGGCGGTAGCGCGGTAGGTGATGCCGCAGCGTCAGTCGAACTTCTCTTCCAGCGCACACATACGGCGCTTTATACAGAGGAAGACAACTGGCCGCTGGGTGGTATTCACTTCGGGATCAACAACGGCCCCAATGGTTACCACAACTGGGCGGGTAATACCCCCATTCAGCAACTTGTGGATGATTACGAAATGATGGATGGCTCACGTTTTGACTGGAACAATCCTGCCCATGCCGCAGATCCTTATTCCGGTCGCGACCCGCGTTTCTCTGCAACGATCATGTATGACGGCGCAGAATGGAAACCACGGCCTTCTGACGTTGCTGCTGTTGATCCTGCAAATCAGATTCAAACCGGTTATTATGACGACGGTGCAGGTGGTACAATCAACGGTATCGACACACGCGAATCGCCTATCGAAAACTGGAACGGAAGCCGTACCCACTACTATGTGCGCAAGTTTATCGATCCGGATCCAGGACTCGCCGACAACCAGTCCAGCGCGCAGGTAATTCCATGGCCTTTTATCCGCTACACAGAAGTGGCGCTCGCTTATGCTGAAGCCTGTATGGAAACCGGCGACGAGGCTACGGCCAGAGAATGGATCAACAAGGTGCGCTTCCGCGTGGGTATGCCTGCCATCAATGACGCTGGTGCCGATTTGAAAGCCCGCCTGATCAACGAACGCCGCGTCGAACTGGCTTACGAAGAGCATCGCTATCACGACGCACGCCGCTGGATGATCGCTCCCGAAACCCTCGGAAGAGGAATCAAAGCTATCAATATTCAGGCTACCCTGAAGCCCGGACAGTCACCACACGTTCCATACCGGCACGACAAATCAGTATATGACTACACTTACACTGTGGTTGACAATACTGAAAACGAAACGCGTACCTGGAATGATAAAATGTACTTCCGGCCTTTCAGCAGGGATGAGATCAACCGAAATGAAAAGTTGATCCAGAACCCCGGCTATTAATTTTTGCCTGTGTACATTTAATTGCAATAAGAAAATCTATCTTCAGGCAACTGGAGGTAGATTTTCTTACTTTTACTCCCATCATGAAACCTGTTTTCCAAATATTATCTGCCCCGACAGTCCTTTTGTCTCTGCTGCTCATGTTGGGTTGCTCAGAGAATAAGCCTGCTGATCCCACTTCGGCTGAAGCCGACCTGACGCAAACGCCACCGTTATTTACCCTGCTCCCCGCAGAGCAGACAAAAGTGGCTTTCAGCAATACGCTTTCCGAAGGGCTCAATACCAATATCCTCATGTATGAATATTTCTACAATGGGGGAGGCGTTGCCGCCGGAGATCTCAATGGCGACGGACTGACAGACCTTTATTTCACTTCGAATATGGGTCAGAATCAATTGTATATCAATAAAGGTGATATGCAGTTTGATGAAGTAACCACCCCCTCCGGTGCGGGCGGAAGGCCAGGGCCATGGAAAACCGGCGTTGCCATGGCGGATGTCAACGGGGATGGAAAACTGGATATCTACGTTTCCTATTCGGGCGCACTCCCCGATGAAAAAAGAACCAATCAGCTTTTTATCAATCAGGGAAACAATCCCGAAAATGTTCCCCTTTTTGAAGATAAAGCAGTAGAATACGGACTGGCCTCCCCGGCATTCAGCAACCAGATTTATTTTTTAGACTTTGACCGCGACGGAGACCTTGATGCTATTCTCCTCAACCACAACCCCAAATCGTTGCCTGTGCTCAATGAAGTCAGCACCGCAGCGTTTTTGAAAGCAGATGATCCCTTCCGCGGGATACGCCTTTATCAGCACAACAACGGACACTTTGATGACATTACCGAAAAAGCCGGAATCAGTGGCTCTGCACTTACCTATGGCCTGGGAGTGGGCATCACCGATATCAACAACGACGGATGGCCTGATTTTTACGTTTCCAACGACTACGCCGTACCTGACTACCTCTATATCAACAATCAGAACGGAACCTTCACCAACCGTCTGGGAGATTGTCTCGGCCACAACAGTCAGTTTTCTATGGGCAATGATGTCGCAGATGTCAACAATGACGGACATACAGACATTATCACCCTCGATATGCTGCCGGAAGACAACCACCGTCAGAAGCTGCTGATGGCACCTGACAACTATTCCAAATTTGACCTCAATGTGCGCAGTGGTTTTCACTACCAGTACATGCGCAATATGCTTCAACTCAACAACGGCAACGGCACTTTCAGCGAAGTAGGGCAGCTTGCGGGAATCTCCAACACTGACTGGAGCTGGGCAGCACTGCTGGCAGATTACAACAACGATGGCTGGAAAGACCTTTTTGTCACCAATGGCTACTATCGCGATTATACCAATCTGGATTTTATCAAGTACATGGACAATTACGTGCAGGCCAAAGGCCGCCTTATGCGCGAAGATGTGCTTGAAATCATCAGCCATATGCCTGCCTCCAATGTCGTTAACTATATTTTTTCCAATGAGGCTGGAACCGGATTCTCCAATCAGACCCGCGCCTGGGGAATGAATATCCCTTCCAACAGCAACGGGGCCGCCTATGCCGACCTCGACAATGATGGCGACCTGGATCTTGTGGTAAATAATATCAATCAGCCGGCATTTATTTTCAGGAACGAATCTTCTCAAAAACCTGACAATCACTATCTGCAGGTCAGTCTCGAAGGGGAAAAACAAAACACCCAGGGTATCGGTGCAAAGGTTACGGTGATCGCCAATGGCAAAAGGCAGATTCAGGAGCAGATTCCCACCAGAGGGTATCTTTCCTCTGTGTCTCCTGTGCTTCATTTTGGACTGGGAACTGAGGCGAATATCGATTCTCTCATCGTGATCTGGAACAGCGGAAAACAGGAAATTCAGACAGGTATTTCCTCCGGTCAGCGTATTAACCTTTCTGAGAAAAATGCGACGGGAAAATATTTGCCATCCAAAGATACGGAAACCTGGTTTTCCGAAGTCCCTTCCCCGATTGATGTACATTCGCCCAAAGAAACCTTAAACGATTTTGACCGGCAGCCACTGCTGATTCACGGGTTTTCGGCTGTAGGGCCGGTATTGATCAAGGCCGACGTGAATGGCGACGGAATGGAAGATATATTTGCAGGAGGAAGTAGTGGTGTGGCGGGTAAATTATATATCGGGCAGAATGGAGGCAAATTTACCCCGAAGCCGATCCCCGCTTTTGAAGAAGATCGTGCATATACCGATGCAGATGCTGTCTTTGCCGACGTAAATGGAGATGGTTTTGCCGACCTATACGTTGCCAGCGGCGGTTATCACAACCTGGACGCAAGAGATCCCCTCTTACAGGATCGCCTGTATATCAACGACGGAAAAGGAAATTTTTCCCGCAGCGATAATGCCTTGCCCGGAATGCTGACCAGCAAAGGCTGCGTGTCGGCAGGTGATTTTAACGCCGACGGGTTTGTCGATATTTTTGTCGGAGGAAGAGTCATTCCCGGCGAATATCCCCAAACACCGGATTCCTACCTGCTTCTCAATGACGGCAAAGGGCACTTTACAGATCAGATTCAGTCCGCTTCACCTGCCCTTCAGCATTTGGGAATGATCACAGACGCCACATGGACAGATTTAAACCAGGATGGCCGGCAGGACCTCGTGGTTGTGGGCGAATGGATACCGGTTTCCATATTCATGAATGAGAATGGAAAACTGATCGATCAGACCGAAACATGGCTGGGCAAAAAATACACCGGCTGGTGGAATACAGTAGAAGTAGCCGACATAAATAACGACGGTCATCCTGACATCCTGGCCGGAAACACAGGAACCAACACCCAGTTTTCCGTTTCGGATTCAGAACCTGCGGAAATGTATTACAAGGATTTTGACAACAATGGATCGGTTGACCCGATATTTTGTTATTACATCCAGGGGAAAAGTTATCCTGACGTGACACGCGATGAACTCCTGCGCCAGCTCAGCGGATTGCGGGCCCGGTACAATACCTATGAAAGTTATGCCACGCAGACGATTACCGATATTTTCCCCGAAAAAGAACTTTCCTCTGCCGCTCATCTCTCCGCCAATCATATGGAGACAACTGTGTTTATCAGTGGCGCTGACGGGAAGCTGAAAGTAACCCCACTCCCTGCCGAAGCGCAGTATTCCGCTGTTTTTGTAATATCTGTGCTCGATTACAACGATGACGGGAATCCGGACTTGTTGCTTTGCGGAAATGATAGCCGGACAAAACTTCGGATGGGTAAATTTGACGCCAACTACGGCGTGTTGCTTCGCGGTGATGGAAAAGGCGGATTTACCTATATCCGGCAGCAGAAATCAGGACTTATGCTGAAAGGAGATGTGCGGAGTGTGGTGGAAATGGGAGATAAATTGATATTTGGAATCTGTCAGGGAAAACCTACGGCCTACAGATTGAAAAAAACAGGTATTTAATATGGAAAGAATAATTAAGCCATACGGCAATGTACTGGTTATCAGCTATTGTTTTATTTTACCTTTGCTGATAACCCTGGCAGGCTGTGAATCTGTAAAAGAAAAAAAAATCACAGATCAGCAGGTCGCCATCTCCTGGGCAGAGCTGGACCTCTACATCGCCAAAAATACCCCTGCCAATTCGCCTACTTTTGCTTCCAGAGGATTTGCCTATCTGGGCCTGACCATGTACGAATCCATTGTTCACGGCTATTCCGACTATCAAAGTATGACAGGACAGCTAAACGGACTGGACAGCCTTCCCTTGCCTGAAACCGGAGCTGCTTATGACTGGATTCTTGCTCTGAATGCCGGTCAGGCCGCTATCCTGAAAAATATCTACAACCAGACTTCAGACGAAAACAAGCAGAAAATCGATTCGTTGGAACAAGTTTTTTACGACTATTTTTCCTCCTCAGCTCAGGATCAGGCGCGGGTACAACGATCGGTGAGTTATGGCAGAGCCGTTGCCGAAGCCATTTTTGAATGGTCTAAAACTGACGGCGGCCACCGCGGTTATCTCCACAATTTTGATAAAGAAATGGTCTTTCCCGAACGACCCGGATCGTGGAAACCGCCGCTTTATGCCCAGTCGTTTAGCCACCACCCGCTACACCCTCACTGGGGCGAAAACCGCACTTTTCTGAAAATAGACAGTGAAATCCCCAACCCTGACTTTATCCCCTACGATACGACCGAAGGCTCTCCCTACTATCAGCAATTTCTACAGGTGTATCAGAAAGAGCAAACACTGACTCAGGAGGAAAAAGAAGCTGCGATCTGGTGGGGCGACGACCCGGACGTGACTTTTACGCCGCCCGGACATTCCTATTACCTGGCCACACTTACAGTAAAAGCCCAAAACCCCGAACTGATTAAAATTGCGGAAACCTATGCCCGCACCGGTTTGGCAGTAGCAGATGCTTTTATCAATTGCTGGAAATGGAAATATTACTTTTTCTCTGAGCGGCCCAACACATTTGTGCCGCAGTTTATCGATCCGGAGTGGGTATCTTTCTGGCCTGATCCTCCATTTCCTGCATTTCCTTCAGGGCATGCGATTCAGGCTGCGGCTGCCGCTACCGTTCTGGCCGATTTGTACGGAAACGATTTTGCCTTTACAGACAGTGCACATTATGGCAGGGCGCGGGATGAAATCCGCGATGTGGATTTTGTGCCGCGAAAATTTACCAATTTCTGGGCAGTAGCTGAGGAAACCGCCAACTCAAGGTTTTTTGGAGGCATTCACACTCCGCAGGACAACCGTGTGGGGCTTGAGGAAGGAAAAAGAATTGCGGGGAATGTAAATTCGCTAAATTGGAAAAAAGAACAATAAATGTCAGAAATCGAGTTTTAGGTTCTCTGGAATGTGTGAGCCTTATTTTTTCGCAAACCACTTTATTTTAAGTATAATTCGGGATATTTATTCAATCTATTGCCTTATACCATGCCTGTTGCCCGTATTTTTATACTAATTGCTATTTTTATCCACGGAGTTGTGTGTCCACTATTCGCCCAAACTCCTTTTACCGACGTCACAGATTCAGCCGGGATCAGCCACCAGTTTGTGGTATATGAAGGAATGTTTGGTGGTGGAGCCTGTGTTTTTGACTTCAACAATGACGGCTTTGAAGACCTCTTCATCACAAGCGGAATGAATCAGGATGCCCTATATCTCAACAAAGGCAACGGAACATTTCAGAATGTATATGAAGGCTCGGGACTGGAACTTACTCAGCATTATGTGACGCAGGGCGCTGCCAGTGCAGATGTCAACCGCGACGGATGGGTGGACCTATTTGTCACTACCATCACTTCAAAAGATAGCGTCAAGAAAATTCCCCGCGCGATCAATCTCCTTTTTCTCAACAACGGCAATGGCACTTTTCGCGACGTCACCACCGAGTTTCGGCTTGACTCGATGAACTCCTTCAGTACCGGTGCCAATTTTGGCGATTTTAATGCCGACGGCTGGCCCGATCTGTATGTAGGAAACTACTTCCGCGCTTATGAAGGTGAACTCAACTCCATCAATGACGCTACCATTGTCAGTGCCAACCAGACAGCCATCGGCTATCTTCTGCTCAATCATGAGGGGAAATATTATGAGGACGTATATGCCAAATATGGCCTGAAACACAAAGGTTATGGATTCGGCGCCATTTTCACCGATTTTGATAATGACGGAGACCAGGATTTATTTGTCAATCACGACTTTGGATATAAGGCCACGCCTGACTTTCTGCTCGAAAATCGCTTTCCTCAAAAATCTTTTAAAGACATCAGCAAAGAAGCAGAGATGGATCTGAAAATCAATTCGATGGGTACGGCGGTTGGGGATTATAATGGCGATGGCTGGCTGGATTATTATATGACCAATATCCGTTTCAATTGGTTTATGGTAAATCAGGGCCCCGGAAAACCCTTTGTCAATAAAGCGAAAGAACTGGGGATGTCTTATGTGGCGATTAGCTGGGGGGCCAATTTTGCTGATTTTGACCACGACGGAGACGTGGATTTATTTGTCTCAAATGGTGATCTTAATCCGAATGATGTTCCGATGGCAGATTTCTATTTTGAAAACAGTGAAGGAAAGTTTACCGAAAATGCCCGCGCGATGGGGGTCAATGACTATGGCGTGGGAAGAGGATCGGTTGTGTTTGACATCGAAAATGACGGCGACCTGGACATACTCGTTGTCAACCAAAAACCTGTGTTGGGTTATCCTGAGTCTGTGACATCGGAGACCAGGCTTTACCGCAACCAAAGCGCCGCGAAAGGCAACTGGCTCAAAGTAACACTCAAAGGTGTGCAGGCGGAATCTCACGGACTGGGTTCGCGTGTGATCGTCGTATCGGGCAAAAACCGCATGATCCGAGAGATAGACGGCGGTGCATCGAGTCATCTTTCGCAAAATTCAACCATTGCACATTTCGGGCTTGGAGAATCGGCAATAGCAGATTCGGTGATTGTCATCTGGACAGGTGGCAAGCGACAGGTGTTGACGCAGCAACCGGCCAATACAATGATTACGATCACCGAAGCGGAAGGAAGCCCCGATTCAGGCAGCGGAACGTGGATGTGGTTACTGATGGGAGGGTTGGTTTTGGCAGGGTGGGGGATATGGCGGGTGATGCGGCGGTAGTGTCCAGAAAACAAAAAAGCCCAAACCGTTTTCCGATTTGGACCTGTGATCCCGCAGGGGCTCGAACCCCGAACCTACTGCTTAGAAGGCAGTTGCTCTATCCAGTTGAGCTACGGGACCTGTACTGACATTTTATCAGAGCGCAAATGTACGGCTTTTGCCCGAAATTCAAAAACCTTTGGATGGAAAATGCTGCAAAACTCTTTCTAATAATACTTGCAATCTCCCCAGTACCGGCAGGCCCAGGCAATCCATGTGCTCCAGTTGGGGCCCGTGCTGTGCCCTCCTGCGTGCTGCCGGTAAGCCAGTTCGCCATCCGTCAGCGCCGTCCCTGTAGGAGGAAACTCCGCAGTTCCAAAATCCTTTTTGCCCAGCAACCGATACACCGGGCCTGCATGTAATCCTCCCAGAAACATTCCCCGGGCATCAATCCACTGTCCTTCCACAAAGGGAGAGCCCGAGCTGATAAATACCGGCCTGGGTGCGCACAATGCAACTAGTTCATGGGCATCCACCGGCATGTCGTCGGGAGTAAGTACGCTGGCGTATTTGATAAAGTTGCCGCAAAACCAGTGATATTCGCCCGAACCTGCAAGGTTTTCTACCTGTTCACCAAATACCCTCCGCATGATTTTGGCTCCTCCCGCACCCGAAGAACCGATAAATCCCAGTGAAATTCTCGGCTCGAAGGCCATCGCCACCAAAGCGGCTTTTCCGTATCTTGATAATCCTTCGATGGCAATTCTCCGTGCATCGATATCTCTGTCTGTTTCAAAATAATCCAGCGCACGGCTCGCGCCCCAGGCCCATGCGCGGAGGGAACCCCAGTCGTCGGGCTTGCGGGGTTGACCGTGATTGACCAATCCGATGATACCGCTCGTCAGGCCTGCCCCATTATCCGCCTGAATGCTGGAAGGCACAATAATCGCATAACCCCAGCCTTTGGAGATCAGTTGTTCCTTCCAGGTAGGTTCGCCGCTGGCTCCCAGACCCAGGGGCTGCACTGGCCCTGGATTAAAGGGCGAGCGGATAAATCCAAATTCCAGTACCACAGGCACAGGGCCGGTGGCGTTTTGTGGCGTGGCCACCAGCAGTTCTATCTCCACACTGAGCGCCGGATAAGCAGCATTGTCCACGATCCCGCGCAGCGTTTTCTCCTTTATCGGGAAATTGCCTGCCACAGTATCTTTGGTCGCGATGACCTTCCAACTGACGGAAGGAATATTCGCAGGCAGCCGCCCGTAAATGTGGTGCTCAAAATCTGCTACAATTTCCGGTCGCCTTTTGTTCCACCAGGCCTGTGCATTTTTCACAGGTTTACCGTTATTCAGTCGCAGCGGATCGGGCAGGGAATAAATATTGACTTTTTCTTCAAAACGGTTAGCTGCATTGGGCGCCTGTGGGTTGCCTGAAGGGCCGGGTCTGACTTCGCTGGATTTGATGCCCAACTGACCGAGCATCTGTTCGTAATCGGCTCGTGTGACTTTTGCGATCGAATCTCTGGCCGCCTGACTCATCTGGCCATGGGAGAGAGACATTACGGCTGAAAATAAAAATAGCAGAAAAAAACGCATAGCAGTAGAATTCAATTTGGAGGTCTAATACGGTATCCCAAAAGTAGAAAACGAAGCCCAGTAAATGGGTTCAGCTTCGGGATTCTGTTTGCGGTATTCAAGCATGGCCTGACGCAGCGGTTCGCAGGGGAAAAACCGGTGGGGTTCGTGTATTTTTTGCATAAAAAGCTGCATGAGACTGTTGGTGGCACTATCATCTACCGACCAGAGGCTCATGATAATATTTTCCGCTCCTGCGAGTTGAAACGCACGGCTGAGCCCGATCACCCCGGTGTCCTGACTTTGCCCCAGCCCTGTCTGGCAGGCGCTGAGAATGACCAGAATGGCCGAAAACCGATTCTGCTGAATTTCCCTCGCCGACCAGAAGCCTTGCGGATTGTCTTCTGTAGGGGTGAAAAAACAACCCACTCCCATCCAGCGGATTCTCCGGATCGGCGATGCCATGCGTAGCCAGATAGAGGATCGAAACGTTGCCCCTTTGGTTTTATTTCCGGTAAAGTTGCTGCCGGTCCGATCAGCACCTGTTCGGGAGCCACAGACAACTGTCCCGAAATCACTTTTACCTCTTCTTCTGCACCCGGGAAAGCGAAGAGCAGAGAGATCCGGTTACCTTCTGTACTAAATACCGGATTACCCACAAACAGCGCATCGCGATACAGGGTTGTGGGTTTGTCGAAACCGATCTCTCCGCTTTTGGCAACCTGTTTGCGCACGGTAAGCCTGGCAATTTCGTAGAGACTGGCGGCCATAGAGTAAGACCACTTGTCGATAAAAAGTGTGTCGTCAGCAAATGGGGTTAAAATTGCAAAGGAATCTGCTGGATATTGAGGGCAGGAATGACAATGAGATGTTCGGTTTTGTTTTCCCGAATGTTTTCACCCAGACCCTCGAGGAAACAGGAGCGAACTGATCGTGCGGATGATGTTTTGTGCGTCAATGGGCGATTCGCAGGGAGGATTCCTCTCCCCATTCCATTCCTCTTTTGCGAAGTGCTTACGGTTGTGTGAATGTTTGTTGAATTCAGCCCACTCAGATCTGCGCCCAGACGGGACATTTCCTCCAGGGTAACTTCTGCCTGCCCCTGAAACTGAAATCCCTGTGTGGTGAGAAAATAAACTTTCAGCATATCATCTTCAAAAGTAGATCAGCAGTCCGACCGGTGCGTCTTCATAGAACGACCGAAGGCGAGCGACGATAGAGGTTTCGGAAATGGGTTTATTCAGCCATTCTTCCATCTCCGGGGTGATTCTGTACGCTCTGGATTGAATCATATCGCGAAAAATCGCCCCGGTAGTCCAGCCGTATCCATATCAAAGACTTTTCACCAAAGGGAGGCGGAGGTTTTTGTCGTCGGGCATAGGGCGTTTTTGTGAATATAAGAAAGAGACTCGGGGATTTCTCTGGAGTTTCTGGGGATTGGGGAATAGGATTTTTTACATTGATACTTTATGCCGCATGCACTTTCGCATACGGCGCTAAACGCCCTTTAGGACGCATGAATTTAACCGGAATTCTGCTATGAGAAGTAAGTGGTACTAATTTTAACTATAGCCATCATAGGATTGGCAACCTGTCTGCCAACTCAGGCACAAATTGGAAAACGTTTTTCCTTCCGAGCGAAAAGTGGTGAAAGATCCTGTAACGGGGGCCGAACTGATATTTGCCAGACCAGCAAGCCAGAACGGGATGCTAAAATATATCAGACACATAATCAATGGACTTCGGATGGCCAATGGCTCATTTTCGCTCGGACCGTGTAAAAGGCGAGGCTATGGCGGTCAATGAAAAAACCGGAGACATCGTTCAGGTTACCGAAGGCGGATACCGCGGCATGTTGAATATTGCCCGCAAATCGATGCGACTGTTTTTTATGCAGCCTGCGTCCCAGGGCGATGGCGACAAGGCAAGTGAAATTGTGCAAGTTGACCTGGCAAATTTGTTTAATGATAGCAAGCAGGGGACCCTGAAACCGGCCTCCCACAGAAAGTTTGCGGCGTGATTCCCGCTGGATTTGAAGCTAACGGCGATATGGCCCTCGATACAGATGAGGAATGGGTTTGGTTTCGGGTAGGAAAAATGAGGCAACAAAACATCTGGCAGAAGGGACAAAAATGGAGGACAACTTTGGGCCTCGCAATATGGGTGCAGGGCCGGGTGGTATCGCAGGGATGAATGTCTCAACCGGAGAAATCAAACATGTGGTGTCCGTTCCCTTTTCAAATGGGCCATTTACAGAGTAATCTGGGTTTCGGGGCAGATTGTTTTTGCTGGGAAACCGGTGGCAAATCTCCCCAGCGCACCTGGATCGTCAACGCAGACGGTACAGGCCTTCGCCCACTTTATCCCGAGTCTCCTTATGAATGGGTTACCCATGAAGCGATTATTACGCCAGCAGGTACGATTGCTATTATGGGGCGCCGGGCTATTCCCCGGCGTTGATGCCGAAGGCCGCCCGGCATCCTACAGACGTGCGCGGTGCAAATCCCGGACAGGAAGCAGCGTGGGCCTTGTGGCACAAAGGGAAAAACCAACCGGACTGGCCATCGTCAACATAGAGACCAGAGAAATGAAAATCGTGGGGCAGACAAAGGAAGGAAGTGGCTTATGGCATGTTACAGGTTCGCCTGACGGGCGTTTTGCGGTTGGGGATGATTTCTCCCGCAATATTTATCTGATCGACCGCCATACAGGAGAGATGATATTGCTGTCCGCCGGACACAAAGCTACGGCCGCTGACCACCCGCATCCTTCATTTAACGCCGATGGTACCAAAATCCAGATTCAATCGGCGATGCTTTCCGAGATGACCGATCCATGAATATTTGTGTTATCCCTATACCCAAGTCATGGTTGAAACGGAAATATGAATAAACCGCAGTTATAATTCTTATTCTATAAATGTGATCATGAAATATCTATATTCTATATTGCTTTTCTTCGTCATTGGGACTACCGCTGTGTTTCCTCAAATTTATGTATACTTCAATGGAGACGATTCCAATCCGGGGACAATAACCCAACCGTTTGAGTCTATTCAGCAGGCGCAGGCAGCAGCCAGTCCGGGAGACACTGTATTTATCAGAGGTGGATTGTATCAGGTACGCGAGGAATCAGATATCGCAAATTCAACAAGAATCTCTTTGCCTGTATCACCTTTTTAAACAAAAGCGGACTCCCAGGGCAGACCATAAAATATTGGGCATATCCCGGAAAACCCCTGTTTTTGACTTTTCCAATGTCGCACCGGCAAATCGGCGCGTCGTGGGGATTTGGGTTGATCAGGGGACCGAATTATTCATATTAAAGGCCTGGAAATGACGGGCACATGGGTTACCATTCTCACCCCCATACCGAGTCTTATTGTATTTATAGCCGGGGGAGCAATAATATATTCGAACAAATCAGCATGCATGACAATATCAGTGCCAGTCTTCGGCATTACATTGGCGGCAACAACTTGTTCTGAATTGCGATTCTTACCGCAACCATGACAATGTATCCGGAAGATGGCCTAGGTAGTAATACCGACGGCTTCGGTTGCCATCCCAACCCGGGCAGCCCCGGCAATGTTTTTCGTGGTTGCCGCGCCTGGTTTAATAGTGATGACGGCTTCGACATCATCCGTGCCGACGAATCTGTCGTCTTTGAAAATTGCTGGGCGTTTTATAATGGATTTTCAACCGCTTTCAAAGTTTAGGTGACGGCAATGGTTTTAAAGCCGGAGGATATGCACGCATGATCAGGCCAATCAAATTCCCGAGCCCCGTGCCAAAATACCGTCAGGTTTGTGTGGCGGTGCGCAATAAAGCCAGCGGTTTTTATTCCAATCATCATCGGCAGGCAATGACTGGTACAATAATACCGCCTATCTGAATAACTCAATTTTAATATGGTGAGCCGCGAGAGCCCGGAGATTGATAATATATGGGTGGATGGATATGATCACGTGCTCAAAAACAACCCTGAGTTATAAGCCATTCGGGTTTTGGAACGCATACGGCCTATATCGATACCGCTTTAAAAATGCTTTGGCGAACAACTCGTTTGGATTGCCCATCCACGCTCACCGATACTGACTTTATCAGTGTAGATGTAACCTGCTGACATCACCGCAGAAATCCTGACGGCAGTTTGCCCCGACATCGATTTTCTGCGACCGGCGCAAGTGCAGTTATAGATGCCGGTGTATTATCGGATTTCCCTATTCCGGCACGGCACTTTGATCTCGGTGCGTTTGAAACCGATTATTCTACCGGTATTAAAACATTCGAAGAAAATGTTGCTGGAAAAATAGCCTTGCTTCAGAATTACCCCAATCCCTTTGATTCGCAGACAAATATCAGCTATAACCTGTCCGAGCCCAGGAAATATCCACGTGTCTGTTTACAATATTTTCAGGCAAAAAATCCGCACGTTGGTACAGCAATATCAGCGTCCGGGAGAATTTACCGTGTCGTGGGATGGGGCAGATGAACTCGGCGCATGCCGTCGCCACCGGAATTTATATTTACAGCTTATCAGTCTCAACTCAGCGGGTTCTTATTCGGTTCAGAAGAAGATGGTGCGGTTGAGGTGAGAGGGATCAACAATTACTGCTCAGAGCCTTTCTAACTGCAACCAGGGCATCCTTCAAATCCTGATTGGGTTGGGAGGGTTCGTGCATCAAAAAATTTTGAGTCTTTTTTTGATGTCAGAATTTGATTGTGCTCTTCTACGATTTCTTTGGCCTGGCTGGGCAGATTGAATGATAAAATCCGTCCAGACTCCGGAAGCCACCCAATATAGAAGCATATTCGAAAAATTCCTTTGCTCTTTTGTCAAACGTGCATTAAATCAGGGCATATCTTCACTTGGCATTACATTTTGAATTATGAGGTGAATGCACGTATTATTTACGTATAAAACTATGGCGTGTTGTGAGTTTAGGTGTTGGAGGCGAGGGTCTATATTGCGTTTTTACCCTGAATATGGACTTGAGGAGCTCAACAGGCTTATATTTCGAAATACCGCTCTTATACAAAGAATAATGTGGTTTGCGAGCGAGTTATAACGAAATAACCACGAATTCACGAATATGGATCGAATAGAAGCTAAACTTTTCGCAAACCACTTTCCGCCTAGTATAATTTTTGCATAGTATATTCAGTGATAGTTTCAATATAGTCAACTTCTTCCCAATATATGGAGGTGTGAATTTGCTCAAACTCGAATGCCCATCGGATAAGTGAGAATTCGGGGTTCTTTTATTCTCACCGGTTTCCAAACCACATTTATTAAACCCTTCCTATAAAATTAATGGGAGAATAGCGACAGATTTCGTCAAAACTTCCGTTTTTATAAATAGGTTAGGGTTTGATTGAACTTAAAAACGCGATATAGAAAATAGTTTTAGAATTTGTTTGGCTAAACCGCAACTCATTTGCAGAAAAATAAAACGGAGTAAGTTCACCTAATTTTGTTGTCTTTACTTCAATATAACGATCACTTCCATTTTTCGTTTTGATAAGATGTCAAATCATGCCCATCACCTAACTCTTTTGAAATCCATTCAACTTTTTCTGCATAATTTTCTTTACTTGAACTGAAAAAGTCGCCATTTTTCATATTCCATCACTAATTCCTCACCTAATTCGCCTAATTTCTTATTCTTTTGTTCAATTTCTATATGGTTAGGAGTTCTCAGTCTATTTGAATATTCTGGTTTTGGTTCTTCAATTGAGACATTTTGTAGAATTCTACAAGCAATTTTGAATATTCAATGTTCTTAGGTGTCTGATCAATTCTTCATCTGTGAATTTGGTAAATAAATTATAATTCTTTTCACCGTCGGTAAGCCAAAACCGATTCTTCTAGAAGGGACTGATAATTTGACCTTGGTTTATAGCCAACTATATAAGGGATTTGTATTTCAGTAAAACTGCACTAATATTTTGAACTGTTTGAATTCAATTGACCCTTCGCTGCGTTTATTCAGTTTAGGTAGTATAGCTTTTCTAAATTCAGCTTTTTGTAGGGTATTCCATTTATTTCCAAATTTGTAACTTACTTGGGTACTCTGAAGCGGGGGAAAAGGAATTTTCCCCTCAAACAAATCGGTAAACGCGTTGAGGGCGTTGCGATTGTGTTTTCGGAGGTGGATAAAAGGGAATAAATACGACAAAGCGATCGGTCCGATTTTCGTACGAAAACATCCGGCATTTTTCTGTTGCGGCCTTTAAGGGGTCGAATCGCCGCTTTCGGCCTGATTATTGGTAAAAGCACATCGGGCTGGGTGGCAAATAATAAGACGGCGGATTTAAATTTGCTTAAGCGGTTTAACAAATTCCTGCCCTTGGATTGTCGGGGTTTTCCGCGGGGATTTTTGATGGGAGGGGTTCTTCTTTATGGGCACTTTTGCAGATGAGATCGTAGCGTCGCCAGAGGGGATCATCCGGGGTGAGTCTCAGGTCGGCTCAGTCTGGATTTTTTGATGCAGAGTGAACAGGAGCCGTTGCATCCGGGCGGCCCAACGGATCCATTTTCTTTCAACCCTGAAGTTCCCGTACCAAATGCGCCCGCACAAGGCATGCTGCACATTTTCTAATGAAAAATGAGGAGCCCAACAATCATGCCAGTGTGCCCGAATATCCCGGTAAAATCGAGGCGTCTCCCAGCGCTTCCCGACCCCGCTTTTCATGCCCATAGACGTGAGTATAATCGGCGGTGCTGCTGCTATGCACCCGGTGTAATTTCCCCGCCGTTCGCACCCCGGTCTCGTCGGCATGAAACCACCGCCGAGGCCGCAACTTGTGCCTTGATTTCGGCTTCTACCGGCGCTAACCGCTCGTAGGCCTGACTCAGTGCCTGTTCCTGCGTATGATCGTTGATCGAATATCCATACAAATCCAGAAATAATTCACTCGTCCGCTGCCACGATAAATGAAACTGCGTGTTTAACAGTACCAGCGCCTTTACCCCGGAGCCCATATTGGACCGGCGACGACACCTCCTTCCGGAAACGGTTGGTAGATCACCGAGCGGCATTTCGAACGCCCGACATTCATACGACTGATACTCCCGCACATACAACGCTTGAACGGGCAAATCAAACACCTGACGACAGGCTGCCAGTTGGGGTTCCACCCCCGCCAGACTTTCTCCGCCATCGATCCGGTATCAACGCCACTACCTCATCTGCTTCTGCTACCATCTCCAGCGTCTGACCCTTATGACCTACCTGACCCCCAGACTTCTTCCCTTTGCCTTTCTTCGGCAGCACAATCTTCTTCCGAAATCCATCACTTGACGAGGGCTTCGAACTATTCCCACTGTTTTTTGGTCCAACTGCGCCCGCAAACGCTTCACCTCCTCACTCAAGGATAACACCTGGGCCATTAATTCCCGTATTAACTCATGACACCCTTCCAGTGTTTGCGGTAATTCCATTTCCTTTGTTTAGAAAAACAATTTCTGCCTTTTTTTTATCCTTTTCCTATTTTTCTTATTTTCAAATTCGGATACCTAAGTAGTTACCCAAATTTAACATCTGGAAATAGTCCATTACTATTAGTTCAACTTCATATTTTGTCCAATCAGAATTCACGAATGGTAGGGTAGTATTTGGACCTGAGATACTTTTGCTTAATATCAAAAAGTTATAGCATCGGAGCAAGACTTTTTTTCTCCCAACAAAAAAAGGGCTGCCACTGGCAACCCTGTAGTTATCTTGTCGAGGTGGTGGCTTCAAGCCCCCGGCCCCCTGCTTCCAAAAAATTTGTCGAGGTGGCGGGATTCGAGCCTGCGGCCCCCTGCTCCCAAAGCAGGTGCGCTAACCGGACTGCGCTACACCTCGTAATCAGGTGCGCTAATCTGCCTAAGCAGACGCTACACCTCGATCTTAAAGGCAAAGCTATGGCGGCTTTGTGGCGGAGAGGGAGGGATTCAGGCCCTCGATACCCTTTGCAAGGTATGACGGTTTAGCAAATATATACGTTGGTTTCAGCCACTCACCTACTCTCAAAGCGTTTGCAAAGATAGTAATTCGGGATAAAAAAGCCTAAACTTTTTTTGATTTTTATCTGAGGTTTTTTCTACGGATTTTCTGCGCTTGGGTTAATGCTTCTTTGCATTAATTTCACTCCCCGCGACCTTTCACCTCTGATCCGTGAAAATCTATATCCTAAAACGTTTACTCTGGTTTTCCCACCCTGGGCATCATCTCCCTGCTGGCGTTCACAATCAGCGTTTTCTCAGACGTGGACCCCGTCGCCAACCGCTGCCAGGGTTTTTCCGAAGGGTTTTCCTTCGCTCAGGTGGTCGCCTGCGAAGATACCCTTCGCAAAAAATACAATCAGTACCTCCCGCTCTTTTACCTCGAAGTATCTTCCTTCGCCCAACCCGATACCCTGTACCGGATCTACCCTCGTACCTCCCGCTATGCACTGGCCCGCCTTGCTCATATCCACGGCTCCTGGCCACCGGTTGAGCTGTATTACCGCTCCATTCAGTCTTTGTATGACTCGGTTTCTTTCCTTCCGCTGCCTGGGCTCTCCTCCGATTCTCTCCGCAGATTGCGCACCCTCCGCAGCGACCTGCTGCGCCTTACCCGCAACCTCGCCAGCCAGGATAAGCCCGCCGTCATAACCCTGCAACTCGATGCCATCCGGCAAACGCTCGATACCATACCGGCCTTCCATCCGCTCAAATCTTCTTTTGCACAGGTACAATCTTCGTGGGAAACCCTCCGGCAGCCTGCCTCCCGCTGGCGTGTATTTGTGCCCCGCCTCATCTGGCAGGGTACGGCCAATCGCTACCATCAATGGCTTAGCGACATTTTGCTTCATGGCGACTTTGGCACTTCCTGGACCCATGACCGAAAGGTAAGCGAACGCATCGGCTCGCTGTTTTTCTACTCCTTCTTGTTTTCGGTGATTTCGGTACTTTTTGCCTACGGACTCGGCATTCCGCTGGGGGTAATGGCTGCCACACATCACAACCGCCCGGCAGACCGTTTATCCGGTCTGATTGTGTTTGCGCTTGATGCCATGCCTTCTTTCTGGGTTGCTACTCTTTTGCTGATGTTTTTTGCCAATCCCGACAGGATCGACTGGTTTCCCTCTTCTTTTAATATGGTGAATCCGCAGGGATGGGAACGGATTACCCGTTTTGTGCTTCCGGTGATCGCCTATACCTATGGCTCGTTTGCCTCAGTGAGCCGCATCATGCGGGTGAGTATGCTGGAAGTGCTGGGGCAGGATTTTATCCGCACCGCCCGGGCAAAGGGCCTGAATCCCCGGCGGGTGATGGTACGCCACGCGCTGCGCAATGCGCTTTTGCCGATGATTACGGGGTTTGTAGGTATTTTCCCGGCAGTAGTGAGCGGTTCGGTCATACTGGAAAATATATTTACCATTCCAGGCATGGGCAATGAAGTGCTTATGGCCGTTCAGTCCAACAATATTCCTATGATCCTGGCGGTGTTTACACTTACCGGACTATTGACCGTAACGGGCTATCTGGTAGCAGATATTTTATATATGTGGGCTGATCCCCGGATAAATTTTACCAAAGAAAACTGAGTTGAATAAAAGCAGCCATAATTCCGCGCAAGCAGGTTCCACCCTTTTTCAAAAGGGCAGGGGAATCTGGTTTGCTATTACATGGCTGGGGTTGGTAGTGTTTGCATCCGTATTTGCCGGTGTACTCGCCCATCCGCAGACAGGTCTGCTGGTTCCCTACGGGCCGGAAACAACCCTGGGACAAAAAAATATTCCGCCCTTTGGCGGAAATTCCCACTACCTCGGCACGGATCAGTCGGGGCACGACATTCTGGCTTCTCTCATCCACGGGGCCCGCGTATCGCTGACCGTCGGACTGGCTGCTGTGGGGCTGGCGGCGGTGATTGGAATTGTTGTGGGTTTAATGGCAGGTTACTGGGGCGACCGGAGGTTTCGGATGCGGAGAGGAACAGCCTTGTCGGTAATTCCCGGGGCATTTTTTGGGTGGTTTTACGGATTCCGGCTGATGCGTTTTGAGATGATGGATGCCGCAACAGAAAGCATGGGCGCTTTTGTTGGGATGTGGTTACAAGGAGTGATAATTGCTGCAATCATCGTTGTTTTCTGGGTATGGCTGGGAAAAATGCTGAGCCGGGGAAAGTGGATGGGGGGAATCATTTATTTTCCCGTTGACAGTCTCATCATGCGCATCATAGAGGTATTAAATTCGCTCCCCTTGCTGCTGGTGATCATTTCGCTTTCGGCTATTTTTCACGGGAGTCTCTGGCTTATAGTGATTGTCATCGGACTTACGGGTTGGACCGGACTTGCCCGTCTGATCAGAGCCGAAACCCTTCGGATTTCCGAAATGGGTTATGTAGAATCGGGGCGTGCACTGGGTTTGGGCGAATGGCGGATCATATTCACCCATATTCTTCCCAATGCGCTTCCTCCCGCCCTGATCGTGATCGCCTTTGGTATCGGGAATGCTATTCTGGCTGAGTCTGCGTTGTCATTTTTGCATCTGGTGGACGGGACAGTGACCTGGGGCAGCCTGCTTTCCGGTACGCGCAGCAACTTCTCTGCCTGGTGGGTGGGGGTGTTTCCGGGAATGGCAATCTTTCTTACGGTTTTGTCGTTTAACCTGATCGGGGAAAAACTCAGGGATATTTTCGATCCGCATCATGTGGGCTGATGGATTTGAATCCATGATTATTTTTCCCAATTTTGACCCGCCTTTAAAAATAAGCTATGGCGACTATTATTGAAGCGATTCAACTTGCGGCTGCGGGTGCAGTGAAAGAATTATTCCAGATTGAGATGGCTCCGGCGGATTTTCCTATTCAGGAAACGCGCCGGGAGTTTACCGGAGATTTTACCATTGTTGTTTTTCCACTTACGAAACATCGCATCGGAAATCCGCAGGAAATCGGGGAAAAACTGGGCCAGAAACTCGTGGCCGACCACCCCGATATTGTCGCATATAATGTGATCAAGGGATTTCTCAACCTTTCGCTTTCAGCGGACTCCTGGCGGAAATTTCTCTCAGATGTGGCCGAAAACCCGGCACATTTCCGCAATACGCACGGTAAAGATAAGACTGTGGTAGTGGAGTATTGTTCTCCCAATACCAATAAACCGCTTCACCTCGGTCACCTTCGCAATATTATTCTGGGGTATTCGCTTACCCAGGTACTCAGTGCCAATGGATATAAAGTGATTCCGGTTTGCCTCTTCAACGACCGGGGAACCAATATTTCCAAATCCATGTTCGCATGGCTCAAAGCCGGGAAAAATGACACCCCCGAAACCCTGGGGGTAAAGGGAGATAAGCTGGTGGGCGATTATTATGTGAATTTTGCCCGGATGCTTTCTCAGGAAACCGCGCCTCTTCTCGAAGCCGGTGTGCCCAAACATGAGGCTGAAAAACAGGCGTCAAGTATGTTGGCCGTTCATGAGATGACGGTGAAGTGGGAGGAAGGCGACCCTGAAATCCGCGCGCTGTGGGCAAAAATGAATGGCTGGGTTTATACCGCTTTTAAAGATACTTTTCAGCGCCTCGGTGTACATTTTGACCGGTTTTATTATGAATCAGAAGTATATCAGCGCGGAAAGGAAACGGTAGAAGAAGGGTTGGCAAAAGGGATATTTTACACCACCGGAGATGGTTCGGTTGAAATAGATCTTACTGCGGATGGACTCGACAAAAAGACCTTGCTCCGCTCCAACGGCACTACGCTTTACATTACCCAGGACCTCGCCATTGCTGCGGATAAATTTACCGAGTTTGGCATGGACAAATCGATTTATGTGGTGGGCAATGAACAGGATTACCATTTTAAGGTACTGTTTGAGGTGCTGAAAAAACTCGGAAAACCCTACGCAGAAGGATTGTTTCATTTGTCCTACGGCATGGTTGATCTCCCCAGCGGGAAAATGAAATCGCGTGAGGGCACTACGGTGGAGGCTGATGATCTCATGGATGAAATGGTGGAAAAAGCAGCGGAGGAGACCCTGAAAAACCCCGAAAAAACTTCGGGCATGGACGAAGCCGAACTCAGCCATTTGTACAATGTACTGGGAATCGGCGCGTTAAAATACTACCTGGTCAAAGTAGATCCCAAAAAGCGGATGCTGTTTGACCCCAATGAGTCCATTGATTTGAAAGGAAACACCGGGCCTTTTGTCCAGTATTCTTATACCCGTACCCAGGCAGTAAAACGACAGCCCGACGCTGCAAAACTGGGCGTTTTTTCTCCCGAAAACACGCCGGAAGAGGAAATGCTCGACAGCGAACGCACTATTCTGCGGATGATGGCAAGATATCCGGAGGTGTTGCGTGAGGCGGGCGAATCGTATAATCCGGCGCTGATTGCCAATTTTGCCTATGATCTTGCCAAAGAATACAACCGGTTTTATCACGAGGCAAAGATTTTGCGTAAAGATTTCCCGCGTACCAGCGCATTCCGTTTTGCGCTTTCTGCAAGTGTAGGAGATTTGCTGAAGGAAGCGATGCGGATTTTGGGAATAGAAATGCCTGAGCGGATGTAAGCCAATTGGAGAGTTTCAAAGATTTTTGTAAATCGAATAATAATCAACGATCAACGGAATATGTTAAAGTATTTTGTCAGCCGGGAGTTTTTGATGACAGTACTGGGCCTTGGGGGGCTGGGTGTCCTGGCCTATATCATGATATTTTTCTGGTTTCTTCCTGCTTATACCCGTCATGGTGACGGGCTGCTGGTGCCGGATGTGAATACACTTCCGGTTGCCGAAGCCGAAAAAATACTGGAAGACGCAGGCCTGCGTCCGGAGATTATTGATTCTATTTTTCAGGATCAGCTACCCGGCAATACCGTGCTGAAACAATACCCGACGCCTTACAGCCGGGTAAAACCCAACCGTACGATTTCCCTCACGGTAAATAAAAATCTTCCTCCCATGGTTTCCATGCCTGAAATTGTGGATATGACCCTGTATCAGGCCAAAGCCCGCCTGGAAATCTGGAAACTTGGGGTGGGCAGAGTTACCCGCATTCCCGATATCGCAGACAACGTTGTGCTGAAAGTTACTTACAAAGGCAGTACCATTCAGCCGGGAACTTCCATTCCGCAAGGCTCAAAAATCGACCTTGTGGTAGGCCAGGTAGGCGCCTCACAGGTGCAGGTTCCCGATCTTGTCGGTTATTCTTATGAGGATGCCTTATCTGTTCTTGCAG
Source organism: Bacteroidia bacterium (assembly GCA_041391725.1). Taxonomy (GTDB): domain Bacteria; phylum Bacteroidota; class Bacteroidia; order J057; family J057; genus JAGQVA01. The sequence goes on from JAWKNL010000004.1 coordinate 57,318, forward strand.
AAATGGGCCTCGGCCTGGGCAGTGTGGATTATAACCCCAACGGCCCCGAAGACCAAAAGGGGCGGATCTATGCCCAAAATCCCAAACCCGGATTCGGAGATTCGGTAAGAGTAGGATTTTCCATTGACCTGTATATCTACGGTCAGGAACCCGAAGGCCAGGAAGGCATATTTATCGAAGATTTTAAGGGAGAAGGCGATAATCAGTAAAATTCCAAATCGGTCTCTTGTCATCACCCACAAAAGCCGGCCCGGATAACTCCATCCCAAACAGATAGTTGTGATGTTTCCCCAAAAGGGATCTTCGCTTCGCTACGACTTCAATCAAAGTCGCCACGCCATTCACCATCTCAAACATCACCCGGGTACTGCCCAGGCCTGCCCTGAGCATTCGTCGAAGGGTGATCCCGGATCGCATACTCATAGTCGTACCCGCCATTTCCATCCGGTACGGCTCGGCCTTCTTCATGGTACAACGCTTCGAGGGTGCTGCCATTGTATTCGATGGAGCCGAAGTAGTGTTTTGAGGTGGTGGTGGTGCGGTTCACCGCCGTTTTTTTCCACTTTCGGCCCGAGGCGTCGTAGGTGAATTCGATGTATTTGGTGGCGTCGTAGGTGATTTTTGCGGGGAGGTTCAGATGGTTGTAGGTGATGCTGGTGATGCCGCGGTAGCCGTCGGCGGTGAGGTTGCCGTTGTTGTCGTAAGTGTAACCGTCCGCGCCGGAGGATATTTTTTTGAAGCCCCGGGTGAGATCGGAGATTTCGCTGATGGCGGTGAGTTGGTTGGCGTAGTCGCCGTCGTAGCTGTAGGTGAGTTTGTCTATGTCGCCGTAGCTCTCGCCGCTGATCCAGCCGTTCCGGATGAGGCTCGTGATGTTGCCGTTGTCGTCGTAGGTGATGGGGAAAGTAGTTTTCAATCTTCCGGTTGAGGTTGCGGGTGTGAGGATTATGGGATTAAGATAGAGATTTGGGGGAAAGAAAAATTTGGACCGTCCTGGCAAATTTCGTGTTATGACACAGTTGAGTGAACACTTGCTTTTACTCTTTAGTTTTCCAAAGGATAAATTTATTCAAAGTGAGTTTTTCTTTCCTTATCTTCCAGGTAAGTAAGTCAGGGTTACGAACTTCTTCATATAAATACACCTGATACTTACCCGGAGGGCCTAACCGGAAGTAATAGGGAGAACAGGCAATGGAGAATACCCCTACCCCCAAGCCTGGTTTTCCTTGTATTAGTTGAACGGAATGGTCAAATATAACGCTATCAATCCCCCTTTCCTTGATTGTAAGTTTAAAATTGACTACGGGATCCCCCGTGCTTTCCTCAAAAATTTCCAGGTAATAGAGCGAATCATTTGGCGGATTTTCTTCCCAAAAATATTTACCGGGGTAGGGATTCAGGAATAGTTTATTTTTTACCGTTCGGTATGTACCCTCATTATCAACCGAATACTGCTGTACTTTGTCTATGGTTAGATGATAGTAGGAAAAAGCAGAATCCAATTGGAGTTCGTATTCTGTGCCGTAATAGTTCGCATAGAATTGACTAGAAGGCAGTAATGTTTTCTGACAGGAAATCAGAGACAAACCTCCCAGCATTAAGCTGATAGACGCGAGGGTTAGCGATATTCTATTTTTCGACATTGTAGATGAAATTACCTTTCCTTACCTGACTAAGATATTGTTCCCGGAAACCTTCACCGTAAATCTTCACCATAATCTCAAGGTTTAACCTTTGGGCTGAAAGTCCTGGATATTCTTTTTGGAGAATTTCGGAGGGAACAACGGAATGGGTAGCACCACCCGGCGGGGCAAATAAATTTTGCCGTTCTAAAGCAAAAAATTCATCTGTTTGATCATAAAATAACCCGCCTTTGCCATCAACGCTTAAATCTAATTCTCGGCTGAGAAACTGGGCGGCATGGGTGAATTCATGGGCTAGTTTTTGTGTCGGGGTGAAATTCTCATCATTATCCAAGTTAACATCAATCTCTTTCGTTTGAGCATTGTATGAGAGATTTCCGCCTCCGCTGCTATTGGAAATATTTTCCCCCATTCGAACCCGAAATACAAAATCCGAATTTTCAATATCTGCCAGTTCTGATTGAATCTGAACAAAGACATTACCCGCTCTCTTTTCGTCTCGTTTGTCTGCTTTTTGCGTTTTTCCCTTATCCCGGAGTTCTTGTGTCCGAGAATCATATCGTTTGACACGGGAATCTACGTCATCGCGGTAAGTTCTGTATGCTTCTCTTTCATCTTCTCCCGCATACGTAACCAGTTGACCATTGGGATCAATATATTTTAAGGGATTCCCCATCACATAATTATACCCACTCCAACCATAATATTTCTCCGCCATCGCATCCACTCCCCACCAACGCCCCGCCGCCGGATCATACCACCGCGCCCCATAGTCGTAAAGACCGATTTCCAAATCGGTCTCCAGTTCCTTCCCGGTGTACCGATACGGATTCCCGCCGCCGACAAAGGCCGGGCCGGATAACTCCATCCCGAAGGGATAGTTGTGATGTTCCTCAATCAAAGTAGCCGTCCCATTCACCATCTCAAACATGACTCTGGTACTACCCAAATGATCCCGGATCGCATACTCATAGTCATACCCCCCATTTCCATCCGGCACAGCTCTGCCCTCCTCATGGTATAACGCTTCGAGCGTGCTGCCATTGTATTCGATGGGGCCGAAGTAGTGTTTTTGAGTAATGTTAATATTGTCAAAGAGCGAATTCTGAATTTAGGATATTGATTTTTGAGGAATGGCACACGGAAGCACAGTGTTAATAGGATTGATTTCTTAGGCTCATATTATTTATTTTAATTATACCTAAACTCGGATCGAAATACATTTCATACGTCCTTCTAATCAATGGATCATAAATTTCAAAAACATAAACTCCTGAAGATGTGATTGATCGAGGAATCATTTTATGACATACCGTTATGTCTTTACCGCCTCGGACGTCAAACAGGTCTCCCTCTACATAACAAATTTTGGTTGTCTTCCCTTTATGAAATTTCTCAACAGAAAAGTACAATCGGAATTTGCCATGAAACTTTCGAAACCATTTTCCATTTCTTACTTGAAACGTATCAATCCTTCCATCAGCAGTATCGCTAAAGTTAGCTATTTCAATGAAAGAAATCTCGTCTAAACACACCCGCTTAACTCTGCTCGTAAATAAAGGAATCGTATCTTTATCAATAATTATCGACCTATCGCTGGAGAAATAAATGAGTACAGTATCCTTACATTGAAATTGAGCTTTTACAAGCAAGGGAAAAAATCCAGCTACTATTATTAAAAGTAAATTTATTTCAGTTCTGAATATTTTTTTCATTTTGGAATCCATCCTTTTCAGTTTCTAATATTACCTCTGTTATCTATAACCGTTCTTGTCCCATCAGAATTAACCTTTTCAAGATTATAAGTGAGTTTTGTAATTCGCGCACTTATTTCATCCTTATTTTCAAGATTTTGAAAAGATTCTGTCTCTTCCAGTCCTGCCCACGAAATGGCTTCAAAATCCTGCTCCTCTAATCCTTCAATTCCAGCGGATGTAGCAAATTCTCTCAACCCATTGACTATTTGAGCTCGGTTTTCTTCGGATGCCATAAATTCATGTTGCTCACTCTCGGATAGGTTTTTATATTCACTATCCTGACTCAGAAGGCCCGCATGAACCGATTCGTGTAGCAAAACTTGCGCCCTGTGTATATCCTTTTGCGTTAATTCAAATTGCCCCTCAGATTGCGTAGATAAGTTGGGGTTAAATGCCGAGCCAACCACATAGTCTTTTCTTCTGCTACTTACAAGAAATGTCCCTCCAAAATCTCGAGATCGGTTCATTCCTTCGGAAAGTCCATATCTTAACCTATAATGGTTTGTTTTACTGTTTTCGTATGCTTTTGTATTGGTTTTAAACACAGTATTGCCCCTGATGTGGCTATAAACTTTACTATAAGGGGAGTTACGTATATTACCTGGGTCAATATATCGACCATCCGGATCCGTATTTTTCACCGGATTATTCGCCACATACGCAAAAGATGAGATTGTGTAATACTCCTCAGCCAGGGCATCAATGCCAGTGAAACGCCCCGCCGCCGGATCATACCACCGCGCACCGAAGTCGTACAGTCCCAAGTCCAAATCGGTCTCCAGTTCCTTCCCCGTGTACCGATACGGATTCCCGCCGCCCACAAAGGCTGTGCGTATATACTAAGATGAAATACCCATTCCTCCTTTTTTCTGCAATTCACTACTTCTTGTTATCAATCACTGAAGCCAGAATAAGTCTATTCTCTTACAATTTTTAAAAGTAATTCTTTGGAAAATGTTTCTGTTGAAAAAAACTATCTGATTCCGGAATATCTTTCTTTCTTATTTCGAGTATTTCAAATTGAATTTTATTGGAACTTCAAAACTATTATAAGATGATAACATTAATACTAAATATTTCTTCCCTTTATATTTCTGAATTTCCCACTTGTATTTATAAAATAAATAAGCAACGGGAGGTTCCTGATAATACATATGATAGTTAAGGTTTACATATTTTCCCGGGCGCAGGCCCAAAGAGAAATACGCAAAAACATTATTCTGAAGGGGAATACTGGTTACTTCACTGGTGAAAAATAAGAGCGTGTCTTTTTGAAGCAAAATATCGTTCACTGTCATAATATACCAATCAATCTCAACTCTTTTCATCGTATCCAAACCAATCCTATCAAGCCCTAAATCTTGTTGTCCAATCTCCTATGAGATTTTTCTTATTGATAGAAACCTGGCTGTGTACCGGGTTTATCAACGCTACTAATAGGGGCACTACCAGGTAGATTTTAATACATTGCATGATTACTGGTTTTTTAAAAATTTCTTGTAGGTTTTTCCTGATGGTCCCATAGAGGCATTATGAATTGCAGATGGGCTAGTTGAAAATCTTTTACGTGAACCAACATACACATCTACTACTTTTGGTCGTGTATCTGATCCAGTGATTTCCTTGTATTGGGATTGGCAACAGTTGTAATATTTGTGCCGCTTTTTCCAAAAATAATATTCATTTCATAATTGAGAAACCCAGGAAGATCATTATTGGGAGATGCATCGACTGGATACGCTACAGTACCAGATTCAGATATTCCAAAATTCAGGGGATGATTATGAATTGTAACATCTCCCGGAGGGGTACACCCACTTCAGCTCTTGATCCAGGAAGATATTCTACTATTCCCAATATTTTCGGAAGTACGCTTGTAGTTGCCGTCTTCATTTTTGTCAGTACATACTGAACTTCATTATCACCGCCCAACCCCTCAGCATGTGAAATTAACGCGGATGTTTGATCAACAACATCTTTGTTCATCACGAACATATCGGAATTTTCAAAACCATTCTTCAACGCTGGGTTTTTGTCCACAAGGTTACCACTTTCAGAATTCTTCCTTATTTCTTCAGCATTTTCTTTATTAGTTACAAAAGCCACTAAATTATTATTTTCATTATCTGTTCCTATCCATTTTCCATTATAGTAGTAATCCGTTTCATAATTCCCACTCGGATCGCCAAACTTCAACGGGTTATTAAACCCATACCGATACGGCGTCCAGCCCGGAGCCTGATCCCCCATCGCATCCACTCCCCACCAACGCCCCGCCGCCGGATCATACCACCGCGCCCCATAGTCGTAAAGACCGATTTCCAAATCGGTCTCCAGTTCCTTCCCGGTGTACCGATAAGGATTCCCACCACCGACAAAGGCAGGGTTGTTTTGCTATCAAAGAACGGTAACGGGTTTTAAGATAGGGAATTTTGGGGGAGTGGAAAAGTCGGCGCAGCGGAAGGATATCGTTTGAAAAAAAGAAATTTATCTCTTCTTACCCGTTTGCCATACAGCTAATATATTTTGGCAGGTATCCGGTCTGTTAATGTCTATACTGTATGCCTGGATAATGCTATCAAAGGAAGGAGATTCTTTAGATAAAGGCCCAACAGTAGTGATACCCTCATAGATCACACTCCCATTCATTGAGTAAATTCCGTAGAATTCCGGGCACTCAACCCCATTGCAAAAATCAGCACCGGCCATAAAGTAGAAATCCTGTTCAAATCCTTTGATCAGGCAAATCTCTATAATAGGAATTTGAGCTAATTTGACAGTTTGGAAAAGTTTTGCTGTTTTCTCGATTTTTCCTGTTGGTAAAAATATTTTTGATAACTGAATCATTCTCAAAAAACAGTAGTCGTTGATTCTCTACCAATGGACTCCCATATATATCATCCTCCCATTTACCACTCAGCGTATCATTCATAAAGCTGGTTATCAGGTTTAATTTATAATGATTGTTGTTAATTGAAAGTGTGTGTTCAAATCTAGGTGGGACATTCTGAGTCGAATGATTTGCTGAGCTTACGAAAAAATCCCGGCATCCTGGCATTTGAATAAAGGGAATCAGAATCAATGCTTTCAGGCAAAGGTTATGTAAGCTTCCATTTATGTAGAATTTAATCATTTATTTTTTTCTTAAGAGCGTTCCAATTGGTGTAGCAATATTTGATCTTCCGGTTAGTTCATTCGCTCTGTACTTATTAAAAACTGCTTGTAGATTTTCACTACTCCAATGGTTGAGAGATACCCATCTTGCACTTGTAGTTTCTTTGAAGGTAACCATGTTTCCGGATAGAGCAGCCTTATAGCTATCTGTAGTCATGTTCTTAACCGCCGCTCTATCCTGACTTTGGGGACTAAAATCAGGTTCGTTATAAAATTTGCTTAAAAACTGATACGCTCCAGATGCTGATCCATGAGGTGTGTTCGTTCCTGGGTGGCTGGAATATGCAGAAGGGTTGGTTGCATAGGAATCTTCTGTAAAATTGTCTCCATGATTCCAGCTATTATATTGTAATGGAGGATTTTTGCTTCCTGCTTCTGCTTGTTTTAGTGTGGATAATGATGCCCTCAAATTTAGTTCATCGTTTGTTATTGGAACTTCCGTTAGTTCTGTGGACTCAATACAGGCAGATGGTTGGCAATTAGTATTAAATTCGTCTGTCATTGCAAATGATTGTTCCTGGGTCAGTTCTTGGTTTGAAGTTGTGTGATATAAATAAACTCTTTGATCAGGAAGTCCATCATTTCCGATATGTTGCCCATTCAAATTGTAAATATCGCCATCCAGCTTCCCATCCGGATCAATTCTCAACATGGGATTATTTTGCACATAGTTATAAGAGCTGAGAGATGGCCTTTTCCCCGCCAACGCATCCACCCCCCACCAACGCCCCGCCGCCGGATCATACCACCGCGCCCCCCTTCGACGATCGCTCAGGGTAAACTCCATCATACAGCCCCAAGTCCAGGTCGGTCTCCCACTCCTTCCCCGTGTACCGATACGGGTTCCCGCCGCCGACAAAGGCCGGGCCATCAAAATTCATCCCGAAGGGATAATAATGGTTCTCCTCAATCAAAGTAGCCACGCCATTTATCATTTGAAACATAACTCTTGAACTCCCCATGCCTGCCCTGAGCATTCGTCGAAGGGTGATCCCGTATCGCGTACTCATAGTCATACCCGCCGTTCCCATCCGGTACGGCACGGCCCTCTTCATGGTATAACGCTTCGAGGCTGCTGCCATTGTATTCGAGGGGGCCGAAGTAGTATTTTGAGGTGGTGGTGATTGGATACGAAGTTTTCAATGATGATCTTATTCACATTTACAGCCTGTCATTTTAATAAAATTCTCATAATCAGCATTTTTAATCAAATAAAATCCCAGGGCAGGATGTGGATACCGCTTGGGTACACGATTCGATGCCTTTCTTTTTTTGTCTAAAATCACCTCTTCTCCTTCGGGAACAGGTGAGGGAAGTCGGAATTCTCGTTTGAAATATAAATTCGTATCCTGACACCATATCAACGAATCGGCATACGAAGCGTACTCTTCCTCGACCCATTGTTTTAATATGGTTCTGTTTGAGGGAGCAGAACGTACAAAACACCAATAAACGCTCGTAATATTTAACGGGCAATCGTATTGGGTATCATGATGTAATATGAAATCATTTACTTTGAAATTGGCGATGATCTCTTCAAATAATGCCAACGACATATCTCCCACTGTATAATCCCAACCCCCAAAACGAGCATGAGCATTCGTCATTGTCGTATCATCTAAAAGGGAGATGAGAAGAGGAATTATTCGCTTTCCTTTTTTGACAATACGCCAATACCTTCTATCCCCGGAAAGAGGGGGCATATAGGGAACTGACCCCACCCCAATTGTTAGGACAGCAAAAGGTAAAAAGATCGTTTGATATTGATGCCATTTCAGGCCACTTTTTTTGTTGAAGGGTCATACAAACTCATCGGATATTGGTCGTTAATGCTTTGATGTCTTCTCTTCTCATTGTAGTAGACAAAATAGTCATGGAGTCCATGAAAGAGCTCCGTGCCATGGTCGTGTGGGCGGAGGTAGATGTGTTCGTATTTGACACTTCTCCACAGCCTTTCGATGAAGGCATTGTCAGTCGCTCTGCCTTTCCCATCCATACTCAATCGGATGTTCTGTTGATGGACGACATAGTCGGTAAAGAGATCGCTGGTGTATTGACTCCCCTGATCAGTATTGAGGATCTCGGGTTTGCCATGCAGGGCGATGGCTTCTGCCAATGTTTCCTGGCACCAGTGGGCATCCATACTATTGGACAGCGACCAGGCCAGCACATAGCGACTGAACAGATCGATGAAAGCGGTCAAATACAGATAACCTTTGGCCATCGGTATATAGGTGATATCGGTGGCCCACACCTGATTCGGATAGGTGATGGGAAGGTCTCGAAGGAGGTAGGGATATACGGCATGGTCTTTACACCTTTTGGAGGTATGTGGCCCAGGAAGCAACGATTGGAGCCCCATCAGGCGATAATACAGCCGCTCAATTCGGTTCCGACTGATCGCATAGCCTTGATCTTTGGTCAACCAAACATGCATGCGGTAAGCCCCCTTGTAGGGGTGATCCAGATAGTGTTCATCTATCAGGCGCATCAGTTCCAGATTCAGCGCACTTTCGCCTCGTGGCTCATAATACAAACCCGAACGAGAGATGCCCAGGACTCGACATTGACCAGCCAAACTCAGGCTTCGATCTGAACGATCCACCATCGCGCGTTTCGTTTCAAGTGGCATCATCGCAATTTTTTTTTAAGAAACTCCAGTTCCACTTTTTGCTCCCCGATGATTTGTAGTAGGCGGGCTTTCTCCTCGGCCGCCTCGTCCTGAGCTGATAACTCCGGCTGGGAAAACACAGACTCCGCACTCGATAGAAAGGTGCGCTTCCACGTGGTAATTTGTTGAGGATGAAGCTCGTATTTTTGTGCCAATTCCGTCAGACTTGATCGCTCTTTCAGCGCTTCAAGAACCACTTTTGTCTTGAATTGTGAGGTGAATTTTCTTCTTCCCATAACAGTAAATTTAAGGGTTTTGAACAAACTAAACTTACTGTCCTAATTTTTGGGGGGAGTACAGTTATCATATCATTCTTTATTTGGAGATGAGAACAAAGAAGCTCCAGGAATGTATAGTTCCATAGTTTACGTAGGGGAGGTATTGTCTGAACAAGCGTTCTTAGATGCAACATTTGGTGGCTTCCTGGAAAAAAGTGAACGTGGGGGATTTAATGACTTTGGAAGACTTCTATTCTGGAAAAACTCGGGTACCAATGGAGCACACGACTATAAAAATAAAGGTAATCTTAGAGGTGTTACAGAAGATCACGCCATCCAAGTTCGATTTGGAAATGGTGAAACCGTGCTAATGAACAGAAATGAGGTCGGTATGCTTTATTGGGGATATGCTGCCGCTTCTGTTTATGTTGGTTCAGATACTTGGAAGCTATACATGGCCCTCGCTCAGGATAACAAAGCTATCCACCTAACAGTAGAAGGGAATGGTGATGAATGGGGAGAAGCGTATGCTTGGACTTTTGGTTTTTTTCTTGCCAAGAACGGAGGTAAATATTACGATGGGTTAAGAACTCATGTCGAACAAGCGTTAACTTGGTATTTTGGAACCCCCGATTTTAAAAAACAGATATATCCATACAATGCAGATGCAAATAAGCCAGAAAGAGATTGGAAAACAAACGTCCGAGATGCGCTAGAAGTTAAGTTGGAAAAGTGGTATCCTAGAAATTGAGTTTTAATGATTAATTACAGAGAGTCTTTATATATCAGAAGGGGAACTTTTTCTCAAATTTTAACCTTAATAATGATATTGTTATTGGGGTGTTGGATAGTTTCTTGTAAATCAGATTATACAAAAGATGAAGCAAAAGCTCTGTATTCAAAAATCAGACCTAACTTGAAGGTATTGGTTGAAGACGTAGGAAAACTTGAAAAAACTTCTTACGGAAATACAGATTTGGTATTCTCTCTATCTTGTGTAAATGGGATGTCAGAATGCTGGATTACGTTTGATAAGGATAGTACCTTTGTAGACAGACGAGAAAGTCGTATTTTTCATTTTGAAGGCGGCAAGTACATTGGAAGAAATGTTAAGGATCAATTTTCGGAGTATGTTGAGTCTGTTTTTACAGATATTTCAATTGGTTTAGAAAAATTAGATATTGAGACTCTAAATATACATGAAAACAACAACATACTTATTTATCTTAATGATGATGAAGGGCTATTTTATCCTTTAAATGTGGACACCAACTTCAAATACCAATTAGGATGTTCCAATAAAACAATCAAAATGATGATTAATAATCAGGCAGTGAACAACAAACCATACATTTTTCCTATTGGGGATGGATGGTATTATATAGCTGGTATTTTTTGCCATGGGATTAACTAACACCGAATCTGCATCTGTCGGATGGATGCTGAGGGTAGGGAGTGTTTCAAAACCAAATTATGGGTAGTGATCTCTAGTATGTCACCTGCGAAGCACAGTGCTGCGCGCCTATCAGCAAGCAAATCTCTAAACGACGAATAGCTGGGCGAATCCCTCAGTGATGACTGACTTATCAATGGGAACTCCCCCATAGGAAAATATCATGTAACTCACGATAACCCCCCCCTCAAAATCCAACCTATAACCACACGTTAAACTCATTTTCCCGCTCCCTTTCTTCCTTTCTGCCGATCAGTTCCTGTTGTATTATCTCCAGCGGTATCTCGGCTAATCGGGCTGTTTTCTACTCCAACACCTGTGCACTTAATGCCGGCATTGTCAGGGCATTGTTTGTTTCCATGTTTTCTCCCGTCAGCAAATTCTTGTAATTCCCTGCCGGAATTGTCCCCGCCGGAATCACCTGCTCCTGCTCCGAACGGTTGAAAAGGATGTAAATGTCCTTGCCTTCATAGCTGCGTTTGTAGCCAAACAGTTGTTTCTCGTCATCGGCCAAAAGGTGGTGATATTGCCTTTTACCAGGGCAAGATTGTTTTTGCGCAGGTGAATAAGTTGCTTGTAGAATGCAATCAGTGCTGTATCTGCTTTTACCTGGTCCACAGGTCTTTGTACGCCAGGCAGCGGGTGAACCACTTCATCGTCAAAGTTAAGATCGGGCCAGATCAGCGGCTGGGCAGTCCGATCGTCTGCCCCCACATGCCCATTTCGTCGCCATTCCATATCTGCGGTGCGCCGATAAAGGTAAACTGATGGATCAGCAACAGCTTCTGAAGCGCCAGGTTTGTGCATCGGGTTTGTTGATTTTGTAACCGGGGTCGTCAGTGGCTTTTGCCTGGTATTTGTATTTGTTGGAGTTGTACAGCGAAGTCGAAAGCCGGGGTGCGTCATGGCTGGCGCTCATATTCATCATGGCGTAGAGCGATCCTTCCGGCACATTGTCGTTGAGCGCGGTAAGTGCCTGGGTCAGTTCTGTGGCGGTAATGGAATTGACCGGATGGCCGAAAAACTGCCGGGCAGCGCGATACCAGCGGTAGTTCATGATCGCGTCAAATTTGTCTCCCTGCACAAATGGGCGGGGATCCATCAGGTCGTCGGGAAATTTTTGCCACCAGACTTCGCCTACGAGGTAGGCTTCGGGATTGATTTGCGGATTTCCTTTCTGTATTCCACCCAAAAACCCAGCGGAATTTCTGCCGCAACATCGAGCCTGAATCCATCCACTCCGTCAGATAGATCACCGTCTCCGTTGGGATCCAGCCACCGGGCAGAAACGTCATAAGTGTGTTGTTTGAATGCCTGGGAGGCGAGATTGCCCTCAAAGGGAAACATCGTATCCTGCCCGATAATGGCCTTTTTGGCTTCCGCGAGGAAGGAGAACCAAACCATCCTTTGAACTTAAATTCGTCTTCCGGGGTGTTGGGATCGTCGTAGGAAGTGATCCGTACCAGTCCTTGTAAGGAGATTTTTCTCCATTTTTCCTGACATCTTCCAATGCCCAAAATCTCTTCCCGTATGATTCCACGAATAGTCCATAATCACCCGTATGCCTCTGCGGTGGAGTTCTTGACCAGTTCGACAAACATCTTATCCGCTCCGGTAAATTTCCAGGTGGAAGGATCTTCAGGCGTTTCTGTGGCCGCCAGTGCTTCATCCTCTTTGGGGCTGGGGCCAAAATTCCGATCGATAGTGGTAGTTGCGCATCGTATTTGTGCAGAGACGATGCATCGTTGAGGGGATTGAAAAAATAGCGGTAACGCCCAGGTCCTGCAAATAGTCGAGCTGATCCATCACACCCTGAAGGTCGCCACCATATCGGCGGTACTGTATTTTGTATTGCAATCCCCATTCATTGTCTTTCAGGGAAGAAAATATGGATCGGGTTTGTACCAGTCCCATCCCCAGGGCGTAATTTTCCAGTCTGCGGGAATCTTCTCCATCATGCCTCCCGAATATCGTGGGGGCGGGATCGTTGGAAGGGTCGCCGTTGCGAAATCTTTCGAAATATCTGCACCAGACTGCTTCTTTGGTCATTCGGGAACGGGAAAGGCCTCTGGTGTATGGGTTTGCGGTGATGGCGCATTGCAAGCCAATATGGCAAAAGTAAACGCTGAGTAGGGTAAGTGTAGTTCTAGACATAGGATTCAATTATCCTACAAAAATAACGGAGTCAGGATAATATCCACACGTCGGTTGGCCATTCTTCCATTTAAAGTTCGGTTATCAAAGTGCGGATTGTGCTGGCCGTTGTCGATGCGCCCGATTCTTTCGGGTGGAATCTGGTTTTGCCCCAGTTCATAAGTGACCGCATCGCTTCGTTTTTCCGAAAGCCATTGGTTGTATTCTGCCCCGCCGATATTGTCTGTATGGCTGGAAATGGAGATCTGATAATTGTCGAGATTGGGTACGGACTGGATAAATTCGCGGATTTCACCAGCCTGAACTTCGTCAATATATGCACTGCCTCCGCCAAAGAAGACGCTTTTTATCAGGTCGGTATTTTGGGAGAATGTTGGGGAAATGACTGTAATGACTATCAGCAGGAAAATGATCCTTTTCATGGCTAACCGGATTTCTGTGTAATGACAAATTAGGCAGAAATTCCGGTTTTTGCAATTCCGGCTAATTCCTGCGAATACCGTTGACAAAAAGGGTTTTGGCTGCCAGCCTTCCGTTGGGTTTCACCTGGCAGATTAGCCCCTCAGGTGCGCGGTATTCGAGCCACAACTGATCTCCTCTCACTTGCCATTCCACATGAACCATACCTCTGGGATGGGGAACATCTCCTTTCGCCCAATCGACCGTTTCTGCCTGTGGTGCAATCCATACGGTGTCGCGTGAGGCGGGATGGGGATACCCCAGGTCAACGCCCAACACCTGCGTGGTAAGATAAAATGTGGGTGCCCCACTCCATGCATGGCTCAATGTGCCGATACCTGTATCACCAAAATTTTCCCATGCCGTGTCGTCGTGTTTCCATATCATCGGCCCCCAGTGTTTGCGCATGAATGTCTCGGCTTCTCCGGCCATGCCGCGCTGGTAAAGCGCTGCAAAAAGATAAAACGATCCGTAAGGTGTCGTCAGCCGCTGGCGGTTGACATTGCCAATGTCTGTGAGCATTTCCGCGATCTGGGGCATAAACCTGTTTTCCCGGGACGCATCCGTCAGCCCGAAAATATAAGGCCATGCACTGGAAATAGGGTAGTGGTGTGTTATCGCCGAATCCCCCAGAAATCCGTCGCGAAACATTCCTTTTTCCTCGTCCCAGTATTTTTGGTGGAGGGAATGGGTAAGTTCTGCTGCAATGGCGTGATATTTTTCCGAATCGGACTTTTTGCCCAGATGTTGTGCGATTTCTGCCATAAGGTTGCAGCACCGGGTCAGCAGGGCGTGATAGGCTGTATTGTAAACTTTTGACTTGGCGATTTGCGTCCATTCGATAAATACCCGTTCATTTAATATCAGCCCGTCTTCATTTCTCCGCTTTAATATTTCACCTATCAGGGTTTCGTAGTTGTTGTACAGACTGTCGGCAAATGTCCACTCGCCGGTATAATTGGCATACCAATACAAGGCTTCCAGCGTCAGTAGCGGATAATCTTCCAGCAGCCCGGTTTCATCGGGGTGGCGGGGCGTACCCGGGTGAAACAAATCAACATACATATCCTGAAAAAGTACGAGCGAACGCCTGACGAGCCGAAGGTCGCCACTCCCGGCAAGGGTAATGGCCATTTGTGGCAGCATATCCCCGGCATACAACCCTCTTTCCCTGAATGGGGTATCGGTATAACTATCCTCGGCGCAAACCCTGAGGGTTCGCCAGCCAAGCTGCCATATGGAAGTCAGCAGGGGATCTGAACATTCAAAACTGCCGTTTTCCTCAAAAGGATAGACCTGATTTACAACATAAACTTTTTTGATGCTCACAGGCCCATGGTGGTTTCTGATATTAAGCTGAAGATACCGCAAGCCATAGGGTTTGAGGGTCTCAAAACGGTTGTTTCCCGCCCGTGCGATATGCCTGGCGCCCATGTATAACCCGGTTCGTTTCATCATCCACGGCTTTTGTTCCAGCAGATCTTCGGTAAAACCAATATCGACGATGGTGCCTTCCGGTGCTTCATATTCTACAACGATCCGCCCCAGTTTTTTGTAGCGGAAGTCATACACCATGGCCATTTCCCGCCCGGGTTCAACGGTCACTGGTTTTACAGGTCCGGGCTCCAGCGATTCGGTAAAGTATCGCCAGGCCATGTCAAAAGCGGGATTTTGCGCGTCCTCATCGCGGTGATGAGGCGTCCATAGGGAAAAAAGATCGCCGGGAAGTTGTTGCGGAGAAAAGGGCACGGTCATCTGTTGTACTCTTTCCTCCTCTTCCCGGCTGAACGGTCCTGCGGTTTCAAACCACAGCTTGTCGTCTAACGCTTTATTCATGGAGAGAATCAAGCCTGCATTGTCGGGAACCGCAAGGAAAAAGTCCCAGGCTCCCCAGAAGGATTTCCTTCGGGCAAAAAATTCATTCCAACCCGCATTCAATTCAAGTGTAATCTCCTGCCTGTGGGGTTGGTTTTCAGGTGCAGGTGTCTGTGGAAGCGGGCCTTTTCCATTGAGAAAATGTTCACCCCACCATATGCCCGCGGTAATGGTTTGTGCTTTGGGTGAATAAATCCACGTGTGGCCAAAAAGGGTGCGGCCAAACCGGAATTCTTCATTGTTTTCGTCCGGAACTTTTACCCGGAAAGAATAGATTTTTTCGTCTGATTTCAGGGTATAGGGCCCGGTCTGAGAAATGGGCGAATAGGGTTCCTGGGTGAGGAGCGGAATATCCCGGGGCATCAGTTTTCCCCAGGGAAGGGGAGCGGGCAGTTTTTGGGGTGATTTCCAGCCTTTGTGCGAAGCCGCGATGTCTTCCGCATCGGATGGATCTTTTCTGGCATCATAGGCCTCGAATGGCCCGAGGGCAAAAGACATTTTAGGGGTTTGCGGGTCGTACCCTTCCATTTGCAGGCAGCGCCATTCGCCGGGCGTATGAAAGGAAATGGGTTTGCCTTTTGGTAGATTAATTTCTCCCCAGGCGACAAATGTGGGGGGATGTTGCTTCAACTGGTAGGAATCCGTTCCATTGGAGACAACACGGACGAGGATAAGATTTTTCCCGGTTTGGAGGTAAGGCATCAGGTCATAGGTATCGTACTGCGGATGGGCGGCATAAAACCGGGCCGGACCAAACCCCACAAAATTGCCATTGACTATGAGGTGATAGCGGGAATCGGCAAACAGATGAATGACGGCGTTTTCGGGAATGGATGAAAGTTCTGATTCGTAGCGAAACCACGCAGCCTGAAACCTTCCCTTACCGGAGGTGTTAGTCCATACGAAATCTGCTTTCGCGGGCTTTTGAGCAAAAGTGGAGGATGACACCCAAAGTGCCAGAAAAATGAGTAGCAGATTTCCTTTCATCAGAAGCGAATTTGATGAAAACATACAACTACTCAAGGAAAGTTTTGTTCTGCCCTGTGCTGGTTTGGAAATAAGATGAGTTTCCATTTGCGGATCCCTAATCACTCACTCACAATCAACGCATTGGGAAACTCCGCAATTTCGGTTTCCATTGTCCGCAGTACGTTGAGGCTGTTTAAATCCACTACATTGTATTTGCCGGGTGGCTGGCTGTTGCCCTGCAGCGGGTGATGCAGTTCGTCCACTCCACCGGTATTTTCTGAGGAAATATACAGCCTTCTTCTTTTTACGTCTATTCCTACGCCGTGCGGTCTGTGGCCGACGCGATAGATGTTTTTCACAAAACTCAGTCGGGCTACATCGATTACCGATACGCAACCCTGGAGACTTCCCTGATCGGCAAAACTTTCCTGATTGCGGCACGCGACAAACAGCCGGTTGCTTTCAGGGTCGTAAGCCATCAGGCGCGGCCCACTGCCCACCGCGATTACGGCTTTCAGCGTATCTGTTGCCGTGTCAAATACCCTTACTTCTCCCGATGCATTGCAACTGATAAAAAGTTCGGTTTCATCCGGAGTGAGAAACAACTGATAGGGCTTGTAAAGTGTATTGGCAAATGGCACCGGTGAGTTGACCGGATCAACCGGGAATTTTTCCTCACTGATAAATCCGTTTTCGTCTATTTCCAGTTTGGAGTAATAATTTCCCTCATTGGCTCCCACATAAAGTGTGCGGAAGTCATGAGTGATTTCCATTCCATGCGGAAAACTCAGAAAATCGCCCGACGCTTTGATCTGCTCCACAATCGTCATGTCGGTTGTATTGATCATGGTGAGTTTGGCTGCTGCACCTGAGGCATTCCAGTGTGTAATCACAGCACGTGTGCCTTCCTGATTTAAGTGAATAATGGATGGCGCACTGCCCACCGTTACTCTGCCCTCAAAGGCGTAGTTGTCTGTCCTGTATTTTTCCACCAGCCCTCCCTCGATAAGAGTGACATACAGATGTTGCTTATCCGGAGAAAGGACAATAAAATGCGGCGCCTCCAGATCGCCGGGATACTGTCCCACGGGTATCATTTTCATGATGAGGTTGGTGGCGATATCTGTAACTGCAATGAGATCGCTTCCCGCACAAAGGCTAAACAGTTTTCCTTCACTACGGGTCTCCTGGCCGGCCCAGAAAGACTGGCCCTCGCGGTTGTTCCCTCCGCGTTCGATCCAGTCGCGCAACCTGAGTACGGATTCTCTGTTGAGTGGCTGCCCTGCACTGTCGGGCGGCATGACGGGGGTTGCGCGTATTCCCAGGTCGTCAAAGGTATTGATATGCTGAAAAAAATGCGACCACCGGGGTGAACCGGGGATCAATACCGCACCAAAAGTCGAACCATCGTATAACCGATTCCAGCTACTGAGATCCAGGTCTTCTGGTGATTCAGGCCCCGAATGGCAGGTGTTGATGGCGCAGTTTGAAAGGATAATTTCTGCCACATCCTCCGGATAACCCGACTGCAGAATGTCTTTTTCCGCCGGAAATTCATGCCCGCAGGAAAACAGAAGAAAACAAACAGCGATAATACTGAACGAAAAAAAAACTGAGCGCATGTGAAGGGGTTTTCAGGGTAAAAGAATCAAATTATCACTTAAATTTGAGCCGGACAATTCAACCTGGCTCAACTAGAAACGAAAAAATGGTAAAAATTGGTTTGCTCGGTGCCGGTCACCTGGGAAAAATCCATCTCAAACTCCTGAAAGAAATTCCTTCCTTCGACGTTACGGGCTTTTATGACCCCGATCCGGAGGTAAGACAAAAAGTATCATCTGAATTTCAGGTGGTTGCTTTTCCCGATATCGAGTCCCTGATAGATGCTTCTGAGGCAGTCGATATCGTCACACCGACGCTTTCTCATTTTTCCTGCGCAGCGCTGGCGCTGAGAAACGGGCGGCACGTCTTTATCGAAAAACCCCTTACCCATACAGTCGCAGAGGCAGAAGAACTGCTCACAATCGCCGCAGAAAATCCCGGGCTTACCGTTCAGGTTGGCCATGTCGAGCGGTTTAATCCTGCATTTCTGGCTGTGAATCAGGCGTCTCTCCGACCGATGTTTATGGAAGGTCATCGCCTCGCCGTCTATAATCCCCGTGGTACGGATGTCTCCGTGGTGCTGGACCTCATGATCCACGATCTGGATGTCGTACTGAGCCTGGTAAATGCTCCGGTTCGCACGATCAGCGCCAGCGGTGTGGCTGTCATCAGCGACAGCCCCGACATTGCCAATGCACGCATTGAATTTGAAAACGGCTGCGTGGCAAACCTCACAGCGAGCCGTATTTCCATAAAAAATATGCGCAGACTGCGCATTTTCCAGAAAGATACCTATTTGGCTGTGGACTTCCTCAAAAAGAGCACAGAAGTATTTCGCCTCGCCGATCCGGCGGTAGAAGATCTTGAAAACAAGATGAAATTTGAGTTTAACCGCGGTGATGAACAACGTTTCCTTCTGTTTGAGCAGCCGGAGGTAAAGCCAGTTAATGCTATTCAGATGGAACTGGAAGAATTTGCAGCGTCCATTCTTCATCAGCAGCCGGTGCGCGTTTCGCTTCGCGACGGATACCGCGCGTTGCGCGTAGCGCATGAGATTCTTGCAGAGATTGACAGGAATACCCGGGCTTATGAAAAAGTGGTTTAACCGCCTGGTCTGGCTCACTTTTGCCCTTATTCCGCTTTCTTATCCGGTTGCACTTCCCGGCGGCTGGATGATTCAGTTTCCCTCCGAAATGTTGATATCCCTGCTGATGGCAATTGTCCTGCCGGGATTTCTGGCGGGAAATCTGCCGGAGCGAAAAGTGCTGGTTCACCCCATTAGTATTCTTCTCACACTGCAACTGATCGTTGGCTTTTTCTCTTCCATTTTCAGTGAAGTGCCGCTGGTAGCATTTAAGCGGGTGGCTATTTATTTCCTGTATTTTACTGTTTTTTATGTCTGGCCGCTGCGGTTTTTCAGGGATAAAAAATTGATTCTCCGGTATTTTTGGGCGGTTCTTGCCGGCTTGCTGGTTGTGGTGTTAATAACTTCTGTAAGGCATGGGTTTTGGGGGTTTGAACAGCGATTTGCGGAGGCTATGCCGCGCCCGTTTTTTCCCGACCACACCCTGTATGGCGGTGTGATTGCTTTTCTTTTTCCTTTTGTGGTTTTCGGACTGAAAAATCTGAATTATCCCCTCAAAAAACCGCTGTTGTATGGCCTTTGCGCACTACTTTTTGCGGGTTTATTTCTTTCTTATTCCCGCGGCGCGTGGCTTAGTCTGGGAATTTCGGCAGGAGTCGCCGGCTGCTGGCTGATATTTTCTTCTTGTAAATGGTTAAAATGGCTGGTAACCGGATCGGTTTTGGGTGTTATTTTGTTGATTTTTATGTTAGACCCGCGGGGTTATTACCGGGAAAATGTATCAGATCAGGAGCGGATCAACCGATGGTTTTGTGCCGTAAGGCTGTGGAAAGAACGCCCGTTGCTGGGCTGGGGCCCCGGCACTTATCAGTATGTATATGGGCGGTATCAGAATGTGGAGGAAATGACCCGGATCAGTACGTATCAGGGAAATATGGGGAATGCGCATTCAGAATACCTCGGCCCGCTGGCGGAGACGGGGATTTTGGGCGGAATCATTCCATTGCTGGTGTTGTTTTTTTCACTTCGGACGGGTGAAAATCTGCTGAGAATAAAATCCCGCCAAAATCTTATTGCACTGGGGATTTTGTCCGGACTGGTAACGTTCTGGATTCACGGGTTGATGAATGCATTTCTCGATCAGGATAAAATGGCAGTTCTGGTATATGGTGCGCTGGCTGCATTGGTAGTTATGGAGAAATTTCCGGAGGAATTGTAATCCGTATTACATTTTGACCGGAATTAACCGATTATTTTGGTTTATTTTCCGCCCCAATCATGTATCATGGATAAAAGAACTACCTTTCTCAGCCATTTCCCCGGTAAATTTTTTCTCGATGCCGATTCCCCGGGCGATCTCACCGCTCACCTTCGTAGTCTGGGCTGGCTGAAACCCGATGAATACGTTCTGTCTGCCACCCGTCCCGGAGAAGGGAATATGAACTGTGTGCTCAGGATCAATACAGGGACGCACAGTTTTATCGTCAAACAGGCACGGCCCTGGGTAGAAAAATACCCACAGATTCCCGCTCCGGTAGGGCGAACAGAAGTGGAGGCGATATTTTTTGATGTCATCGGACATTTTCCGTCTGTCGCCCGCTATACGCCTACACTGATAGGGTATGACGGGAACAGCTTTCTTCTGGCTACGGAAGACCTCGGAGAAGGTGCCGATTATACTTTTCTTTACCGGAAAGGCAACCGGTTGTCCGACAAAGAACTTACGGCGCTGGTGACATTTATTTCCGGACTTCACCGGTATGCAAAAGGGGCCATGGTGGATAATTTCCCCGAAAACCATGAAATGCGCGCCCTCAACCACGAGCATATTTTTCGCTTCCCTTACATGGAAGAAAACGGGTTTGATCTGGATCAGGTACAACCCGGATTGCAGGCCGTGGCAATGAAATGGAAGACGAATGCTGCCCTTAAACAGAAAATATCTACCCTGGGTGATGTTTATCTTTCGAAGGGGACTACGCTTATCCACGGCGACTACTACCCCGGAAGCTGGCTGAAAGTCGGCGATGAGGTGAAAGTTATTGACCCCGAATTTGGATTTGTGGGTTATCCCGAATTTGATCTGGCGGTATTTATTGCCCAGATGACCCTTGCAGGCCAGGGAGAAACCGTAATCAGCGCGATTCTGAATAATTACGACTCCGGGGAAACCGTTGACCGGGAACTTGTGGCTGGCTTCGCCGGAACAGAAATCATGCGAAGACTTATCGGCATTGCCCAGCTTCCGCTGGCGCTTTCGCTGGAGGAGAAAACCCTTATGCTCGAAAAAGCAGCTTCCGCCATAGGATCAGGAAAAATTGAAAATTTGTTCTGATGAAAAAATACCTGTTTCTGCTGACAGCAACCGCATTTTTGTCCTGTCAGCCATCTAGCCAGACACCTTCAGTCAGAGAAATGGATATTGTAGAAAAACCCGGAGAGTCCGCAACACTTCCCTATATGACTCTTACACGTGAAAAACTTTACGACAAGGTGCTGGGAATGCTGGTGGGTTCTGCCATAGGCGATGCCATGGGGGCACCCACCGAAATGTGGAGCCGCAAGAGCATTCAGGTGGAATACGGATTTGTCGATACCCTTGATGATATGGTGCGGGAACCCTCGCCGGAAGGCACCTGGGCGATGAACTTGCCCGCAGGTGGAACGACCGACGATACCCGCTGGAAAGTGCTTTTCAGCGAATTTCTGCTGTCGCAAAACCAATCCATGTACACAGGTGGAGCCGATCCGTACGAATTTTCCCGTTTTCTCATGGCAAAATACGAGCAGGAAATCGCCAGACTAAAAACCACTGAAACTTTTGATCCCGAGCCCATTGAAAATCAGGTGCGCCGTTTGGCATGGTTGCAGGAATGGGCGGTGGTTGCGAAACCATTTTCCGAAAAAGATATGGAGGGGTATAGTTATGCGGTGAATCATTTTTACGGAGGAGAAATGACCTGTGCGGGGATGTTGTATTCTCCGATGAGAGGGACTGGCCTTTCCCGGAGCGGAAGGGGAAGCGTATGCTTCTGCATACCGGCTTGGTATATTTGATATCGGTTATGCCCGCGATATCACAGCGTTGACGGCTTCGATGGTATCTGCAGCGATGCGGCCCGAACCTACCCAAAAGGGAGTTTTATCCGTATTGCGCACAACCGATCCCAACGGATATTTTAAGAGTAGGTTGGTGGGAAGAACGGCCTACCGCATTTATCGCGACGCGCAGATATCGTCGATGAGGCCCGGAAAATCAGGCTTGAAGATGTGGACGCAGCGAAAATCAAACTTCCCATTAAAGGCCGGGACCTGTTGTATATGGCGCAAATGCAGCGAGCCTTTGAGCTGCTGGACGCCAAAAACCAGGATATGCCCTTTCATGCGGGAGAAATTCACCTGATCAATTTGACCGCTCTGCTATTCGGAGAGTTTGACTTTCGTCGGTCGCTCGAATTTGCCATCAACTATGGGCGCGACAACGATACCGTGGGGGCCGTCACTGGTTCGATTTTGGGCGCATATTATGGGAAAAGTAGTCTGCCGGCGGATATGGTCGCCACTGTATTAGGTACTAACAAACCCGTATGGGGATTGATCTGGAGAAGGTTGCGGCAGAACTTACAGCCAAGCTTATTGCATCAGGTGTCGTAAAAGTTTCAGCAGAATAGCGAAAAAAATGCTGTAGAATCAGTAAGGATGAAGCAGGCATGATTGACTGCGCGGAAATTGCTGGCAATCCGTATTGCGGGAAAGAGTAAAGCGTTTTCCAACGGTTTGGAATCGAAGAATCCCTCAAGGATCGGTTTGCAACGGTTTGTAACGGTTTGCAACGGTTTGTAACGGTTTGCAACGGTTTGGAATCGAAGAATCCCTCAAGGATCGGATTGCAACGGATTCCAACGGTTTGTAACGGATTCCAACGGTTTGGAATCGAAGAATCCCTCAAGGATCGGTTTGTAACGGTTTGTAACGGTTTGTAACGGTTTGTAACGGTTTGTAACGGTTTGTAACGGTTTGCAACGGTTTGCAACGGTTTGTAACGGTTTGCAACGGTTTGCAACGGTTTGTAACGGTTTGCAACGGTTTGCAACGGTTTGCAACGGTTTGCAACGGTTTGTAACGGTTTGGAATCGAAGAATCCCTCAAGGATCGGTTTGCAACGGTTTGTAACGGTTTGTAACGGATTGCAACGGTTTGGAATCGAAGAATCCCTCAAGGATCGGTTTGCAACGGTTTGTAACGGATTGCAACGGTTTGGAATCGAAGAATCCCTCAAGGATCGGTTTGCAACGGTTTGTAACGGTTTGTAACGGTTTGGAATCGAAGAATCCTCAAGGATCGGTTTACAACGGTTTGCAACGGTTTGGAATCGAAGAATCCTCAAGGATCGGTTTGTAACGGTTTGGAATCGAAGAATCCCTCAAGGATCGGTTTGCAACGGTTTGTAACGGTTTGTAACGGTTTGTAACGGTTTGTAACGGTTTGTAACGGTTTGTAACGGATTGCAACGGTTTGCAACGGTTTGCAACGGTTTGTAACGGTTTGTAACGGTTTGTAACGGTTTGTAACGGATTGCAACGGTTTGGAATCGAAGAATCCCTCAAGGATCGGTTTGTAACGGTTTGGAATCGAAGAATCCCTCAAGGATCGGATTCCAACGGATTCCAAAAGCAAAAACAACCCAGAAACCCCGCGACAAACAGGAAGTAAAAATGGGGAAGGTCGATGTCAACGCCAACACAGCAGGGTTGATTTGTGATCGTGATTTTCAAAAATCCGTTTGCTGGAATATTCGTGCGCATTCGTGATATTCGTGGCTTAAACTAAAGGGGCGATTATCAGGGTAACCACGAATGAAATATACCACGCTTCTCCTTCTTTTTTATTGACTAAAATCTGCCCGGGGCAGGTGGCAGATACTGCCATGGATGTCTTCAAGGTTGAAACTCCTGAAAGCAGCCAGCAATTTTTTACCAACGACCCTGTCTGGCGAGGTGCAGACGGGGCATCCTCCATTGATCTCGGAAATGGCAAAATTTTATGGCTTTTCAGCGATAGTTTCATTGCCAGCGATTCTTCCGGTTCGAGAAAAAATGCAGTCTTAATCAGAAATAGTATCGCTGTTCAGGATGGCTATGATTTACCAACAGCCATTATCAGGTTTTTCTGGAACCGAAAAGGGGGAAATCCCCGGGCATTTTTTCATCAACCCGGAAAATACTGGTTCTGGACCGGGCACGGTATGAGGATTAATGACCGGGTGCTCGTCTTTCTGATGAAGGTGCGAAGTACTGAAACCGGACTGGGTTTTGAAGTATTTGACTGGGCTACGGTGCTGATTCAAAACCCTGACGACGATCCTGCGACATGGGAACTTCGCTACCACAAAGGAGCAGAAACTTACGGTTTGATTGCAGGCTCAGCCACAGTGCTGAGCGATGATCATTACCTGTATGCATTTGGTGCAGTCGAACCCGATACCCATGAGGCATATGCGCTGCGTTGGAAACTGGGCCAGGCCTATAATGGAAAAATGGCACATCCTGAATGGTGGATAGGGGACAGAGGCGCAGCGGAAAACCCGGTTGCCAGTGCCAGCACCTTTGTTTGTCGGCAGTACCGAATATTCTGTACACTATGATTACCGGTTGAAAAAGTATGTGCAGATTCAGTCCTATGGTTTTTGGTGAAGCGGAACTGGGGTTGCGGATGGCCGACAGCATAGTGGGAAAGTGGTCGGAACCCATTATATTTTACAAACCCGACTATTCAGGCGTAAAAAGCCCGATCATGTATGCTGCCAGGGCCCATCCTGAGCTATTGGGAGACGGGCTTTGGATCACTTTTAATGTAAATAGTCTGGATTTTGGGGCACTGATTGAAAACCAGGGGATTTATTTTCCGAAGTTTATCTTGCTGAAGATTGAGGCAAAAAACTGAGGGAGAGAGCTTTGGGTGGGGTCTTGACCTGTTAGGTCAATTAGCGCCGACCTGTTAGGTCAACGACTTGTGACCTAACAGGTCGAAACTTGTAAATGCTTGATTTTCTTCCTTTTGCAAGGAGATTTAATCTGCACGACCTATTAGGTTGCCGTATCCCAACCTGTTAGGTCGCGAGTGCCCAACCTAACAGGTCAACGGCCAAATCAGCATTCTCCTGCATGTCAGCTATCTTTAATTTTAGTCAACGAGTTGTATTTTCTATCATATAAATAACAAATATTTGCGGATTAAAGCATAAATTTAAATGGGCTGGATAGATTCCAAATGATAATCAATCCCTGACTATGAGAAAGATACTATTTGTAACAGTGCAGTTATTTGTAAGCACTATTTTGTTGGCTCAGAATGAAGATGGAAATCAATTACCTCAAAGGCCATTAAATAGTATTAGTTTAAATATGCTCGGCGATGCTTCCGCTTTTTCTATTCAGTACGAGAGACTGTTTACAGTTACTTCAAATCTTTTCTTAAGTGGGAAATTAGGATTAGGATATAATGAAGAATTCATTTTTTGTTTTTTTTCACCATGTACTCCTGAAAAATATCTGACATTACCACATCATATTACAGGAAATATAGGGAGCGGTCGGAATTTTTTTGAATTCGGATTCGGTGGAACAATATTATACGGGAATACAACGGAACCCTATTTTTTTTATCCTATGGCAGGATATAGACTTATTCCCTTAAGCAAAAATAAACTCAATTTTAGAATATTACTTCAAGTGCCTGTTACAGGGTTTAATGGACATGATATTCTTTTTTCTCCAATTGATTTGAGTCTGGGTTTTTGTTTTTGAATCAAGGATTTCTCATTGATGTTCTTTTTCATAGGCGGCGTTTGTCCACGGGCCGTGGAGGGAGAGGCTGAAGGATTGAACCTGATATTGTACGGCGTTGCTGAGTTTCACGGTTTTGGTGAGTTTGGTGCCGGAGGCATCCCTTCGCCGGGTGCTCAGGGCAGGCATAAATATACGCTATTTTTTTGCCGCTGCCAAGATTGGATGAACGTTAAATAGCCACCTTCTCCGGGAAAACCGGCATTTTTCCTCTTTTGTACGATGAGACACATGATGGGGATCTTTACCCTTAAAAAGTGAGCTTTATTTTGTCTTTTCCCTTTTTGAGTTTTATTTGATTTGTTCTACGGCTATATCTCAATAATTCGAAGGGGTCATATTTGTACAAATTGTTCACGCTATTTAATGTGTACTTCTTACTAAGCATTTGAGTGTGAATATTATAAAAATAAAAAGAGAAATCTGTCTCAAAGATTAAATGACCCACTTTGGGGATGTTAATAATTTGATATAAACGATTGATTTCTAAATATACTTCTTTATCATTGTGGAACTTGAAAGCATCATTTTGGTAATAATAGATAGGTTGGGGTACATCTCTGCCTAGCCCCCGAAGCACCTTCAATTGCATTACTTCATGAATATTAGCTGAAGTAGGAGAATTAAGTATTTTCTGAATACGCGCTTCATTAAGCGTTTTACTTCGATTTTTCTCCTTTGAATATAAAAACTCATTTCTTTGAGCTTTCAAGGTGTCAAGATGGTTGATCGCATAATCAAGTAATTTTAGTATTGTTCGAGTACGATATTCAGAGTTATATATCTTTATCCTAACTCCCAACTCTCGATATTCTTTGACTTCTATTCTCTCGTTCCAAGAATCACCATTCAAATTCTCATACTCGAGAATTGGCTGAGCCAGAGGGTCATCTCCAAAAACCAGGTAGATCGGTGGTAAATGTTCTAAGGGGTAGTACTCTTTAATATATTCGTTACATAAATGAGCAATTATCTCATTTTCGTAAAATGATTCATTACCAGGCAATGCCGTAAAAACAATATTCTCCATTTTACCGATAAGAATATAGTCAGAATTAGCAATTACAAGAGAATGATTAACAAAAAAGAGAATTCCTAATAATCCAATTTTCATTGTTTTCTGTTGTTAGTTAAAATTACCTTTTGAAGGGGATTGTTGCTATTACACCTGATCCATCATAAACATAAATTGTTTTATTTCTGCTACCATAAACTTGTCCTGTCACCCCCTTTTCCCTTGCAACCGAAATATCTCTTGAGGATGGTCCTTGAACGGCAGGTCCTGTTGCCTTTTTTTCATTGGGACTCACAGCAACACCCGAAATATGATTATGAATGACTATATTAGTAGCCTTACTTATTTTGATAGAGGTTTGGGGAATACCTGCTTTTCCGCTATTTGAAATCTTTAATGGCTTTCCCGGTTTTCCTTCGGCTACTACACCCTGGTCAGAAATAGTTGCGTTATATTCTGTTATATTTTGGTTATCCCCACCCTTTCCGTCATCTTGAGCCATAATGTCCATAACCTGTTCCATTTGAGAAGTTGTCCCAAGAGCTACAACATTGTCTTGAACAAGTGCATTATCAACATTTCCTTTTTTTATCTCAGATTCTACCTCAGCCGCTTTTTCTACTGATATAGGGTTTGACTCACGGCCTGGTCTAGGATTATATGGGTCATCCGAATATATTTGAGCAGTCGTTTGAGTAGTTCTTATTACATAATTTTGATCCCCTTTACCTGTGTCATGTATAAGCTGCCCTGCTTCATTGTAGTATTTATCATAACTCATTCCATTGAGATCAACATGCAATACCGGATTATTTCCAGAAAAATGATACAGGCTCCAAGCGGTGTACTTTTCCGCCAACCCATCCACCCCATTCCACCTACCCGCCTCCGGCATATACATCCGCGCGCCAAAATCTATCCACCCCAATCCGTGATCAGCCTGCAACTCCTTCCCGCTGTACTGGTACAGGTTGTCGGGCGCGGCGGCGTTTGTCCACGGGCCGTGGAGGGAGAGGCCGAAGGATTGGACTTGATATTGCGCGGCGTTGCAGAGTTTCACGGTTTTGGTGAGTTTGGTGCAAGCATAAATATACGCTATTTTTACAACAACTGAATGTACCTGTAATCTATGGGTATTAATAAATATGCGTAATTACTATTCTCCATAAAACTTCCTTCTAATAGATTTTTGACACATTCATCTACTTTCCAAACAAGAAAATCTCCTTCAATTTTATAAATCACTACTCTCTTGCCTTTGAAAGTCGGTAAGCCTTTTATTTTTCTAAATCCGGTAAGCGGTAAAGATGATGCCCTTATCAGAATTTGGGGTTGGTCATTAAAACAAAAAATGGTCAAAAGTTCCAAATAGGCTTGTGGTCGTAGTAAAATATAAACACTGTCTTTTTGATTCATTGCAGTGAATGCTATGTCTCTTATTTGGGGAGTTTGAGATTCATTCGTTCCCGTATTCATGAAAAAAATCTCCGCATCAAAATCAATCAAAACCTTTTTCTTTCTTTTCTCATCTGTTGTGTTATTTTTAATAGCCTTAGCAGCCTTTCGGTCAACTGAAATGACTGCGTAACCGGTGACGGATAGCGTGTCTCCGTTTTTATAAACTGGTGATGCTCTGTAAAATGTGGGTGATAACAAAATTACTGCGAGTAATAACAATATATTATTTTTTCTCATAGTCAAGATAATTGCGACCTACAGACTTGTTAATCCGATTTATTATAGTGGGGGTAAATTTCTTCGAAAGCGTTTTAATTTCTGTCGACGGTACTTGGGGGCAGTTTCCCATACAATTAGGATCAGCCTTCCTGTAAAAAACAGTAACATGAGCTCCCATGGGGCTTGAATCGCCATGTTCTCCACCTAGATTGTGACCTATTTCATGCAAATAGGTACTTCTCAGCCCAACATTAAGATCACCTCCTGATTCTTTGAATTTGCTCAATGAAGCATCATTTAAGCTTATTTTTTTACCATTGAGGTCAAATGCCAAGGCTTTATCTTCCGGATCACTAGTTCGATCTAATACATTTCCATAGATCCTTGTTTCGCCAGATGTCCCTTCAAAAGTATCTTCTGAAGCTTTAATCCATGCGTCAGCATCACTGTCAACTGCAACTGCACTTAGCTCATATTTGTAAACAGTATAAGTTCCTTTCTTTTCATTGCCTGATGAATGGGAACTATTGTTATACGTCTCAAGCGCAGCATTAAAAGCACCTACTTCATCTTTCGAAAAACTGTTTTTGTTGTAATAATAGTTTGCTGTTATTGTCACTACATGAGGGTTATCTTTAGTACCTTTCCCCCCGTCATATCGGACTCGTCCGTCTTGTCCGTCTGGATCAATACGCAGAATAGGGTTGTTAAATACATAATTATAAGTACTTCCTTCTGGCATTGTGGTGGCCAACCCATCCACCCCATTCCACCTCCCCACCTCCGGCATATACATCCGTGCCCCGAAGTCAAGCCAGCCGAGGCCGTGATCCACCTGGAGTTCTTTGCCCTAGTACTGGTACAGGTTGTCGGGCGCGGCGGCGTTTGTCCACGGGCCGTGGAGGGAGAGGCCGAAGGGGTAGTAATGGTTTTCCTGGAGTATCTCCGAAGGCGTCTGCACCGCGCCGTCGCCGTTGAGGTCGCAGAAGGTCAATCGGGTATTACCCAGAATGATTCCCTTTATGGGATCTTCGACTTTGAGGGTATATTCATACTTCGGATTGGCTCCGGCGGTGTAGGCTACGCGGCCTTCGGTGTGGTAAATGGCTTCGATCTTGTAGATTGATGTATTGAGCATCACCAATAGCTGATTTGAAAATCAATCAAATAATCTCTTGAAAAACAGACCGTTACAAAATAGGTTCCTTCGTCGGGAATAAAGCTATAACATTCAAAGTTTTGGGTTTCTTTTGCTTCAAAATAATCATTGACTTCCTTATCTAGTTTGACTATGTCATTCTCTGGATTCTGCTTTCGAAGAAAAGATTTGAGGGTATCCTGATTGAAAGGTTTTAGTGGAGCAAATCCCCAGATTTCTTCAATCAGCAATTTCATTGATTCCAGGGATTTTATGGAAGAATGGGTTGTTGACAAAAATTCCGAAAACAATGAATCATCTTTTACATCGTTACCTATATCAGGAAAACGGTCATCACGGTCAACTACATAAAATCTATGGGATTGGGGATGAAGAACTACCCGGTAATCACCGGAATGATTGGGTTCCAGAAGATATTCCCATACCATCAGCCCTTGGTCCGGAAACACATTTTGTGAGGTTGGGAATACCCGTATTGAATCGGTATTGAGGCCGTAGATACTCAGGAAAGGGTATTGATTATTTTGATTTGTGGCATATTCTCGAACAAAGGGAGCCACTGAATGAGGTGTCAGATTTTCCTGATCGGAAATTTTGTGAAAATACTTGTCGGAGAGGGGTATATTCAGACAGCCCGTTATAATCAGGACAATGAATAAATTCATTGACCATGAGAGAAGATTATTTATCCTCATAAAAATATTTTTTCATCAGGTTTATATGTTCTTTGGAAAAAGTAGCTGAGGTATTTCTAAAAGTAGTACCACCAGATTGCCATTTTGCAATAGTTGTCTGGAGTTGTTTGATTGCTGGCTGGGTAACATCAGGCAAATGATCCATCATTAAGTTTCTAGAACTATTATCATGTTTTTCAGCATAAGATTTACTTGATACCTGACTTAAAAAAATATGACCTAATTCATGTGCGCCGATTAATGCTATCCATTCATAAAAGAGTTTATTATGTGTAGAGTAACCTGCATCTTTATAGTGTTTTGCTCCTGCTGTTGTAGAGGCAAGTATTTTTTTCTCAAAATCGCTTGTTGCTCCTACTGAAGGGATATCCATAGCAGTAAAAACAAGTATAAATGATTTGGATCTTGCTAAAGAATACCGTTGGGAGTAAACTTCCTGAAATTCTGATTGAGGAAGGAGGCAAACATCTAATGGCAACCCATTGTTATCAACTAAGATCGTTCGCAACGCTTCAACAACTTTATTTTGTGCCTCCAAAGTCGAAAGGCCGATATCTGATAGTTTTCCTTTGTTGCTGCTATATCCCCAATTTCGAGTTTCATCAAACGCAACATAGATGGTGTTTTCAGGAACATCCTGTTCTGTTTTAGAATTTCTAAACCATTTTACAGATTTGCCTTCAGGGGTTGCGTACCAGGCATTTCTGATTAATTCTGGCGTAGAAATTTCTAAACCGTTTGGATCTGTAAAGATAATTGGGTTATTAGCTACATAAGTATATGGGCTAACTTTCGCATAAATTTCCCCCAACCCATCCACCCCATTCCACCTCCCCGCCTCCGGCATATACATCCGCGCCCCGAAATCAATCCACCCCAGGCCGTGATCAGCCTGCAACTCCTTGCCGCTGTACTGGTACAGGTTGTCGGGCGCGGCGGCGTTTGTCCACGGGCCGTGGAGGGAGAGACCGAAGGGGTAGTAGTGGTTTTCCTGGAGTATCTCCGAAGGCGTCTGCACGGCGCCGTCGCCGTTGAGGTCGCAGAAGGTCAATCTTGTGTTGCCCAGATGATCCCTGATTGTATATTCATACTTCGGATTGGCTCCGGCGGTGTAGGCGGACGCGCCCTCGCTGTGGTAAATGGCTTCGATCTCAGCGTTGCCGATGGGGTTTTGGCGATATTCGATGCCGCCTACTTGCCCTGAGGCACTCGAAGGGTAGTGTTGATAATATTGCGCGGCGTTGCTGAGTTTCACGGTTTTGGTGAGTTTGGTGCCGGAGGCATCGTAAATATACTCAATTTTTTTGCCGCTGCCAAAGTCTATGAGTGTGGGTTTGTTGAGGTGGTTGTAAGTGATCGTGATTCCTTTGGAAGGATCGTAGGTGATATTGCCATTGGCATCATAACCATAATCGCCGCCGGACACATTGTAATACTTGTATCCGTGGGTGCGGATCGAGGAGGAAGCGGCATCGGAAATATCGCGCAGGCGATTGGTGCCTGCGGCATAACTATACGTGAGGTTGTCAAACAGGCCGGTGGCAAAACAACCGCCGGAGGTGGGATACAAACCCGAACGTTTTAAGGTTGCGATATTACCCCGCGCATCGGCATAGGTCAGCCGTTCATAAAAGGAGGGCGTGCCCGTAATGACCCCGGCATCATCCATCTGATGCAAATCGCCTTTCTCCATCCGGTCGAGATAATCGTAGGTGAAGTTGTAAATCTGCCGTCTTCGCCCCCGGGTGCGCCAGGTGATCTGGCTGATGTTACCGTTTTTCTGGCTCTGAAAACCGCTCATTGCGGTTCCGATATCGTAGTTGAGTTGCAGATAAAAAAGGTCGCGCGAGTCTGGCGACTGACTCGCTACTACCGATCCGGGAGAGGGTTGGACTGAGCTACAGGTCGGAAGCGCGATATTGGTGCCACCGAGGGTCGGCTGGTTTATCATTGTCAGCCAGCCCTGTGCATTGTAGGTGTAATCCAGGCTTTGTAAGGCGTTGTAGGAAGGAAGTTCCCCCACAGGGTCGCCGCCCGCCTGTACATTCATATTACTTCCCTGCAGGGTAAAACCGCCATTCATAGGATTTGCACCACCACCACCACCTGCCGAAATCGTTACCCCGAGATCTTTTTCAATCATAAAGTCCCGGTGGTTGTATTTCATTCGGCTTACTTTGGTTACCGGGCCATTATCAATTTGCATATCTGTACCCGTTAGCCTTGCCGAAGCATCATAAAACATCCAATCGCGAAGGATGCGTGTAGTGCCCCCATAATTATGGGTACGAATACGGGTAAGTGGGTTATCTGCAAAATCATAAGTGGATATGACCGATTCGCTGCCAGGAGTGAGATTTAGGGAATGATTACCAGTTGTCTGGCTTACTCTGCCATAAGAATCATATGTATAAGTCGCACTTAGCCAGTTGTTGCCCCCATCGAGGATACGGGTTTGCTGGGTTTTGATTTTCCCCAGTTCGATACCGGTTGTCCCATAGGTGGTCTGGGTTAGCAGGTTGGGAGCAGTAATAGCCGGGCTATTGTGGGTAAGTGTTCCTGGGAGAGCACCTGCGTAAAACCCCGTGCTCACCGGCCGCCCGTAGTCATCGTAATGGGTAAGCATATATTGGTTTTGGGCGGCGAGATTTCCATCCTGCACAAGGGCAAGTTGGTCGCGTTGATTATAGTAGAGTTTTACAAGTGCTGCATCGGGAACTTTTTTCTCCGTTATCAGGTCTTTTTCATTGTATTTATAGGTAAAAATAAGGTTGGGGCTCGATAAGGTCGCACCGGGAGGGATTACCGTTGTGAGGCGGTCTTTGTCATCGTACAGGTTGTAGGTATCTGCATTCTGTGTCCCGGCCGCATTCCGGCGACGGGAAAGTACCACCCGCCCCCATTTGTCTGTAAAGGCAATGGATTTGTTTCCATTGGGATCGGTAACCGTCGTTTTAGTTAACTGGTTAGCTGCATAATAGCCCCCCGAAGTATAGTTTAAAACTTCATTCGAAGTGTTAGTTCCGAAATCTGTGTTTGTGGCATACCACTCTGGTGGAGTAACGGATTTTACACGGGAAAGGGGAGATGCTTCATAATCGGTAAACGTATAGGCTGTTCCGGAAGGAGGCGCATAAAACTGTCCATTGTTATACAATGACTCATAGGGAACATAACTATGGGTAGGACGTCCGATATTGTCGTACTTGATGGCAGCGATTACGTCTTTTCCGGAAGGAGAATGGCCCTGACGCACGGTCTGAAGCGCTCTCCCGATACCATCGAGATATTGAATGGTTTTTTGCTGAGTCAGATCACTTCCTGTAACGGTTGTGTATTGTGTAAGAGTCGTAACAGAATTATAGAAATGGGAAATATCTTTATACTGATACTGGAAGGAGGTAACGATATTACTATCCCGGGCCATAATGTAGGACAATCGGTTGAGCGCATCATAGCCGTAAGAAGTTGTCTGCCCATCTATATCCTTAATACTGGTCAATAAACGCGATCCAGGCTGATAGGTATATTCCCAAATAAAATTCTGAAAGGTGCGCTTTTTTATCATTCCCCGCTCCCATTCATAACTTTCGGAAGGCCAGTTGGAAACCTGAAATTCTTTCATTTTTCCTTTCGCATCGGGATTAGTGTTTGGCCAGTTTGCTTTTACTTCTGCTTTTTGTACCCAGGTTCCAGTCGTAGGTACGCCATTGTTCCAGGTCATTTCATAAGCGTAAAATCGGGCCGGATAAGGAAATGAAGTTCCGGGAATATAAGAAGGAACAGGCAGTCCGGTTGTATGACTGAAAAACTGGTATTCTGTTTTTGAGCCGCCGGTTGTCGTACTGCCTACTTTGGTCGTAGTCTGAAATGGGGAAGAAACAATGTTTTTATTTAACAATTCATTCCTGACACCTGCATCCGGATAGTCAAAATTGTAGATATGTTGGGTAATTCGGTTGTCAGACTGAATTTCAACCGGGAAGTTGTGCCTTTCCAGCGGGTCATATTGATAGTTAGTCTGAGTGGTAACTCCGTCTTGCCATGCTTCCTCGTAAATGATCTGGTTAGCCGAAGAATAAATATTATAAGGTGTGGTAAAAATAAATGAAACCGAAGTCGTATTATTGGGTAAATTGGATCAGGTGCAAAATCTACACATGATCTTAAAATATGGAGTTTGTGAATAATCCCGGAGGATAGAGATTCTAAACCACTGACTGGATTGATTTGTTTCTGGTAAAGAAGCAGATTGGATTCAGAATATATTTGCTCTTTCAGTAAGGTTCCTTTCAGCACATCGAGTTGTTGAGGGGGAAGCGGGAAGGCAATAAATGAAGGATTAGATATTGAACCTGTTTTGTATTCCCAGACAGTTCGCCCCTGGCCGGTTCCTTCCCGTTTGGTTACACGCGAATATCCAACGGGATTGCCATCATAATCGCCTAAAGGTACAATACTTTCAGATTGAATAATTGTCAGGTAGGCGGTCGGACTAATAGCGTTGAATACGCTAAGATTACTATAAGGTGCGGATGCCGGTAAATAGTTATAGGCATAACGAGGATTACTAAAGAGTACCCCGGAAGAACGCCCGGGAAAGGTTTCCTGTGTATAATCGTAGCTTACTATTTTGTCTCCGGAAGGAGAAATGCCATCTTTGATGGTTATTTTTTTGACTCTATTCCCCGAAACCATCACATTTCCGGAGTCTGCCCGTGAGGAATACAATTCTAAATGAGCCACACCAAAATCGGAAGTAATTTCGAAGCGATAGGGAATGCCCGGACTGAAATTGCCCATCAGATATAATGCTGTATCAAAAAAGGCTTCAAACTCGTTGTTCCAGATATTCAGATTCACACTTATATTTCCCCCCACAAACTGATTGGTATTGTCGTTGTAAATCATCAGATTAAAGTACGCAGAATTTACATTACAGGTGGAGAGTACCGAATATTCCGGATCGGCATATAATGTCCATAAAAGCCTTCCGTCCTGAATTTGTTCTACATCCTCAAAAGTAACCACCGCACTTTCTGTAAGCGTACCGCAACAATCAGATGCCTGATTGATTTCACAGGAATAAAAACTAAGCAACTGAACGGGTTCGCGATAGGTCTGATATACTGTATTGGATTCAAATTCGAAGTCGGTTGACCCACCCGTTGGGAAATAAATGGTTTTCAACATTCCCATTTTTTTCTTTGTGCTATCCGGTTCGCGGTTTGCCGTTCCCGGGTAAATATGCGGTGGTCCGGAGACCGTAGGAAATTCAACCAGAGGCACATTAAACTGAATATTTTCGTTATTAATAGCCCCATTATAATATCCCCAATGATCAATGCCTTTGTGTAGGCGATGTGGGAGAAACTGCGTGCCGTCGGAATTGAGGATTCCTTCATAGTCAAATGTATAAGGAGGAATTTCTAAAACTGGAGTATTACAGGATTTTTCCTGAACGCTGACCAATTTTAGTCTTTTGGATTCTGATCTTGCCGGATAAGCAGGGTCTTTAAAGTATTCATAGTCAAGGGTAAATTTTTTGCAGGGCCCATTATCCAAAATAAGAATTTCATCAAGTCTTCGGGCCATTAAACTTTGATTTCCCCATTCGTTCATATCCAGGTCTTCGCGCATAGTATTGCAGACAAAGGATACAGCGGGGTTGGCTTGGGAGGTGGCAATTCCGGAAAGCCGTTTTCCCTGCGAAAAAAATTGATTATACGGGTGGTTAATATCATATTGATTCGTCGAAGCGCAGGTAAAAGTAGTGGTGCTTCCCAGTCCAAAGGAAGATGCTCCAGTACTATACCAGTTTCGTTGCCATATGCGTAACCTAGTGCACAGGTATAAGACATACGTTGACAGGAGCTTAATTGCTTGTATCCGGAAGCTTCATCCTCATAAGAAAAATTTATCCATGAAGTTCCATCTGCGGATTCAATACGAACGAGATACCACGAAGAAACGGTGGTGTTAGGGTTCGTTATATCCGTATATACATATTCCAAAGCAAGAGGGTCATTATTAGACGGATTGTCTCCAAAAAAATACTTTGTTCCTGTTGAAGTGGTGATAACAAAACTCTCAAATTTATCGGTGAGAGTAAATTCCAGTTTGTAATCCTGATAGGGTACAAAGTGATATTGCTGCTGATCATCAAAATAAAACTTCCCGGAAATGCCGTTAAAACTAAAACTGAACATATCCGGCTCTCCGTCATATTTTCCCTGATCAATCAGTGATTTTTGATTTTCGGAAAAAGCGTTGGAAGAATACGTATTGCCCATGTAATAATAGCCATAGTCATCATCATCCGAAATTCCCATCACGGTCCGTGTTATCATTCCCCCCGCATTCAAATTCCAGCCAAGCCCCACCCAACTGGCCGATTCTCCTACTTTCATTCCGGAGGAGTGGTAACTCAGCGTGATGGGTAAGTCAATAGCCCCATCTTTTACGGTATAGATCGGGATTTCAATGTTAGGAATACCCGTATAAGTGCTCACCGGGATGTCGCCATACTTGCCCAATGAGGCAGCATTGGGAGTCGGCATCACTACATCCCCTACCCAGTTGTTTACCGGTTGTGCTTGTACATTTCTGCCAGGCAGAAACATACCAAAGCTTATAAGCAGAATAATTATATGTGCTTTCACTATTGACAGATTTAGCGTTAATTATTTAAGAATGATTAGCTTCTCTACAAAAGCGCCTTGGTCCCATTGGGCATGAAGGTTGTAAACTCCTTCGGGTAGAAAAGAAAGATTAAGCCGAATATCTTCCGAGGGGCCGATGGTTACGGTTTGCTGGTGCTCTCGTTTACCAATCACAGACAGTATTTCCAGTTTCAGGTTGACTTGCCGGGAAAACGCGGGAGGGGTAGTCAGGGTAAACTCTCCGGGAGAAGGATTCGGTCTGACTTTAAAAAATTCCTGCGCAATGATAACACTATCCGATTGTTCCTTTCCCATATAGGTGATGAAGTTTCTTCCTCCGGGCCAAAGGAGTGTGGTTAACATCCGGTTAATCTGACCCGGTGTGAAATGTTTCATGCAAGTATCCGGAGCTGCGTCCATATAGTTTGATATATCCTCGACCGAATATCCAGAACAGGTACTGATATGCCGACCCGAATAACATTCGACATTCGGTGCATTTTGTAAAGGGGTATCTGCAATTCCATCATCGGAACATAAGCTCCCTGTACCCCAGATTTCGTTCAGGTTAAAATAGTTTCCGACGAGGTGAACCAGGGTTTTTCCGTCATTAAATAATGATGCTGAG
The DNA here is from genome assembly GCA_041391725.1 of Bacteroidia bacterium. Lineage (GTDB taxonomy): Bacteria > Bacteroidota > Bacteroidia > J057 > J057 > JAGQVA01. The sequence continues at coordinate 95,058 of JAWKNL010000004.1, forward strand.
TTTTCCTTTGACCCGAAAAAATCCCAATCTATCACGATACCGTCAGTTTCTTCGGGGCCGCCGGGATATTGCGCAAATCCTCCGGAGGGCGATTCCAATTCAGAAACCCATATATTTAAAAAATGAGGAGTTTGGATCGGTTTAACTCCCCCTGCCTCTGGATTTTGAAGATTGTGATTGAGTGGCCAGGTTTTTGATCCGGCGTAAAAAATTATACCCTCACTAAAAACATTCCCCTGTGAATAATCTGCTCCTACCGATTTTGCCAATTCAAACCGGATCGACAACGTTGGGGTTTTCGCCGATTCCGAAAAATAAACCGGTAGTTTTCTGAAAATCTGATTAAGTTTTGTCAACTGGTTGTTTGTAGCCCTAATAATATCGGGTTTCTCAGCTACAACACCTACAAAATGAAATACCACCGGTACGGTAGCCTGAATTAGTTCGATCTCCTTAAAAAATTCCTCCGACGGAGGAATTTGGAAATCTGTACAAGATTTTCGATCAATCCACTCGGGTTTTGATAAAACCGATTCAGAATAGACTGAATTTGTAGCAAATGTACGAATATTCGCATCCTGGCTAATTGCAGTAATGTAATTAATTAGCAAAATAGCTAGGGCTGTGCATCGAAGTGTCATAAATGTAATTCTTTGAATGCAGTTTAGTCCATTTTTGGAACAAAAAAAAGAGGTGTGGAAAACTTTTTTAGAAGATAAATAGTTTATGCGTGCGTATAGTCTTGAAAACAAAGTTCCCCATCTCATCCAGCACCTTACTCTGGCTGGCCATTTTAAATCAGGTATTTATATCTTCTTACTATTCCTATCTGTGGGCAACAACCTTCCCCATTAATCATATCCCCAGTTAAGCTCCTGTGCTTCAGTTGTGAGTTCTTCCATCATCTTTTTCCGCTCTTTGTAGCTTCGCTGCTTATAAGCTAGAATATCTTCTGCTAAAATTCTTCGATGAGTACCTACTTTACGAAACGGAATTTTCCCCTGATCTAATAAGCCTATCAGAAAAGGGCGGGATACATTAAGTAATTCTGCTGCCTGATTCGTTGTTAACTCTGCCTGTAGAGAGGAAAGCGTAACTGCATTTCCATTGGCCATATTCTCAAGAATATCCAGCAATAACCTCACCGCAGATGCCGGCAAATCAAGGGCAACCTCTTTCCCCTCTTTATCTTGTACTTTTAACCTCATTATGGGTTCCGTTGTCATGTTCTGAGCAAGCTTGCGGCTTGTCTCCCGGGCCAGAGCTACTTCATTCTGAGAGGGAAGGATCGGGTCATTTATGTTATGAAACGAATAATCCATATGTGTATATACATTTTTATAAATGCAATATACGCAACAAATGCAATATATGCAATGACTCACCCCATCTCATCCAGCACCTTACTCTGAATCGCCAGATATTCCGCCTCCTTCAGACTCAGACTCTTCCACGCCCGAAAGGCGAGGATTGAAAATATCAGGAAACTGACCGTAATGCCCGCAAAGGCTGCCCATCGCTGACCCCATCTGTCAAACGGGGAGTGGGGCAGAAGTACAAACAAATCACCCGTGATCAGTATCATCATGCTGTTGAATGCCCAGGCCCGGCAAATGCGGATGCGCATTTTGCTGTATTCGATCAACTCGCGCAGACTGTCTGATTTCAGGTAGATTTTGGTCCGGGCAATAACGTATTCTACTTTCCACAAAAACTTTGGGTTCTTATAGTTTTCCTTAAACCACTTGTCAAACAGGTTGTCCACCAGCCGGTCCGTAACCACGCCTGCGATATACAAAAACGGAGAAAATACAATCACAAATGCAGGCTCACTGATTAATGGCAAAGAAATCCATTCATACCCGACAAAGATAAACAGTACCAGGGCCAGCCAGACGATCGTTCCGGCACCGGCGACGATCAGTTCGATGATATAACTGGAGGATTCTCATGACAATGGATTTATATTTTTACATCAGATCCTAAACTTTTTATAAAGAAAGCGATTTAATACAATACCTGAAATCAATACAATCGCCCACTGTGTCACAATCGTTGCGTTGCTGTATATGCTGATAAAATTCCAGCTCCCGTTTTTCGTCAAACCAGGGATGGGCGTCATATCCCCGCGACATCCACCAGAGAATGATAATCAGCCCCAGCAATACATTCACCGCATATGGCTACAACAAAGTACAGGTTGTGTACCCGGAAATCGGAGTCCTGATCGATAAACTGGGTCTTGAATTTTTTGGCTCCGTGCTTGAGTACGGCAAATATGATAAATAGCCCCGATACGATCAGCCCGATGCCCCATACCTAGTCCTGGTTGTTGAAAAATCGAGCGACCAGGCCGAAGGCAACCCAAATACTACACAAAATATTCCCACAACTACTGACGACCGCCGCAGGTCAAATCCCAGATCGGTTACGAGTTTGATAAACAACTGTACCATAGACAGGAGCGAACTGAAAGCCGCCAGAAAAAACACCACAAAAAACAGCAGGGCAAAATATGCGCCACCGGTGATCTGGGCAAAAAACCGGGGTATAATATTGAATATCAGCGCCTGGTTTCCGCTTTGTAAAAGGTAATGGCCTCTGCATCTGAAGATGCCAGGGGCAAAAACTGCGGGTAAAATGGCCATTCCCGCCAGCAACGAAGCGGTATTGTCGCCAAATCCGCTGATAAATATGTTGAGGGTAACGTCTTCCTTTTCTCTGGAATAAGCGGCAAATGTCATCATCAGCCCCCATCCGGCGGTTGACCACGCAGACTGGGAAAGAGCCTCGATCCAGACGGTTACATCGCCAAACAGTTCGGGCCGAATGGTAAACAGATATTCCAGTCCTTTGATTCCATTGCCTGCGTTTAACGCGAGAATGCCGGTCGTAATCAGGAGTCCGAACAATACCGGAATGAGAAATTTATTGACACGTTCCAGCCCGCCCTGTACACCGCGAATAAGGAAAAATACGCCCAGGAGTACGGCCAGCAGATGAAGTCCGACAGTCAGATAACTATGGGAAGAGATTTCGGCCCAGTATTGATTGATGTATTCGGGGTTGGTGGCGAGGTGCTGCGAAAGGGTAGTGCCGCCTGTCGTGCTGCCCATACATGGGTCAGCGAAAGCCCGATATATCGCAGCCCCAGGCCAGTGAACGACCGAATAATAAAATGTGATGCCCAGGGTACAGAGGGTAATAAAATACCCCATCCAGGTGTAGCGTTTTCCCGCAAACTGGGCAAAGGAGCCGATCACACTTTTTTTATAGGCTTTGCCAATGGCAAATTCGGCCAGGAGTACGGGCATGGCCCATATCAGCAAAAAAATCACCCACAAAATCAGGAATGTCCCGCCGTATTGTCCGGCCAGACGCGGAAAACGCCAGAGGTTGCCTGCACCCACTGCCATGCCGAGGGCGGCAAAAATCAACCCCCAGCGACTGCTGAATTTCTCGTTTGAAGTCATAGTGGGCTGAATATAGTGGGTTTGGGGGAAAATGGAAAATTCCCCCCGATTTTACCCCAGCCCTGCAAATTCGACGGTGGCTTTTAGCTTGGCTACATCCAACTCAATATCTGCAATATTAATTTCGAGATCGACACCTTCTTTCGGATTTTTCCCTTCTCCCAGCAGGTAATAATAATCGAGGTTTACGACGCTGGCGAGTGAATAAAAACACGCATTTACATACAATGGGCTGAAAAACTCGATGATTTTTGTGCCCGGTTTGCAGAAGGAAAGATGCGTAAGTCCTGCCCCGTGCGGTGCAATGATCGCTTCTGCTCCGGCAAACATGGCCACCTGATCGGTAATGGAAAAATCTTCCAGCAAAACCGGGGTAAACCCGATGGTTTTGACATAGTCCATGATTTCGGCTTCGTTTTTGACCAGCCGCACGGGCGCTTTTGCCCTGCTGATATAGATCTTTTTGGGCAAATGGGAAGTATCTTCCGGAATGGTTGGCAAAAACAGGTCGCGCAAAAACTCTATCGACCACGCGGGAGGGTTGCCGGTTTTGGCAGGCCGTGAGGGCACGATCAGTTCGTCCACCTTGATATGCGGATGATCGTCGGTGGTAATGATTTTCTCCATCGGTACCCCTGCCAGTTGGAGCGTTTCGCGCATAAACCGGCTTTTGGTGCTGTTGACGATGACGTAGTCAACCATATTGCAGTTGATGCCGGCAGCGCGCATGATCGCGAGTTTGGGCAGAAGATCGAGAATCCAGTGGAAAAACTGCTCTCCTTTTACCGTTGTCAGGTTAACAGCCTTTCCCGGAAAATAATGTGCCCTTGAAAGGCGGAACTTGCTGAGGATCACACTTTTTTCAAGGTGGTCGCCAAATTCGTAAGAGATTTCCCCGATCAGTTTGTCTTCTTTACAGATAATCGCCATTGAGTCCACATGGCCGACCTGATTGTGGTTGACCCATAGGCGGGCATTTTTTACCGAGGCGATAAAAGCGGCTGGCGCCTGGTGTTTATATTCCTTGCGGATTTTCCAGTGTACTTTTGTTTCAAGCGATTTGGGTTTATTGCGAATCAGTTTGTGTGCAGGGAAAATTTCTTCCACTGAACCTTTACTTCCATTGAAACCCGGTTCTTTTTCCAGCCAATCCTTTACGGTGAGGTAATAACCTTTTGGCGGCCCGAAGACTTCCGAGCTGACGGGCAGTTTGCGAACGGGGTACAGGAGCAAGCGGACGGTGTCCTTCTTTAGTTCCTTGAGAGATCGTTGATAAGGGCGGATGTAAGGTCTTAAGAAGGCTTTAATGTTTTCGTTCATCAATTATCGAGAAAATGACCGTAACCCTTTTCCCTTATAAACGATTCCACTTCTTCGTGGTTGGCCACAAAGTCGGAAAGTTTCTGGGGGGTTACCTTTTGCAATTCCGTGTCAGGCATTTCAAAATCAACCTTAAGATACTCCGATAGCTTCTTCAGCGTCTGAGGATGAGAAGCGGGGTCTTCCAGATCTCTTTCATAGAAAAGCTTAAGATGCGGTATTCCCTCCAACATTTGATTTTCACGTGCAGCGGCCCTTTGAACGCCTTCCACCCAGTCGAGCAGTTCCTTCAGATCGACCTGCATCTGTTTGGGCAGATCGCGGGTCATTACCGTGGAGTTGCTGTGAAACTGGTTTCTGTAGCGGGCATACAGATTGGACAGTCCCTGGCGCAGCGCATTTTCCCTTTCGAGATAAATAATTTTATATCCTTCGCGGGTCAGCTTGCGCAGAAACAGGTGCTGGTCATCGCGGGCATATCCGAGGATTTTTCCCACCTGATAAGTGAGACATTTAAACCCATAGACTTCCTTGTTGCCCAGTCGGGTACGTGCTTTTCGGGATAGTTGGGGGAACAATACCTTTCTGTGATAGATTTCATTGTCACAAAAAACCTGTGAGTTTGAGTTGAGCAGACTCACAAGGAGTGTGCTTCCAGATCTCCCGGTCCCGAAGATGACAAATTTTTCCTTGGGACGCGCTTTAGGTTTAAAAATATAGGATATATATACACCCAGTTCGAACACATAGCCGAAGTTATGATTGATAAAATCATACTTCTTGATAAGATATTCGAGCTGGTCGCTCATTTTCTTTTTCATCATGACCAGAGGAGAGGGATTAACCCTGAGGGACTGCTCCATTAAGTGATACTATATTTTGTCTGATATTATTTAATTGTACGGCCCAGGAAAACTGTGCGCGTGTCAGTTCTCTGGATTTGTCGCGAAATCTTTCCCATGTTTCCTGATTTACCAGCAGGTCGGCGCAGTCGTCCACAAACTCATCCATATTGTGGGTATGGTAAAGGTGAATGCCGTTTTCAACTGCCATGCCTTCTGACCCGATCGGGGTGGTCACCACCGGAATGCCCCTAAACATGGCATTCATAACTTTGAGTTTTACGCCGCTGCCAAAACGAAGTGGGGTAATAAACACTCTGCATTTCCCGTAATAATCTTCCAGATCATCTACGAAGCCGGTGAGAATGATATCTTTATGTTTGGCAGCGAGGTCTTTCAGCCGCTGGTCCGGATTTCCTCCGACAATATAAAACTTCACATTCGGGCGTTTGGCTTTCAGTTTTTCCCACCCCTCATTCAGAAACCATATCAGTCCGTCGGCATTGGCTTCCCAGGTCAGCGAACCGATGTACAGCAGCGATTCTTCTGTATTTTCCCACTGAAGATCAGGCCAGTCGAGCATGAAGTCTTCCCCACAGGGCACAATCTGCTCGATCCTTCCTTTGTGATTGGTCAGGTCATTGAGGATTACCTGATCGTTGGGATTGGCAAGTACCATATTGGCACGGGAACAGTATTCCTTTTCAAATTTCCGGATTCTTTTGGATTCCAGAGAAGTAACCAGCTTTTTGAGCGGGTTGTTGCTTACCTCCGAATACCTTTGCCACATGACAAACTCTGCGTTGTGTTCGTGCATAATGGTTTTGGCACGGGCATTTTCGGGGATATACTGAAACATCTCGTAGTGATCCACAAACACATAGTCAAAATCATCTATGATGGAATGGATTTTCTCTGCCACCGTCGGGTGATAATTGCGCACCAGATTGATGGGTACGCCTTTCATGTAGCTTTTTACTACGGTTCCGGGGGTGCGTTCGATATTGAGTTCGAAGCTGAAATAATCTTCGAGGGTTACTTTGGATAAAAATTCCTGTTCAAAATCCGGGTCTTCCCATTTCAGCAGGGTGACCATGGATGTATGGAAATGTTGGGAGAGATAGTTGATCAGATTCCAGGATGTACTGACCCCGCCTTTGAATGGCGGGTAAGGGAGCTGGGAAGTGATGAACAAAAGTTCCTTTTTCATTCAAATTGTGGGTTGCAGGTTAATGGATTGCAGGTTTACCGCCTGAAAGTCTGAAGGTAAAGGACGAGACCAGCATGTCCACATAAGGTTTGATCCACAGCAGAAACCAGAGAAGGCCGCCATGTCTGCGAACATAAAAAAACCAGTCTTTTCTAATATAACCTTTTACGGAGTGAAAGTCGCGGAGGCGCTCTTTGAGTGGCAGGCTACGGTCGGTCCATCGCTCAGCGGTAGGATTGCTCTCACAGGTTCCGATATAACCGGCGGCCAGCCATACGGTGCAGCCTTTTTTGCGGGCGCGGAGCCCATAATCGGGGTCGCCCCACCGGTGGGTATAAAACGGTTCGATATTGCCCACTTTTTCGGCCACCACCCGGGGTATGAGTACGCAGTTGCCGGTATTGGTGGTGCATTCGCGGGGCTCGTCGCCGGGGGCGACGGGGAGCATCTTGAGCGTCCAGATGCTTACCCTCCGGAATCCGCCGTAGCTGAATTCGCCATTGCGCGGGTCAACGGTTCCGCCGAGCACCATGCTCGCGGGATGGCCCTGTACGGTCAGCCAGGTGTCGGTTTCCATCAGCTTGCGGATGGCCTCAGGGTAGAGAAATGTATCGTCGTTGAGCCAGAGGTAGTAGTCAAAGCTATGCTTCAGCGCCTCGCCATAGGCGAGATTCATGCCGCCGTTCCAGAAAAGGGAACCGTTTCCCGTCAGAATATTGACTTCCGGAAACCGGGTGCGTACCGCATCTCCGGTTCCGTCGGTACTGCCGTCGTCGGTCAAAAATACCTGTAAATCAAATATTTCTCCCAGTCCTTCCTGGGCGTATATGTGTTCGAGACAGGTTAGGGTCTTTTCCCGGCGGTTGTAGCAGGTCATTACTACAGCCAATGTCTTTTTTTCTTTTATCATCAGTTGTATATCGGATAGTTCAACAGCCTGGTAACACTGTTGCGAAGGTTTTTCCTATGTTCTTTTTGTTTACTTCTTCTTAGCCTGATCTGGGGATCAATCCGCATGCTGTTGCCCTCAAAAAGCTCTCCTACCTGAAGATACTCATCATTTTGTATTTTGGTAATGGCTTCTGAAAGATCTACAGATAATTCCCGCTGGATGACTGCCATGACTTTTTCAGGCGATTCGATAAAATCTTCGTACCTGACTTCCAGTACTTTATGTTTTTTCTTTAGTCTGGAAATGGCAATTTTGCACAGGGAGTTTACAAGAAAATAATACACATTCGCCTGTAACCATCCTTTCGGCGGAAGGTAAACGTCGGTTTTTGCAAATGATTCGACAACGTTGATCGGGTCGCGTTTGATATAAATATAATCTATATCATAGTCCAGCGCGTCTGAAATCCCCAGTGCACGGCCCGGATATTTGGATGAATCCACTACGACAGATTTTTCAATGGAATCAAACAGGCAGGCATAAAAATCGCGGAGAAACTGCTGGTACTCTGCGTATTTTTCTTTTCTTGAAGATCCCAGCAGCCGTTTGACCAGGCCTTTGTGATATTCAAACTCATCGTGCAGTACAGCCTGCCGCTTCAGGTTATATTTTTTACTGAAGGTTTCCGTAAACCGGCTCCAGAATACCAGTCGCTCAGGGGCGTTCTGGAAGCCCGTAGGGATTCCATCCCTGACGGGGTAGCGGTTGAGTTCGCCACAACTGAATACGTCCGAGGCATTGCCCAGGGCTACATCCAGAAGGGTGGTTCCGCTTCTTCCTGCTCCGATGATATAGATAATTTTTTTTCTCATCCTGGTTTTTATAGTATCTCCAGCCATTGTGCCAGAGAAAATAAACTATTCAGCTGTAAATCAATAAGTTCTTTTTCTTCTGGGGTCGGATTTGCTTCTGATACCCAAATCGTTTTCATACCTGCGTTCCGGCCAAACTGCATATCGGAAATGGCGTCTCCGATCATGAGCGAGCGGGAAAGATCTATTTCGGGGAAATCGTTTTTTGCCTTTATTGCCATTCCCGGTTTGGGCTTGCGGCAATGCTCAAAATCATTTTCCGCCAGATGCGGGCAGTAGTAAATCCTGTCGATTTTTCCGCCTGCTGCGGTAATTTCATCCATCATCTGCTCATGAATTTCCTGCAGTTTGGCTTCGGTCATGAGTTTTCTCCCCACTCCTCGCTGATTGGTGACAATGATCAACCGGCAAAAGTGATCCTTCAGATATTTCAAAGCTTCCAAAGAACCGGGAATAAAAATAAATTCATCCCACGTTTTTACATAGTCATGGTCACGCTTTTGGTTGATAACGCCGTCTCTATCGATAAATAGCGTCCATGAATGGTCAATATGTCCGGGCTGCAAGCTCGTGCTGTGATCGCTCATAATCCTCAGGAATCCCTATGTCAATAAAGTAAACATCAAAAGCCAGACCAAAGAAGCGGTTTTCTGCAAAGAGGCTTTCCAGCACATCTTTTTCAAAAGAGAATTTTTGCGGAAAAGCTTCACCGCCGAGAAGGTTTCTGCGAAACAGATAAATACCGCCGTTGATCAGCCCGACTGATTTATAGGCCTTTTCCTCAAAACCCATGACGCGTCCATCGGTATCGGTCTGAACGGTTCCATACCGGTCAAAATCGCGCATCTCTCTGAGTGCGAGCACCAGGTCGGCATCCATCTCCTGATAAAACCGGTGCAAAGCCTGTATATCGGCGCCAAAAAAGGTGTCTCCATTCAGTACGAGGGCGTCTTCGCCGTCAAGAAGGCCGCAGGCTTGTTTGATGCCACCGCCTGTACCGAGTGCTTCTTCTTCCACCGAATAGCGGATTTTCATGCCGCGGTATTCTTCTCCAAAATATTCTTCTATGACTTCGCGCTTATAACCTACGGCAAGTACAACGGTCGTAATCCCCTGACTTTGTAAAGCATCCAGCACATAGGCCAGAAAGGGGCGCCCGTTGACCGGAGCCATAGGCTTCGGTACATCGGCAACCACAGATCTGAGCCTGGTTCCCATTCCTCCGGCAAGTACGATAGCTTCTCTGATCATAAATTATCCTTCTACTACTTCTCGCTGAAATAAAGCTGCTTCTACCAGTTCGCAAATAATATGCCCAAGCATCATATGGCATTCCTGAATTCTCGGTGTATCTTTTGACGGGATGTCAATCAGAAAGTCAGCGGAATCTTTCATTTTTCCTCCGCCCAGTCCGGTCATTGCCACGATGGTCATGCCGTTTTCTTTTCCCTGCTCGAATGCCCGCACCACATTCAGGGAGTTGCCTGAGGTCGAAAGCCCGACCAGCACATCCCCCTGGCGGCCTTTGGCCTTGATCAGGCGGCTGTACACCTGTTCGTAGCTGTAGTCATTGGCTACGGCAGTCAGGTAAGAGGTGTTGACGTGGAGGGCTTCGGAAAACAGCGGGTCGCGGTCGAAATAAAATCTCCCGGAAAACTCTGCTGCCAGGTGTTGGGCGTCGGCTGCACTGCCGCCGTTGCCGCAGAAAAGTACTTTTTTGTCGTTGCGGAAGGCCTCTGTGATGATGTTGGCTACCTGTTCGACGGTATTGAGCAATGTCTCATCAGCGAGAACGGCCTGCTTTACGCTGATGGAATTGGAAATTACTTCTTTGATTCGGTTCATTTGACTGTCCATGTGGTTAATCCTAATTTGCTGAAATGTACATTATAAACCTCCCCTCCATAGGAGGCGAGTTTGGCTGCTACGGGGTAGCGTGTGTTGCCGGGGCAGAAAAAGGTCATAAATCCACCGCCGCCTGCACCTGAGAGTTTTCCTCCTGATGCGCCCATTTTCCGGGCTTCTTCATAGATTTCGTCGATTACGGGGTTGGTGATGCCTTCTGCCAGATTCTTTTTGTATTGCCAGCCATAGTCGAGCAGATCTCCGATGCGGTTGAGCTCGCCTTTCAGCAGGGCCTCTTTCATCATATACGCCTGCTTTTTGAGTTCGTGCATGGCTTCGATGGATTTTCCCTGTTTTTTGGAAACGCTTTTGGATTGTGCTTCGATAATGGTGGAGGAAAGACGGCTGGTGCCTGTGTAATAGAGCAGAATATTGAATTCGAGCTCCATGATATAGCTGCTGCGAATCCGCAGCGGGTTGACGATGACCTTGTCGTCGTGGTAAAACTCCATAAAGTTGAACCCGCCAAAGGTGGCTGCATACTGGTCCTGTTTTCCTCCGGCAAACTGCAGATCCACCCTTTCTATGTCGTGGGCAAGGTGGGCAATATCGTATTCACCGAGGGGGAGTTTCAGCCATTCGGTAAAAGCGCCTACAATCGCTACAACCAGCGTGGACGATGAGCCCAGCCCCGATCCGGGAGGGGCATCTACGTAGGTGTTGAGTTCGAAAGAGAGGGGCGCATTGTGGTTAAAATCTTTGACAATACGGTTGTAAACCCCTTTAAGCAGGTCGAGTTCGCCGTTGATGGGAAGCCTGGCATGGCTTTCCAGTTCGAGGCGTTCGCCTTTGTCGCGGGCATTAAACACAATTTTTCCATCGCGCCGTGGGAGGATGGTGGCATACGCGTATTTGTCTATGGTGGCATTGAGAATGGACCCGCCGTATTCGTCGGAGTACGGGCTTACGTCCGTGCCGCCACCGGCCAGACCAATTCGCAAGGGAGCTTTACTTCTGATGATCATGAATATAAATTAACACTACAGGTTGCAAAGAAAATATTGGAAACCCGTTGATTTGTAACACATTGGGAAAGATCTAGGCCCAGGGATTTTCGTATTTGCCCAGCCTTTGACGCAGGATCAGGTAGAAATAGGGAAGGTCATCCACGAGGTAGCGTTTGACGAGCCGCTGCGGTTCCTGCATCATGCGATACAGCCATTCCATGCCAATAGCGGTAATCCATTTGGGTGAACGTTTGACATTTCCGGCCTGAAAATCAATGGTAGCGCCGATTGCAAAAAATATTTCCACACCCGGAAGCTGGTCTTTGTGTTTCATAATCCACTTTTCCTGCTTCGGAGCCCCCACCCCTACAGCCAGCACTGTCGCCCCCGACCGGTTGATCCGGTCGATGATATTTTTTTCTTCCTCTGCGTTCCGCTCAAATCCAAAAGGTGGGGAATACCCGTCCACCACCACCTGTGCACCGGCTTTTGCATTGATATTGTCTTTGGCCTGAATCACAGATTCTTCGGTCCCGCCCAGTAAAAATACTTTTACCTGCCCGGTATTGTTTCTGTGGTAATGGCAGAATGCGGGGAAAAAGTCCGACCCTGCAATTTGTTCTTTGATTTTAATGGGAGATACCAGCCCGGAAGTGGCTTTTACAATCTGGCTGTCGCAGACCAGATAATCGGCGCGGACATATACTTCGTAAAACTCACGGTCTTTCTGAAGTTTCATGATATGATCCACATTGGGGGTGAAAACCACCCCTTTTTTCAGTCCGGCAAGCAACTCTTCGAAAGTATGGTTGTGGATCGAAATATTGAGAATATTTACTTTTTCTCCAGTCATGATTAATAAGCATTTTCTTCGCCGCGAATGGCATTCCAGACGGTCAAAAAGACGATTTTAATATCGAGCAACAGGCTCCAGTTTTCGATGTACCAGGTATCGTATTCGACCCTTTTTTCCATGAGGCTGGGATCTGTGGTTTCTCCTCTGAACCCGTTTACCTGTGCATGACCCGTAATACCAGGGGTGATAAAGTGGCGGAAGAGGTATTTGTTGATTATCTGGGAATATTCGTCGGTATGTTTGAGCATATGCGGGCGTGGTCCGACCACAGACATATCTCCTTTCAGTACATTGATAAACTGGGGGAACTCATCGAGGCTCGATTTGCGGAGGAATGCGCCAACTTTGGTGATACGGGCATCATTTTTTGTTGCCTGTTTGTTGTCCGAATCGGTGTTGACCGTCATCGTGCGAAACTTATAACAGAGAAATTCCTGGTTGTTTTTCCCTGATCGCAACTGCCTGAAAAAAACCGGGCCTTTGGATTCCAGTTTGATCAGAATCGCCACGATGGGAAGAATGATGGGGAAAATAAAAAGAATCACTGCGAGGGCGAAAGCAATGTCAAAACTCCGCTTCATCACCCGGTTGATCAGTGCTTTCAGTGGCTCCTGGCGCAGGGAAAGAATGGGTATATGCCCAAAGAAATCCACATTCACCTGCTTTCTTCTCAGTACATTAAAATCGGTGACAATGCGGAAGTAGATGAAATTGTCGTCTGCAAAATCGCTCAGTTCCTCAATCAGATCTTCGGAGGTGAGGGGAAGCGAAATATAAATCTCATTTACCGATTCCCGCAGGCAGAAGGTTTTCAGGTCTTCAATGGTTTCGCGGACCATAGCCTCTTTTTCTTCTGGCGAAATACGCTCATCCATTTGCTCCAGAAAGCGGTAAACAGTAGTGTTTTTGGAATCAAAAAACTTATAAAGTTCCGTAATAGAGCTCTCCGGGCCTACCAGCGCGATTTTCCTGATATTGTAGGTCATGCTGTTATAATAGCGGTAAGCTATAATCAGCGCCGACCGGAAGGCAATGATCGCCAGCAGGGTAGTGGAGTAGGTGTATATCAGATAAAGCCGTGAAAGGTACTGGGCCTTTACGCTGACGATATACAGGGTAATGATGAAAATATGGATGAAAAGTGTGGTAAACAGGCTCCGCAAAAAAGCATTCAGACTCAGGAGCCGGTTGGCATCGTAGGCATTGGTAAATAGCGATGCCCCAATCCACGAAAGATTGAAGATGATAAAAAAGGAAATATAATAATCCTCATACACATCCGGCCCATACTCTCCGAATCGAAGAAAATAGGCAAACTTACAGGAGATATTGATGATAATAAACTCCGTAATCAGCGCAAAAATCCTAAAAAAGAATCGGTTACCTTTCATGATTTGTGATCGAGATATGGGTGTTGTTTGTTTGTTGTAATGCGAAAAAAGCACGAAAAAAACGAAACCGGAAAAGTTTATTGATCAGTACCTTATCCGATCTCACCAAAGATATGTAAGGATTTACAGGTGAAACGACCAAATATTCCCAAGTGGGATTGAAATATTCCCGAAAGGTTAGTTTTTACGGATAAATGGACATTTCCAAAGAACTGAGCAGGATTTGATTTTCTGCGAAAGAACGTTGCTAGCTGATAATTGACCTGCTTGTCTTTTCCCGGCAATAGTGTCAGTGGGTTTGAGGCAAAAAAAGGGCCGGAATTGGTGATAAACTGGTAAAAATATTATCAACAAAATTTAGCATAATGAAGATTAGGTGTTAAATTGCCGGCGAAATTGTAGTTTTCAAGTATGGAGAACGTAGAATACAGCTTTACTGAGGCCGAAATTCAGGAGATACAAAAGCATATTGCCAAGTATCCCGACCGCCGCTCAGCCGTTATGCCCGCCCTGTGGATTGCGCAGGAAAAGTTTGGATGGTTATCCGCTGAAGCTATCCGCCTTGTCGCCAGCACCATTGATATTCCCTATTCGCATGTATATGGTGTAGCCTCCTTTTATACAATGTACTTTAAGGAAAAAGTGCCCAAACATCTGGTGGAGGTCTGTACCTGTTTCTCCTGCCGCGAAGTCGGAGGGCCGGAAGCCTACGCTTACCTCAAATCCTATATCGAAGCTGACGCCAAAGGCCACAGCAAAGATGGAAAGATCTGGGTTCGCGAAGCCGAATGCCTTGGCGCTTGTGATACCGCGCCTATGTGCCAGGTGACCAACCGCCGCTTTGTTCACCACCTCACCGAAGAAAAAATCCGCGAGATGGTCGATAAACTCCGCAAAGACGAAGAACTCCCTTACGAAAAAATTCCTCTTAACAGCCAAAATTTTTCTGACTGATACATGATGAAATATATTCATAAAGAACCGGCCTGTCTCCTTTTGGAAGATGGGCTTTTTTTTGAAGGTACCGCTATAGGCAAGCGCGGTTCTACCACCGGCGAGCTCTGTTTTAATACCAGCATGACCGGTTATCAGGAAATATTTACCGACCCTTCCTACTACGGGCAAATCCTTATCGAAACCCATACGCATATCGGCAACTACGGGGTTCATTATCAGGAGTATGAAAGCTCCTCCGCCAAAATCGCCGGGCTTATTGTCAGAAACTTCTCCCAGCTTTATTCGCGCTCCAATGCAGTAGAAAGTCTCGATTCCTTCCTCAATCACAATAACATCGTTGGCATCGGTGATATTGACACCCGGCAACTGGTAACGCATATCCGCGACAAGGGCGCTATGAACGCGATTATCTCCTCCGAAATCACGGATCGCAAAACCCTGGAAAAAATGCTCAAAAGCTACCCGCCTATGGAAGGCCTGGAGCTTTCTTCAAAAGTCAGCACCGTTCAGCCCTATTTCCACGGTAGCCCGACCTCCCGGTTTCGTGTGGCTGTGCTCGATGTGGGAGTCAAAAAAAATATTCTCGACTGTCTTGCAGCCCGCGGCTGTTACCTCAAGATTTTTCCGGCTACGGCTTCTTTTGAAGAATTGAAGAGCTTTAACCCGCATGGATTTTTTATCTCCAACGGCCCCGGCGACCCTGCCGCTATGCCTTATGCTGTGGAAACCGTGAAAAAAATCCTCAAAGCAGATTACCCGCTCTTCGGCATCTGTCTCGGACATCAGATTCTTGCCCTCGCCTGCGGCGTCAATACCTACAAAATGCACAACGGCCACCGGGGTGCCAATCACCCGGTCAAAAATCTGCTCACCGGAAAATGTGAAATTACCTCCCAAAACCACGGTTTCTGTGTGGCCCGTGAAGAACTGGAGAAAAATCCCAATGTGGTGATTACGCATATCAACCTCAATGATGATACCATCGAAGGAATCCGTATCCGCAACAAAAAGGCTTTCTCCGTGCAGTTTCACCCCGAAGCCTCTCCCGGCCCGCATGACAGTCATTACCTTTTTGATGAATTTATTCAACTTATGACCACCACTACAGAAACACTCGTGATGTAGCGATTGGCCATAATATTTAATGATATTTTAACAAGGCCGCCCGTCGGCCTTTTTTTTATTATTAAAATGCCTATATCTTTGGCATTCCTGAAAATTAATCCTATGAAAATCCTGAAATTCGGAGGTTCCTCCGTAGCAAGCCCGGAGCGGATCGACCACGTGGCCAAAATCATCCAACGCCTGCACCAGCAGGGTGAAAACCTGGCGGTGATTGTCTCTGCTATGGGCGGAATGACTGATAAACTCATAGAAATGAGCCGGCTCGCAGCAGCAGGCAACCTCGCCTACCTCGACCAACTGGAATTTTTTTCCAACAAACATCTCGATGTCGTCAACCGCCTGATTAAAGACAGCGACCGCCACCCCGCGATTCTTCAGGAAATCATCGATGGACAGGAAGAACTGGGCAATCTTCTCCGCGGGTTGTACCTCACCCGCGATCTCACCTTCCGCACCATGGATTATATCTACAGTTTTGGTGAGCGCAGTTCTGCCTTTATTCTCAGCCAGGTTCTGAACAGCTACGGCACATCGGCGATATATGTGAATGCGCGAAACCTCGTGAAAACTGACGAAAGTTATGGCGCAGCAAAGGTAAATATGCCGCTTACCCGTGAGAATATTCTCCGGCATTTTCAGGAGAATCCCGATGCGATTTCTGTGATTACGGGTTTTATCGGCTCCACAAAAGAAGGAATCACCACGACCCTCGGTCGTGGCGGGTCTGACTACTCCGCAGCCATTTTTGGTTATGCCCTCGACGCCGAAGAAATCCAGATATGGACCGATGTCGATGGCGTGCTTACCGCAGATCCCCGAAGGGTAAAGCAGGCTTTTTCCATTCGCTATATGACTTATGAGGAGGCCATGGAAATGTCTCACTTCGGGGCAAAAGTGATCTATCCGCCTACCATTACCCCTGCACTGGAAAAAAATATTCCCATCCGGATTAAAAATACATTTAACCCCGAAGATGAAGGTACGCTGATTACCAAAACGGCGCCCAAAGACAATTATGCAGTCAAGGGAATTGCTTCCATCGGGGATGTGGCGCTGCTTACGCTCGAAGGCAGTGGCCTCTGGGGACGCGCTTCTTTTGCTGCACGATTATTTAAGGTGCTGGATGACAAAAAAGTTAATGCCATCATCATTACCCAGGGCTCCTCTGAACACTCTATTTGTTTTGCCGTCAATCCCAGCCAGGCCGAACTGGCAAAAAACAGTATAGAGGAGGAGTTTGAACTGGAAATCAAAATGAAAATAGTTAATCCGGTCAGAGTCGAAAAAGACCTGGCTGTGATTGCTGCCATTGGCGATAATATGCGTTCCCACCCCGGGATTTCCGGCAAATTTTTTACCGCTCTGGGCAAAAACGGGGTCAACGTCATTGCCACTGCACAAGGATCTTCTGAGCGAAATATTACGGTTGTCATTAAAAAGGAAGACGAAACCAAGGCCCTCACTGCCGTTCATGACGTATTTTTCCTTTCCAGCTACTATGTCCTCAACTTGTTTGTGGTAGGCGTCGGGCTTATTGGCGGAACGTTGCTTCGGCAGATTCTTCAGCAAAAAGAATACCTCCGGAAAAATCAGTTTGTCGAACTCCGCGTGGTCGCAATGGCCAATACAAAAAAAATGGTATTCAATAAGGATGGAATAGACCTTATTAACTGGGAGCAGGAACTACAGGATAGCAACGAGGCTTCAGATCTCGGCGAATTTGTGTCCCGTATGAAAGCCTGGAACCTTTCCAATTGCGTCTTTGTGGACAATACTGCCAATAAGGATATCGTCGCTTATTATAATGAAATCCTGAAAGCCAGTATTTCTATTTCCACCCCCAATAAAGTCGCAGTTTCAGGTAGTTTTAAAGATTACCTCAACCTGAAAAGCCTGGCAGATGCCCAGAATGTGAAGTTTTTTTACGAAACCAATGTCGGCGCCGGATTACCTGTGCTTACGACACTTTCTGACCTGGTGCGCAGTGGTGACCGGATTCTGAAAATCGAAGGGGTGCTTTCCGGTTCTCTTTCATTTATTTTCAATTCATTTCAGCCAGGTATGGCCTTCAGTGAAATCGTCAAAGAGGCGAAGGAAAAAGGATATACCGAACCTGATCCGAGAGAAGACCTCAGTGGAAGGGATGTGGCGAGGAAACTGCTCATTCTGGCCAGAGAATCTGGTCTGCCTATGGAAGCTGATGAGATTAATGTAGAGAATATCCTCCCTCAGCCCTGTCTGGATGCACCGACTGTGCCAGCATTTTTTGAAGAACTGGAAAAAGCCAATGACCTGTTTGCCGAAAGGATCAGCCAAGCGCAGGCAGAAGGCAAAGTGCTGCGATTTGTCGCAACGCTGGAAGGCGAAAAAGCATTTATTTCGCTTCAATCGCTCGACAGTACGAGTCCGTTTTACAATCTTTCCGGCAGTGATAATATGATTGTATTTACCTCCGCAAGGTACAAAGACCGGCCACTGGTGGTCAAAGGGCCCGGAGCTGGGGCAGAAGTAACAGCAGCCGGTGTTTTCGCCGAATTGCTGCGGATCGGGTATTATTTGTCATAGGCTTAAAAGTCCCAGTGAAACCGGCGGATTTTATTGCCGGTTTCGTCGGTTTTCTTCAGCCTGATCCAGGAACGGGAAACCTCCCAGTTTCCCTCTGTCTCATGCAGGAGAAAGTTTGCCTTCAGGTTGTGGTTGAAAATAAAGGATAGCCGCGCTTTTGGGGTGTTTATCCTGAGTTTTTTCATTTCAAACATACAGGAATCTTCAGGGTCGGCTTCAGGGACAATCTCTATAGCCTGCCCCAGAGCAAAAACGGTTCCCCGTTGGGGGATTCGGTTGTTGGCGGCGAGCTGGCCGATACAGATAAGTCCTCCGGCAGAGGTTTTGATAAATGATTCCATTTCCGGGTATTCAATTGCAGCCCGGATAATGCGTTCATATCCGGGGCGGGGTTGGGAAAATGCAGGTGAAATAATGCTCACCCACAAGACCATAAATGTGATCCGTGTCAGCCACATGGTGTAAAAATTTGTATGTAACAGGTAGATGTATCACATACAAATTTGGTTGCATGCAGGTTGGTTACCGGTAACTTTCGGGATTGAGTGCTTTGGGAGACCAGTTTCTGAAAAACAGTTCTACTTTCATGCGGTCATAGCTGCCGCCCTGCTCGAGGTAGCCGGAGTCCTGGGTGTGGAGGCGCTGGCCCTTTCCATCGAGGACCACAAATACCGGAAAACCAAAACGCTGCGGATAGCCGAGGGTTGCGAGCACTTCCGGATTGGGGTTTTCCTTGCTGTAATTTACTTTGAGCGTTACATAACTGGCTTGAATCAGCGAATCGAGGTGCGGATCGTTTTGGCAAAACTGGTGAAACCGAATACACCAGGAGCACCAGTTGCCGCCGACCTGGAGCAATACATGTTTTCCATTCTGGTGGGCCAACTGCACCACAGAGTCGATTTGGGCCTGGGCATCTGCCTGAGGATTGTAGAGCGCAATTCTTTTATCGCTCTGTGCCAGAAGCATACAGGTGTTGGCAGTCAGCAATAAAATAAGAACAAGGGACTTGGTTTGCATACAGGTTGATTTACCCCGAAAGGTAGGCAAGCCACCGGTGATTTCCAATTTCCCTCATGTAATATAAGCGGTGATTACGAAGAATATTAATTTACTATAAATCGTAATATTGGATTTGTGAATGATATGTGTAAAATAATGTTTTAGCCTATGGCGCAAAATCTCCGGTCAACTATTGCTCAGAAAACTAATCCCGGACTTCGTATGGCAGGAAAGGTACTGGCTACTGCATTTTTCCTGGCATCTGTCGGGGTTTTGCGGATCATGGATGAATCACAGGCTGTATTCCGTTCGGGAGATTTTATCGAAAACCTGAAAGATGCGGCTAGTGGCGACAAACTGTGTTATATCGCTTTTTACACCGAATACTGTTATCCCTGCGACCTTGAGATGAAAAAAATCATGAGCAGCCGCAGGCTGAAGGGGTTACTTTCGGAAAACTTTGTGGCGACCCGTATGGATATTATGGATCAGGCTGAGGGAAGCCGGCTGACAGCTTTGTATCAGGTTACGGCTATTCCGACGATGATTATCACTGATAGCGAAGGGTACGAGTTGGATCGGTGCCATTCAAGGGAATCGGAATCCAATTGGGCGGGTTTTCTGGAAAAAACCGACGGACTTCGTATTGCCCCGGAAATCACACTGGTTTCGGATAATGAGGGAAACAATATCTGGCAAAAAACCCATGCATTCGGGATCGTGGTGGGGGAAGATCTTACGTATGCGCGCAGCCGGCTTACCGCGGAGAAGTTATCCCAAAAATGGAAGGACAAAATCTGGATTGTTCCCGGGGAAGGGAAAAATTTCTATACAGTAGTTGGGGCGTTTTCGAAAAAAAGCGAAGCGGAGGCTTTTGGGAAAGCAGAGGGATGGGAAAAATCAAAAATCATCAGGCTCAGCGATGAACCTGTCCGGTACGGAAATTAAAACCGGAGGAGTTTGAGTTTCAGGTGGAGATTGTTTCCAGTAGAATTTACAATTCCCCCCGCATCGCCGGCTTTGACCCAGATTCCAACCGGAAGTTGATTTTCAATGCGAAGTTCTGCACGGCATAGCCAGGTATGGCCGGAGGGGTTTTCTTTGGCATAATCAGGCAGGATGTCAGGGATTTCGGCAACCGGGGAAGGTTTTCCCGGCTGAATACGAACAAACGTACCGACCTGTATCGTTTGCAGTGTGTCAATTCCCTTTGCAGGGAGGGTAAGCCGTAAAGACTGGCCGGAAGCAGTGTCGATGATTGCTGAGAATACGGCAAACCAGAAGAATAATAAGAGAAAACGGTTGACCATAACCCGATAGTTTCCTTGTAGTTGTGGATGACCCTTTCGGGCCATCCACTTAACTATATAATTCAGATAACTGCTTATTTCTTTTTCAGTTCGGCCATCAGTTCGTCATTGATTTTGACGTAATCATTGTTTTTGGCTTCCTGGGCGAGTTTTTTAGCTTTTTGAGAGGCAGCCATAGCCTCTTTGGTTTTACCAGCTTTGGCGAGAACACGCGCATACCATGTTTGTACCCAATAGCGGTCGCCCATTTCTGCTTCTGCTTTGGCCATCCATTCCATCGCCTGGTTGATATTGCGGTCGGTGTTGTAATAGTAGATCGCCGCGTTGTAATAGTCGTTGGCAGATACACCTTTCATCACTTTGTTGATCGCAGCCATAACCTTCGCATCCACGTCGGTCTCCAGTTTGATAGAAACCATGGTTTCTTCCCAAACCAGCACGAGAGAGGCGCTGTTGTCGCGTAGTTCGTCCATGAAGATGGTGAAAGTTTCGACGGAAAAGGCAATGTGCGAAGATTTGACGGAAACTCTGACGGCTTCTTTTGTCTGATCATAACCAGCTACATTGCCACCAAGGGAAAGGTCGCTGTACAACATGACCGTCCATTCAGATTCTCCGGGGATGGTGTAAAGGGCGTATGTACCGGCAGCCACTGCATTTCCTTCGACTTTTACTGCATCTGTAAAGGTAATTTTGGTAGCGCCATTGGCACCGGTGCGCCAGACCTGACCGAAAGGCACGAGGTCGCCAAATACTTTCCGTCCTTTGGCACTGGGACGGGAATAATCGAGGGTAACCGTTCCCAATCCGAATTCCTGCTCAACCTTCACCATCGGGCTGGGGCGGGGAGAGGGAATCTGCGCATAAACCAGCGAAGCGGTAAGTCCCCATATTGCCAGAAAAGTCAATACGTTTTGAGTTAGCTTTTTCATTTGTAAATGATTTTTTTTCAGTTTTTTAATCAACATGCAACTTAGGAAAACCCCGGCTAAGGTGCAAAACGAACCTGAGAGAGAAGCGATTTGGTCAGCAGGCCGACATTTTGCGTTCGGTATTCTACGAAAATGGTAAAATATCTTACAAATTTCCGGATACCCGCAGCTCCGCACCAAGATTGGTGTGAATATTGAGGGAAGAAATCAGAGATCAACCGCCAGTATGAATAAGTCTTTGCTTGTCCTGGTTTTTTCGGCCTTTCTCGCTCTGCCTGCACCAGCTGCCAATATCGACAGCCTGATGGCTACGCTTGGCGCGCTTACCCAGGCTGGAGATGATGCCACCAGGCAGGAAATTCACCGCGATCTGGGGGTTGCCTACCATGACATGTACGAGCATAATGAGGCATTAAAACATTTTCAGATCAGCCTCACCCTCGCCCGAAAGCTCGGGCTGAAATCGGAAGAATTTTACCTTCTCAATCAGATCGGTACCATTTATTTCTGGCTCGACAATTATCCCAATTCGCTTGAATCTTTTCTGCATGCACGCGAGATGGGGCAGGGGGTAGCTACTCTTCCACAGCAGGCTGAAAATCTCTCCCGCACAGCCGAAGTCTATATCAGCCTGGGAAATTATAAGCAGGCGCTTGTACTGGAACTGGATGCGCTGGACATCTCCATCAGAGTCAATGACTCCCTCGGTATTGCCAATGCGCACCGGGTGATCGGTACCATTTACTGGTACAGAGAAATGTTTGACCAGGGGCTCGATCACCTCCGCAAATCGCTCCGATATTACCGGAAAGGGATACACAATATTCAGATTTACACGGTATATGCGGCCATGTCTTCGGTCTATACGCAGAAAAAAGACCCCCGGCAGGCCTTGAAATATGCATCGGAGTCGCTTGAAATTGCCCGCGAAATCCCCTATACCTACGGCATTGCTTTTTCTCAGGGTATGATTGGCACTGCCCAGAAAGAGCTGGGCGAACTGGATAAGGCAGAGGCCAATGTCCTTTCTGCGATTGAGCAGTTTCATCAGCTCAATATCCGGGCTGAAGAATCTGACTTTAATGTGGTGCTTGCAGAAATTTATTTCCGGAAAAAAGCCTATGATAAAGCAATTGATATACTGAATAAAACCCTGGAAGTTGCCGGAGAAATACAGTCCCGGCAACTCAAAAGTCTTACGCTCAAAGCCCTGGCCGACAACTATGAGATGAAAGGTTCTACCCAGGTTGCGCTCGATTACTTCCGTCAGTATTCGGCTATCCGTGATACCCTGATGAATGAAAAGGATGCCCGTCAACTGGCTTTGCTTGACGCGGAATTTGAAATGAAAAAACAACAGGAGCAGATCTCCCGGCTGGAAAGACAAAACGACAAGATCCGCAACCGGCTCTTCATTTACAGCCTCATTGCCGGAGTGATATTTCTTTCACTGATCTTGTGGCTGGTGGTGCTTCGGTTTCGTTCGCAGCAAAAATCCACCCGTATGCTGGAGGAAAAAAATCAGGAAATTCAGCGCAACAACCAGCAACTCTTCCGCGCCAATCAGGATTTGATCAGCCTGACAGACCTGATCTCTTCGGATGTAATTCACCCGCTTCACGTAATTTCTTCCGAAGCAGATACCCTTTCGCAGAAGGCTGATACAAGCGATTCTGTGCTCCTTTCTGTACAGGCGATCAAAGAGCAGACCTCGCGGATAGAGTCGCTGATTAACGGGTTGAAGCAAAAAGTGGTAGAGGAAGAGCGGGCGGCTGACATGGAAATCCTCCGGCTTGCAGATGTGATACGGGAAGCTACTGCGGCTTTGCCCGAATCGCTCAAACATCAGCCCATCAGAATCCGGTTTCACGAGTTGCCGCAGATACAGGCAAACCGGCGGCAGATGGTCAGGCTGTTTCAATATCTTCTTACCAATGCCACGAGGTTCCGGCGGGAAGAAGACCCCGAAATCAATATTTCCTTTACCCGGAAAGATGGTTTTTATACTATCAAATTTGCCGACAATTCGAAAGGGCTTCCGCAGACAGAACAGGAAGAAACTTTTTGCAAAATTGTACTTGAAGCGCATGGCGGAACGTTCCATTCAAACGCAGATTTTGGCAGAGGAAATGTTTTCTATCTGAAAATACCGGAATAACCGGTATTTTTGAATTTATAAGACAATATTCTCCGGATAAGCCTTATATTTATTAGTGTATGAAGCACTTTTTCTTATATGGAATTTTTACATTGCTTATTCTGCTTCCCCTGGCAACCTTCGGTACCGACCCCGACAGCCTGGAAGGCAAGATTGACAGCCTGAAGCGGGAAATCGATGTCCTTTCCAAAGATCAGGAAAAAAAATCTGAACTGGTGGATGTATATCGCCAGTTGGGAAGGCTATATCTCGAAAATAAGCAACCTGAAGAGGCCCTCAAATACATGCTCACCGGCCTTGAAATTGCCCGCTTAGCGCGCGATACCCGTGCTGAGTTTATTCTCCTCAATAATATCGGAGGAACCTATTTTTATCCGCTGGATGATTATTTCCACTCCATCCAATATTTGCTGGAAGCGCGTGAGATTTCGCGCCTGGTCGATGAGCCGATCCAGTCGGCGCACAATTTGTCCCAAATCTCAGAGGTATATGTCAGCCTGGGCGAATATGAAAAAGCCATGGAGTTTCAGCATCAGGCGCTGAAAATATATGAAGCGGAAGATGATACCGCCGGACTGGCATACAGTCACCGGAATATGGGAACCATTTACTGGAGCCAGAAATCTTTTGAAGAAGCTCTCAACAGTTTTGAAAGAGCACTCCGCCTGGGAAAATATACAAATGATCCGGGCAATATCTACACTTATACTGCTTCGGTAGGGGCCGCTTATCTGGAATTGAAAAATCTGGAAAAAGCGGAGGAGTTTATTAATGCCAGCAAGGCCATTGCTGATTCCAACGGACTGGCTTACGGTGTGGCTTATGCCGAAGGGGTGCTGGGTAATTTGTATAAAGAAAAGAAGGACTACCCGGAGGCCATCCGGTCGCTGGAAAATGCAGTGAAACTTTTTGACGAGCTGGGTGTAAAAAAAGAATCAGCCAGCTTCAAAATTCAGGCAGCAGGTCTTTATACCCTTACCGGCAACCCAATGAAGGCCCTCTCCCTTCTCGATGAGGTGGAGCCGGTAGCCGAATCTATGCATGCCATCGCCCTGAAAAGAGACCTCTTTGAGGAGCGTGCCAATGCATATGACGTGCTGAAACAACCGGTGGAGGCCTATCGCAATTACAAGGAGTTCATCCTGTTTAAGGACTCGCTCCTCGATGAAACCAAAATCACCCAACTGGCAAAACTCGATCACCAGTATAAGCTCCGCGAAAGGGAAAATGAAATGCTCCTCCGCCAGAAAGAGTCTGAATCTTCCAGCCGACAGATATTTTTTATCCTTCTCGCCTCCGGAATCATACTGCTCCTGGCTGTATTGTATATGGGTTATCTGCGCAATAAAACCCTCAAAGACACCAATGCACTCCTCGCTTCAAAAAATGAGGAAATCCGCATGCAAAATGACAGACTCGCCAGTTCTAATGAAGAACTGCGTCAGTTTGCCCATGTGACTTCCCATGACCTGAGAGAACCGCTTCGCAGTATCAGCAGTTTTACCACCCTCCTCAAACGCCGGTATGAAAATAAACTCGACCCTCAGGCCAATGAGTTTATTGAATACATCACCAACGGGGTGAACCGCATGGATACTCTGCTTTCCGACCTGCTGGCCTATTCTGTTGTCGGTATCGGAAAACATGATTACACAGAAGTGAATATCAATCAGGTGATTACTTCTATCATCGAATCACTCAACCGCGATAAGGCAACCCAGGGCGCAAGGATTACCATTCAGAATCTCCCTGTCATTACTGCCAACAAAGTGCAGATGGTCCAGCTATTCCAGCACCTGGTGGATAACTCCATCAAGTTTCGGAGTGCCGGGCGAAAGCCTGAAATAAAAATTAGCTGCAGTCAGACGGAAGAAGGTTACCGGTTTGAAGTGGCTGACAACGGAATCGGAATGGATGAGGCGTACAAAGACAAAATATTTGGCCTTTTCCTCCGCCTCCACAACAAAAAATCACAGTATAAGGGAACCGGTATCGGGCTGTCTATCTGCAAAAAAATTGTAGAACAACATAAGGGCAGAATCTGGATCGAATCTCAGATTGATATTGGCACTACGGTATATTTTGTTCTGCCACCTTCGCCCATCGAATCTCCCGCAGGCACTACCGACAGCCGGAAGAAAAAAGTTGCCGCTAAAGAAAAAGCCGGCAGCGTTTCTGTCTGATTTTATTTGAGCAAATCTTCAATATCCCCGATGTCGAGCGATTTGTACATGTCTTCTTCCACGTTGATGATCTCATCGGAAAGCTGGGCTTTTTTGCGCTGTAGATTTAGTATTTTCTCCTCGATGGATTCGGTGGTAATAAATTTATAATAAAACACGGTCTTCTTTTGCCCGATCCGGTGCGAACGGTCGATCGCCTGATTTTCTACCGCAGGATTCCACCAGGGATCGAGAATAAACACATAATCCGCTGCCGTCAGGTTTAATCCTACCCCTCCGGCTTTAAGGCTGATAAGAAAAACCTGAATATCTTTGTCCTGTTGAAACGAATCCACCTGTGCCTGCCGGTCCCGGGTGCTTCCGTCGAGGTAATTGTACCGAATGCCTTCTTGGTCGAGATCTGCCCTGAGAATCTGGAGCATTTTTACAAACTGGCTGAATATCAGCACTTTCGATCGTTTTTTATGAACTACCTGTTCGAGCATCCTTTTTACTTCCTGATATTTTCCCGATGATTCGAGGTCAAACTGCTCCTTATCGACAAGTTGAGGGTGAATGGCAATCTGCCGCAATTTCTGGAGCCCGGTGAGGATGTTGAGCTTATTCTTTTTCCAGGTACCCTGGCTGATAAGTTCGAGGAGGTAGTTGCGGTAGCTGCTGCGGGTTTCTTCATAAAACTCCTTCTGACTATCGGTCATATCGCAGTAATGCAGCTTTTCGATTTTAGGTGGAAGTTCCTTTTCTACCTGTTGTTTTTTTCTCCGGAGAATAAAAGGATAGATGATCCGCTGAAGTTTTGCTGAGCGTTTGGCATCTCTTTCCTTCTCAATGGGTTGTACATAAAACCGCTTAAAAAAGGTTTCATTTCCCAGAAGGCCGGGGTTGAGAAATGCCATTTGCGACCATATATCCATGACTGTATTCTCGATCGGCGTACCGGTCAGCGACAGCCGGTGCATGGCAACCAGTTTGCGAATGGCGCGTGCAGTCTTGGATTCGGGATTTTTAATTACCTGGCTCTCATCAAGGATCACATAATTGAATGGAAAAGTGCGCAGAATTTCAATGTCCTGCCGGGCAATCCCATAAGTAGTGAGGATAATATCGTAGGCCGAAAATATTTCCGGGTTTTTAGCTCTGTTGATTCCGGTATGGATATGAACCTGCAACTGTGGGGTAAACTTTTCTGCTTCGTTTTTCCAGTTGTGCACCAGAGAGGTGGGGAGAATGACCAGGGTAGGCGGTTGTGATTCGCCCGACTCCTTTAATTTCTGGAGCAATGTCAGCGCCTGAAGGGTTTTTCCCAGACCCATATCATCGGCAAGGATGGCGCCCATGTTGTGTGATTTCATAAACATGAGCCAGTTGTAGCCCTGAAACTGATAGTTTCGAAGTTCGGCTTTCAGATGAGTGGGCAGGGGCGCCTCCGGTACGCGGTCAAGCTGGCGCGCAGATTCAAACAGGCGCTGGGTGCCGTTGGAGCGGGAAGGGAAATTGAGCAGCGGCGCCTGGTATTTTTTGATACTGATGGTTTCTCCGTCGTGAACTTCCGAGACTTCGAGCAGGTGCTGATAATCGGAAAACCACTCATCCGGAAGGATGGCGACCGATCCGTCCGGCAATTCATATTCGCGTTTATTGCGGAGAATGTGACTTCTGAATTTGATAAAGGGAATCTGAAATTGCCCGATGGTGACAATTGCTTTTATATCAAACCAGTCACCTGCGTCCTGAGTGGTAAGGGAAATTTCGGGGCGGGCAAGGTTGATGCGGTACGATTTGTTTTCCTGTACAATCTGAATTCCCCGATGGGAGAGTTTCTCCTGAAAGCTGGAAATCCAGGCCAGCCCTTTTTCCTTTTCTACATATTCCCAGGGAGTCAGGCTGTTTTTATTGGGGCTGATCGCATCGAGGAAGTCAGTCATCACCTTTTCTGCCTTTACATCCCTGAAGATGCGGTGGAACGTATATCCCTCGTTCGATTTGTGGAGGTGAGCCTGAATTTTGCCGGTCTTCAGCAGGTCGAGGCAAAATGATCCGTAGCGAACCCGGGGCAGAATGGAAATGCTGCTTCCATCGTGTTCTTTTACAAGTATCTGAAATTCAGGATTTTCCTCTACATCAATAATATCAAATCCTTTGGCGACCACATTATAGCTTTCAATTACCCGGGCGATAAACTTTTCAAAATATACAGCTTCTGTTTCGCGGTTGATGACGATATATTCCTTTACCAGAAAAGGGAGGAGTTTTTTTCCGTCAACATCTTCCTCAAAAGTGAAAAGCTCGCCATTGAGCAACACCCATGCCGGTTGCAGACAGATCAGCCGGGCGTCGAGTCCCATCAGTTTTACCGACTCTCCTCTGAGTTTGATCGTAGGATAGTATCGGGTAAAAGATTCTTTTTTGCGGAAATGAAACCATACAGAGGCCTTTTCATCGAGCAGTGTGATGGGTTCTTTGGCGGGATACCCGTCATTTCCCATTTCAAATATGCGTTTTCCTTCAAGTAGCGTCAGGATGACGGCCACCTTTCGCTGGACAAAATTGGTGGCAAGATTGGCGAGTTCGCCTACAAAGCGGGTAGTAAAAAATTCTGCTTCATTGCGAGGATTTCCTCCAAATTTTTTGATTATTTTTTTCGGAGAAATTTCATCCGCCAGTTTTATCAGGGTTTTATCTTTCTCATCCAGCCCATGGAGAAACTCCTCCATGTTTTCGGGCACCAGTCTGTGGTGAACCAGGCTTAGGTCTCCCGAAGGGAGAAGTTGTACGATATGCGCACCAAACATATAGCCCAGATACTCGTGGTGAAAGACCGAGTAAACCGCTGTAAAAGATAGTCCGGGATCAACTAATCGCATAGATTAGGCAGTCAAATTTTGCAAAAATGGGTATATCTTCTTCTACTACAGAAAAAACCAAGCTTAAAGATATATAATTTTTAGATACTACCGCCAAAATTTTAGGAAAAATGCAAAAATTATAGACGTTTATTGGAATATTGGTTTGATTTTCAGCATATAACCATTTGTTCACTATTTCCTTTTCAAATCCTATATTTGCCTGTTTTTATGACAACACCCTTGCGATCTTCACGTAAAAAGATACAGAAGTTTCAGAAAAAATTGTAAGTTTGTGGTGTTGTGGAGTATTTACCTAAACCTGCGTCCATGAATCTGATTGACTACCTCTCCCATCAGTCCCAAATTTCCCCGGAAAAAAAATCTGTCATTGATAAAGTCCTGAATAACGAAAGAATTTCGGATCAGGATTGCCTCTACCTTTATGAGGAAGGTGAACTTCCCTTCCTCGGCATGCTGGCCAATCACATTCGCCAGCTAAAAAACGGTAAGCGCACCTATTTCAACCGCAACTTTCATATCGAACCGACCAACGTCTGTATTTATACCTGTGCGTTTTGTGCCTATTCGCGCCGGATTAAGAAAAGGGAAGACGGATGGGAATTTTCTCTCGATGAAATCATGGATATCGTTCGCAAATACGACGATAAACCTGTAACCGAGGTGCATATTGTGGGTGGGGTACTGCCGCAGTACGACCTGACTTTTTACGCCGAACTTTTCAAAGCCATAAAAGCGCATCGCCCCGACCTCCATGTCAAGGCGCTGACGCCGGTAGAATTTCACTATATCTTCAAAAAAGCTAAAGTGTCCTACCGTGAAGGGCTCGAAATCCTTATCGCCGCAGGTCTCGAATCCATTCCCGGTGGTGGTGCCGAAATCTTCGATGAATCTATTCGTGCCCAGATTGCCGGTGGAAAATGCTCCTCCAACGAATGGCTCGAACTCCACGAAACCGCACACAACCTGGGGCTCCGCACCAATGCCACCATCCTCTATGGCCATATCGAAACCTATGCACACCGCGTAGATCATATGCGCAGACTGCGCGAACTTCAGGACCGCACCGGCGGTTTTCAGACCTTCATCCCGTTGAAGTTTCGCAACCAGAACAATGAAATGTCCCATCTCCCCGAAGTATCGGTGATAGAAGACCTTCGAAACTATGCCATCAGCCGCATTTACCTCGACAATTTCGACCATGTAAAAGCCTACTGGCCTATGATCGGGCGACGTACCACCCAACTCTCACTTTCTTACGGCGTGGATGATATTGATGGAACCATCGATGACACCACCAAAATATACTCTATGGCTGGTGCTGAGGATCAAAATCCCGCTATGTCAACTCCCGAACTGATAGATCTGATCTCAAGGGCAGGATTTGTTCCCGTTGAAAGAATACGCTTTACACGTCGTTCACGATTTTTCCGTCGAGTCATTTGAGGCAGAATCCGATTACGCTTCCAAAGTATGAGAAAACTGACGCTTTATTTTCTTCGACACGGAGAGACCGACTACAACCGCCAGGGGATCGTGCAGGGGAGCGGCATCAATTCTTCTATTAATGCCGAAGGGTACGCACAGGCTCAGGCATTTTTTGAGCATTACCGGTATATGAAGTTTGATGCGGTATATGCCAGCACATTGACCCGTACCCATCAGACCCTTTCATTCTGGAAGACCCTGGGGCATGAGATTCATTCTCACGAAGGGTTAAATGAATTAAACTGGGTATTCACGAAGGCAAAAAGCCTTCTCCCGAACAAAACCGCGATTTCAGGAAGATTCTTCACCACTGGGCTGAAGGAGACTTCTCCCAACGTGCAGAAGGAGGCGAATCGCCACTGGAGGCATGGGATCGTGCCCGTCCGCTGTTTGACGCGCTTATCACGCAGCATATGGGAAGTACAATACTTCTCTGTTCTCACGGTCGCCAGCTTCGGGTGATTCTCAGCAACCTGATGGGGGAGGGGATGCAGCATATGGAAAAATACAATCACCACAATACCGGCTTGTCCATTATAACCATTGACGAGGAGGGAGGGACAAGGCTTGACCTTCTCAACGATACCACCCACCTTGAAAGCACGAAATTAAACGTAGGATAACCCATATGATAGACGTCGCACTTGTCGCATATCTGAATACACGCCCCTTTATGGACGGTTTTGAAAGGCTGATTTCCGACCAGGAGGCTTGTTTCCACCTGTATCCTCCCTCAGCCTGCGCCGATGCTTTATATGACAAAAAGTGCCAGGTAGCGCTGATACCTGTGGGCTCGCTGCCCCGCTTCAGCAAGCTTTCCATTATGCCCAATTACTGCCTGGGAGCAAACGGGCCGGTAGAGTCGGTTTTCTGTTTTCCCAGCGACCCGTAGATAAGCTGGATACGATCCTGCTCGATCCGCACTCCAATACCTCCAATGGGCTGGTACAGATTCTGATGCGTTATCACTGGAAACAAAAGGCAAACTTTGTCATGCCTGACCAGAAACATTTTGACATGATAGACGCAAACGTCGGAGGCGTGATCATCGGCGATAAGGCACTTCATGTTCGCAACCACTACCGGTATGCCTATGACCTTTCCGAAGAGTGGCGTAAAATGACGGGATTGCCCTTTGCTTTTGCTGTATGGGCTTATTATCCAGGCCAGGTGTCTTCTCAGTTTCTCAGTAAAATGAATGATGCCATGCGCTGGGGAGTCAACCACCTGGAAGCCTGCGCCGAAAGATGGGCCGCAGCTTACAAGGTTTCTCTTCAGGAAGCTACACGTTACCTTACCCAGTCACTCGATTTCCGGTTTGATGCATCCAAACATAAAGCCGTGGAATTGTATTATCAGGCACTGGTAAAACTTTCGGCTCCGGCACCGCAGTTGTTTAATCAATAATGCCATTTTTGTAGGCAAATACTACCAGTCCGGCCGTATTTCTCGCGCCTGTCTTTTTGAGCAGACTGTTGCGGTACCCTTCAATGGTGCGGACGCTCATATACAACTTATCGGAAATCTCCTTGTTGGTGTATTCTTCGCAGATGAGCCGCAGGATTTCGTATTCCTTTTCGCTGAATTCTGCATCTTTATTGAAAGTAGGGTTAATCCGCTTTTTGGTTAGCAGCCCTTTGAGAATTACGCGGGAAACATGATCGTTGAAGTAAAAGCCATTTTCCATTACCGAATAAATCGCCATTTCAACTTCTTCCGGTTCACTGTTTTTGTTGAGGAAACCGTTTATCCCCATTTCGATCATACGAAGTATAAACTCTTCTTTATCATACCCGGAAAGTGCGATAAGCCGGATTTCGGGGTATTCGGTTTTGATAATTCCGGCAGCTTCCATTCCATCCATCACAGGCATATTCAGATCAAGCAGAATAATATCCGGCTTAGTATCAGGAATATCCCTGATCAGTGCATTGCCGTTGCTTGCCTGAAGTACAATTTTAAAGTCTGGATTCTCTTCCAGCAGAGAGGAGAGACCTATTCTGAATAAGCTATGATCATCAGCAGTGCCGATTTTGATTTTTGCCATATCTCTTTTTAATTCCCCGGCATAAGATAGTAATTTGCCGTCTATTAAGCACTAAAATTTACAAATTCAGCTATGAAAGAGCGTGATTCTTACCCCGTAAATATCGCCGGAGCAGGCCTGGCAGGCTCCCTTATGGCCGTATATCTGGCTCAAAAAGGATTGTCGGTGAATGTCTATGAAAGGAGACCGGATATGCGTATCAGCGGCGCTCAGGGAGGCCGGTCGATTAATCTTGCGCTTTCTGTGAGGGGAATACACGCGCTGAAAGAAACGGGAATGGAGGCAGCGGTGATGAAGATGGCCATTCCTATGTACGGAAGGATGATCCACGACGAAACCGGCGATCAGACTTTTCAGCCCTACAGCCGTGACCGGAAAAGTTGTATTTACTCTGTTTCCCGTGGCGATTTGAATATGTCTCTGATGTCCATGGCCGAATCACACCCCAATGTCCATTTTCACTTCAATAAACAGTGTGATACAATGGACTTCGACACCGGAGAATTGGTCTTGAAAGACCTCCAAAGCGGAGAGAAGGTTACGGCTCCGGGCGCTGTTACCCTTGCATGTGACGGCGCTTTTTCTGCTGTGCGCTACGATATGCAGAAAACCCCCCGGTTTGACTTTTCGCAGTCGTACCTTGCGCACGGGTATAAAGAGCTGACGATTCCTCCCGGGCCGGGCGGTTCTTTTTTACTGGAAAAACACGCACTCCATATCTGGCCCAGGGGCAACTATATGATGATTGCCCTTCCCAACCCCGATGGCTCATTCACCTGCACTTTGTTTTTCCCTTTTGAAGGTGAAAACAGTTTTGCAGGGCTGACCACGCCAGGCGAAGTTGAGGCATTTTTTGTGAAAAATTTTCCGGATGCGGTACCGCTTATGCCTGATTTGCTCGAAGATTTTTTCCGCAATCCGACAAGTTCCCTGGTTACCATCCGCTGTTTTCCCTGGGTTTGGAAAGATAAAGTAGCACTGATTGGGGATGCTGCGCATGCCATTGTTCCGTTTTTTGGCCAGGGAATGAATGCTGCATTTGAGGATTGTACGGTGATGAACGAGTGTATTGACCGCTACGGCAGCGACTGGGAGGAGGTGTTTGCAGTCTATCAGCGGGAGCGAAAGGATAATGCCGATGCCATAGCCAAAATGGCGCTGGAAAATTTTGTGGAAATGCGTGATACCGTAGCCGATGACCGGTTTTTATTCCTCAAAAAGGTCGAGCACCTGCTGGGGCAACACTTTGTGCCATACTATTCGCGATATGAACTGGTTTCCTTTAGCCGGGTTCCTTACGCAGATGCCTACCGCCGTGGGCAGATCAACCAGGAGATACTGGAAATACTGACCCGGGATCTGACCAATATTGATGAAATAGACTACAAACTGGCGGAGACGCTCATCAACGAGCGCCTGGGAGCAGATTTTTCCATTCCGGGTTTTGCCTGATCCAGGCCGGGTTTTGCCTGATCCAGGCCGGATCAGGAGGAGCCTTCTTTGAGTTTGGCGGTATTGTCGGCCAGGCGGAGTTGCTCGATCAACTGATCGAGGTCGCCATCGAGAATACCTGCCAGATTGTAGATCGTAAGCCCGATGCGGTGATCTGTAACCCGGCTTTGCGGGAAGTTGTAAGTCCGGATTTTTTCACTTCTGTCTCCACTGCCTACCATAGATCGGCGGAGCTGGTCTTCTTCCTGCTTCCGTTTGTCCATTTCGAGTTTATATACTCGCGCCCGCAATATGCGCATGGCCTTTTCGAGGTTTTTCAACTGCGACTTTTCATCCTGCATCGACACGCGGATACCGGTGGGCTTATGGGTAAGCACTACCGCCGAATACGTCGTGTTGACTGACTGGCCGCCGGGACCGGAAGCAGTTTTGGTCTCCTTGATAATATCGCTGTCATTGAGTTCGACATCAAACTCTTCGGCTTCCGGCATAATGGCAACTGTCGCAGCGGAAGTATGGATACGCCCCTGCGCTTCGGTTTTGGGCACTCGTTGTACCCGGTGCACCCCCGATTCAAATTTGAGCAGACCGTAGGCATCTTCTCCGCTGATGGTAGCAATGGCTTCTTTATACCCGCCCTGTGTACCTTCCTGAAGGCTGTTGATTTCAAAGCGCAGTCCTTGTTTTTCACAGTAACGCTGGTACATCCTGAACAGGTCGCCGGCAAAAAGGCTGGCTTCATCGCCTCCGGTACCCGCACTCACTTCCAGCACCACGTTTTTCGAATCGTTGGGATCTTTGGGAATAAGGAGGAACTTGATTTCTTCCTCAATTTTTTCTTTTTCCGGCAAAAGCTCCGCGAGTTCTTCCTTGGCGAGGTCTTTCATCTCCTCATCCTTTTCGGTATTGATGATTTCCTTGCAGTTGGCGATGTTGCTAAGGACAGTCCGGTATTCGAGGGTTTTTACAACAATTTTTTCCAGTTCCTTATACTCGATATTAAGCGCTTTATAGCGTTTCATATCACCCATGACCTCCGGGTCGATAATTTCCTGCTTCACTTCTTCAAAGCGGAGTTCGATCTGTGCGAGTTTTTCGAGCATCTCTTGTAGTGTTGGCTAAAGCCCCTGCGCTTATTCGCCCGGGCGGTACAAATTTATCGCATTTTTTTGCAACAAGTAAAGGTATTCCCCTTTAAGTTTTAAATCTGTGAGGGTTTGATCCGGGGGAAGGGTCAGGGAATGGTTTTTTCCCGTAACCAGGTTTTCGAGATAAATATGGCCGGAGTCAAAACAGATGAGCGAATTGCCACTAAGGTGAAAGTTTTTCCAGGCAAATGCGGTCTGTGGTTTTCTTTTCGTTCTGAATACCCCAAAATTGTCAAAAATCAGAATCTGCCCGGTGGCGGTATCTGAGACAAAGACATAATTTTTTTCATTTACCTGAATATCAACAGGGTGTAATAACGCACCGGAACCGTAGTCGAGCCCGCCGAAAGATAGCTGAAACTTTCCCGAAGGGTAAAAAACATATACTTTGTTGTCAAACTGGTTGAGCACAAAAAGGGTTCCATCCATGCTCACATCAAAGCTGACCGGGTAAATGTCGCTTTCACCACCAAAACTTCCATTGACATCGGGCGGAGGGGTGAGAAAATTAATTTCGCCTGCCACTTTAAAATTGGTGTTGAGGAGCAAAATCTTCCGGCTTACATCATCGAGGAGATAGAGGTTCTGTCGGTTTTTAACTGATATTTTTACCGGATGGAGAAAGCCTTCATTTCTGTGGCTTTTGCCTCCGATGACAATGGATGAGTCGTAGGCAGTGGTCTGAAGGATTTTGACAACCTGGCTTTTGTCTGTATCGATCAGCAGGATATTTCCCTCATTGTCAACATCCATCGATTCGTACCCGGTGTTTAGGGGAATGGTCTGTAAAGGGCTCCGGAGGTTAAATAATGTATCCTGACCAAACGCAGACATACGTGCACTCAGAAGTATTGCGATAATGGCCATTTGCCTGATCATACCACAGCCGGATTTTGATGGGGTAACATCGGGAATACATCGAGTTGGATTCCTTCTTCATTTACGCAGAGAAAAGAAAAATATTGAATCCAGTCGCCAAGCATAACCAACTCACAGTGAGGCGTCAATTCTTCCTGAATAAGGATATGTCTGTGTCCAAAGACAAAGGCATTAATATCGGGAACCTGCCGGAGTACTTCCCTTGCGTGTATGTAGAGATATTCTTTTTCACCGTGGTGAAATACCTCTTTTTCGTTTGTCCCGGTGTAATTGTGATTTCGGGAAAGGCCGGAGAAAAAATTTGCCAGTGAAATGCCATAGTCGGGGTGGAGGCGGGTAAACAGCCATTGGTTGAGGCGGTTGGTGAATACCTTTTTCATCCATTTGTAGCCGTTGTCACCGGGCCCCAGTCCGTCGCCGTGGGCGAGGTAAAACTTACGCCCGTGTATCTCCCTGATTACCGGTTGGGTGTACACCCGCGCGTTGATCTCTTTGGGGAAATAATCGCGGTACCAGAGGTCGTGATTTCCGGTAAAAATATGGATAACAATGCCTGCGTCAGCCATTTCGGCGAGTTGCCCCATCAGTCGCACAAATCCTTTGGGTACGGCATGGCGGTATTCAAACCAAAAGTCGAATATATCGCCCAGCAGATAAAGCTCACTGGTTTCGTGCTGAATGTGTTTCAGCCAGCGGACAAAGTGTTTTTCCCGCAGCAAACTCGCCGCGTGGTCAGGCGCACCCAGATGCAGATCAGAAGCAAAGTATATTTTATTTCGCTGCGTCAAAGGCTCTTGGATTCGTCTTCCAGTTCCAGACGATCCTGGGCTGAAGCTTCACCGTTGTGATGGTTTCCATTTTTTTGTTCCTCAGTCGCGGGGCTCTCTTCCTCCAGTGCCAGCGGGTTATATTCTTTAAAGGGGCGCTCTCCAATGAGATGGGCAAGATCCTCTTTGAAAAGTACTTCTTTGCGGAGAAGCTCCTGGGCAATCGCTTCCAGGTCGGAGTTATGATCTCTGAGCAGTTTTTTGGTCCGCTCATAGGCCATGTCGATGATATTTTTTACCTCTTCATCGATAATTTTTGCCGTTGCTTCTGAGTATTGTTTGGAAAAATTGTATTCCCCATCTTCTTTAAAGGAGACTTGTCCCACTTTAGAATTCATGCCATAGCGGGTGACCATCGCGTAGGCAGTGGCCGTGATTTTTTCCAAATCGCTGAGTGCACCAGTGGAGACCTCGCCAAAAATAATCTCTTCTGCAGCTCTTCCGCCCAGGGTCATACACATGGTATCGATCAACTCGTTGTAGGTGCGGAGATATTGTTCTTTCGGGAGGTATTGGGCATAACCGAGGGCTGCGAGGCCACGGGGTACGATAGAAACTTTGACCAGCGGGTGCGCGTGTTCGAGAAACCACCCGGTCACAGCATGGCCGGCTTCATGGTAGGCCACAATTTTCTTTTCTT
The DNA here is from genome assembly GCA_041391725.1 of Bacteroidia bacterium. Lineage (GTDB taxonomy): Bacteria > Bacteroidota > Bacteroidia > J057 > J057 > JAGQVA01. Next base: position 132,343 of record JAWKNL010000004.1, read on the forward strand.
CGGGAGAAATAATTTTATTTTTCTTCTCCAGACCTCCGATGACGCGATCGACGGCATCCTGGAAGTCATCCATTTCCACAGCTTTTTTATTTTTTCTCGCAGCGATGAGTGCGGCTTCGTTGCAGACGTTCATAATGTCGGCGCCCACAAAGCCGGGAGTCTGTGAGGCGAGGCGTTTGATATTAACCTCGTCGGAGAGGGTAAGTTTTTTGAGATGGACTTTGAATATCGCTTCCCTTCCTTTTATATCGGGCAGGTCAACGCCAATTTGTCGGTCAAATCTTCCTGCGCGGAGAAGCGCGGGGTCAAGCACGTCGGGGCGGTTGGTGGCGGCCATGATAATAACACCTGTATCGCTGCCAAATCCGTCCATTTCAACGAGCAACTGGTTGAGGGTATTTTCGCGCTCGTCGTTGCCACCGGTAACGTTCATTCTTCCCCGGCTACGACCTACTGCATCAATTTCATCAATAAAAATGATACAGGGCGCTTTTTCTTTGGCTTGTTTGAAAAGGTCGCGGACACGGGCTGCACCCACACCGACAAACATTTCGACGAAGTCGGAACCGCTGAGAGAGAAGAAAGGCACTTTCGCTTCTCCTGCCACAGCTTTGGCAAGGAGGGTTTTACCGGTTCCGGGAGGGCCTACCAGCAGGACCCCTTTGGGGATATGACCGCCAAGTTTGGTAAATTTCTGGGGGTTTTTGAGGAATTCTACTACTTCCTGAACTTCCTCTTTGGCCTCTTCCAGGCCTGCGACGTCGTTGAAGGTGACGTTTACCTTATTTTCTTTGTCGTAAAGATTGGCACGGCTTTTACCAATGTTGAAAATCTGCCCGCCTGCCCCACCTGCACCTACCCGGCGCATAAAAAAGAACCACAGCGCGACCAGAATACCGATGGGTATCAGAAACTGAATGACATCACCCCATTCGGTTCTTTCCACATAGGTGTGGGGAATTTTATTTTCCACAAGGTAATTTTCGGTGGCCTCAGCAGAACCTCGTTTCATAAAGTATTGAGGTCCGTTGGGATTGATTTTCAGGTCTTTATTTTTGGGGTCTTCCTGAGCCAGTTTTTTGCCTTCCGGGGTGAGATAAACCTGAACACCGGTACCATTGACGACGTCAACCCGCTCCACCATGCCGTCGTTATTCAGTTTTTCAAATTCGGTAATCGAAATTTCCCGGGGACCCGTTTGATTGCCGACCATGTACATCACCAGAATGAAAAAGGCCAGTACAACAATGTATATCCAGTAAATATTGTTGTTGGGTTTTGGACCTCTGTTTCTGTCGGTCGGATGTTGATTATCTGCCATATAAATTTTCCGTTCTGGGAATTTTTAATTTTGTTTTTCGTCTGTTTCGTTGATTAACTTAAATTTAAACTTATTTGTTGGCTAATCAACAGTATTTGGTATCAATTCCTGTACCCTGCCAAAATTACTGTCATTTTTTCAGCTTTTAAAAGCAAATTTTGACAATATTCCAGACTATTTCCTCATACGGGAAAGGGGGCGGTTGGTTGATTTAGTGTATGACCTGAATCCGCTGAATGATTTTACTCCCATTTTCCTTCACCAGCAACACATAAACCCCCGCCGCCATCACGGGTAGCGGCAGGCTGAGGGTAGGCGTTCCGGGCCGAATGACTACTGTGCGACTGACAATATTCTGGCCTTCGCTGTTGATAAGCTGGAATGTAAATGTGCCCGAAGGGTTTCCCGCAAGCAGAATATTAAGATCTTCTCCCACAGGGTTGGGGAATACGCTGAACCAGCCGCTGTTTTCCTCCGGTATTTGATGCGCAGCACTGGCAACCTTTCCCAATGGATAGATCATGCTGTCGAGAACTGACAGAGTAAGTCGTTCAAATCCGGTCGAATTGCGGCTTTCAGGGGAAACATACTCCGGCATTCGCACTTTTCCGCCCGCGTGGTGAAGGAGCATTACGGGCTTCGGCCCGTAGGATACCATCGCTGTTTTCATTTCTCTGGAAAAATATTTTACAAAACTTCCCTCCGGTATGGTTATGCCGTAGGTGAGCGCCTTTGAAACCATCAGAAACGGAATACCCGTTGTGATATAGGAAAAATAACTGCCAAAATCTTTTTCCGGAACAATAGTCGTCGTCTGAAGCAACCCCAGCCCCGGCTGGATAATCAGGGTCTCGTCCTCCGGCGAAAGGGTTGCTGCACGTACCTGCTGCGAAGCCAGAAGCCAGGGCCCGGCAAGCTGGCAGTCTTCACCCATAAAAGCCACAACGGTCTCCGCATCCCAGATCCGGGAATGCAACAAAGGGCCGTTGACTCCTGATTTCAGAAATGCCTGAATATGAATCGGATCATTCTGGGTAAACAAAATTTTACCGGCTGTCGGAATATCTGTATTCTGTGAAAAGTCATTTTCCATAAGGTCTGTGGTGCGCAGAATACCCACCCGGGGCGCACCCCTGGACTCAAGCACGGCTTTCAGCGCGGGGGCATATTCTCCGCTTTCACTGGTGACAATGAGGATGGGATCGGTATCATACCCCGAACCAAATATCAGCGTATCGAGGAATCTATCGGTGTCTGACAGGCTTGTACCAGCCGAAAAAAGCATGGTTTTGCCCAGTGTCTCTTCCCTCACCGGAGGAATCATTTGTATTCCGTTTGTCCGGGTTTCCCAGCTTACCAGATTAAAAACGTCTCCGTCGAGCAACTGGATCATCTGCAGGGAGTCGATGGTGGGACTGCCATTACTATTTTTGAAGGAAGCCTGGCTGATATCGTTGAGCAGAATCGTTACCGCACCGGTTCCCATTACCTGGCCATTACCGCTGGCGTCTATACATAAAGCCGTTTGTTCATCTATCCCCAGACCTGCGATCGGATCCTTTTTTTCCAGCCACCAGCGCGCCATAAAAGTGATCAGTCTGCCAAACCTTCTCTTTTCTGACAAAAAAGGATCAATGACATATCCTTCCATAAATGGCAGAAAGTCATTTTTGAGCTGGATACGCGTATCTGCCAGGTCGCGGATGGCCTCGTGGCTTTCAATGTCGCCGTAGGGAGCCGTAAAAATAATATCAGACAGCAGCGAAGCCATATTTCCATTGGCACCGATCACGCCGCCTTCCCTGAATTTGACCCTCATTGCCGAGTCAACCCGTGTGCTTTTATACAGCGAATAAGTGTCCAGTGCATTTTCGCCTTCCAGAAGCCAGAAGTCGTATTGCATAAGGGTATCAATCAACGGGCGGTGATTGGCAAGGCTGGGAAAGGAAATGACAAAATAGCGGGCTTTTTCTGCTCCCAGAGAAAGGTAATAATCTTCCTGATTTTCAGGTGGGTACGTGGTGCGGAGAATGGCCAGCCGGTGATTGGACGCCTGTTGGATCGCCCATTGGAAAGGGGCCTCACTCCAGCCGCCGCCGTAAATATTGCCACCGCCTGTCATCACCAGTTTTCCCTGAGAAAATAGCAGAGAGGGAAACAGGGCAAACAAAAAGAGCGGAAGAATCTGAATTGTCTTCATAGCTGACCGAAAACCATAAGAAGAAAGCATAGGCTGTAAAGATGGGAAACATTCTTTCTCTATACAATCACGGAATCTGTTGATTTGCGGTTGGATGTTGCAGATTATTTTTCCGAAATTCAGCAAAAAACAAAGGATATGTGTGGAAGATATACCTTCACCCGTGCGCTGAATCCGGAAGAGATTGTGTATCCCGAAGGGGTAGTGGCCGATTCCCGGCCCAGGTATAATATTGCTCCGACCCAGTACGCGCCGGTGCTTGCAATGAGTGATACGATGCATACCTCTTATTTCCGGTGGGGACTGATTCCCTACTGGGCAAAAGATATTTCCATCGGCGTGCGCACTATCAATGCCCGGGCTGAGACGCTGCTGGAAAAGCCCGCCTTTCGCGAACCGGTCAGGCGAAACCGCTGCCTGGTGTATGCAGATGGGTTTTATGAATGGAAAAAAACCGGGGCAGGGAAACAACCTCATTTTATAACCCTTCGGGATGAAACACCCTTCTATTTTGCCGGTATTGCCGATGAGTGGCTCAGCCCGGAAGGAAAGCGAATTCCCTCATTTTCAATCATTACCACCACGCCCAACGAACTGATGGCCGATATCCATGACCGGATGCCGGTGATCCTTACCGGCGACAGCGTCGCCCGGTGGATGGACCCCCGAGCCACTGCCGGAGAGGCTATTGCCGTGCTGAAACCCTATGAATCGAAACGCATGAAAGCCTACCCCGTATCACCGCAGGTAGGGAACGTCAGGGCTGATTTTCCGGGGCTTACAGAACCCTGGTCGCCACCTCCGCAATTGTTTTGATAATTTGCGAATGTAAAATTCCAGTGGTATAAATATTGCCCTTTGTGTAAGATGAAAAACAGGGGTGATATGAATCAAAAATACTTTTATTATTTATTGTTCTGGGTAATAGGTTCTCTATGGGTTTCGGGCTGTCAGATGGTAGAGCAGTCGCCGGGGTTTGATCTGGATGCTGCGCTCGAAGATGCGCTGATTGCAGCCTCGGGCGGGGAGGGATTGTCGGCGTATATGCTTCCGGAGAGTGATGATTACGCGTCTATTCCCCAGGATCCCCGCAATCCGATCACCACCGCGCGGGTGGATCTGGGTAAAAAATTATTTCACGAAACCCGACTGGGCATTCACCCCAAATACACCCAGGGAATGTACACCTACTCCTGTGCAAGTTGCCACCATGCAGCGGCTGGTTTTCAGGCAGGTATCCAGCAGGGAATCGGTGAAGGCGGACTGGGATTTGGGTTTATAGGTGAAAAACGGACTGCCAACCCAGCGTATCCGGCAGATAGCCTGGACGTTCAGCCCGTGCGCTCCCCTTCGGTGCTGAATATCGCCTACCAGACCAATGTACTATGGAACGGACAGTTTGGTGCCACCCACCTCAACGCAGGCACGGAAGCCCGATGGACAGAGGGCACACCCATTGCTACGAACAAGCTCGGGTATGAAGGGGTGGAAACACAGGCCATTGCAGGCATGACCGTACATCGGCTGGGGCTGGAAAACGATCTGATATACAAGACAGTATTCAAAGAATATTTCGACCATTCGTATCCGGATATAGATACGTCTGAAAGATATACACGGGAGAATGCCGGTCTGGCGATGGCTGCCTATGAGCGCACCGTAGTTGCCAGCCAGGCACCCTTCCAGCGGTGGCTCAAAGGCGATAAAAATGCCATGAGCGGATTTGAAAAACGCGGGGCACTTCTGTTTTTCGGAGAGGCAAATTGTGTGGCCTGCCATAATGGCCCCGCGCTCAACACCATGGATTTTTATGCCCTGGGCATGGCAGATATGGAGGGGCCCGGAACCTACGGAACCAGTGCACAAAACCCTGCCAACCTCGGAAGAGGCGGCTTTACGGGCAAGGAGGAAGACAACTACAAATTTAAGGTTCCCCAACTGTATAACCTGAAAGATTCACCTTTCTATGGGCACGGAGGCACTTTCCACTCGATAAGAGAAGTAGTAGAATATAAAAATGCGGCCATTCCGCAAAACCAGCGGGTTCCTGCTACCCAGCTTGCGCCAGAATTTGTACCCCTGCATCTGAGCGAAACACAGATCAGCCAGATCACCGGTTTTCTGGAGCGGTCGCTCCACGATCCGAATCTCGACCGGTACGCACCGGTGCGTATTCCCTCAGGGCAGTGTTTTCCCAATAACGATATGCATTCCCGCAACGATATGCATTGCCATTAGACGGCGGAGTTTTGTTAGGTGAATTGCCTGCGGGTTACTACCTTTGCCTCCCGTGAAGTGGTATCAGAAACTGGAAAACGGACTTAATGCATTCCCCTGGCTTGCCTCCGGCTTGCTGGGGATTTGGTTTTTGGTAAACGCCTTTCAGGCCGTGTTTACCGAACTTTTTCACGACGAGGCCTACTACTGGATGTACAGCCAACATCCCGACTGGGGGTATTTCGAACATGCACCCATGATTGCAGTGATGATCCGGGCCGGATCGTGGTTGTTTTCAGGAGAATGGGGCGTTCGGTTTTTTTCTGTGCTGATGGGGGTGGGGGCACTGGGGCTCACCTGGAAAATGACGGATCAGAAGAACCCGCTTTTTTTCTTTGTGCTGGTTTTTTCTATGATCATGGTACATGTGGGCGGATTCCTTGCTGTACCTGATTCTCCCTATATATTTTTTACTGCGCTGTTTTTATACCAATACAAGCGGTTTTTAAAAGCCGAATCACTGAAAAATACCCTCGGGCTTGCCCTTGTGGTGACCTTGTTGATTTACAGTAAATATCACGGGGTGATGGTATTATTTTTCACCCTCCTTTCCAACCTCCGGCTTCTTCGCAAATGGCAGTTCTGGGTGATTGTGGGGGTGAGTACCCTTTTGTTTATTCCTCACCTTAACTGGCTGATTCAAAATGATTTTGGAACCTTCAGATACCACCTGCTGCAGCGGCCCCGTGGCCATTTTCCGATGGAAACCTTTTTCAATTTTATGCTGGGACAGGTTTTATTTGCAGGCCCATTGATGGGTATTCCTGTGATCGTGGGAGGATTTCTCTACCGGGCGGAGGGAGAATTTGAGAGAACCCTGAAATTTGTTTTTACCGGTATTCTCAGCTTTCTTTTATTGTTTAGTATCAATAGCTGGATTGAGGCAAACTGGGCGGCAGGAGCTTATATTCCGGGTATGATTCTCGCTTATCAGTTTCTGGAGCGGAATGAAAAATGGAAGCAGTGGGTATGGCGGCTGGCGGTTCCGGGCTGGGTATTGTTTTTTCTTCTGAGGATATACCTGGCAGTAAATATTTTCCCCGAATTGCGCCAGTTCCGGCGCGAATTTCACGGCTGGGATGAGTGGGCTATGCAGATGGACAGCCTGGCAAACGGAAACCCGGTCGTGTTTACCGATACCTATCAGCTTCCCTCCAAATACGCCTTTTACACTGGCGGAAACCCTACCCATGCGCTCAACACATTCACCTACCACACCAATAGCTTTGATCTTTGGGATGGGGAAGAGCAGGTACGGGATAAACGCGTGCTCTACGTATCCAATACCTTTTGCGGGGGTTGCGATTCGCTGACCACGAGGTATGGCGATAAGTTTTATTTTCGCACCGAAGACCATTTTCAGGTATTCAGAAAACTGAGGATCGAGCCGGTAAATCTCCCGGACGAATGGCATCATGGCGATTCCCTGCGCGTACAGGTGAAAATATTTAATGACTATGATTTTCCGGTGAAACTGGATGTAAATGAAGAAATCCCCATTTACCTGACCTCGCTTTTTTATACAGGAAAGAAATTTACGCAGTTTAATAAAAACACAGAAAGCCTGCGGGGAGAAATTGCTCCGGGCGCATCGGTGGAGGCATATGTGGATGTGGATGTGCCGGAAAAGCCGGGCGAATACAGGTATATTCTTACCTTTATGTATGACTGGTATTATGCATCGGCAAACGGAGAATGGCTGGAGGTGGAAGTGAAATAGGCTACATAAAACCCAGTTCAAGCATCGCTTCTTCCGACATCATTTCCTTGGTCCAGGGAGGGTCAAAGGTGATTTCCACTTCTGCGTCGTTTATGCCTTCAATGCCCATGGTTTTTTCCTTTATTTCTTCGGGAAGCATTTCTGCAGCCGGGCATGCAGGTGCGGTGAGGGTCATAAGGATATGGGCTTTCCCCTCGTCATTCACTGCGACATCATAGACCAGACCCAGTTCCCAGATATTGACCGGGATTTCGGGGTCATAGACCGTTTTGATGACTTCAATCACATTGTCTTTCAGCGCTTCTTTGTTCATGGCGGATTTCCTGATCAGTTGGCGTGTTTCATGGAGTAGGCAAGAGCGTAGTTTTTCATCTGTTTGATCATGGCATTCAGTCCGTTGGATCGGGTAGGGGAGAGGTGCTCGCGCATACCGATACGGTCGATAAAACCCAGCTTTGCGTCGAGGATTTCCTGGGGCGACTGTCCGGAGAGTACGCGTATCAGCATAGCAATGAGGCCTTTGGTGATAATCGCATCGCTGTCGGCCCTGAAAACGACTTCTCCCTCTTTTTTGTCGGCGTGAAGCCATACCTGGGACTGGCAGCCGTGGACGATATAATCTGTGGTTTTGTCTGTTTCCGGAAGACCGGGCAGATTTTGCCCCATTTCGATAATGTATTCATACTTTTCGAGCCATTCATCAAAAAGACTGAATTCATCTACAATTTCTTCTTCTATGTCTGCAATAGGTCTGGCCATGATTAAAACATACGTTTTACCCGCGCTATGCCTTCGGCAAGCCGGTCGATTTCTTCTTTGGTATTATAAAAGGCAAACGAAGCCCGTATGGTACCGGGTATGCCCAGGCGATGCATCAGCGGCTGGGTGCAGTGGTGTCCCGTACGCACGGCGATGCCTAGCTGGTCGAGAATCGTGCCCGCATCATAAGGGTGGATATTTCCAATCTGAAACGAAATTACACTGGCCTTTTCCTTTGCGGTTCCGATGATACGCAGCCCCTCAATCCTGCTGAGGACTTCGGTGCCATAAGCCAGCAATTCGTGTTCCCATGCGGCGATGTTTTCGATGCCGATGGCGTTCATATAGGCGATCCCTGCCCCGAGCCCGATGCCACCCGAAATATCGGGAGTTCCTGCTTCAAATTTATGCGGAAGATCGTCGTATTCGGTTTTTTCAAACCTCACTACTTTGATCATATCTCCACCTCCCATGTACGGAGGCATTTCATTCAGCCATTTTTCCTTACCATAGAGGACACCAATCCCCGTAGGGGAAAACATCTTATGCCCCGAAAAGGCGAAAAAATCCACATCCAGTGCCTGTACATCCACCTTCATATGGGGTACAGCCTGAGCGCCGTCGAGCATGACGGGAATATTTCGTTCGTGGGCCAGGCGAATGATTTCTTTCACCGGATTAACGGTTCCGAGTGCGTTGGAGACATATACCACTGAAACCAGCTTTGTCCTTTCGGAGAGGAGATTTTTGTAGGCTTCCATTTCAAGTTCTCCCGCTTCATTGATCGGGATAATTTTGAGTATGGCGCCTGTCTGCTCGCAAAGGAGTTGCCAGGGAACAATATTGGAGTGGTGTTCGAGGGTGGAAATGATAATTTCATCACCCGATTGTATATATTTTCGCCCGAAAGAACTCGCCACCAGATTAATAGATTCGGTAGTGCCCCGGGTAAAAATCACCTCATATTCGTGAGCTGCATGGATAAAGTCTCTCACAAGATGGCGGGCAGCCTCGTATTCGTCGGTTGCCTGCTGGCTGAGAAAGTGTACGCCCCGATGGATATTGCTGTTTTCGGCGCGGTAGTAGTGATTGAGTCTTTCGATTACCTGAACCGGCTTTTGGGAAGTCGCCGCATTGTCAAAATACACCAGCGGTTTTCCATGCACTGTCTGGTGAAGCGCCGGGAAGTCCTGGCGAATTTTTTCCAGGTCAAAAGTGGACGGTAAGCCGTGGGTGGTAGGATGAGGCATGTCAGGCAAAAGTTTGGTCAATCAGCGAAGCGATATAATCTGCGACGGGTTCGAGCGAAATATTTTCCACCACTTCCATAATAAAGGCGTGAACCAGGATCATCCGCGCTTTATCAGCCGGAATTCCGCGTGCCTGGAGGTAAAACATAGCATCTTCATCGAGTCTGCCGGTCGTAGCTCCGTGGGAGCATTTGACATCATCGGCGTAGATTTCGAGCTGGGGTTTGGTGTAAATATTGGCAGTATCGGAAAGGAGTATATTGCGGTTGGACTGAAAAGCGTTGGTTTTCTGCGCGTCGCGGTGGACGTGAATTTTTCCGTTGAAAACCCCGGTAGCTTTTTCTGCAATCATTCCTTTATACAGTTCGTTGCTGTAGCAGTGCGGCGCAATATGATCCACCTGTGTATGGTTGTCGAGATGCTGAAGACCGGAAAGCAGGTAAGCGCCCATCAGAATCGATTCTCCGTTGGGGCCGCCGAGGCGGATGTTGAGGTTGTTGCGCACAAGTTGCCCGCTGAGGGTAATGGTAAAGGTAGAAAACCGGCTGTCGGCTTCCTGATAGACCTCGGTGCGGGTAATACGGGAGGAATGGGCGGATTCCATTTGCAACTGAATATATTCGGCGGAGGCGTTTTGTCCTACGCGGATTTCGGTTACAGCATTGGAGAGGGCCGCCGTTTCGTGACTGAGCGAGTGGCTGGATTCAAGGATTTTAACCCCGGCGCCTTTTTCCACTACAAAAAGGTTGCGCGTCTGAATGGCGGCTGCCTGGCCCCCTGAATGGTGGATATGGAGCAGATGAACAGGGGCAGGTGCTATTCTGGATTGGGGTACTTTGATGACTACCCCTTCGGAAGCAAAAGCCGTATTCAGTGCGGTAAAAAAATCCGTTTCTGTGTTGGCAAGGGTTCCGAAATGCGTTTCCAGCAGTTCTTTTTCCGAATCGGGGAGCTGATGCATCGGCGTGATGACCAGGTTTTCACCGTTGCGGGAAAGATCGGAAAGCGAAGGTTGAAACTGCCCGTTGACAAATGTCAGCACATCGGCGTCGAGACCCGGAATGAGGAATTGGGATACCGAATTGATCGAAACCTGTGGGGCGGGGACAAATCCCTGGGAGAGGACAGGCTTGAGATTGGTATATTTCCAGGCCTCGTGTTTACGGGTCGGAATATCGAGTGTGTGAATCGCTTCTTTTGCGGCGTGGCGCAGCGGAAAATCCGGAGTGGATTCGCTGACATTTTGCCGGAAAACAGCAATGATAGCTTCTTTGAGTTGGTCTTTAGCGACGGTAGGACTTGTCATGAGGCGTATATTTATCCGGCAGCAACTTCTGATTTAATCCAGTCATAACCTTTTTCCTCCAGTTCGAGGGCAAGTTCTTTTCCTCCGGTTTTGACGATTTTTCCATTGACCATGACATGGACAACATCAGGAACGATATAGTCGAGAAGGCGCTGGTAGTGCGTAATGACGAGGAAAGCGTTGTTTTCGTTTCTCAGTTTGTTGACAGCACTGGCGACGATGCGGAGGGCGTCAATATCGAGGCCTGAGTCGGTTTCGTCGAGGATGGCCAGAGAAGGTTCGAGCATAGCCATCTGGAAGATTTCATTGCGCTTTTTTTCTCCGCCGGAGAAACCCTCATTGACCGCGCGTTTGGTGAGGCTGGCATCGAGTTCGACGATTTTTTTCTTCTCATTCATCAGTTTGAGGAAGTCGCCTGCGCTGACGGGTTCCAGCCCGCGGTATTCGCGGACGGAGTTGAGAGAGGTGCGGAGGAAGTTGACCATACTCACGCCGGGGATTTCGACCGGGTACTGGAAAGCGAGGAAGAGGCCTTCTCCTGCGCGTTCATCGGGTTCCATTTCGAGGAGATTTTTTCCGTGAAAGGATACCTCACCGCCTTCGACCTCGTAGTCTTCTTTTCCGGCAAGGACCGAGGCGAGGGTACTTTTCCCAGAGCCATTGGGGCCCATGATGGCGTGAACTTCTCCGGGCTTAATTTCGAGGGAGAAGCCTTTTAGTATTTGTTTGCCTTCAACAGAGGCGTGGAGATTTTGGATGCTAAGCATAAAGTTGGTTTCAAGAAATTATTACCCTACACTTCCTTCGAGGCTGATGGACAAAAGTTTTTGCGCTTCAACGGCAAACTCCATCGGGAGTTGGTTGAGTACTTCGCGTGCGTAGCCATTGACGATCAGGGCTACGGCCTTTTCTGTGTCAATGCCGCGCTGGTTGCAGTAAAATATTTGATCTTCTCCGATTTTGGAGGTGGTGGCTTCGTGTTCTACCGTTCCGGTCTGATTTCCCACTTCAATATAGGGAAAGGTATGCGCGCCGCACTGATCGCCGATCAGGAGTGAGTCGCACTGCGAGAAATTGCGCGCATGTTGCGCGCCTTTCATGATTTTGACCAGCCCGCGGTAGCTGTTGTTGCTGTGTCCGGCCGAAATTCCTTTGGAGACAATGAGGCTCCGGGTATTTTTGCCGATATGGGTCATTTTGGTACCTGTATCGGCCTGTTGTTTGCCGTTGGTGACGGCTACCGAATAAAATTCTCCTTCGGAGTGATCGCCTTTGAGTACTACCGAAGGGTATTTCCAGGTGATGGCGGAGCCGGTTTCCACCTGTGTCCATGATATTTTGGAGCGGACGCCCTCGCAGAGGCCGCGTTTGGTTACAAAATTGTAAATACCTCCTGCCCCGGTTTCCGGGTCGCCGGGGTACCAGTTTTGCACGGTTGAGTATTTGATTTCGGCGTTGTCGAAGGCGATGAGTTCGACCACAGCCGCGTGAAGTTGATTTTCATCGCGTTTGGGGGCGGTACAGCCTTCGAGATAAGAGACATAACTGCCTTCTTCGGCCACGATGAGGGTGCGTTCAAACTGCCCGGTATTTTGTTCGTTGATCCGGAAGTAGGTGGACAACTCCATGGGGCAGCGCACGCCTTTGGGGATATAGACAAAAGACCCGTCGGTAAATACTGCGGCGTTGAGGGCTGCGTAGTAGTTGTCGGTATAAGGCACGACGGAGCCCATATATTTGCGGATCAGTTCGGGGCAGTCGTGAACGGCCTCGCTGAAGGAGCAGAAAATAATGCCCAGTTCGCGGAGTTTTTCTTTGTAGGTGGTTTTGATTGATACACTGTCCACCACAGCGTCCACGGCTACGCCTGCGAGCACTTTTTGTTCCTGGAGGGGAATACCGAGCTTTTCGAAGGTTTTGAGCAGTTCGGGATCGACCTCATCAAGACTGTTGAGTTTGGGCTTTTGTTTGGGCGCCGCGTAGTAATGGATATTCTGAAAATCTATGGCAGGGTAGTGGATATGCGCCCATTCGGGCTCAGTCATTTTAAGCCAGTGGTGGTAGGCTTTGAGGCGGTATTCGAGCATAAACTCCGGTTCATTCTTCTTGGAAGAAATGAGCCGGATAATATCTTCATTCAGCCCTTTGGGTGCGAGGTCTGACTCGATGGGCGTTACCCAGCCATATTTATACTTCTGACCGGTTACTTCCTGGATGAGTTTTTCATCTTCGGAGAGATCCTGCACAGGCGTGAGCTTTTCTTCTGGCATGCTAAAGTTTATTTAGACTTATTCTAACCAACTAACCTAAAATAAAGCGTATTGTTTAAGAAATACGCTGGAAACTTCCGCAAAAATACGATTTATCCCTGAACCCTGAAAGAAAAAAACCGATTCCATAGGGTGGAACCGGTCTTGTAACTACCAAAAGCTTTATTATGAAGAAAAGTGTTCTGTTTTCTGATATATACTCACAAAATACTTTTCTGTTTGTGTTACGGAAAAAACCTCTGCGAGTTGGGAAAAAATGGCGGCAATTTTCCTGAAAAAATCTGCCAGTCATATAGGCAGGTTTGCAGGCAATTTTTATATTGCACTGTGGCTTCAGGAGATTTTTTCTTAAGAAGCCATATTTTCTGATCGCCTTTGTATTGCTGTAATAAGCTCCCGCTCCGGATTTGCTCCGCAGGGTGGCCTGTAGGTTTTTCTTAAAAAGGGAAAAACCCGTATTTTTTATTGATATCCGTTTTCAAAAACTGATACCCCCGATGTGCCCATTTGGCCCGGAAAGCGAAGGTTTTTGATTGGAACGGAATATGACCAACAGCGATACAAAATGACTATGCCCACACATAAACTAAAAGTACTGCGCGTCATTTTTGACGGCGAGATGACCCCCTCCGAAATACCTGCTTTGCGCGGCGCCATCGCGGGCAAGGTGGGGCGGGATCATGTATTGTTTCACAATCACAGCGAAGGTGGCTTCCGTTACAGCTATCCGCTCATCCAGTACAAATGTATCCGGAGACACCCGGCACTGATCTGTATCGGGGAGGAAGGGGTGAATGAAGTGCATCACTTTTTTTCGCAGCAGGACTGGTCGGTGGAGATCAGCGGGCGAAAACTGCCGATGAAGATCGAACACATGGCACTCAACCAGTTTGCCATGCAGGTATGGGATCGGGAATTTACCTACAAAATCCACAACTGGGTAGCTCTGAGCCAGAATACCTATCCGGCCTTTCAGAAAGAGCAGACCGAATCGGGAAAAATCGCCTTCCTGGAGCGCATCCTCACAGGCAATATTCTCTCCATGGCCAAAGGGATCGGCTGGTATGTGGAGCAGGATGTAATCACCAGCATCACCGAACTGTCTGACCCTTTTCCGCTAAAAGTCAAAGGGATGTACGTCACCGGTTTTCGCGCCACCTTTCGTACCAATGTGTTTTTACCCGATGACATAGGGCTGGGCAAACATGTGAGCCTGGGGTTTGGTGTAATCAAATCCCTCCGGCCTTCCCGCAAACAAGAACCACAATAAAAAATAGCGAAAAAATGAATAATGAAAGACTAAGGGTCTATCTGGCTGCATTGCTTCACGATATCGGGAAGTTTTATCAGCGGGCTGACCAGGGCAGCACCCGGGATTCCCGGTTTTTGTCCGATGAAATCAAAAATCTGGAAACGCAGCTTTGTCCGCTGCATAGTTCTCAAAACTACCGTACCCACAAACATGTGTTGTGGACTGCGCAGTTTTTTGCCGATCACGAATCTGTTTTTCGCGGCCTTTTCCCCCATGAACCCGGAGGCCAGGGGCTCCTGCAACTCTCGGCTGCGCACCATCTGCCTTCTTCAGATATGGAGAGACTAATTCAGAAAGCCGACTGGCTTTCTTCGGGTGTGGATCGCACTTCTGCTTTAGGAATTGAGGATGCAGCGCAGGAACACAAGCCTGATACATTCAAACGGGTACAAATGCGGTCGGTGTTTGAACTGATCGAAAGAGAAAAAGAACAGAATGCCTTCCACCCCGAATATATCCTGCCAGTAGCGACACTGGGCCAGTCCTGGCCAAAGAAGGCGGCCAATCCATCGACCGGCGTTATCCCGTACCATGAACTGTGGAAAGCCTTTGAAAGCGATTTTCGCAATATCCCTGCCGGTGAACCCTGGAGTTTTCTCGAATCACTGCTTTCGCTGCTGGAAAAATATACCTCCTTTATCCCTTCCAGTACGGTACACCTTCCCGATGTTTCGCTATACGATCATCTGAAAACCACTGCGGCCCTGGCCCTGTGTTTGTATGACTTTGAGCAATCGGATAGTCCCGGCATCGATCAGTCTGCCTTTCTGCTGATCGGAGCTACCCTTTCGGGTATCCAGAGTTATATCTATGATATCATCAGTAAACATGCGGCCAAAAACCTGAAAGGCCGGTCGTTTTATCTGCAAATACTGACGGATTCGGTTTTGATGCAGATTTGCCGGAAACTATCGCTGCCTTCGGCCCATGTGATTTATGCCTCTGGCGGCGGTTTTTTTCTGCTGGCGCCCAACACGCCGAAGGTACATGCCGAAATCAGCCGGATAGAAACCCTGCTGGGCGATTATCTCTGGAAAGAACAGCAAAACAGACTCTACATTGCTATGGCGGGAAATTCCTTTTCGGAGAAAGATCTTTTTGATCATAAGCTGGGAGAAGTATGGACAGCGACCATCGAAAAGATGAATCACAAAAAACAAAACCGCTATGCCGACCGGCTGGTCAGCGAATACGACGCGCTGTTTGTCCCGTTTGAAGTGGGCGGCGCAACAGACCGGGATGCCATCAGCGGGGAGGAAATACCAGCCGGAGTACCCACACGATCGGTGCCGCTGAGGGACGGTACTACGGGCGAAAAGGTGATGGAAACCACCTTTGAGCAGATTCTGTTGGGGAAAAATCTGAAAAAGGCCGATTTTCATGTAGTCTCAGAAGCACCAGTAACTTACTGGCAAAAGGAAAACGTAAATGAGACCGAATGCCTGGGAATCCGGCACTATCTCCTAAGCAGGGAAAAACTCACTTCACTTTCAGAGAGGTTTAAAGGATCGATCGACGGGGTGAAAGTGCTGGCAATAAACCGCACCTCCGAAGATTTTTTACAGGCTATTCCCGGTTCTCGCAACAGTTATGGCTATAGCTTTTACGGAGGAAATGATTTTCCCGCCCACCCCGACGGTGAGCCGAAAACCTTTGACGAACTGGCAGGCAGGACTGAAAGTGGAAAAACCTCCGGTTTTACCCGCCTGGGCATACTCCGTATGGATGTGGACAATCTGGGCAGATTGTTTGGTACGGGCTTTCGCCGGGACCGGCAGACCTTCTCCCGGTACAGCGCGTTGAGCCGCGGGCTGGATTTTTTCTTTAAAGGATACCTGAATGAAATCTGGGCTGATCCTTCTCTTGACCTTCAAAACCATACGCAGATATTGTATGCAGGCGGAGATGATCTGTTTATTGTAGGGAAATGGACGGCCTGTATCACCTTTGCCGAACAAATCCATCAAAAATTTGCAGCATACGTCTGCCATAACCCCAACCTGAGCCTCTCCGGCGGACTGGCCATTGTGCCGGCCATGTTTCCCGTGAGCATGGGCGCAGCTATGGCCGCTGAGGCAGAAAAATCCGCCAAAGGACATGACTACAATCACCACGGAAAATCCATGCCCAAAAATGCTTTTTCCCTCCTGGGCGAAGCCCTTAACTGGCAATACGAGTACCCGCTGGTAAAACTCCTGAAAAACAAACTCACAGACTGGGTAACAAAAGGGTATGCATCCCGGGCGTTGCTGGGGAAAATTTATGCCCATTATTACGGATACGAAACCCAGCGAAGACTCGGACAGAGCGAAGCCTGGCGGTGGACCATGGCCTACGATTTTGGCAGGTATGCAAAGAGCTTGAAAGACGATACCCTGAAAGCCGAAATCCATGCCGTCAAACAGGCCGCATTTACCGATACCTACGAAGCCGATGGCCAAACCTGGCAACTACAGGGCAACCGGCCATTCCTCCAGTTACTCAACCTCGCCGCCCGCTGGGCAGAACTTGAAATAAGAACCTATTAACCCCTTTTAGTTATGGCTTACAAAAATCATTATCGCGACGACGACGATCCCGCTTTTCAAAGAGATTTTGTCAGAGATTTTAAATCCACCTGGATCAAATCCAAAATTGACAAGGATGGGATAAAATTTTGTGATGATCTGGGAAAGTTTATTGCCAGAAAAGGTATGACAACCTCCCAAATCCGCAACTTCTTTGGTGAAGTAAAACGCATTCAGATGAAGAGATTTGAAAAGGAGGAAACAGCATTTCTTCTTCTCAAACCTAAGCTGGCGTATGCTGCTAAAAGAGCAAAAAATCCGGCAGTAGAAAAATTCCAAAAGGTGATGGATTTATCTCATGATGCTGTTGATGAAGGTAATGCAGTGCATTTCAACAATTTCGTAAACCTGCTTGAAGCAATTCTCGCTTATCACAAATCCCATGGTGGAAGAGACTAATCTTTGACAGTTAAATTTAATTCTATGTATTCCTTAAATAAAAAAATCATCATTAAAGGCAAAATCATCGCCCTTACCGGCCTTCATATCGGCGGTACCAATTCGGCTATGTCTATCGGTGGGCCGGACAAATCGGTGATCAGAAATCCCATAGACAATAAACCCTATATTCCGGGAAGTTCTCTTAAAGGCAAAATGCGAACTTTAACTGAACTGCGGGACGGAAATATTGGGGAAGGATTTCGAAATACAAATATTGATCATGGCCCAAGCATGGATTTTACCAAAATTTCGGCAAAACTTTTTGGCTCAGCCCAAAAGGAGGAAAACAGGAGTAACCAGCGGCCTTCTAAAATAATTGTCAGGGATTGTAAACTGCTGACAGACGAATCTGTTTTCTCAAATACAGATTTGCCTTACACCGAATCCAAAACGGAAATAGTCATCGACCGGATCACTTCTGCTGCTAATCCCCGCCAGATCGAACGCGTGCCCGCAGGTGCAGCGTTTGAACTGGGGCTGGTGCTCAATATTTATGCGGAAGATGACGAGGACGAACTGCTCCGGGCGACTTATCAGGCGCTGCAACTGGTGCAGGACGACTACCTCGGCGGCAATGGTTCGCGGGGCAGTGGACAGGTGAAGTTTGAAATCACTTCCGTGCTGGTACGCACCGCTCAGTATTATCTGGGAGAAGGGCAGGAATCGGCTTATGAGGGGAATATTTCCGTTCCTCCCGCACTTCAACCGCTGGTATATGAAAGCTGAGTTTACCGCAGTAAAACTGCACTTTGAAGGTCCGCTCCACCTCGCGCGCGGGCGGTCAGACTATGAAACCGCACAGGATATGCTCCACAGCGATACACTGATGGCGGCAATCATGGCTTGCGGTATCCAGCTTCTGGGGGAGGATGTGGTCAACGAAGGTTTTATGCAGTCCTTTCGTTTATCGTCTGCTTATCCCTTCTGTGGCGAAGAGTATTTTTTCCCGAAACCGCAGTCGCCTTTTCCTTTTGCATTTGAGGCAATGCCGGAAGCTAAAGTGCCCAAAGCCCGAAAAAAAATTTCCTTTATCGGAAAGTCTTATTTTGAGCAATTGCTGGTGGGCGGACAACAAGAGAATACGGTTCCTCCGGCGCATATTCATTCCTCCGGAAAATTTCTCTCTGCCCGGGTTCCGGCAAATGAGTCTATCATGGTAAGGGAAACCCAGCAGCGGGTGACCGTGCCACACTGGGGAACCGAAGCAGAACCCACGCCCTTTTACCTCGACCGGCTGTATTTTGGGGAAAATGCGGGGCTGTTTTTTCTTACGGACGCAAGCGGTCAGACGCTGAAACAACTGCGCTCCATCCTGAGGCTTTTGGGCGACAACGGTCTGGGCACTGACCGGCATGTTGGCAACGGACATTTTGACTGTGAGTTTGTGGAGGGATTTTCCATTTCCCTGCCGAAAGACGCAAAAAGCCAGCTTTGTCTCAGCCTGTACTGCCCCTTGAAAGAAGAACTTTCGCCGGAGATGCTGAAAGACAGCGCTTTTCAGTTGATCAAACGCGGCGGGTACATGGCCAGTCCCGCTGATCCATCGCATCGTACTTACCGCAAACGCTCGGTGTATATGTTTACCGAAGGCAGTGTTTTTCCCGCCCGGCCACTCACCGGAAAATATGTTGATCTGGCACCCTTGCCCGAAAGTGGCGCGAATATTTTGCCGCACGGGCCTGTGTCTCACCCGGTATGGCGCGATGGGCGGAGTTTGTTTTTGCCGATACACATTTACCAACCCAAAGGATCATGAGTCAGAATGTAATATATCTGAAAGTCGAAACCCTCACCCCGCTGCATATCGGCAGTGGGCGCGAGTTGCAGGGCAATTTTGAGTACCTGTATTTTCAGAAGGAAAAAAAGATCGCCCTGATTGAGGAAGAGAAAGTGCTGGCCATTATCGGCAGGGAAAATGTAGAGCAATGGCTGGGCATTATTGAGCGTAAAAATAGCCTCCTGGAACTTTTGCGGAGGCGGAAAAACAACCTTCAACCCGCCGACGTCGCCCGCCGGATCATGGATATCCCACATGACGGACCCCTGAATGACAACACTATCCGCGAACAAATGGTCGATGGCATGGGCCGCCCGGTATTGCCTGGCTCTTCCTTTAAGGGATCGGTGCGAACCGTAGTGGTGAATGATTTGCTCGAAAAATCGCCGGGCCTGGCAAAAGATCATCAGCTTTTAGGAAAAAGGCAGACCAATGGAAAATCGGCTTTTGGGGATAGAGGGTTTCAAAATCAATTGATTGCTCCAAATCTGAGAAAAGACATTCCCAACCACGACATTTTCCGCCTGTTTCGCCCCGGGGATGTGTTTTTTTCCCGCACCGAGGTTTTTCGGGTTTCTACATTTAATAAAAAAATGGAGGGATGGAAAGATGAGCATGAAATCAGTCCCTGGCTGGAGTGTATTCCCGCCGGACAGACCAGCCGGATGCGGCTCACGCGGCCTGAAGATACGCTGCTGCAATTTCTGGGGAATCATTACGAAGGAAATTTTGATTTCCCCCAAAATCCTATGCTCACCGAATGGGAAAAACTTGCCCCGGCGATTAACCAGCATACCCTGAGATTACTGGAAGAGGAAATTGCTTTCTGGAAAAAAGAAGGAAAGCCAGCCATTGCAGGTGCCTATATGGCAAAGCTGGAATCCTTAAAACAGCAGATAACAGCACTTCCGGAAGGTGCGTGTCTGATTCGCGTAGGGTATGGCGGCGGGGTAAATGCCATGACCGGCGGCTGGCAGAAAAGGTTGATGGCGGAGCAGGATTATCGGGACTGGATGAAGAGTTTTCGCGGCGCCGCTCCGCATCTGGCTTTTCCCAAAACCCGAAAAGTTACGCCCCGGAGTCAGCCTTTGGGGTATTTGCTGCTCACGCCGATGAATGAAGCTGAAGTAGCTGCCTGGGATCAGAATGAGCAAAAACAAAAAAATGTTTCCCGCGCAATTCCCGCCACAGGTGCGACCCCTTCACCCAAAGCCGATCCGCCCAGCCCCCCGGAACCCGTAAAACCCCAGTATCCGCCTGCCGGAACCAAAATCAGGGTGGGTACTACACTCGATGCATTTGTATATACCTCGTCCACCGGAAAACAAAAAAAGATCGGGCTGTATGTGGGCAAAGGCCAGGATATTGACCTGACACTTGCTTATGCTTCGGATTTGATTCTGGGGAAAATCATTTTGGTGGAGGTAACCGCAATTGCCAATGGAAAAGTTACCGCTGTAAAGTTTAAGGGATTAAAATAAAACATTCACCCAAAGAAATAAACCACATGATAACGATGATCATTACACTGGGGTCGCGCGACCTTCAGTTACGGGCTGATTTTGCCAAAGAGCCCCTTGCCGAATGGGCCAAACACTATTCGGTAGCCGGAAACCCCAACCTGGTCGTGAGCCATCCGCGCGAGTTTGGCGAGGCGCTCAAAAGCGATCCGGAGAAACTCAATTACATTATGCCTTTTCTTGAATACCCCATTATCAGGCCTTCGGTCGAATACGTGTTTGAGCGGGTAGGCAAACCCGACCGGATAATCTGGGTGGTGACCAATAATCCATTCGAAGTGAAAGAACAATTTCGCAAAAATGACACCCTGTTTTACCCTGCGGTACTGGAAAAACTGATAGCCGAAGACTTTCGCAGACAAAATGGCGGTGCGATCAGGCATACCGTATTTGAAGTGCGGAAAGACGTCATTTCCCTGAATCTGATGTACGACTTATTTACGGCAGAATTTGGAAAACCCGGAGGGAAATTCAGCTTTAAGCCGGAGGAAAAACTGTACCTGCATGCGCAGGGCGGCATCGATGCGATCAACACCGCATTATTGCTCAAGAGCATAGAAAGCAAGCCCGATGTGGTGTGCATGACCAAGCCGGAGGGGTCGCCTTTTGCCTTTCCGATGGCTTTTCCGCAGGTATTTCAAAACAACCTGGTGCGGGAGCGGGTGAAGCAGGCACTGGACGAATACCAGTATCCGTCGGTGAGTGATGCGACGACCGACCCGGTGATCGGGTGTCTGGCGGAGTATGCAGGCGCGCGGATTGCGCTGGATCATCGTACGGCGATGCTGGAGGCGAGAAAACTGATAGAAATCAGTCCGGGCGATCAGGAGTTGGCGATCAGGCTGGCCAGTGATGTAGCGAGTCTGACGCAGAAAGATTTGGAGCGGGAGTTGTACTGGTCGGCGATGGCAAAATTCAGGCAGAAAAACTACGCCGACTATTTGTGGCGGTTGTTTACGATAAGGGACAATCTGTTTATGCCTGTGGTGGAAAAACATTTTGGGGAGGAGATTGTGTATGACCGAAACAGCAATCACCGGCAGTGGAACGAGTTGCTGGCGCGATTTCCGGAAGTGGTGGCGCATTTGAAAACGATAAAATTCAGCCCGGGCAACCCGTTGAATTACAGCGAGCCAAGTCCCACGGTTTACCGTTATATCGTCGAATATCTCTACCCGAGGGAAAAAAGTGAGTTGCCGGGGAAGTTGTGGGATATATCCGACGGGTTAAACAATTTGTCAGGATTGCGCAACGACATTGCACATCGGTACAAAGGCGTGAGTTATGACATGATCAGCGGGCGATTGGGTCGGGGTCGTACGGTGGAGGAGTTTAATCAGCAACTGGGCGAATATGTGGGGCAGGAGGCAGGCGGGATGGGTGTGTATGACCGAATCAACGACCGGATCAGGCAGCAGATGAAGTAGGAAAAAAGATACGGTAAGCGAAAAAATTCCGGTACACGTACCGGAATTTTTGTATATTGCATAGGTTCCTTGACATACGAAAAAACCGGCAAAAAGGCTGAAATAGATTGAATACATGTTCAATAAAAACCAAAAAAGTCAAAAATCTCTCGGGAGAAAAGTGATGCAAGTGTGTGGTTGTCAGGCATTTGCGAGGGGGGTGCTCTCCGAGAGCCTATTCCAAAAACAAGGATTAAGACGCCAGGGAGGAAAGTTTCTCCGTTAAAAAGACCTTTTTCCTCTGAGAGCCTATTCCATTAAAACAAGGATTAAGACTATTGTGTTGAATTCTTTTACGTGTACGATTTGCATGCTCCGAGAGCTCTATTCCATTAAAACAAGGATTAAGACGCTTTGTAAGTTCTTGGTTGATTTTTTCATAAGTCTCCGAGAGCCTATTCCATTAAAACAAGGATTAAGACTCCCTCCAAACCAAAGCACCCATCCGCCAACAACACCTCCGAGAGCCTATTCCATTAAAACAAGGATTAAGACAATCAATATGAGCTTATATAATCTTATGAATGGTGTACTCCGAGAGCCTATATTCCATTAAAACAAGGATTAAGACAACCGGGTTTTTTGTTTTTTACATAAAATCCCCCTATTATTCTCCGAGAGCCTATTCCATTAAAACAAGGATTAAGACCAGCAAATCCTAATTTCTTGGTGTCCCCCTATGTACTCTCCGGAGAGCCTATTCCATTAAAACAAGGATTAAGACTTATTCGGAAGTAGATGCAGAAATCGTCGCTGTCATCGCTCCGAGAGCCTATTCCATTAAAACAAGGATTAAGACAATATCTGTTTTGTTGGTTAAGTAAAACCCTTTCTCCGAGAGCCTATTCCATTAAAACAAGGATTAAGACTGGTAGTCCTCCGATTATAAGACCGAACCTCCGAGAGCCTATTCCATTAAAACAAGGATTAAGACGAACCATCTTGATACCTAGATAGATTTCTCCGAGAGCCTATTCCATTAAAACAAGGATTAAGACAACCGACGCCAAACGGTTTCCCGTCCGGTCGGTTTTGAGCCCGGAGAGCCTATTCCATTAAAACAAGGATTAAGACCGCGGTAACGTGCGAGTCCCTTAAATTCCCTGACTGTCAGCTCCGAGAGCCTATTCCATTAAAAACAAGGATTAAGACAATACAAATTTAATTAGTGGTTTAAATAGCACCCGCTCCGGGAGAGCCTATTCCATTAAAACAAGGATTAAGACTTCCTTGAGTATGGCTTTATTAAATTTTTCATCTTCTGCTCCGAGAGCCTATTCCATTAAAACAAGGATTAAGACCCTTTCAAGTAACTGACGCCAAACGGTTTCCCGTCTGGTCACTCCGAGAGCCTATTCCAAAACAAGGATTAAGACCTGTTTAGTAGGAATTATAGGATTCCGGGCACTGCTCCGAGAGCCTATTCCATTAAAACAAGGATTAAGACTAGTTCTATTGCCTTTTGGAAGCACAGGCTGACTGCTCCGAGAGCCTATTCCATTAAAACAAGGATTAAGACCAAAAAATCAATAAAATGAAAAAAAGTACTCGAGCCTATTCCATTAAAACAAGGATTAAGACTTTGATTTTTTGTGGTCTTCATAAAACCTAATTTACTCCTCCGAGAGCCTATTCCATTAAAACAAGGATTAAGACTGATGGTTCGGGTTTCAGGGTCATAGCTGGCGATTTCTCCGAGAGCCTATTCCATTAAAACAAGGATTAAGACCTAGCTTGATTTCCCGCAAAACTTTGCGGGACGCAACTCCGAGAGCCTATTCCATTAAAACAAGGATTAAGACCATCAAACTGATTCCCAACCAACCCCCGATTTTTCATCTCCGAGAGCCTATTCCATTAAAACAAGTTAAGACTCCATTTTTGTTAGGTACAAGTCGCGTGAAGTGGTCTCCGAGAGCCTATTCCATTAAAACAAGGATTAAGACTTCTTCCCATATTTCAGGAACTCACGGACGGCCACGACTTCCGAGAGCCTATTCCATTAAAACAAGGATTAAGACCCTTCGCAGCGAATGGATACTTGATGGCTACCGTCTGTTCGAGAGCCTATTCCATTAAAACAAGGATTAAGACCCAAAATCATCAAATGCTATCAATTCATTAATGAATCTCTGAGAGCCTATTCCATTAAAACAAGGATTAAGACGCAACCGTCATGACGTGATACCTTTCTCAGGTCAGAGCTCTGAGAGCCTATTCCATTAAAACAAGGATTAAGACGATTTTATGGTGGTGAATACCTCAAAAGATTGTTTGCTCTGAGAGCCTATTCCATTAAAACAAGGATTAAGACCTTTTCCATAACTGTAATTTCGGTTAAGATTTTAAAAACTCTGAGAGCCTATTCCATTAAAACAAGGATTAAGACACTACATTCTGGGCACTTATTAGGTTTTATCTAATCTCTGAGAGCCTATTCCATTAAAACAAGGATTAAGACATATTTCTTAGAGTTATTGCAGATAACCTCATACGTTTCTCTGAGAGCCTATTCCATTAAAACAAGGATTAAGACTATTCGGCATCACCCCATTCCCATTGTAGGCCAAATTCTCTGAGAGCCTATTCCATTAAAACAAGGATTAAGACCTGCGACATTCCCCTCTTTATCCATCCGGATGCAAAAAACTCTGAGAGCCTATTCCATTAAAACAAGGATTAAGACTCGGTACAGTTCGAAATACTCTTCTTCGAGGGTGGCTCTGAGAGCCTATTCCATTAAAACAAGGATTAAGACTTTGTTGTTAATTGTTATTGGAAATTTGGATAAATTCTCTGAGAGCCTATTCCATTAAAACAAGGATTAAGACTAGGGCTTATCCCAACGGTTGAGATTTTTTCGAGCGACTCTGAGAGCCTATTCCATTAAAACAAGGATTAAGACTTCGAGGTCTATCTATCCATTGCTCGACGCTGTTTCTCTGAGAGCCTATTCCATTAAAACAAGGATTAAGACTCTGTTTCAATATAATTTTTCACACCTGTGTATAGGTCTCCGAGAGCCTATTCCATTAAAACAAGGATTAAGACCTCGTCTTCTTTTTCCTTGTCTTTCTCTTTTTCTTTGCTCCGAGAGCCTATTCCATTAAAACAAGGATTAAGACACGGTCGCACCGCCGTCTTTGTTGTCGACAATGTCGCTCCGAGAGCCTATTCCATTAAAACAAGGATTAAGACTTAAGATTGAATTTTACACTCATTCCGGTTTTTCCTTCTCCGAGAGCCTATTCCATTAAAACAAGGATTAAGACTCCCTGACGAAGATTTTTACATCAGGGTTCGACACATCTCCGAGAGCCTATTCCATTAAAACAAGGATTAAGACGCTCACCTTTTTTAGGCTTGACAAATCAATGGATTCTTCCTCCGAGAGCCTATTCCATTAAAACAAGGATTAAGACTTTTTCGGGATCAATATTGCCTAAATCGCAGGCGTGTTCACTCCGAGAGCCTATTCCATTAAAACAAGGATTAAGACCCGTTGCCTCCATAATGGAGACGGGTGTCATGGTTGGCAACTCCGAGAGCCTATTCCATTAAAACAAGGAATAAGACTTTACTGGGAATTTTTAACAGTTTTCATATTATAAACTCCGAGAGCCTATTCCATTAAAACAAGGATTAAGACCTAAATCGCAGGCGTGTCAATGGTGATAGCTTTTCCCACTCCGAGAGCCTATTCCATTAAAACAAGGATTAAGACTCCCGCGAAACAGACCGAATCCGGCGACCATTTCGACTCCGAGAGCCTATTCCATTAAAACAAGGATTAAGACTGTTGGGTTTCTTTCCTCCAATGGAAAATATTTTTGAGTCTCCGAGAGCCTATTCCATTAAAACAAGGATTAAGACATAGTGAGGCCCGGAACGGAAAGATTTGGATTCGGCACACTCCGAGAGCCTATTCCATTAAAACAAGGATTAAGACATTCGTCCAGAGCTTAACTGCCCTTTCAATCACATCAAGCCTCCGAGAGCCTATTCCATTAAAACAAGGATTAAGACCGTAAACCTGCCCGCGTAATGGAGGTGAATAGGACGGCTCCGAGAGCCTATTCCATTAAAACAAGGATTAAGACCCCGTGATGGGAGTCTATGAGTAGTACGAGGGATTCATTCTCCGAGAGCCTATTCCATTAAAACAAGGATTAAGACTCTGGCTTCACAAAGCCCTTTACGGTCTCCAGGATAGCCGCTCCGAGAGGTAATTTCATTAGGACGGGGATGGATGCTGGTGCCGACTCGGAGGTCGGCGTTACATTCAAACAAGGATTAAGACATTTCTTCCTCAGCGTTAATACCTGTTTTTGTGGCGCGTCCCGAGAGGTAATTTCACTAGAACGGGGATGGATGCTGGTGCCGACTCGGAGGTCGGCGTTACATTCAAACAAGGATTAAGACATTTCTTCCTCAGCGTTAATACCTGTTTTTGTGGCGCGTCCCGAGAGGTAATTTCACTAGAACGGGATGGATGCCAGTGCCCGACTCGGAGGTCGGCGTTACATTCAAACAAGGATTAAGACATTTCTTCCTCAGCGTTAATACCTGTTTTTGTGGCGCGTCCCGTGAGGTAATTTCATTAGAACGGGAATGTATGCTGGGTAAGCCGACTCGGAGGTCGGCGTTACATTCAAACAAGGATTAAGACATTTCTTCCTCAGCGTTAATACCTGTTTTTGTGGCGCGTCCCGAGAGGTAATTTCATTAGAACGGGAATGTATGCTGGTGCCGACTCGGAGGTCGGCGTTACATTCAAACAAGGATTAAGACATTTCTTCCTCAGCGTTAATACCTGTTTTTGTGGCGCGTCCCGAGAGGTAATTTCACTAGAACGGGGATGGATGCTGGTGCCGACTCGGAGGTCGGCGTTACATTCAAACAAGGATTAAGACATTTCTTCCTCAGCGTTAATACCTGTTTTTGTGGCGCGTCCCGAGAGGTAATTTCACTAGAACGGGAATGTATGCTGGTGCCGACCCGGAGGTCGGCGTTACTTGATTAAGCGCGCTTATTCATCCCTGCGCTTGGGGGTTTGTGCCGTGTGGATGGTATTCGCCGTATGATCTGAGGCGGGTAATGAGGGTGTTGTACGAAATGCCGAGGGCCTGGGCTGTGGTCTGGTACTGCTGGTTGTATTGGGCCAGGGTCTTGAGAATGTGGGCCCGCTCTACGTCTGCGAGTTTTTGGGTGTGGGTTTCTGCTGATTCGAGTATGTCTTCCGGCAGGTCTTCCATTTTCACTTCCTTCCCTTCGGCCATAACATAAAAATGGGTGATGAGGTTCTCCAACTCCCGGATGTTGCCGGGGAAAGTATAGCTGTACATCCATTTTTCTACCTGTGGTGAAAGCCGAAGTTTCTCTCTGCGGGCGGTGAAGGCTTTTTTCTCCAGCAACGAATCGATGATCTCCCGCTTCTCACTTACCGGAAAATCGGCAAATACGGGCATTTTCAGCGTTACGGTTGCCAGCCGGTAATACAAATCCCAGCGAAACAGCCCTTCCTGACAAAGCCTGCGCAGATTTTTATTGGTAGCCGCGATGATTTTTACGTCAACTTTTTTTTCGGGCTTTCCTATGGGCCTGATCACATGTTCCTGCAAAGCCCGAAGCAAAACCTGCTGTAGTCGGGGATGTGCATCGCCGATTTCGTCGAGAAAAACAGTGCCTTTATTTGCCAGGTCAAAATGGCCTCTGTGATCTTCTTGCGAATCGGTAAATGATCCTTTTTTGTGACCAAAAAGCAGCGATTCGGTCAGGTACTCAGGGACGGCAGCACAGTTGACGATTTCAAAGGCATGTCCCCGCCGCGAGGAGTTTTCGTGGATATGACGGGCGAGTTGTTCTTTGCCGGTTCCGCTCTCGCCCAGGATCAGGGCCGAAACT
Source organism: Bacteroidia bacterium (assembly GCA_041391725.1). Taxonomy (GTDB): domain Bacteria; phylum Bacteroidota; class Bacteroidia; order J057; family J057; genus JAGQVA01. The sequence goes on from JAWKNL010000004.1 coordinate 160,433, forward strand.
TTGGGATCGTGGGAAAGGGCAATTTTTTCGGCTTTTTTGTACAATGCCTGGAGAATGGCCGTAATCGTGGGCTGCGATCCTTCTGTTTTGGTTCTGAATATTTCCTCCGCCCGGGCTTCCAGTCGCCAGAGAAAGGCTTCCGGGTTGAGCTTGATTTCGTGAAAGGCGGGGACGCCTTCTGTAGCGCGGCTGTCTTTGCCCTGTATCAGGCGGGTCCGGTATTTTTGTTCGAGGTGGTGGAGCACCCAGACCATGCGCATCGGGGTGGTGCCATTGGAAAAAAGTATGTCAATGTCGCAGTCGGCATATTGCTCCAGAATTTGCCCCGTCTTTGCTTTGAGTTCCTGAAAATCAAATATATCCTTTATGCCCAGAAACTCTCTTTCTATCTCATGATCGCGGAACCGCCTTTCCAGTTCGGTGTAAAAATCAAGAGATTTCAGATCGCCATCCTCTGCCGAGGAAAGCAAAATATGTTTTTCATATGCAGTCTCCGGGGTCTGGTTGATATACCGGCGGTGAAGGTCAAAGGTGGGCCCGTCATGATTGGGGCTTTCACTGGCCTGGCCGGGTTCCCGGTTGAGAATAAAATCTTTATACCAGGCGATCCAGGATATCAGCACACGTCCTTTTTTTGGGGGAATGTAGGGTTTTCTTCTCATGGTTTTAAATTCTGATACCCAATATACAAAAAAGAGACTTGGCGTATGCGTTTTTTGTAAAAAATCGCCGGTTTGGGGCGGGGCATGATATTGGTTGTGTGGGAATAAAAACAATACCACCTATGCAACTGGTGATCAATCAGACGGGAACCAACATTTGCCGCAGGGCGGGTGCATTTGAAATCAGGAATACCAGCGGTATCCACAAATTTTCTCCCGAAAAAATCGACTCCATGCTGATTTCCGGCGGGGTCAAACTCACGGCAGACGCGATTTTGCTTGCCGTACAGCATGAGATAGACATTCTGTTTGTCGATTATCGCGGTCAGCCGCAGGCGCGGATATGGAGCCATCATTACGGCTCGATTTCGACAATCAGGAAGCAGCAGATTCATTTTGCCACTCATGCAGAGGGATCCCGGTGGCTGACCGGGCTGCTGAGTCAGCGGCTGGAAGCGGCGGCGCATTTGCTCAAAAGTCTGCGCAGCGACCGCCCCGCCAAAGCTGAAGCTATCGATGGCTGCATTTCAACCCTCGAAAGTCTGGCTTCCCGTATCCGCAAAGAGGGGGGCAAACTTCTGGGCGATGCGGTGAAGGCGCGGCTTCGGGGCTGGGAAGGGACGGCGTCGCGGGCCTATTTTGCGCTGCTGGCCCAACTGGTGCCCGAGGGGTATCAGTTTGACCGGAGGAGTCGCCGTCCGGCGGAAGATATGTTTAATTGTACGCTCAATTATTGTTATGGAATATTGTACGGACGGGTCGAGATTGCCCTGATACGGGCGGGAATCGATCCCTATCTGGGCGTATTTCACCGCGACGAACACAACCGCCCGGTGCTGGTCTATGATCAGATTGAGGCTTACCGCGTGTGGGCTGAGGCGGTGGTGCTTCAGTTGTGTTTCCGTCAGGTGTTGGGGGAGGAGATGTTTGGCAAAAAAAATGGCGGACTCTGGCTGGAGACACTGGGCAAAAAAGTCGTAATCACGGCGATGAATGATTACCTGGCCGAGGTGGTACAATACAACCACCGGCGGCGGAGCCGTTTGCAGCATATGCAGGAAGATGCCCATGCGCTGGCCAAACACATTTTGTCGGTAAAAGGGGCAGCGGAAGAAAAAGATTTGTGATATGGACCGGAAGGCTTTGCTGGAACAATTGTACGCCCTGATGCGGCGGCTCAACGAACTGATGCGCGGGCGGGGAGAGCATAGGGGCGAAACAGAAACTTTGGATCCCGGAGAAGAAAAATCGCCCGAAGTAGTGGCAGAAAAACCGCTGGGCGAACCCGTGGCAGAACATCAGGACGAAAGCCTGGCAGAAGTCTTCGCCGAATTTGTAGAAGAGGCTGTAGAAGAGGCTGTAGAAGAATCGGTACAGGAAGCCGTAGAGATAACGCTGGCGGAGGCAGCGGGGGAGGAGAGTTATGGCATTTCCGAATTTCTGATAGAGGATGAAAGCAGCGAAGAAGTGCGGCGCACGCGGGAGATGATTCGCCAGATTTCGGAGATACTGCAACGGGAGATGGAAAAAGAAGAAGAAACCGGGGAGCCGGATGCGCGGGGGTTGAAGCGTCGGCGGAAGAAATACGAGCGGGAGGAGCCGTTGGCGGTTCCTTTGGAGGAGCGGGTAAAATCGGTAAAAGATATATGTGAAAATCTGGGAACTAAATCAAAAACGACTATGTTGTGTTTTATCATGTATGACATTACGCACAATGGGGTGCGCAAGAAAGTGGCCGACTATCTGGAGGAGCGGGGGTGTGTGCGGGTGCAGAAGTCGATATTTTTGGGTGAGTTGGAGCGGCGGGTTTACCGGGAGATACAGGAGGCGTTGTATGTATTGCAGGAGAGTTATGACAACGACGACAGCATATTATTTGTGCCGGTATCGGAAGACGAGTTGAAGGGCATGCGGATGATCGGTCGGGAGGTGGACATGACGCTGATATTAAACCGGGGCAACACCTTGTTTCTGTAAAAAAAAGCATGTAGATTGAGGCAGTTATTTGACATAAAAGGTCGAAATAGATTGAATGCATGTTCAATAAAAATCAAAAAAGTCAAAAATCTCTCCGGAGAAAATCGATGCAAGTGTGTGGTTGTCAGGCACTTGCGAGGCAGATGCTCCCCGAGAGGTAATTCCATTAGAACAAGGATTAAGACCATACCTCCTTGCGAATTGTACATAGTTTTACCTCGAGAGGTAATTCCATTAGAACAAGGATTAAGACTTAAAGATGGCAATTCCATGAATTGCGATATCCAACCCTTCGAGAGGTAATTCCATTAGAACAAGGATTAAGACCTACTTCCGTAATATCGTAGTTACCCAAATCCGCCCCGAGGTAATTCCATTAGAACAAGGATTAAGACTAATTGCAGCCTTTATTTTGAGATTTTGGTTCTATTCTCTTAGGTAATTCCATTAGGAATAAGGATTAAGACCAATTTGTTGAAGGCTCACACCCCACCTTCCATTTTGGTATCCCCGAGAGGTAATTCCATTAGAACAAGGATTAAGACCTGGTATGTCATAAGCCATAAAATAAAAACCCGAAACCCCGAGGTAATTCCATTAGAACAAGGATTGGACACTTGCCTTGCGGGTTGGGTGCCATTCACAGGAAACCTCGAGAGGTAATTCTATTGTGAAGGATTAAGACTTCGTCGTCGTCTAATAGTGCCAATAGCTTGTTTATGGCCTCGAGAGGTAATTCCATTAGAACAAGGATTAAGACTGTCAATTACGGCGTTATTAAGGACCGTTTCCCAACCTCGAGAGGTAATTCCATTAGAACAAGGATTAAGACGTATCTGTTAACGCGTTACTAACATTTGTCCATTTAGTACGCCCCGAGAGGTAATTCCATTAGAACAAGGATTAAGACGTGTCAAAGGTAACAGACCAAGTTTTTAAGGTATCCCCCGAGAGGTAATTCCATTAGAACAAGGATTAAGACACCGTTTAGGAGATTTACATAAATGCTTTTTAAATTGTCCCCGAGAGGTAATTCCATTAGAACAAGGATTAAGACAATGCGTATTGTTTGGTCTTTTGCCATATATAGCTTTCCCCGAGAGGTAATTCCATTAGAACAAGGATTAAGATCCCCTGGCTCCACAAAGCCCTTTACGGTCTCCAGGATAGGCTGCTCCGGAGAGGTAATTTCATTAGACGGGAATGGATGCTGGCAAGCCGACTCGGATATGGCGTCGGCGTTACATTCAAACAAGGATTAAGACATTTCTTCTCAGCGTTAATACCTGCTTCTTCTTGTGGCGTCCTGAGAGGTAATTTCATTAGGACGGGAATGGATGCTGCGCCGACCTTTCGGAGGTCGGCGTTACATTCAAACAAGGATTAAGACATTTCTTCCTCAGCGTTAATACCTGTTTTTGTGGCGCGTCCCGTGAGGTAATTTCCATTAGAACGGGGATGAGGTTGCGCAAGCCGACTCGGAGGTCGGCGTTACATTAGAACAAGGATTAAGACCTCCATTTTTAGAAAAAGTAAAGGCTTTTTCACATTCTCCGAAGGAGTATCCCGAACGAGCGATCGCGAGCCGAAGCCCCTTTGGGGAGGAAGATCTTTCGGCTAACTGATCGCAGGGCGACATGTTGGTTTGCGCCCGAATCAATGGATGTGGATTTGGTTTGGCATTCCTTGTTTGTCATTCCTTGTTTGTCATTCTCCCGAAAGAGGGATGCAGGCGGAAGGAGGGCAAGGCTCTGCCGTGCGGCGCGTTTCCGGTGGGTGAGGCTCCCGAACCCCACCGGGAAGATGTGCTGTGCGGGTGCTCAATGGGTAGCAGATATTCTCTTCGCTGATTTAAGGCGCTATGGCAAAAATTATTCATTTTGGCCGGTGGTTTTGTTTGTTGTTCTGAATGCTGTAGCTGCCGATGGATTTGTCTGTTTTTTTTCAACCTGTGGATGCTGATCTTTCCGCGTTCCAACAGTCGCTCCTCCCTGATCGCTGGGGCCGCCATATCGCTGTTTTTGCTGAGCATTTTCCCGACTGGGAAAATGCTGATATCCTGCTGGTTGGCTGCCAGGAAGAACGGGGGGCCATTTCCGCCGGGCTGTCTGACGGGGCCGATGCCGTGCGCCGCTGTTTGTATGGTTTTTCTCTTCCCGCCGAATCGCCCCGGATCGCTGACCTCGGCAACCTCAAGCCCCGCGATACGCCGGAAGCTTATTTTGAAATGCTGGCTTATGTACTGTCTCAATGTATAGGGCAGGGGAAAACGGTGCTCATCCTCGGCGGTAGTCAGGAGATCGCTTTCGGACAATATCTGGCCTATGAAGACCTCGGCAGGCAAATCGAATACGTCCATGTCGATGCCCGATTTGATGTGGAAGACTCCGAAATCGAACTGAACGGTCGTTCGTACAACCACAAAATTTTCCTCCATAAACCCAATTACCTGTTTAGTTATACCAATCTGGGTTATCAGAGTTTTCTCGTTTCGGCCCCGCAGCGCGAACTTCTCCGCGAACTGAATTTTCAGGCGGTGCGATATGGTGATATCAGCATGAAACCCGAAGAGGCTGAGCCTTCACTTCGCACGGCAGACATGCTCAGTATTGACCTCTCCGCGGTGAGATTACCCGAAGCGCCAGGGTCGCTCTCCGGGTCTCCGGGTGGTTTTTCTGCCATGGAAATATGCCGTATCGCACGTTATGCCGGACTGGCTTACCGGCTGAGTTCGCTGAGTATCTGCGATTTCAGCGCAGCCAAAGATCCCAGCTCCCAGACGCCACAACTCGTGGCGATGATGTGCTGGTATTTTGTGGACGGATATTACAACCGCCGCGAAGACCTTCCCCTCGACGACAGATCCAATCTCCGCAAATACGCCGTCAGACTCCACGCCAGTATTGAGGAAATTGTGTTTTACCAGCATCCCGGCACCGACCGATGGTGGATGGAGGTTCCCTACCAGCATTCGCTCGGAAAGAAAAAGCCTCAGACCCGCCTGGTCGCATGTAGCCGATCTGATTATGAATTTGCCCGTACCGATGACATACCTGAGCGTTGGTGGCTGGCGTACAATAAGCTGAAATAACGGTGATTGTTATTGATCATATTTCCAAAAGTTTTGGCAGGCAACGGGTCCTGGACGATATCTCGCTTGAGATACCCACAGGTTCACGCCTTTGTGTGGTGGGCAGCAGCGGTGCCGGTAAATCTGTCCTCTCCCGGATAATTGTGGGACTTGAGCGCCCCGATGCCGGGGAGGTGTATATTGACGGAGAGGCTGTCAGTACATTCTCTCAGAATGACTGGCGGCGGATTCTCGACGAATTTGGCGTTGTGTTTCAGGGGGCGGCGTTGTTTGATTCGCTCAGTGTGCTGGAGAATGTCGGCCTGAAACTGTTTGAAAACCGCGAAGGAACCCGGCAGCAGATTTCCGATCGGGTGGTAGATGCGCTGGCTCAGGTGAATCTGGGCCCTGAGATATTGCAGAAATTTCCTGCGCAACTTTCCGGCGGTATGCGCAAAAGGGTAGGGATTGCCCGGGCCATTATCCACGATCCGGTCTATCTGATTTATGATGAACCTACTACTGGTCTTGATCCCGTAAGTGCGGGGGCTATCGATATGCTGATTCATCATCTTGCCCAAAAACCCGGGCGCACCTCAATTGTCATTACCCACGATATGGCAACGGTGAGGAATATTGCCACGCAGGTGGCGATGGTCTATGAACACAGGCTGTTGTTTGCGGGAAGTCCTTCCGATTTTCTCGCCGCAGTAAATCCTGAAATACAGGCATTTCTGGAGAGAGGTTAGCGCATCAGCCAGGCTACGGATACTTCCACCGCACCGCCAAGCTGACTGGCAAGCGTTACCCGGTTGTCATACCCCACGCCGATTTTCAGGTCGCCCTTTCCCTGCTGAAGCGGAGTAATGATGCCCACATTTCCATGGATGGCAACGGTATTGTCAACACCCAGTGTTACCCAGAAAGGGATCCGCGAGCGGAACGTTACTCTGACGTTCATGTCCATTTGTGCTGCAGCATTGCGAATCATGCGTAGCCAGAGATAAGGCTCGACCGAACGAAAAGGCCCGATGGGTTTTGATAGGGTCGTGCCAAAAAGGAAATAATAGTGATTGAGCCTTTCCCTTGTTCCATTCACGGAAAGGCCGATAATTTTGGGCATGGAAAACCCTGCATAATAAACCTGATTGGTGTAAAACACACCCAGCCCGGGATCGAGATAGTATTCGGTTCGGTCGCTGCCGGCGAGGGTCAGGTCGCCCGGTTCTGTCGTAGTCAAAAGGGCGTTTCGTATGGCAAACTGAGCCAGCCCGAGCGACAAGCCTGCGTACAGGTGCTGGTCGTATCCCAAATCCCGGTGAGCCGAAAAAGTAGTATATGCTCCCGAAAGATGGGTGGTTCCTACCTGATCGGCAAACAGATATCCCCCCGCCCAAAAATCAACACCCCTGCCCCGTGGCTGAAAATATCGCTGATAGGTGGCGGTGTAGGTTCGTGGCCGGTACTCACCCAATGCCCACCACTGGTCGCGATAGGTAAGTGCGGCGGTCTGGCGGTATTCAAAACTACCGGTACCGGGATTTACGATTCTGTGTATGGCCGGAATCGCCGGATTTACCAGAAAACTATTGGCTTCGTGGTGGGTCATAAAAGGCAGAAGCTGTGCCTTTGTAGTAATAGCGGCAAAAAGCCAAAAACAGAGAGTAAAGGTATTTTTCATAGCCGGGAGATGGTAGTTTCTGGTTTATCGCACAATGGTAATGGCGCCTCTGGTGGTCTGTTTTACGCCGTTGACCACTATGCGGAGGACATAAAAATAGGTTCCCTCCAGCAGCGGTTGCCCGGCTGTGGTGGTACCTGTCCAGTCGTTTTTGTAGGAACGGGAATAATAGACCTGGTTTCCCCACCGGTTGAGGACAATGAGTTCGTTGTCGGGGAAGTTTTCGATGTTTTTTATGATAAACTGCTCATTGAGTCCATCTCCGTCAGGGGTAAATGCGCCCGGGGCGGTGATGACGGTGATTACCTCTTCCACAACGGGTATGTCCATGCAGTTGGCGTACATCGAACTGTTGCCCAGATTGTCGGTGGCGATCGCCGTGACACCCAGCCCGGAGAGTGCGTAGTTGCCGGGAATTTTCCAATTCCCGTCGTTTCCTGCAATGGTTTTCCCTACGATATATTTTCCCTGACATGCGATTTCTGACAGGATACAATTCCGGCTGTCAACGGCGTACACCGTGATGGTGTCTCCGGGGGTGCTCGTTCCGCTGATGGTATCCACAGAAGCAGAATCAATCACCGGAGAAATTATGCCCATATTGGTCAGTTCATTTTCAAAAAGAATGGCCTCTCCGTTGCAAAAAAGCCGGTTTCCCGAAAAATTGATCCCCGAGGAAAACCGGTCGATACTTATAGCGGTGTCGTTGTAGGCAATGATATTTTCTTCGTCCGGGTTAACACCTCCCATTTGGATATCGTCAGACTCAAGCACGGTTACGCCATACCGGTTGGCCAACGGGAGCAAATCTCCGGTTGTATCGGGTGCTGTTCCAAAATAATTGCTCTGAATGCGGGTTCCTTCGCTTCCCTCGCCCAAAGCAAAGCCTACTGCGCTTTCGGTGAATATATTTCCCTTTCCGGGTGCACCAATGATATTGCCTCTCCCGCCTATGCTGAAAGCCGTCAGGGTAAAATTTCTGAAATGAAGCCCGTAAATATTTACTGAATCTCCGAAAATATGAAAATACTCGGTTACGCCGGCCCCGTCGATAATCACTGATCCGGGTGTATAGCCGGGCTGCGTTGTGGCATCAATGGTCATTCGATCTTTTGAAATCTGGTATCCTCCTCCCGAAACCAGTGAGATTTCCCAGGGAGGCGGACCGGCGATATTAAAGGAGATGACTACCGGCTGGTCGAATGTTATCGCACAACTCAATGCAGCGAGCAAACTGCCGGGGCCGGATTCCTGGGTATTGGTTACGACCAGGTCATCGACGGTACAGGTGACGCTATTACATTCAGAAAATGCAGAACTTTCTCCCGAGGCGGATGTGGCGATCGCGACTACCTCGCTGCCGGGTACGATATTTCCGGTGGACAGCCGCCACGAATTGTCGGGCTGCACGATGGCTGTGCCAATGGATACTCCGCCCTCACATGTTCCGGAAAAACAAAAATTGGCACCGGGGAGGAGCGATGAATTAAACACTTCCACCGTACTTCCGGCAATCCCCTGACCGGATATTTGTTGCGCCGAGGCTTCAATTATCTGCGGAGGGGCAATGGCCTGGGCAGAAGTGATAATGCCTGCATTGGTATTGCAAAAAAACTGATTGCCGGACATGCGCACCGGTACGGCCATTTCCAGTTCGATTCCCACCGGGTTGTAGGCAATGACATTTCCCTGACCTTCTTCAGTGCCGCCTATCAGATTATTGCTCACATTTTTGACCAGAATGCCGGAAGCACCGTTGGGGCGACTCAAATAGCCATTGTTTCCGTCGGGTAATGCACCGATATAATTGCCCTGGATGATATTTCCAGCCACAAACTGGCTGATAGCTCCGAGCTGAATTCCGCAGATTCCATTTTCGGTGAAGATATTTCCTTTGCCGGGCGCGCCAATTTTGTTGTTTGACCCCGTGATTATCAAACCTGCCCCTTCGCCAAAAAGGTTGGAAAAGGAAAACTGAAGGCCATAAATTTCGCAGTTATCGCCCGAAAGGCTAAAGCTGGTAGAGGGTTCGGACATATCAATTACAATCATTCCCGGCGTATAACCCGGCTGGGTCGTGGCGTCGATCACCACATTGTCGGAAGCCACATCCATAAATGAAAAAAGGGAAATAGTAAATGGGCCCGGGCCATTGATATTAAAGGAGATTACAGCCTGAGGCGGGGCAACTTTGGCGATGGAGTCCAACGCCTTTCTGAGAGTGCCCGGAATAAGCCCTTCTGCGGTATTGGTTACGGTAAGATTGAGTGTCTGGGAAAAAAGAAAATGCCCGATCAGCATCATCACTCCCAACGCCACAATTATTTTTCTTTTCATGGGTAATTCAGGTTAAAATTTCCACTCTGCAAACGCCTGTAAAAAATTCTGCCTGGAAAAGGAGAAGTCAAAAAGCCCGCTCTGAAACCGCGATCCGTACCTGAAACCGGCCATCGGCCCTTTGTTTACTTTTCCGAGGCCCAGTTCGGCAAACATATTGAGCGCCAGATATGATCCCGGATTGTTTCTGATTTCCGGATCAAAAACGTCTCCGGAGGCAAATTCTATGGATTCGTATTGTTTGCCCAGAAAGAGGAGCCCTGTTCTGACTTTTTCTTCTACAGTCTGCTGTGAAATGCCTTTTTTGAGGCGGGCTTCGTATTTTCCTGCACCCGCCAGAAGGGTCGAAAATCCTCCTCCAAATCCTACGCCTATATAGTCGTTGAAATGAAATCGGCTCTGGGCCAGTACGTCGAGGTAAAACAGGTTCAGTGAAAGACGGGTATGAACTGAATCCCGCCGGAAGGGATCATTTTCTGATACCAGCAACTGCGATTTGTCCCGTGAAAACCGATAACTTGAATAGGCAATTTCCGACTGAAAGGCTTTTCCCTTGTGTACCGGATTGTCGGAGAATGTAACGCCCAGCAAAACATTGGACAGCGCAGTGGCGCTGGAAACTAGCTCGCTCAGCGGCCTTCCCAGATTGTATCCTGCTTTAATGCCGGTTACCCGGAGCCTGATCTGGGTGTCGATCTGATTGGTGATTATGGTGTCATTTTCTGTATCAAACTTGATGGAAGCGCGGGTAAAAATGGCGTCGATATCTTTCACGCTGGGGGCTGTTTCTCCGGGAATGGTGCGGGGCCTGATCCGGTAGGCAACTTCGCCTCTTGTGGTCAGATTGTTGATCGTTTCAATGCCTTTGGTGCCGGAGAGCCGGATATAGTGGAAAATAAAACTGACATGATCTGGGTTTCTGATTACCTCCAGACAGCTTTCCCTTTCGGCCAGTGAATCATTGCATATCAGGCAGGAATCAGAACCAATGCGGGCATCTATTACTTCAATGGTTTCGGGGTCAAGCGAGGGATCGAGATTGACCTTTACGGTGACTTCATTGGCGTCGCCCTCTCCTTTGTTTTGAAAAAATACTCTGTAGGTGAGAAAAGTGTCAATAGATACCGGATATTCAATGGTGCGCGGAATGACCGTAATTCTGTTGGGGTCATGGGACGCCTGAATAATCATGGTTTTGCTGGTCGTGGTTCCGGTCTTTCGCAGTGCGCCTTTGTCGGGAATAAGAAAGGCCCGTACGCCAATTTCTGTTCCGATCGGAGGGGTTTCGGTATGAAGGGTGAGAAAAAGCCGGCTGGCTTCGCCGGGTGTGGTCTGGTTATAGGAAAATGCTACCACACTCTGGTAATCATTCGTCTGCGATTCCACAAACTGGAGATATTCTGCATTTCCTTTTATCCCGGCATCTGAAAATATGTCTGCAATTTCTTTTTCTCCATAATAGGTGCGCGCCCCGGTGTAGCGAAAACTTTTGCGTACAGACAATTTCTCGTTGAAAGCCAGAACAATTTTTCCCGAACTATACCCGGGCGGCGGAAGATAATGGACTACCAGTTGCATATCTTCCCGGGGCACAAGTTCGTTGTTGTTGCTGGTAAGCCGAATGGCCGAACTTGTGTTCAGGATCGGATAAATTTTTTCGGGCGGCGTTTTTCCCGACTGGGTGATCTGAATCTTCTGATAAAATTTTTTGGGTTTATCCAGTGAATAGGCCGGGGTAAGCCATACAGTTACATCAAAACTGCCGGCCTGGGAAAAGGTGTGAACCGGTGTTTCATCCTCCGAATAATGGCCATCGCCAAATTCCCAGAAGTAGAGCCAGCGTGGAGCTGTGGTGGAGCCTTGCGGTCGTATTGGCGGTGCCGGTTTGGGATTAAGCGAAAAGCGGTAGGTATTTCCCGTTTTTTCTGCGGTAATGATTTGTGCGTCCAGCCGTAAAAAACTGAAAATATACAGGCCCGTTATCATCAAAAACCGGTACAGCTTCATATCAGAAGGTTATTAAGGGATATTGGATAAATGTTGGATTTCTGTCCCGGCGGGCTGAAGAATTCCTTTTTCCAGAAAATCTGCCAGCGGAAGGCGGAAGTGATTCCAGATGCGAAGATATTTATCATCGCTCCCTGTGGCAAACTGCAGCCCATCGGGCGAAAAAGCCGCTATGTTGACGAAGTTTTTATGCCCGCCAATATCTGCAATGGCATACCCCTCCATATCGTACAATATTACCCTGGAATCTTTGTATCCTGCAATCAATAGTGTTTCGGCGGGGTTCACCGCAAGGGTTTTGAGGGGTTTTGCCAGATCGCGGAAATATCCGGCCACCTGCCCGTTTTTGTCCCATAGCCTGATGGTCTGGTCCTGCGATCCTGTGATGACCGTTGCGGTGCGGGGGGTGAATCCGACTGAGAGCACTTCTCCGCCATGGCCTTTGAAAGCCTGAAGCTGCCTGCCGGTTTTGTCCCACAAATAGGCTGTCGAATCCTCACATCCTGTGAGGAGCTGGTTTCCGTCAGGACTGAAAGCCACCGAAAAAACCAGCCCCCTGTGGGTTATTTTTACCCATTCTTCTCCGCTTTCGATGTTCCACAGTCGGGCAGTGCTGTCTGCGCCGCCGGTAAACAACCACTTCCCGTCAGCAGAAAAGGCCGCACTCAGAAGCTCGCTTTCTCCCGCATGAAACTCCCGTTCTATCGCCCGGTTTTCGGCGTCAACTCTCACAAATGCGCCGTAAGCATCTACCGATGCTACTTCGCCCCCGGCCAATACTGCCACGGCAAGTATAGGCTCTCTGTGGTGAAGATGGGTCCAGCGGTAACTCATCGTAGTATGATCGAGAAGACTTACCGCATGGTCATTGCCTCCGGTAGCGATCAGTTTTCCGTCGGGTGAAAAGGCCAGCGCGGTAACTCCCCGGCTATGGTCTTCTTTGGCAAAAATGGGCCCGGGGTCTGGAAGCGTCCATACTCTGACGGTAGAATCAAGTCCTGCGGTCATGATGGTATTGTGGGTGTCTATATGTACAGATCGTATTTCTCCTCTGTGTCCCCGGAGGTGAGTGGCACTTCCATCTTCCAGGCGCCACACAATCGCTGTGCTGTCTGCGCTTCCGCTTACCAGCCAGCGCATATCGGAAGAAAATGCCAGGGAAGTGACCGCGCCACGATGGGCGCCGATTTTGCGGAGCGGAACCAGGTTTTCGGGTTGGGATTCCCACAGGTAAAGGTTGCCTTCGTTGTCGCCACTGACGAGGTATTTTTCGTCGGGAGAATAGGCAATCGTTCGGATTTCTCCACCCGGGCCTTCGATTTTCCGGCTTTTCCATCCGTTTTCGGTAAACCAGGCAAAATGCAGATAGGGGCTGTTGCCTGCCACCGAAAAAGACCCCATCCGCGGGTGGGCGGCGACGTCGCTGATTTCGTATTCCGTCCGGAAAGAAAATTCGGGTTCGGTTTTGCCCTTGAGCCAGAGACTGGCGGTTCCGTCGGCTGCTCCGGTCACTACCCGGTTGCCGGAGGGCGCGATGGCAAGCGCGCGGATATCTGCTGCCTGTATGTCTGCCTGCGGCTGAAAGGTATCGGTGGGATTCCCGTTGTTGTCTCTTAAAATGGCTGTTTTGTCATTGCCGGCTGTGGCTATTTCTCCGCTCTCTGACAGCCCGAGGTCATATACCGGGTGGATATGCCCTGCAAGTACACTGGTTTTGGTGCCTTTTTCGTCCCAGCGATCGGGTTCGGTCTGGGAAGGCGTTACGGTGATAATGGTACTTCCATCTGCCGATCGTGCGGCTGCAATGACCGGGCCCTGCGTTTGGATGATAGTTTTGTAAAATGCGTGTTTGCGGTAAGTGGAAAACATGTCCTGCCGGATGGCCGGGTTATCATCGATGGCATAGGCATTTTCCTGCAACCGAAGTGCGGCAGTCGGGTCTGTTCCCAGCACCTGACGGGCTTTTGCATTAAGGTACTGGGCTTCAAAACGTTTGCCTTGCAGATATGCCCGAATACCGAGGGCCGAAATCACCAGAATGATAGCCGCAACGGAAACCGCGATAATCTGCCCTTTGCGCTTGACTGCATTTTCGCTTTTTCTCACAAAATCGGCGACGGAAGGGCTGATTGAAAGCGAATGGAGATAAGGCCTGATATAGTCAAGGTCGTCGCGGTTCATGAGCACCTGATGTGTTTCATACCGGGCATATTGTTGCTCAAGGAAACGATTCATTTTCCGGCGAATTTTCTGTTCGTCGGAAACCATTTCCTCAATGCAGGCGGCGAGTGAATCGTGCGTAAGTTCGTATCTCAATTTCGCTGAAAATTAGATCGTTGGGCCTGTGTTTTTCAAAATTCGCATTTCTTCGAACCTCCGGACACACAAATTAATGGAATCCTGTGATATGTCTATATTGGAAGGGAGTTGGGCACGTATTTCTTCAACCGGAAGGCTTCGTTTGGTGCCGTCGTCTGATACGAGGGTATAAAGCACAGCAAGGGGCACATCCGGCCTTCCGATTTCTTCTCCCAGTTGTTTGATTTGTTCGCTGAGGTATTCTGCCAGTACATCCTCAAATTCTCCGGTCATTTCTACGAGTTTCGCATCAAATACTACCGGGAGCTTATCTCCGTACATCGAATAGTATTTTTGATACAGTCTGTCGAGATATACCTGAACGTGGGTGAGATCAATCCCCGATTTTTTGTGGCTGAGCCTTTCGATGAGGGTTTCTGTTGTAATCTCCGGGTCATGAATTTCTATTCCCAGCGCAGTAGTGGTACCTTCGATGACCCTTTTGAGGTTGTTGCGGTTTATCTTTTCCAGTCTGAACCGGTTGTCAAAAAGCGTGGGTATGGTTTTTTCATATTCGGAAAGGGAAGCAATGTATTCTTCCCGCATCGAAAGTATCACAGTGACCTGAATATTCACCCGAAGTAGTTGCCCCAAATCTTCGAGAAAGGCTTTTTGCTCATGTTCATTTCCGAGGATAAATAACTCCTCAAACTGATCGAATATGAGGTAAATCGGCTTATAGTAGTCGTAATAGAGTGATTTCAGTGCGGGAGCCAGGGCGACATTATCTCTGATTGGGGTAATGGCATGCCGGCGTATTTCCCGGTGGAGGGATTCATTGAGGTTTGTACCGCGGCGTACAAACATGGCAAACCAGTCGGTATCCTGAAATTTGTTGCTTACGCCACAATTTATCAGGCTTGTTTTTCCTGTTCCCGAAGCTCCGTACAACAATATGAGGTTGGATTCAAATAGTTTTTCGTACAACGCCTCTGTCTCGGCCTCCCTGCCAAAAAAGATGTGTTTGTCCTCCCGGCTGTATGAATCGAGAAATTTAAACGGGCTATTCATATTTTCCTTCATATAGTGGTTGGCTGTCACTGGGTAAACATTTGAAACTGCTCCTGCAACACGGCATAGGATTCATCCTGGGTAATGATCTTGTCAGGCGCATCAGGATCGGGTTTGTTGATATTAAAATTGACGCTCAGGTATTCGTAGTTATTTCCTACCCTGGCGTTAAACATATAGATATTAGGGACGGGTTTGCCCGAAAAGGCATTTTTGTCCACAATAAAAGGCGATAGATTGAGGAAGTTGTCGATGTCGCGCAAATCCTTTACCAGAAGGATGGAATGACTATCGGTATAAATATGCTGATCTCTCGCTTTTTCCCTTAAAAATTCACTGTCAAAGGCATTTAATACCCCCATCTGAACCCTGAACAGCGGCTCTCTGTGGCGGGGTTTGAATATGCCTATATCTTTAATGGTAATCAGCCGGTAACTGGCGAGAAAGGCGATCTTTTTCAGAACAACGGTAAGGCAATATTCGCATTCGTTGCAAAGGCGGGCGATCTCTCCTTCGGGAATCTGTTCGGAAAATAATCTGGTTCTCACAGATTCGAGGAACTCATACGCCTGATAAAAATCGTCCTTTGATTCCAGACTCTTAAATACCACCTCAAATTCTTTCACATATGGTTCCAGGTTCCGGTTGCGGAAAACCTGCCTTGCCTGGTCGGTGAGGTGAATAAAATCGTAATTGTCGGCTTTCTCGGATGTGATGTCGAGAAAGCTGTTGAGCAGGTCGTGGTTAAACCCGCTGGTGGAAGTGTTTTTCACCTCCCACAACTGGGCCAGCAGGAGGTAACACAAAAATTTACCACTGACGACATACGAATACACCAGTTGCCTGAGGCGGTCGGTGCCCGGGCGGTTCATCATTTCGGAGTTGGCCACCAAAATCCGCAACTGCGCGCCGATGGGCCAGGGAAAATTTTTGATAATCAGTTCAGGAAACTCCCTCGGGTCGCGGGGATCGCCAAATTCGTCCTCCATTTCGCGGTAAAGTGCCTTGTTGTAGGTGGCCATGGCTTCGAGGACGGTGACGATGTACTCGTTGACTTTGTGGTTTTGCTTTACGGAAGTGCCAAAACCTTCGGGTAGCGAAATTTTTTTGTGGTCGGGCAGTTTCCATCCGAGCACAGCTTCAGCATCTTTTCCCAGATAAAGACCCCAGGGCATGGATTCGGCAGAAGAATCGTCCTCAGACCAGTCGGCACTGCGGAAAAGCCCTGTTGCTGGTTTGTTGGGGTATTTGGTTTCGAGAAAAGCAACGGCCTGGTTAAATGCGTTTCCGATGGTACCGCCTGCGGCGAGCGCCTGGTACAACTGCGTGGAGAAGGCCGAAGCCATATTGTCATTGATGGGGACAGATGTGGCAATAACTGCTTTCACACCGGCTTCGAGCAGGCGGGTAACCTGATCTCGGGTCGAGCAGCCGTTGAGTACGACAAGCTGAAGGGCGGTCTGCCCGCCAAACATACGTGCCAATCCGCGCGAATCAGCCTGTTGGTCTTCCAGTTGAAGATGCGTACCGGAAGCGTGGCCGCCATAGTGAAAAATGGCGACTCTGTCCTTAAAGCGGTTGAAATTGTAAAATATATCGTCGATAGCTGCGCTTTCTTCGCGGTAGATTTCGAGAAACTGTTGGTCATGCAGCGCCTGAAGGGTACGGTATATATCCTTTCCTTCCTGTTTGAGCATTTCAAGGTGCGAATCCTGATCATTGGCAAAAGCCAGAAAGATGACGGGGCGCTGCGACATAAAACTCCGGGTGTAAGGTGCAATTCTTATCCAAATTAGGAGTTTAACCGCTAATTCGCAAAGAATGCACCTTTTCCCGGGGTGGATTTATTTGGAACCCTTTCCTTCAAGGGGAGGAACGGTTTTGAGGTATGACCACAAAGCATGGATTTCCTCTTCTGACAAAAAATTAAATCGCGGCATCGCTGGGTTGATCGGTGGCTTGCCCGGGCGAACACCCGCAATCAATGCCTGCGAAAACTGTTCCTCCGACCATTTCCCGATTCCATCAGTCGGGTGCGGAGTAATGTTGGGCGAAATGACATAAGCTGAGCGGTCCTGGGTATGTACCGGGTTTCCGCCTCCCATATAGTTGACTGAATTTTCAGGTTTGACAATGTCATTGGTTTCAAAGGAGGCGCTATGGCAGCCAAAACATCCCAGTCTGACATTGGCCAGGTACCGCCCGTGTGAAACCGGATCACTGGGATCGGGATGTGGCCAGGGTTGAATGCTATCGTCCATTGGTTGAAAAAAGCCCAGCCCGCCAATAAAAACTTTTGCCAGCAGTGAATAGTCGGGGGCCGGAGGGGTGAAATCAGCCGGTTGGGTGGCCGGATGATCTGAACGCAGAAATGAAATAATGGCTGTCACATCCTGATCTGACAGATTGGGGTGCATCATAAACGGCCCCAGCAGCCTTCCTTCGCGGTTGACCCCTTTCCTGATCGTAAAAGCCAGTTCGCCATCGGTGTATTTATCCAGTTTATTGCGGGTAATATTGGCTGCCCAGATTTCTCCGAATCCTTCTTCCCGGGTGGCAAAAAGATTTCCGCTAAGGGTTCCATTTTCATTCATGTGGCAATAGCCGCAAACGGATAGTACGATCTTTTTCCCTTCCGCTATCGTTGCCGAATCGGAAACTGCACGGATAGCCAGGGGTGTTACTGGTAAAGGCGGCAGGTGGTTAAATTTCCATGTGCTGTAGGCGGTAAAAACTGCGACTATCAATATCAGTATGCCAATAACTATTCCGGTGATTTTCAGAATTTTTTTCATTGTAATAAAAATTATGGGTAAAAAATGCCCCGGCATTTCTGCCAGGGCGCAGCACTTTTGGAGTCGGAAAATTAGTAACGACGTTTCACCCAATACGATCCGTCTCCGGTTGGCCAGTTGAGTTGGATGTCTTTCACCAGATTGTGGGAAAAGGAGCTGGCCTGTGAGGCACTGCGCAGCGCTTCGAGCGAACTGTTGGCACTTGCTGCGGGATTGGCTGCGCCTGCGGCATAAGCTTCGATATACTTTTCGGTAGCACGGGCCATGACCTTGGCATAGATCTCCTCATACAATTTGTCGGGGTTGCAGGTGTTGTTGAGTTCGGTCATCACCTGGTTGTAAATGGTCTGGATCGTGTTTTCGTAATTGGCTATCAGCTCTTTTTCGAGGTTCTGGCGGTAGATTTCGGCATCTGCCATAATTTTTTCATACATCGCCATACCTTCGGCATAGGTGCGGTCATAGGTTTCCTGCACCTGTTGCATGACCTCCTGCTGCATTACATCTGCGTTTTGCTGAATGGCTTCATCGGAATACTGTTTCATCAGATCCTGATACATCTTGTCTGCATTCGCCTTGATGGCTTCGTCTGACCAGGGATCAACCTGGGCAAAAGCGAAAGTGGTGAGGAACAGGAAACTGGCGGTGAGGGAAATCAATAATGTCGGTTTCATAGATTTGTTTGTTAAAAGTGTTGAGTGGAACGTTGATTGAACAATACAAATCTACCGCCGCGAAATGCCCGTCCGCATCCGCAGAAAAGCGCAATCTGCCTACGCAGATCTGCGTAATCTATATGTCTTATCTGATTATTTCTTCTTTTTCTTTGCCGCAGCTTTTGCTGTATTCTCCTCAACCCGGAATGCGACAATTTTTTTTACAAGTTCCAGCGGAAGCGGCTGGTCGAGGGGGAACTGAATCGAACCTTTGCCCATTTTATAGACGGAAAGTTCTTTCTGAAACGCCTCAATACCGGATGGCACCGGATAAAAACCGATATGGTTTTTGAAGGCGGCAAAATGTACAAGATTGCCATGCAGCACGAAGGTAGGCATGGCATATTTAATGGCTTCTTCGGCTTCGGGTGCCATTTCTCTGATTGCCTCGCGCATCTGGGTCAGCCGTTGCTGAATGTCCTCGGGAAACCCCTCGATATAGGCGTCAATGGTCTGAATTGTGTTGTCCATGAGTCATTTATGGGTGAGGAGTGGAAACTGCTTTACAACAGGGCCAGGCAAACGTAGCAGACTGATTTCCGGCGGGTTTGAGGAAGGTCACCATCTCTGCTCCTGCTTCTTTGGTGAAAATATCGCCCGGTGCAGGTGAATAACGTCTTTCCAGGTCGGGAGAAGGACAAAGGCAGAACTGGGTTCTTCCTGCGACAGGGGCATCCGTCTCGAAAATGACCACACAGGCCGCATCGGAAGAAACCTGGGTGATGGTTACTTTAAAACTCAGGGGAATCAAATCCTCGGCTACAAATTCCGCGCAGGGTTTTTCAACCGGAGGATTTGACTTGCGGTACTGTAAAATGGCCAGAACAGCGATGATCCCGATTACCCCGATGGCGATGGAGGTAATACCGGTGATATAAGTAAACTTTCTGACGGTGCGGTTATGTCTGATCATAGGTCAACGGATTTGTACGTTCTCCGCTGCGGGTTCTGATCCACCACATAAAAAATCTGGCGACAACTGACCGGGTTTTCATGCCGGCGCCTGCAAGGGAATACGCGGGGTGAAGTAAGCGAATTTTATGGAAATTGACTTCATTTACCACTCTTCTTACCGCCCATTTGTAATATTTTTTGGGATAGGTGCGCACAAAGTCGATGTCTCTGTCGGTTGAGGTGGTCCATTCGTGAGTTTCTGTCTGAAGCGTTTCTACTTCCTGGTATAGTTCTGTTCCCCTGATAGGATAAGCAACGGTGATGGTAAAATGGTCTGGACAGGAGGTTTTCAGATGGTGAATGGTCTCTTCAATATCGGTTTCTGTTTCACCCGGATAACCGAGCATAATAAATGTTCCTGCTTCCAGTCCATACTTCCGGGCGAGTATAATCATATCTCGTACCTGGTTGACGTCCACCCTGCGATCCATACGGTCGATCACTTGCTGCGAACCGCTTTCTGCCCCTATCCACACCCGAAAACAACCGCTTTCCTTCAATAGCTGAATGACGGTTTCGTTCATCCTGTCTGCCCGGGTAATGCATTCAAAGGGAATCACCGCGTCGCGTTTCTGTACCTCATCCCTGAAAGCTGTGAGCCATTTGTGGCTAATGGTAAATACATCATCGACAAACCAGACTGCGCCGGGGTTGTAATGGTTTTTGAGGAATAATAATTCTTCTGTTACCTTCTCCGGAGACCGCCGCCGGTAACTGAGTCCGTAAACTGCCCGGCTGCACCATTTGCAGGTATAGGGACATCCGCGCATGGTGCTTACCGAAAGGGTGCTTTTTCCGTGATGGGTTTCCCAGGTTTTGAGGTATTGGTGAAGGTCAATTTTATCCCGCGCCGGAAAAGGGAGCGAATCCAGGTCTCTGATTTTAGTTCTTTCCGGGGTAAACACGGCGTTTCCGGTCTCATCTTTATACACCAGCCCGGGAATGTGGGGAATACGGGTTGTGTCTGCGGCTTCCAGTGCCGTTATTAGTTCGCAGGCGGTTTCTTCTCCTTCTCCCACCACCAGATAGTCTGCGTGGTGATCGAGAAAATTGCCGGCATGATATCGCACTTCGGGTCCTCCAAGTACGATTTTTGTATGACTCAGTTCCTCCCTGCTCCTGACAAATTCCATCAGGCGAAGCACATTCAGCCGGGTCATCAGATTGACGTAAATCAGCAGGTAATCTGGCTTATGGGTGGTCAGATAGTCAAACAGGGAATCGGGGGTGGAAAAGGTCGAATCAAAAACGGTATTTTCCCATCCGTTTTGTTCCAGCCAGGCAGCGACGTACAACATGCCCAGGGGAGGGTAGGGACGCATGATTTCCCGCTCTTTGGGATCTTCAAACAAAAAATAGCCGTGTGTGAGCAGAATTTTCAAATCAGTTGGGCGTCGATTAGGAAGTGGTCGGAAAAAGGGGAAAGTCCGGGCCTGTCTGAGAATCGCTTGTCCCAGTTGGCCAGCCGCCGCAACCATGCGGGGTGTCTGCTGAAAAAAGGATTGAGATAGGAGGGCGGAACGGCAAAACCTACGGGCATCAGCGCCTGAACCTCAAACAGCGGATTGAGCATACGGATCACCTCGCGCGGGGTGTGATACCAGGTCTGAACAATTTCAGTTTCGAGCTTTACCGGCACCGGCTCCGGGCTTCTGCGGCGGAAGGCCTCCCTAAACCTGAGTTTGCTCAGAAAATAAGCAGATTCCCAAAGGCAGTTTTTGGGCATAATCACCGCAATCAGCCTGCCGCCGGGATTCATCAGCGTAGCGGCTTCTTCGATCAGGGCGCTGAGTTTCTGCGGATCGATACAGTTCATGCCTCCAAAGTTGGAAAATACCCAGTCAAACCGCGTGTGAACAGCGCCTTCGGCTACCTGCTCCAGACTGAGTTGCTTGCATTGAATTTTTTTCCCCAATCCGCTGACCATGGATTTGTGCCGGGCGATGGCGATCATTTCTGCCGATATATCGGTCGCCGTGACGAGGTGGCCTTTACGGGCAAGCCAGATCGCGTCTTCCCCTGTACCGCAGTTTAATTCCAGTATGCGAAGGGTCTTTTTTTCGGGGAGAATGGACTCAAGATATGCATACACCTGCAATCGCTGGGCCAGCCCTACCTCCGAATGGGTGAAGTGCTGGTCATAGTCAGTTGCAATGGTATCAAATGGTGTCATAATCTCAGTTTTGCAAAACCACCTGGTCTTTTTCCAGTTGCGATAGTTTCATTTTATCCAGCAGCGCAGCCGGAACATAATAAAATGTTGCCAGTGCAGCGTGAATTTCCTGTGAATTTACTTTTTGTGGAGATAAAAATAAACGCCGGAGGCTTTCCTGTCCCTGTTTTTTTCGGTAAATCTTGTGAACATACCTGTGAAGCCGTTTATAATAGCCGGGTGAAAAGGTAGAATGAAACATCATGGCCAGATCGTCAGAATCCTTCCAGTTTGCTTTTTCTCCCAGATGTGACCTTACTTTTTCGTAAAAAACAGTGCCGGGCAGCGGGTAGGAAACCGAAATTCCTATTTCCTCCGGCATTAGTTCAAGTACCATTTCTATGGTTTTCTGAATATCCTCTTTTTCCTCTCCCAGATAGCCAAACTGAAGGAAAAATCCTACGCGGATGCCTTTTTTTGCCAGCAGTTTTCGCGCTTCGAATATCTGTTCTACCCGGGTTCCTTTATCCATGGCATCCAGTATTTTCTGCGAACCTGACTCTGCGCCCACCCATACGGTTTCCAGTCCGGAGGCGGCCAGTGCATCGATCGTGTCTTCCTGCAGCAGCAGATCCACCCTCGACTGTATTTTGTAGCGAAACTTCAGTTTGCGGCGAATGACCTCATCGCGGAATGTCTGTACCCAGCCGGGCTTCAGCCCGAATATATCATCGCTCATCCAGAAGTGACTGACGCCATAGGTTTCAATCAGCATTTGTATTTCGTCGGCCACACGTTGTGGTGAGCGGGAGTGATAGCGGTTGCCATAGATGGGTTTCGCGCACCAGTTGCATTTAAACGGACAGCCGCGGGTCGTGGCGATATTCAGCGAAAAATACCCGTGGGCTTTTTCCTGAATGGCCCGGTAAGGCGCCGGATCGATGAGATCCCATGCGGGCTGAGGCAGACTGTCAAGGTCGCGGAGCACATTTCTGCGCCCGCTGTTTTGACACGATTCTCCAGTTTTCCAGGCTATACCGGGGATTTCGGAGGGCGAAAAACCGGGTTTTTCATACTTCTCAATCAGCTCGCGCAGGGTGATTTCGCCTTCGCCGAGGATGACGAAGTCGGCACCTTCGCCGAGGTATTTTTCCCAGTGGTCGGTGGAGTCCGAACTGGAGATGATGACGGTGCAGCCGTATTGTTTGCCGATTTTAGCCAGGCTGAATGCGGCTTCTCGCATGACGGTGAGACACATCTTGGTGAGGTAGTTGAAGCCGTCATCGTAGATGACGAGGTATTGCGGCTTATGCGCCTCAACTGCGGGTATGATTTCCCCGGGGCCCGGAGAAAGATGGGTGTCGTGAAGAAACACCTCGTGGCCAGCCTCGCGCATGACGGCCGCGGCGTATATCGTAGCCAGTGGAGGGTAAGGCAGGGCCGTTTTCCACTGTTTGGGGTCGAGCCGGTAAAAATAGGCCGGTGAAAAAAGTATTCTGGCCATGGTCAGTGTAATTCTATCCCGTGTTTTTGCTCAAAATCTGCGATCTTCTGTTTCAGCCCTTCAAGCACTCTGGCCTGAAAGTTTTGGGGGTGGTGTTTGGAAACATAGGTGCGCGATTTCAGCGCTATATCAATTTCTTTTTGGCCCATAAACCGAAACTTGCGGTTCCAAAAACCAATGGTTTTTTTCATCAGGTAGCTGTCCAGCCATTCTCCCAATTTCCCCGAAAGCACTTTTTCCCCCAGCCATTTGATCCCTCTCACCTGCGAAGCGGGAATGTCATGATCATATCGCGAAGAAAACCGTGGGAAATAGGCTGCGGTCCACCGGTTGGACTCGCGAAAGGGATCGTAAAATTCTCTGCCATAGGTGGGGATCAGGTGAACGATTTCTGTGGCGGTAAATTGGTTTTTTTCTTCAATTTCGAGATGGTCTGTGTCGATAAAGTAATTGACACAGAAGTACTTATGGGAATTTAGTAGGAATATCTTCTTAAATAGTACCAGCATCGTTCTGGCTACCCACAGTCTGCGGGGTTCGGTAATAATAAAATAATCAATGTCTGCACCGGGGGTCATGCAGTGTTTGGAGATTGAGCCGGAGAGAAATACAGCCCGCACAAATGGAAACGCACCGATATAACGCGAAATCCGCCGGGCAACAGGCAAATATTTTGCTGCCATCTGATTGCCCGATAATCTCCGGTGATGAAACGGGTGATCAGGGTGAAGGCCCCATAAATGTTCATTCTGAAAAATATAGCCAGCCGCTTCGAGGTGATTTACAGCCTGGCGGAACTGGCTTTCACTCAACTCTCCGATGGTGGAGGCGTTGTATATTTCTTCAAGGGTGAGGGGATAGGAAAACAGGTCAAAATACAAAAGCGTGCGCAATACATCTTTTGCTGCCTGACCAAGCTTTCCTGATATTTGAGTTGTCGGCATAGATAGTTTGTTAGGGCCTGGAAATGCCCGCATGGTGGGTAAGCTGGGCAGAAAAAGTTTGTTGGGTAAAAATAGACTCCCTGAATATATGGTTAAAGTTTGGTTTTTCTAAAGTCGAATCGGCCAGCCAGGTTGAAAGCTGCGCATATTGAGGGTTTGAATTTATCTCACTGAATTCAATTTCAAGCACTTTGGCTATCGCTTCGTCATAGCGGGGGTCTTTTCGCTGCGGATCGACTTTGCGGAGGGTGGAAACTGCTTCTTTGTCTCTGCCGTTTTCAAGGTAAAAAAAGGTCAGCCGCAATAGGGTCTGGTTGTTGTATGGGGCGATTTCCAGCGATTTTTTAAACCAGGCTTCCGCTTCTTCTGTCTGTCCTGAAAGTTTATAACATTGCGCCAGTCCGGCTATTACCTCGGGATTGTAGGGGTGAATATGGTAGGCCCGCTGATATTCGGAGCAACCGTATTTGGGTTGAAACTTCATCATATATATACTTCCGGTATAAAGTTGAACCGGTGTACCTGTGTGATCAAGCGGCAAATATCGAAGGTTTACCTGTGCCAGTTCTTTCAGCGCACGGTCCCATTGTTGTTTATTTTCCCATTCGATCGCCCTGAATATATGTTTTTCCCCCATATACCGAAAATACCCGATATACATCCCTGAGAGCGAAATTACCAATAAGGGAACAATAAGCAGGAAAGAAATGAGGTGCGATTTTTTTGAAAAGACATCGGCGCTGTCCAATCCTGCCCGCGTCAGGGGGAGAAGCGTAATTGCCAGAAAAATACTGTGTTCGGGGCGTTCTTTGGGAAAACTGAAACAGGCAATGATGATATAGGCAGTAAGCCCAAATAGGGCTGCGAGGGCCGAAACAGAATTGTCGGTGTGTGATTTCAGTTTCCTGAAAAGCGCATAACCGGCCATTGCGAAAAAAAATCCATAGGCCAGCAATCCTATTGCTCCGGTTTCGGACAGAATCCAGAGAAAGTCATTATGCGGGCGAACAAAATTGAGCCCTTCGTTGGCCGATTTCAGCCCCAGCGTGCCCAGCCGTAGTACTTCCGATTTCCAGCTTCCCATCCCATGTCCGGCAATGGGTTTTTCAAGGAAAAGTGTCAGCGACCGCTGCCACAGGCCGATACGGTCTGTAGTGGAGTTGTGCCGGGGATCTGCTATGGAGGTGATTTGTTTGAAAATGGTATCCGTAGAATCGCTGGCAGCATAAAACCCCAGTGTGAGGGCAATAATCAGTGCAAAAATACCCGATGAAATCAACAGGATTTTTCGGTTAAGGAGTGGATTTGCCTGTTTTTTCGATCCTGTGAAATAAAGGATGGCGGTAAGCAAACCTGCGCATGAGAGGCCAACCCAGACGGTTCGGTTTAAGAGTATGACCATAAAAACCAGGCTAAGTGCCGCCATAATCATGGTCAGAATGCGAAACCCTTTTTGGAGTTCGATTACTCCTCTGATCAGCAGGGGAAACAGCAGGAGAAGACTTTCTGCAAAGATATTTCTGTGGCCGAAAAAACTGGCAATCAGGTAGGTATTCTGATGTGAGAGCCGGAAATTTTGAGATAGGGTAAAAAATTGAATGATGCCCGAAGCCAGCGCCATGGCGGAAAAGACAGCAATTACTTTCAACAGCCATTGATCTGCCGGCCGGAAAGTTGCCAGCAAAAGATAAAAGGAGAAAAACAGGGTGGCAGTTGCCCATTCGAAGAAACCATCGGCAGGGTTAATGGAGAAAAATATGCTGAAACCCGCTATCAGCAAAAACAGACCATAGGGCCAGAGCCAGCGGTTTTCGGTGAATACCTGTGAAAAGAATGTGCGGGATTTACTGGCCAGTAGAATGAAAAAAGTGGCGATAATCAGGAGGTTGAGGAATAGAAAACGGGGTAGGAGTACGGGATCCATCAGACCAGCGTCATAGATAAACGGCAGGATAATCAGTCCGACCACGAAGGGCGAAAGAAAAACTGCTGGTAATGAACCCAGAGACCCGATTTTCATTGGCTATTTTCCAAATAATTACTAAATTATACAATTCACCTGTGTTTTGCCCCTGTTCTTTGGAAGATTTTTACTGATTCGCCTCGCCAGTGAACCCCGGTTTCCCTTCACGTGGTACTGCATTTATTCACACCTAAGCCAATTGCTATGAAAAATTTCCTTTTTACCTCCATTGCAGTTGGGTTGGTTCTCGCTGTTTCTCTTATGTCGGGATGCAGCAGCAGAACTTCAGAAGCACTGAAAAAAACCCAAACCCCTGATGAACTTATGATGGCAGAAGCGAATGTCAGTAAAGAACTTATCGAACAACAATCCGGACGCACCCTGCTGGTCATGCCCGTGACCACCGAATCTGACCGAGCGCTGAGCCGCTTTGAAGCGGCCCGCAAGTACAGACATGATTTTATCCATCTCGACGATTCCTATGAGTTACTCAGGCAGGCACTTGCACTGGATCCGGAGTTTGCATTGGCACATGTGTATATGGCGATGCATCACGGTACAAAAGGAAATACTGAGGCAGAGAAAAGAGAGATGGACCTGGCGCAGCGGTATTCAGATAAAGTAAGCAAAGGCGAGCGTATGTTTATCGCAGCGATGCTTCAGGGCCCCACGACGACAGATATATGGTTGTCGCTGGAGCAGATGTACCCTGACGACAAGTACATTCACCTGATCCTGGGTTATATATACAAAAACAGCCTGCGCGATTATGATGCAGCGCTTGGGCAGTTTCAAAAATCGCTTGCGCTCGATGGCACGCTGGGCAATGCCTACAATATGATCGGCTACACGTATATCGCGAGGGGCGATTTTCAGAAAGCCGAGGAGGCTTTTCAGACCTATATGGATCTTTTCCCCTACGCGGGCAACCCCTACGATTCGATGGGAGACCTCTACGTCAAGACCGGGCGTTATCAGGAGGCCATTGCCCTGTTTGAAAAGGCTTACGCTGTGGAGCCTGCCTTTACTTGGTCGCGTGATAAAGCCAATGAGGTGCGGACGAAGCTGGAAAAATCGCCTGACAGATAGTCTGAAACCCTCCGGGGGCACACACAAATGCATGAATATCAGCCCGGCAAGCGATTGCCGGGCAATTATTTTGAGTCAGGCGGGGCGAGGTGTTACGAATAATTTTCAATTTTGGGAAATAGTCTTAACTTTGCTGCGTCAGAAATTGACCTAAAAACTACAAAAACTAAGATCTTGGACGTATTTGATAAGATTGACCGAATGATGTCGACGGACCTTGGACAGTACGCCGACAGTTGGCACGGGTATCTTGCATATCCGAAGCTGGAAGGAGAAATCGGAACGCGTATGCGTTACATGGGGCAGGAACTGCTGGTCTGGTCGCTCAACAGCTATCTGGGACTGGCCAACCACCCCGAAGTGCGCAAAGCTGACGCTGATGCTGCCGCCGAATACGGGCTTGCCTATCCTATGGGATCCCGCGTCCTCACGGGAAACAGCGACAATCACGAGCGATTTGAGCGTGATGCCGCTGCGTTCATGCAAAAAGAAGATGCGTTCCTGCTGAATTTCGGGTATCAGGGCTGTATTTCTATTATCCAGACCCTTACCGACAGAAGAGATGTCATCGTCTATGACCAGCTTTCACATGCTTGTATCCTCGACGGGATGAGCATGTCTATGGCCAAGCGGTTTGTGTTTGCTCACAACAACATGGAGCAGCTTGAAGATCGTCTCAAAAAGGCCCAGCGTATTGTTGAAAAAACCGGCGGCGGGATCCTCATTATCACTGAAGGTGTATTTGGCATGAAAGGCGATCTGGGCAAACTTGACGATATCGCTGTGCTCAAAGAAAAATACAACGCACGTCTGTTTGTCGATGATGCCCACGGTTTTGGCGTCATGGGTGCTACCGGAATAGGTACAGGTGAACATTTTGGGGTGCAGGATAAAATAGATGTGCTCTTTAATACGTTTGCTAAATCAATGGCTGGTTTCGGCGCGTTTGTCTGCGGAGACAAAAAAGTTGTCAACTACCTCCGCTACAATATGCGCAGCCAGATTTATGCAAAGTCTCTCTGTATGCCTATGACCATTGGCGCGATTAAACGACTGGAACTGCTGCGTACTCAACCCGAGTTGCGGAGTAAGCTCTGGAATATCGTCAACCGTCTTCAAAACGGACTTCGCGACCGCGGGTTTGATATTGGTCCGACCCAGTCTCCCGTAACACCCGTATATTTGAAAGGCTCGGAAAAAGAGGCCATCGGAATAGTTTCCGATATCCGGTTTAACCATAAAATCTTCTGCTCACCGGTCGTTTACCCCGTGGTAGAAAGAGGTGTAATCATGCTTCGCCTCATCCCGACCGCCGCACATTCTGAGGAAGATGTGGACTATACACTCCGTGCTTTTGAGGCTGTAAGGGCAAATATTGAGTCCGGAGCCTATCTGAACGCTGAATTACCGGTAATAAAGTAATAAAAATGTAGTTTCTTTTGGCGAACAAACAGATTTTTTTTTAATTGCTTATAACAACAAATAGTAAAGAAAATGGAAAAATACGCAAAACTAAAAGGCCTGGTCATTAGCATTGAGGATGATTTCTCAAAATTCTACGATAAAGGCAACAAAGCTGCCGGAACCCGTGCCAGAAAAGCTATGCAGGAAATTAAAGTACTCGCACAGGAAATCAGAAAAGAGATTCAGGATAAGAAGTAATCACTGATACTCTTTTTATAATTTGGGCTGCTCCCGTTGGGACAGCCCTTTTTTGTTTATCTCAAAAGGGGGAATCTGACTTTACTCACTCAACAAACGATCAACTTCCAACTTTAAGTCTGGAAGTTCTCTGTAAAGACTATCCCAAATTGCATTGGGGTTATATTCATCGTACTGATGAGCAATTGTATTTCTTCGATTAATAATTTTATCTGTTGAAGGTAAACTCAAGCCCATTTTGCGTAACTTGCTCAAAGCTTCACCGATGATCAAAAGCCTTCTTTCTACAGCATCCTGGGTTTTTGAGTCGTTTGCATATTGGTCAAATGAATCTATTCCATGAAGATATTCATCAAAGATAATCCGGATAGATTCCGAAATATCATACAGATATTTCTTTTAGCCTCTGGTCATACAACAGTATTTTTGTTTCTTCTACCTCTTCAATAAAGTAAGGATTCTTTAGACTGGGATAATGAACCAGATCTATTTTGCGTCCTGGAAAAATTTCTATAAGCCCAGCGATTAAACCATCTAAATTGTCCAAATATTCCCCCGGAGCGAAATTCGATTTGTCTAGTTCGTATAAAAAATCAATGTCGGAATCTTCCTTGAACTTATCAGTTAAAACCGAGCCAAATACCCAAAGATATTTGACTTTATTCTTATGGCAAAGCTGGTGAAGAGATGAGTGTTTGCTCTTCAAATATTGAGGTAATATATCTTGCTTTGTTTCCATATACCTGAATATACGAAATTTTTCTTTTGTTGGCCACAAACAAGCTGCTGAGCCAAAATTCCTTCCGGCTCAACTCATCTGATTTCCAGAGGAATGTAAGGTCCGGTTATTTCACTGCCAGATGGCTTTGCATCAGCGCTCGAAGTTCTGCTGACCCCGCGACCAGCGGAAGCCTTACGTCTGCCTCACATACGCCCAGCATATTCATCAGCACTTTGATACCCACAGGGTTTCCCTCCCTGAATATCAGTTGCATAAATGGAAAAATCCGGTAGTGGATCGCTCTCGCTTCTTCGTATCTTCCGGCCAGTGCAGCGCGGATCATTTCGCTAAATTCCAGCGGCAGCGCGTTGGCAATCACAGAGATGGTGCCTTCAGCTCCCAGGCTGATCATCGGTATGCTGATCGCGTCATCGCCTGACAATACCTGAAACCCGGCGGGCTTTTCCCGCAAGATCTCCATAAACTGCTCGAAATTGCCGGAGGCTTCCTTTACTGCTACGACATTGCTGCAATCGTGTGCCAGGCGCAGCGTAGTGGGGGCCAGCACATTTGAACTGGTGCGGCCCGGTACGTTGTAGAGAATGACCGGGAGGTCAGTGCTTCCGGCAACAGCTTTATAATGCTGATATATCCCCTCTTGTGAGGGTTTGTTGTAATAGGGGCTTACAGACAAAATGCCTGCCGGACGGTATTTTTCTGTGTAATACTCGACCTGTTTACAGATTTCGGCAGTGTGATTTCCTCCCGAACCCAGTACGAGCGGTACGCGGTTGTCGGTTTCCTCGAAAAATATATCTATGACCCGCTTTTTCTCATCAGAGGAGAGGGTGGCGGATTCACCTGTCGTGCCCAGGACGACGAGATACTCAACTCTACCTTCGATGAGGAAGTTGATAATGCGGCGGAGAGCGGCCTCATCCAGGGTGTGGTCACTGGAAAAGGGAGTGACAACTGCCACTCCGGTGCCGGAGAATTGTTGCATGGGATTTGATTAGCCTTGTACCTTTACCTTTTTACCGTTGTCAATCATATTGAGGAAATAATCAAACTCCTTGATTACTGCCTTAATATCTCTTTCGTCTTCACGGTTGATCATCAGTTCATAACAACTTTCAAATCCTTCCCGGTGTACGCCGGTGCGGGTTTTGGCTTTGGCCATACCGCAGATATACTTGGAAGTCATCCGGCTGGAGAAGTCAAAATCCATCAGGATATCCAGATCGTACTTGCGGATTTGATTTTCAATCGCGGGGGTAGGGTAGTCCAGCCAGTTGAGTTTGGCGGGGTTAATAAATACCGACTCAACGGAGTTGGTGAAATACGGCTCAGACTTTTTGTTGAAGTTGAGTTCAATCACCAGGATACGTTTATGTCTTTTCTGAAGGGCTTCCACATAATTATTGACCAGCTTCAGCTCTTCAGGGGCCAGCGCATTCATATTGATGATTACGCCGATATTTTTTGCGCTTTCAATATCGACAAAATCGCGCAGATACTCTTCCGAACGGTCGAGGTTGCGAATTCTTCGTTTGCTGAACTTTTCTTTTATGTCGTTTAACCACTCCATTAGATCATATTCAAAAATTCATTCTCAGAGATGACCGTTACTTTTAATTGCTCTGCTTTTGAAAGCTTGGATGGGCCTGCACTTTCTCCTGCGAGCAGATACGTAGTCTTACTGGACAGGGAACTTTTCACCTCTCCGCCAAGGTCTTCAATCATCTGCTTGATTTCTTCCCGGCTGTGTTTTGAAAATACCCCTGAAATTACAAAACTTTTCCCATTTAATTTGTTCGATAGACCTGTTTTTTCTGCCACTTCAAGCTGCAATCCTGACTGTTGGAGTCTTTGTACCATCGCGATGTTGCCGGGTTGCTGAAAAAAAGCGGTTACGCTTTCTGCGATTCGCCCCCCTACATCGGGCACAGCATTTAAAGTCTCAAATTGTGCTGCAGCCAGTTCGTTTATACCCATGAAATACCGTGCCAGTTTTTTCGCTACGGTCTCTCCCACATAACGAATTCCCAGGGCAAACAATACTCTCGGGAAAGGAATCTGTTTACTTTCCTCTATCCCTGCAAGCAGGTTTCGCACCGAAAGATCTGCAAACCGGTCGAGCGCGATAAGTTTTTCATAGGTGAGGTCGTACAGGTCTGCGTAATTGGCAATCAATCCCGCATCTACAAGCTGGTTGACAATTTCGATTCCCAGTCCGTCGATATTCATGGCTTTGCGGCTGGCAAAATGTACAATCCGCCCTTTGATCATGGGAGGACAGCCGTTTTCATTGGGGCAGTAGTGGTTGGCATCTCCTTCGGTTCGCACCAGCGGGGTTCCGCATTCGGGGCAATGGGAGATAAATACGATGGGCAAGGCATCCGGTGCTCTTTTTTCCAGGGCTACTCCGGTGATTTTGGGAATGATTTCTCCGCCTTTTTCGACGTGAACATAATCTCCCTCGTGAAGATCCAGCCGCGCAATTTCATCGGCGTTGTGGATGGAGGCACGTTTGACCGTAGTGCCAGCCAGCCAGACGGGTTCGAGGTTGGCGACAGGGGTAACTTTTCCGGTTCGACCTACCTGAAAACTCACAGAGTTGAGCCGGGTGAGGGCTGCGGCAGCTTTATATTTATAGGCGATCGCCCAGCGGGGGGCTTTGGCTGTATAGCCGATTTCTTCGCGCAGGTCGCGCTCGTTGACCTTGATGACAATGCCATCTATTTCGTAGTCCAGCTCGTGCCGCTGGTTTTCCCACCGGGCGAGGTAGGCTTCTACCTCGGTTATGCCATGACATACCTGATGACATCCGCTGAGTTTAAAGCCCCAGCTTCTGAGCAAATCCATGGCAACGGCATCGGTTTCCATATTCAGCCCATCCCCTTCGAGGTAATAGGCAAAATAAACCAGCGGACGCTCAGCGACTTCTGCAGAGTCCTGCTTTTTGAGTGTACCCGCAGTTGTGTTGCGGGGGTTGTTGAGCGCGGCGAGCCCCTCTTCGAGGCGGGTTTCGTTGATTTTTTCAAAATCCGTTTTGCCCAGAATCACTTCTCCCCTTACTTCAAGACTGGCCGGGAAATTGTCTCCTATGAGCCGGAGCGGGATACTTTTGATGGTTTGGGCATTGGCGGTGATTTCGTCGCCTTCTACGCCGTCGCCACGGGTAACGGCCCGCACGAGGGAGCCGTTTTCGTAGTGCAGGCTCAGCGATACACCGTCAAATTTGTGTTCTACGAGATACGAATAGGGTTTGCCACCAGCAAGTTTTTCGACCTGGGTATCAAAATCCACGATGTCTTCCAGCGAATAACTGTTTCCCAGGCTGAGCATGGGGCGTATATGGCGGAAAGTGGGGAATTCTTTGGTGATTGCTCCGCCCACACGCAGGGTGGGGGAGTCGGGTTGGCGAAATTCAGGATGTTCGGATTCCAGTTGCTCAAGTTCCTTGAGCATCTGATCAAACTCGTAGTCGGAAATGACCGGTTGTGCAAGAACGTAGTAGTTGTGGTTGTGGATGCGAAGTTGCTCCGACAGGTAGTCTATTCTTTCTTTGGCAGACACGGTTTTGGGGTTGAATAAATGGAGGATTATCTTTTTATCAGGTCTGAGACGAAAATAAATTCATCGAGGGGCGGGCAGCCGGAATAGAGGATTTCCTTATTGGATCCTTCCCATTCCTTTTTCCCTTTATATAAAAACATGATTTTATCGCCGATATTCATAACGCTGTTCATATCATGAGACACAACGACGGTGGTCATATTATATTCGATGGTAATTTCCTGAATGAGTTTGTCAATCACCGATGAGGTCAGCGGGTCGAGGCCGGAATTGGGTTCATCCACAAAAAGATAACGCGGATTCATGGCAATGGCCCGGGCAATGCCCACGCGTTTTTTCATTCCACCTGAGATTTCAGAAGGAAGGAGATGATTGGAGCCGGTGAGATTGACCCTGTCGAGGCAGAAGTTGACCCTGTCGCGTATTTCGGCGGGTTTCTGGCTGGTAAACATCTGGATAGGGAATGCCACGTTTTGCTCTACGGTCATTGAATCAAACAAGGCTGCACTCTGAAACAGCATGCCGATATTCTGCCTTATGTCTCTGATTGCACGGTGATCGGATGCGTGAAAATCTTTTCCGTCGTAAAGGATATGGCCCGAATCGGGTTTGACCAGGCCTACGGCACATTTGAGCATCACACTTTTTCCACTTCCGCTTGCCCCGATGATCATATTGACCTTTCCTCTCTCAAAGTGGAAATCTATGCCTTTGAGCACTTCTTTATCGCCAAATGACTTGCGCAGTTGTTGGATCTCTATGGACATAGGTTTCAGTTGCGGCTCAAATTTACGGATTTTTCCGGAATACCTTCTCCTTTTCCTTTTTGTCGGGATTGTTATTACCTTCGCATGGCTTTTGGATTATTAGTCATTGATTTTATGGCCAGGATTTTAACAGGAATACAGAGTACAGGTACACCTCATCTGGGCAATTTACTGGGAGCAATCCTTCCGGCGATAGCGCTTTCTGCTCAGCCGGAAAATGATTCCTTCCTCTTTATTGCCGATATGCATTCCATGACATCTATCCACGATGGACAGACCATCCGCAGCAATACATACGCAACTGCTGCCGCATGGCTTGCCTGTGGTCTTGATACGAAAAACACTATATTTTACCGCCAGTCGGATGTACCCGAAGTGACAGAGCTTATGTGGTATCTCGGCTGTTTTATCCCGTATAACCGTCTCAAACTGGCGCACTCGTTTAAGGATAAATCTGACAGGATGGAAATGGTCAGCGGCGGATTATTTACCTACCCGGTACTGATGGCTGCCGATATTCTGCTCTATGACTCCGAAGTCGTACCTGTGGGAAAAGATCAGAAACAACATCTCGAGTTTACCCGCGATATGGCCGAGGCCGTCAATCGCCAGTATGGGGAAGACACCTTTGTCATTCCCGATGCCCGGATTGATGAGGCGGTCATGGTGATTCCCGGCATCGACGGGGAAAAAATGAGCAAGTCGCGCGGCAATACCATTGTCATTTTCGATGACGACAAAAGCCTGAAAAAACAGGTAATGAATATCGTTACAGATTCCACGCCGCTGGAAGATCCCAAAAACCGGATACCTGCAACGTATTTGCGTTGTACAAACTGCTGGCTTCTGCTGAGGAGGTTGCAGCCATGCGTGAAAACTACCTGCGCGGCGGTTGGTACGGCCACGCCAAAAAGGCCCTGCTGGAACTGATCATGACCCGGTTTGAAAATGAAAGAAAAACCTTTCAGTATTATATGAATAACCTGCCGGAAATTGACAAACAGCTCGCGGAGGGTGCTGCCCGCGCCCGTAATGTGGCAAAAACGGTTCTGGCAAGAGTGAGAGAACGACTGGGGTACAATCCCACGGTCAATAGTTATGTTTAATCTGATCCACTATGCACCTTAGTGTAGCCGGAAATATCGGCGCAGGAAAAACCACGCTGACTTTCCTTCTCTCAAAATATTTTGGGTTTGAGTCTCTCTTTGAAGACAATGAACAAAACCCCTATCTGCTGGACTTTTATTCCGACATGACCCGGTGGTCGTTTAATCTTCAGGTTTCCTTCCTTCAGTCCCGTCTGAAAAAACTGATCAATATCCGCAAGGAAAAACGAAATATTATTCAGGACAGGACTATCTATGAAGATGCACAGATATTTGCCCCCAACCTTCACGCCATGGGGCTGATGTCAACCCGGGACTATGAAACCTACAAAGAACTGTTTGAAACCATCGCAGAACTCGTCCAGCCCCCTGACCTGCTGATCTACCTTCGTGCAGGCATCCCCACCCTGGTCGAACAAATCCAGAACCGGGGCAGAAACTACGAGGATTCCATTCGCCTCGACTACCTCAAACGCCTCAATGAGCGGTATGAGGCATGGTTTGAAACCTACAACTACGGCAAAAAAATAGAAGTTACCGTCGGGGACCTCAACTTCCGCGACAATCCCGAACACCTGGGCATTATCATCAACCGGATAAAAGGAGAATTATACGGTCTTTTTTCCTGAAATGCGTAAATTCACTGGCAGACAATTCTGCCTATGAAAGCTACTACTTCAATTCTGATTATTTTTTCCCTCTCATTTTTTCTCTCCTGTGCAGGAGGGGGTGATTCGCCCACCAAAATCGTCATCCTCGCCGGCAAAAAAAGCCATGGACCCGGTCAACATGAATACATCAAAGCCGCCCGACTCCTCAAGGCGATGCTTGACAAAACACCCGGCATGGATATCTATACAGAAATCCACTACAACGGATGGCCCGAATTTCCCAAAACCCTCGACAATGCAAATCTTATCCTGACGATCTCCGACGGGCAGGATGGCGAATTGTATTCTCCTGTTCCTTTTATGGAGCCGGAGCGAATGGACATCATGAAAAAGCAGATGGCCCGTGGCTGCGGTTTTGGTGTTATCCATTTTTCCACTTTTGCGCCTGACAACCTCTCAAAAGAGATACTCGACTGGGGTGGCGGTTATTTTGACTGGCAGGACGATACCGGAGCGCGCAACTGGTATTCTGCTATCCGTACCCTCGACACCACTGTGACGCTGGTTTCTCCTTCACATCCTGTTTCACGCGGACTGCCGCAGGACTTTCGCCTGAAGGACGAGTTTTATTACCAGATCAGATTTCGGGACAATGACCCCGGACTGGTGCCCATCGCTTCTGTGCCTGCGCTCAAAAGCGAACTTCCCCACAGCGACGTGGTTGCCTGGGCAGTTGAACGAGAAAATGGCAGCCGCGGGTTTTCCACCACGATGGGGCACTATTTCAGCAACTGGGAAGACCCCAACTTCCGCAAACTCATGCTCAATGGCATTGTCTGGGCTGCCGGGCTCGACGTGCCGGAAGGCGGAATGGATGCGCCGTTTTACGACGATCGCCAGGTTACTGATATCCTTTTCCACCGGTCAGTGAAAGGATTAATCCTTACCGGCAATGACCACCCGGCGCATGACTGGAAGGCCAAAACCAAAGTACTGAAAGAACTCCTTGAAGTCGAAAAATCCATTTATATCGATGTATCTGAGGACATCAATGATCTGGGGGTATATACCCTGGAAGACTACGATTTTCTTTTGCTCAACTATTGCAACTGGGAAGACTCGGCGGGATTGGGCGAAAGCGCAAAAAAAGAATTTGTTTCCTATCTCCAAAATGGCGGCGGCCTGATGCTTATCCACTTTGCAAATGGGGCATGGAATTACTCCCTGCCCGGCGCCGGTGCGTCTGACTGGCCCGAATACCGGAATATTTGCAGAAGATATTGGGATCACAACGATGGCAGCGCTCACGATGCCTATGGCAAGTTTATTGTGGGGCGTACGCCTTCTCCCCATCCTGTAACACAGGAAATGGAAACCTTCGAAACGGAAGACGAACTGTATTACAACCAGCGCGGAGACGGAAAAATTAATGTCATGCTTATTTCCACTTCCAAAGATAAAAACAGCCTCGAACCCCTTGCATGGACTTACAACTACGGAGAAGGCAAGGTTTTTCAGACAGTATTGGGCCATTCTCCCGAATCCTTTAAGCCATACGAATTTCAACGCATTCTCCGAAGGGCAGCGCTCTGGGCTTCCGGAAAACTCTAAAAATCTATACCTATGTACATTGATGCGCATCAGCATTTCTGGAAATTTGATCCACAGGATTATGGCTGGATCAGCGATAAAATGCAGGTAATCAGGCGGGACTTTTATCCCGATGAACTGGCAGAAGAGCAGAAAAAAGCGGGGTTTTCAGGCGCTATTTCCGTCCAGGCCCGCCAATCGCTTGCAGAAAATGATTTTCTGCTTGGGCTGGCAGAACATTATGACTGGATAAAAGGCGTCGTCGGCTGGGTGGACTTGTGCAGCGATCAGGCCGAAGATCAGTTGCAGGTTTTTGCTGCACATCCCAAAGCAGTCGGCGTAAGACATGTCATCCACGACGAACCTGACGATGATTTTATGTTGAGAGAGGATTTCCGGAGGGGAATCGGGCTGCTTAAAAAATATGGAATGACTTACGATCTGCTGTTATTCCCAAAACACTTGCCGCGGGCGATAAAATTGGTGGCGGAATTTCCCGAACAACCTTTCGTGCTGGATCATATCTCTAAACCCCATATCCGCGACAGGAAGACCGAACCCTGGGCCGATGAAATCCGCCAACTGGCGGCCTTCCCCCATGTGCACTGCAAATTGTCAGGCATGGTCACCGAAACCCACTGGCAAAACTGGAAAGAAGAAGACTTTTTTCCCTACCTCGATGTGGTTTGGGAAGCCTTTGGAGAAGACCGTCTGATGATCGGAAGCGACTGGCCGGTGTGCAAACTATCAGGTGAATATGCACCCGTCATGCAGATCGTACAGTCTTATCTTTCTTCGTTTCCGCAAACTACCATTCAGAAAGTTATGGGTGAAAATGCAGCACAATTTTATCTGAAAAAATGAAATACTGGTTCCTGATTATCTGTTTTGAGGTTTCTGCTTTTTTTGCCCTGGCTCAGCCGGAAAACAATCCTGTGTCTGCCATTCTCCAACTCGCAGGTGATCAGATGGGCGTTATGGTACAAAAGGAAGCAGGTGATCTGCCGTTTTCGCTCCTTCACGGGCGAAGGTTTCAGGCGCAGCACCCCTTTGTCAAAGGCTCGCCCTTTTGGTTTCAGGGTGTATGGGTAAATGGAAACATACAGACGCGGTATTATACTTACTTCAACCAGCCGGTTCAGTATGATGCCCGGGAGGATGCACTTGTCTATTATCCCGATTCGCTGAGCCTGGAAATGGTAAAAATCAACCCGGAAGATATGGTGGCATTTTCTGTTTCAGATGTAGTATTTATATATCTGGGAAATGGCCCCGAAAAAAAGGAAATGGAAAAAGTCAGACTTTCTCCCGGTTATTTCGAATTGTTTTATCAGGGAAAAACGACCCTGCTGGCCAAACGAACCAAAACCCTTCTGGTGGCCCACGACAGCAGGGATTCCTACGGCAGTTTTGCCGCCCGTACGCGGTGGTATATTCTCAATGATGGCATTTTTTATCCGGCTGAAAATAAAGCCGGGATACTGTCTTTATTCCCAACCCACAAGCCGGAGGCAAAGGCATATTGGCGCACAAATCAAACGGGCAACTGGAAACGCAACCCGCAACTTCTGGCAGATTTTCTCGCTTATTGTGACCAGCTATGAAAAAAAAATACATAATATGGGTAGCCGGGCTGATGATGGCTTCTCTGACACTGAAAGCACAAAAACCACAGATCGTTGTTCAGGAAAATTATCAGGGGATGCCGGTAAAGGCTTTTTTCGGTGAAATGGAAACGCGGTACACCATCCGATTTTTTTATCTGGAAAAATGGCTGGATACCCTGCGGGTAGAGCAGCCCCGTGTTCCCATGCCGTTGAGCGCCATTCTTGACGAAAGTTTTGCAGGAACCGCGCTTGCCTGGACAGCAGATGGCCCCAACCGGGTGATTCTTACCCGGGATCGCCCGGTCAGGGATACTCTGTATTTTGTCAACCGCCCGCCGGAGATCATTCAGGCTGATCGCAATCCGGATTGGGAACCGGGATCATACCAGCCTGAAATTACCTTTTCCAAAGATTCTGTTGCCAATGAGGAGTCTGTGTTAATCGAAATCGGTGCCGAAAATCCCTCCAGAACATCAAGGGTGACGCTTGCCGGTTATATCAGAGATGCTGACAGTGGCGAGCCGCTGCCCGGGGCTGCGGCTTTGATTGAAGCGCGAAAGCTCGGCGTAAATGCCGACGCGTATGGGTATTATTCTCTTACCCTCCCCAAAGGAAAGTTTGAAATTGTGTTTCGCAGTTATGGCAAAGAAGCAGTGAGGCGGCAGATATCTCTGCTGGGAGACGGGAATCTGGATGTTACCCTTCGCGATGATATTCATATGCTCGACGAAGTAGTCATAGAGGCAGAGCGCGAAGCCAATATCCAGGGCGCACAGATGGGTGTTACCCGTCTGGGGATAGAAAATCTTCAGCAAATGCCTGCCTTTATGGGCGAGATAGATATTGTCAAATCCGCACTTCTCCTGCCCGGCGTACAGACGGTAGGCGAAGGCAGTTCTGGTTTTAATGTGAGAGGTGGTACGGCAAGCCAGAACCTGGTGCTTATCAACCAGGCACCGGTATTTAATACGTCCCATCTTTTTGGTTTTTTCTCGGTGTTTAACCCCGATATTGTCAGAAGTTTTGAACTGTACAAAAGCGGTATCCCTGCGAGATTTGGCGGCAGACTCGCGTCTGTGCTGGATATATCCATGAAAGATGGAAACAGTAATGCATGGTCGCTGAGCGGAGGCATTAGTCCGGTTACCAGTCGTATTACAGCCGAAGGACCGGTTCTAAACGGAAAAAGTTCGGTCATCCTCGGCGTGCGGCGAACCTACTCCAACTGGATCCTGCGGCAGTTTAACAATGCAGCCATACGCAATAGTGAGGCCGATTTTGGTGATGTAAACGGCAAACTCCACCTGGTGCTCAACAGCAAAAATCAGATCGACCTTTCGGGTTATTTCAGCACCGATAATTTTGTTTTTAACCAGGATACCGCCTACAACTACCAGAATCTCAACAGCACCCTTAGCTGGAAACATTTGTTCAACAATCGCTTTTACGCGGTGACGTCCGCCATTTTCAGTCAGTATCAGTACAAAATCGATATCAACGAATCCCCTGAAACCGCTCTCAGAATCGGCTATATGATCAGGTATCAGGAGGGGAAAACAGATTTTACTTTTATCCCTAACCCAACCCATCAACTGCGAATGGGCGTTAGTATCATAAGATATGACCTTAGTCCGGGAACCCGAACGCCTGCCGATCCTTTGTCGCTGGTAAGCAAAAAAAGCCTGGAAAACGAGCAGGGAATTGAAGGCGGACTGTATCTGAGCGATGATTTTGATCTCGGAAACCGCTGGAAAATGTATGCGGGAATCCGTTTGTCTGCATATGCTATGCTGGGGCCGCAGACGATCTACCACTACCTACCAGGGGCTGCCCGGCAGGTAGTCAATCTGGCTGACAGCACCATTTATGGCTCCGGGAAGCTGATACAATCCTATGGCGGTCCGGAAATCAGAGTTACTGCGCGGTATAGTCTGGACGAAAAAAGCTCCTTCAAAATGGGCTACAACCGGATGCGCCAGTATCTGCATATGCTCTCCAATACTACTTCTATCAGCCCATCCGATACCTGGAAACTCAGCGATCCCTATCTCCGGCCTCAGGTAGGCGACCAGTTGTCACTGGGATATTACCGCAACTTCCGCCAAAACTCCATCGAAACTTCGGTAGAGATTTATGTCAAAACCATAGCCCATATGCCAGAATTTAAGAGCGGCGCGCAGTTGCTACTCAACCCTTTTGTGGAGACTGCAGTAGTCAGTGGTACGGGGCGGGCTTATGGGGCAGAATTTCTGGTTCGTAAGGATCGGGGAAAACTCAACGGCTGGGTCAGTTATACCTATGCGCGAACCTTTATCAGGGTGAAAGGCAATTTCCCTGACGAGGTTATCAACCGGGGAAATTATTATCCAGCCAGTGTGGACAAACCCCATGACTTTTCGCTGGTCGCCAACTACCGGTTTTCCCGGCGGTTGAATTTCTCCACCAATTTTGCCTGGAACACCGGAAGGCCCATTACCCTCCCCGTGTCTCAGTTTGTCTTTGGAAATGGAACGCGGGTTAGTTATTCCCAGCGAAATCAGTTTCGCGTGCCAGATTACTTCCGATGGGATGTGTCCATGAATATTGAGGGAAATCATAAAGTGAATAAACCGCTTCACAATTCGCTGTCGCTGGCTATTTATAATGTATTGGGGAGGAAAAATGTGTATTCCATCTATTTTGTAACTGAGCCTGACGGCGTGCAGGGTTATAAGCTATCCGTTTTTGGCAGACCCATTTTTACGGCAACCTACAATTTTAATATTAAATGAAAAACACAGGAGTTATATGGATTTTGATGGCTCTCTGGATGGGCTGTGTAGAGCCTTTCGAACCCGACCTGCAGGATTATGAAAATGCACTGGTGGTGGAAGGGTATATTCCGGAAGGGAAAAACCCGGCCAAAGTTATTCTGAGCCGTACTTTTGGTTTTGATCAGGATAAACCGGAATACATCAACGGAGCAACTGTATATATTCTTGACGACCAGGGAAAACAAATCCGCCTTCAGTCGAAGGGGAAAGGCGTGTATGAATCAGACACCACGGTGGCCGAGGGCATCCCCGGCAGAAGTTACCAGCTTCAGGTAAATCTCCCTGACGGAAAAACGTATGCGTCTTCCTGGGAAAAAATGAAAACCAGCGGAGATATAGCGTCGCTGGAGCATCAGTTTGAAAGCTTTGTAACAGGTTTTGATACGCTTAGCGGCCTGCAGCTTTATCTCAGCACCACGTCCTCCGACCAGAATGCGCGTTTTTACCGCTGGGAATACGAAGAAACCTGGATGTTTCGCGTGCCTTATCCTGCCCGGGGATACTGGAATACGGTTACCAAAGAACCTGTATTTGTGGAGTCAGACTCCATTCGGCGCACCTGCTATAAAAGTGCAAAATCGGTGGACATATTGCTGTTTTCTACCGAAGGGTTACAGGAGGATAAAATAGTGGACTATCCGTTGTTATATATTTCTACCCGAACCGACCGGCTCAATCTGAAATATAGCATTCTGGTCAAACAACATGTGCTCAGTGCCGAAGCCTACAACTACTGGCGCGTGATGAAAGAAATAAACCAGGAACTGGGAACACTTTTCGACCCCATTCCTTCCGACATTTCCGGCAATATCCGCAATACGGATGATCCAGACGAAGCGGTAATCGGCTATTTTAGTGCAGACGGATTTGCACAAAAGCGAATATTTATCGACCGGATTGACTTTCCGCCGGCCTTTATTGAGACCGGATTTGGGAATTGTCCCTACGATTCCTTTTTCAGCAAAGATGATATGCAGCGTTATGTACTTGCCGGCAACGCCTGGGTAGGGGCGATTGCCGATTTTGCAGGCAATATTATTGGATATACCGGGAGTACGCGCAAGTGCTCGGATTGTACTACCCAGGGTTCTCTGAAAAAACCTGATTTCTGGCCATGAACCATTGCCCATGAAAAAACTGATAACCATACTACTTGCAGCATTTTTTTTCCTGCCGCCGGTTTCTGCCCAGCCTTATATTCAGGAGCAGGTTGAGGTGCATCTGGACAGGGATGTGTATTTTACCGGGGAAAAAATATGGATGAGCCTGATGGTAACCGATGCAGCATTTAACCACCCCTCACCATTCAGTCGTGTCGTTTATGCCGAATTATGGGGGCCTTCCGGATCGCCGGTGGCACAATTGCGCATCCCGGTAAACGCAGGTTTCGCTTCTGCTACGCTGACACTGGACCCTGCATTTTCTACCGGGTATTATCAGCTTCGCGCTTATACCCGCTGGATGCAAAATGTTTCCTCTGACAATTTTTTCCACACCACCATAGCCATTGTCAATCCTTCGGAAGAAATTCCGGTCTATGATACACTCGCAGGTTCTCCCGGCGATCCTTTGGTTGTAAATATATTCCCGGAAGGAGGCCACTGGGTGGAAGGAATCGAAAGCAGGGCCGGCATACTAATAAAAGATAAATGGGGCAGGGGAGTGGAGACTTCCGGCTGGCTGGGAGATGAAAAAGGACAACAGGAAGCCTCTTTTTTCACCAATGACAGGGGAATGGGCTTTTTTTCTGTTGTGCCGTCATCCGGTTCTGAGCAGAAGTTGTGGGTAACAAAAAAAGACGGAACGCCACAGCAAATTGCATTGCCAGCTCCGCGAAGGACGGGCTTGGTTTTGCGCGCTGAACAGACAAGTCCGGGTGAGATCAGGGTCGAAC
Source organism: Bacteroidia bacterium (assembly GCA_041391725.1). Classification (GTDB taxonomy): domain Bacteria; phylum Bacteroidota; class Bacteroidia; order J057; family J057; genus JAGQVA01. The sequence goes on from JAWKNL010000004.1 coordinate 204,003, forward strand.
TGAGAAGCAATTTCCCACAGGACACAACTGTTCAGGTAAGTGTTTCCCGCGGTGGTGTGAATCTGGCACCGGTAAAAATTCATATTCGTGAGGGACAGGGAGCAATTTCCTACCCTGCGGGCCTGTTTCCAAGAGGTAAAGTGGAAATTCGCGTTGAGTCGCTTTCGGGAGAATATGTGGCGGGTAGAAATATCTGGCTTACCGACATCCATCCCCTAATGATTGGACTTTCTGTTTCTGAAAAGAAAATCACGGCAGGTTCACCATTTTCAATCAGGCTGGAGACCACCGATTATCATGGGAAGCCTCTGCCTGCACATATCTCAGCAAGTATCTCCAAAGTTTCTCCCCGGCCTTTTGGTTTTTCCACAGAAACAAACAGTGCCAGCGATCTGGATATGCTTTGCAGTCAGCCGGAGGTGAGGCCTTCCAGTGTACCGGAAATTTTGCCCGAACTTTACGGTATGCTGGTAAGCGGAACGGTAAAAAACCTGCGTTATCCTGAGGGTGCACGTATATATCTTTCGATTCCGGGGAAAATACCTTATGTGCGGTTTACCCGTCCTCAGTCTTCAGGAAAGTTTTATTTTCAACTCGAAGACCGGTATGGGGTAGGCGAAATTGTAGTTTTTGGCGTTGACAGTGCGGGGAATCTGCTGGAAATAACGCTTGATCCGGTGATTGCAGCAGGCACGCCCGGTTTGTATTCTCCCTCGCTCTCATTTTCGGTGGAATATGCAAACCAACTGAGACAAATGTATTTACATACGCAGATTCAGCATGCCTGGCTGGAAGAAAATCCTGCCAGCGAGCCGGTGACATATCCGGTTTTGCAACCATTTTTCGGAAAACCTGAGCGGACTTACCTTTTGGACAATTTTACCCGGTTTTCGATAGAGGAAACATTCATCGAAATTATCTATCAGGTACATGTAAATCACCGGCTGGGAAAACCCTATCTCCGCGTTTATGACCAATATGCGGATGCCATGCTGGAAGGCGAGCCATTGATGCTGGTGGATGGGATTCCCTTTCTGAATGCGGAGGCCTTGCTGGGGATCAATTCGCGCCTGGTGGAGCAGGCAGATGTACTGAGTACCCGGTATTATTCAGATCAGACCTTTTTCGACGGAATGGTTCACCTGATTACCTACGATGGAAGCGGAAAAAACGTAAAACTGCCTTCAGAATATATTCGTCAGAATTACAGCTATTTTACCCCGGCAGAAAAATTTGTGGTGGCATCGGGGAGGGCTGAGCCGCATATTCCCGACTATCGGAGCCTGATATACTGGAATCCGGAGATACATACCGATACACAGGGCCGGACAATATTGGAATGTCAGGCGTCAGATGTGCCCGGAAAATATGAAGTCAGGGTGGAGGCCCTGACTTCAGAAGGATTTCGGGAAACCCTGATTACTTATCTGGAAATAGTATCTCCCTAAATTTGGGGTGGCTCCCATCCGGGCTCATAAGTTCTGCCCCAGTATAGCTTATGAAGTTTTTTGTTGACAAGCCTTCCATTCAGGGGATTAATAGCTAGTCGCATATTACCGGCGCGATAGGAGATGTTGGCATAATGACTGAGGTTGGTGCTCAGTGCTCCTTCCCGTATCGTCGAATTTTGGGCAGCTTTACCGCGGATAGCGTCGAAGAAGTTTTGTACGTGAAGCGTAGTCATATCACCTCCTCCGCCGAGGCCGGTAGATCCTTCTTCTCCCTTCGAGTTGCGTTCGCGCACCAGTCTTCCGGCCCGGTCGTAAAGTTTGTATCCGCTGCGATTGACAAATACTGACCCTTCCGAACCATAAATGACGGTGCCACGGTCGGAGCCATAAGTATTGAGGCTGTTGCGGCTTTTGCCATCCCACATGATGGTTTTGTCTCCGGCAAACTCAAAAGTGGCATCCATAGTATCGTACATTACCCAGGGGTCGTCTTTAAAATGCCGTTTCCCTGCATTGACATACACCACTTCGGGATATTCGACCTGAAGGGCCCAGCGCGCCACGTCAAGTTCATGGGTAGCGTTGTTTCCGGTTTCTCCTGTACCCCAGTTCCAGAACCAGTGCCAGTTGTAGTCGCCGATAATATCTATATAGTCGGTGCGGGGTGCTGGTCCCTGAAAGAGTTCCCAGTCGAGGTAATCAGGAACAGGTACTTTTTTAGCATCATCGACCCTGCCTCTTCCACTGGAATAAAAAGCCTTGGCCAAATAGACGTTGCCGATGGCTCCGCCATGTATTTCTGCGATGATTTCCTGCGATTCGGGCGCTGAGCGCTGCTGGTTTCCCATTTGCACCACTTTCCCGTATTTTTGCTGGAGAGCGATAAGGATTTCACTTTCGCGGGGGTTGTGGCTACAGGGTTTTTCGACATAGACGTGTTTGCCTGCTTCGAGTGCCATCCAGGTTGCGGCGGCATGCCAGTGGTCGGGAATGGCGACAAATACCGCATCCACATCCTTATCTTCGATAATTTTGCGGAGGTCTTTTTCCTGTTTGGGAGTGGTGCCGGTAAGTTTATTGACCATAGCTGCGCCCTTTTCCATGCGGCGGCTATCCACATCGGAGATGTAAATCATACCTGCATCTTCGCATTTGCTTACGGAAGGCCCAAGTGCACCAAACCTGCGGTACGCGCCAAGCATGGCGCAATTGACTCTGTCATTGGCCCCCAGAATGCGGGCATAACTTTTGGCGTTAAAACCGAGGGTAGCAGAAAGGGCGACCCCACCCATTGCAGTTTTTTTGACAAAATTTCTTCGTGTGATGTTTTCTGACATAACTATCGTTTTGGAGTATTCAAACTATTCAATTTACAACCTTTCTGCTCTTGGTTCAAGGTCTGTAAGTTCGGCAACCTTTATCGGGTGTCCGGATTCAATACTTTTTCTTGCTGCTATACCAACCAGGATGGACATAGCGCCATCGCGCGAACCTGCTGAATGGCGATAGGGATCGGGTGCATCGGGGTTTTTAAAGATTTTGTCATGCAGCCGGTCGTCTCCCCCACCGTGACCGCCTCTGACGACGGGAACTTTCACGGTTTCGTGTTTGCCCCAGTTTTTGTGCAGGATAATGGGTTCATATTCTTCGGTATCGTTTCCCTTCTGATCCATTTCGGCAGCGTGGAGGGCCTCCTGGTCGAGGTTTTCATTTTTGAACCAGGGGAAGTCCAGCCAGGCTTCGATATAGCCATTGGTTCCATGGAAGGAGATACGCCAGCCTTCAAACGGAGAGTATGTAGTAAGCGAATAATTGGCGACGACATTGTTGGCATAGACGATCTGGGCCGACATTTTGTCGTAGATATTGATTTCGTGGCGGAAAAGGCAATTGTCGCGGATGTAGCCGTCGTGTTTTTCGTGATCCACATAAAGGCGCATAGAGCTTTCATCCTTTGTGATGTCATAGTAGAATTTACACTCTTTTTTATGCTCACAACTGCGGCAGTTGGTGCCTCTGAACGGGCCTTTGCTGCCATAGTGATCCAGCGACCCGTAGGCATGTACCTCCTGAGGGTCGGAGTCCACCCACCAGTTGAGAAGGTCGAAGTGATGTGTAGCCTTGTGGATGAGCAGAGTACCGCTCGATTCGCGCTGCCCGTGCCAGCGGCGGAAATAAGAGGCACCGTGGTAGGTATTGAGATACCAGTGGAAGTCAACGGAAGTGAGTTTGCCGATGCTGTTGGCTGCGAGGAGTTCTTTGATTTTGGTCATATAGGGGCTCCAGCGGTAATTGAACCCTACGATGAGGTTGCGGTTACTGGCGCGTTCGGCATCGAGGATCGCCTGGCATTTCTGTTCGTCGATGGTGAGGGGCTTTTCGGTAAGCACATCACAGCCCATTTCCAGGCCTTTGATGATAAACTTGTGGTGCGTGGAATCTTTGGTAGTCACAATCACCAGATCGGGTTTGGTCTGGTTGACCATTTCTTCGAAGTTGGTAAAAACCGGGCAGCTTACCTTCATAAAGGTTTTGGCGTAAGCCACCCTCCCGGGGTTAATATCACAAAGCCCGACAAACTCCAGAAAGTCGGAATATTGCTCTACCAGTCTCCGGCCCCAGAAAGTTGTACCTCTGATCCCGGTGCCAACAAGTACGACGCGGAGCTTTTTCTGGCCAAGGCCAAATCCCCATGCCGGTAAGGGCATCATACTCCCGGCAGCGAGCATGCTGACAGAAGTAAGGAATCTTCGGCGGGAAACATTCGATTGCATAGTATTAGTAATAGTTAATTGTGTAAAACTGAGGAAAACATAAAGATAAGTTGGGGGTTTATTTTCATTCTTTCAAATTATTCGCCCTCCTTTATTCATCATTTTTGATTCCTAATCTTAATCTTCCCTGCAAAATGATAATAATCAGAGCCTTAAATGCCTAATATTTTTGATTTAATGCTTTCACATGGATAAATTGTTTTTCAATCCGGTAAAACCTTCAATACACAACCTATGAGTATTAAAAAGAGCTTTCAAAAGAACGGGTTATCCTGCAAAGTGACTTTCCGGCTGCCGGCAGAACTGGCGACTGAGGCACAAAATGTATGTATTGCAGGGGATTTCAACGATTGGAAAACGGATGACCATCCCATGAAAAAGCTTAAATCCGGTGACTATTCCATTACCCTGACCCTTGCTCAGGGAAAAGCATATGAATACCGGTTTCTGATCGATGGTCATCAATGGATCAATGACCCGGAGGCAGACAGATACGCGCCTTCCCCTTATGGCGAAGAAAACTCGGTGGTTATTTTATAGTCATCCGGGCAGCAGTTTAAGGATTGGAACCAAAAGTGAAAACAGGCGAGTTGGTTCTGGCGGTGCGCAGGATTTGCTCCATTTCTGTGAGTATTTCCGGAAACTGTGTGGCTACATTTTGTGTTTCTCCCACATCCTGGCTCAAATCATACAACTCAAAGGGGGCATTTGGGCTGGAATTGTAGTCGTATTTGACGGCTTTCCACTTTCCTTTTCTGATCGCAACTCTGCCACCTTTTTCGTGAAACTCCCAGTACAGGTAGGGATGTTCGGCCTGATTACCGCTGTTTAAGGCTGTGGGCAACCAGGAAACGCCATCGAGGTTGTCCGGAGCCGTTGCGCCTGTAAGTTCTGCCAGTGTGGGCATAAGGTCCCAGAATGCAGAAACGTGGTCGGTGGTAGTTCCCGGGCTGATTTTTCCCGGCCAGCGGGCAATTGCCGGCACGCGGATTCCTCCTTCGTAGAGATCCCGCTTATATCCTTTTAATGGTCCGTTGCTGTCAAAATAATCGGGGTCTGCACCTGCTTCGAGATGAGGGCCGTTGTCAGAAGAGAAAATTACGATCGTATTGTCGTCGATGCCCGCCTCTTTCAGTTTGTCCATGATCTGACCTACCTGTTTGTCGAGCAGGTAAATCATCGCGGCAAATGCGGCGTGTGGTTCTGATTGGGAACTATAAGGCCCGTTGCGGTAATTTTCTCCGTCATCGGTTCCGGCAAAAGGGGTTTCCGGCAGAAATTTTCCTCTGAACAAATCCATGACCGAATCGGGCGCTACCAGTTCGGCGTGGGGAATCACATGGGGTACATACAGGAAGAAGGAAGTATCCTTGTTTTTTTCGATAAACTCCAGGGTTTTCCGATGGATATAGTCCGGCGCGTACATCCCGGTGAGTTTGCCCGAATTCTGAGGCAGATGCACCTGGGTCTGGTTGTGCCACAAATAACGTGGGTAATAGTTATGCGCCAGTCGCTGGCAGTTGTACCCGAGAAACTCATCAAACCCCTGGCGATTGGGATCGCCCTCAGAGCCGGGATAACCAAGCCCCCATTTGCCGAAAGCACCGGTAATATACCCCTGCGCTTTGAGCATTTCGGCAAGGGTATAGGCACTGTCAGGCAGCGGCCACTGGCCTTCGGGTTGCACCTCCTTATTGCCTCTGATAAAAGTATGGCCGGTATGCAATCCGGTCATCAGGGCAGAACGCGAAGGGGCACATACTGTTGTGCCTGCATAATGTTGTGTAAACCGGAGGCCTTCGGCTGCGAGCTTGTCTATATTGGGCGTATTGAGGTGCTGTTGCCCGTAACAACTCAGATCACCATACCCGAGATCATCGGCAAGGATGAAAATGATATTGGGTTTCTGGTTGGTGGAGGCGGATTCTTCCTGGTCAGCTACACAGGAAAACAGAGAAAATAATACTGCCATGGCAAAAATGCCCGCCTGAAATTTTTTGAGGAAAAGCATAACAGCAATACTTGGGGGTAAGATGAATAGGTATTAATTCAATTTCGGGTTAAATATAATCTTTCCAGTTCATAATTTTACCCTCGTACATCGCTTTATTGGCAAGGGCAACGGCAATTGCACTTTTTTTGCCGCTTTCATATCCTACTACCGGTTCCTTGTTTTCCCGTATGCATTCACCAAAACCTGCCAGTGCTTCGATTGTGGGGGCACTGTCTTCTTTTCCCGGCTCTGTTTGAAAAAGGGGCATGGGTTTGCCCGCTTCCCATTTGGGAGAGGCGGCAGAAACTGCATCGAGTTTTTTCTGATCCTGAAACTGTCTCAGATACGCCGGTTCAATAGTGACTGTAGCCTGGTAACCTTCGGCACGAATCAGGCGGATAGAAGCATTTTTGCCGTAAAACTTCATCTGGAAGCCCATTTCTTCATTGGTGGTGAGGCAGGTGAAGCTGGCTTTTACCCCACCGGGATAATCAATCAGAACATGGGTATTGTCGTAGGTTTCCCTTCCGTCTTTCCAGTAATCAATTCCTCCGGTGCCCAAAATCCTGACAGGTGAGGCATCGAGCATCCAGTTGACGACATTGATCTGGTGAGAGGAAAGTTCGCCCACAAGTCCGCCGGAATAATCTTTGTACATCCTCCAGTTGATAATCCGCTCGTATTGCGGGTCGGGTACAGGACGCCGCCAGTCGCCGTTGCGATTCCAGTAACACTCGATATGAGAAAGCGGCCCGAATTCATCGCCGTGTATGACGTCGTTGATTTTTTTGTAAATGGGATTATACCTGTGCTGATAGCCGACCTGAAAAACCGCCTTTTTTTCTTTGAGAAGGTCTCCCAGTTTTTTGGCCTCTTCAATGGTAAAGGTCATGGTTTTTTCGCAGTAAATATGTTTTCCTGCGTCAATACACGCTTTTACCATTTCGAAGTGAAGATAGAGCGGGGCAGAAATGATAATCCCATCGAGCGATGGATCTTCCAGCATCTTGTGGTAGTTGTCGTAGCCTTTGGCGCCTTTTGCTGCCAGTGCAAGCCCTTCTTCGAGGCGGAAAGGAATAATATCACAGCAGGCTACCACCTCCATTCCGGGTATTTCCCGGATTAGCTCCAGAAGATTGGAACCTCTTCCACCCGTGCCAATGATCCCCAGGCGGATGGTATCGTTGGGCCCAAAATCTCTCAGTCCGGAGATATAGGGGTAGTCGTCTGCGAGTGAAACCAGTCCGGAGGACATCAAACCGGCTGTTGCTGCGAGTTTTGTGGCTTCTGAAAGGAATTTTCTTCTGGAAGTATTCATAGCGTTTTTTTCTGTTATCTGCCCCAAGATAAAAACATTGTGATTTTTAGGCTAAGACTTTTATCATAAAATGTGAAAACTAACCGGAATCTATATATTTGCCTTTTCTGTATGTTTAGAAATAATGAAACCAGAAAGAATAGAATCGTTTGGAAAAACAAGGGATGGAAGAGAAACAAGGGTGTTTCACTTTCAGAACGACTCGGGAATGCACTTTTCAGTTACTGATTTTGGCGGCACAATCCTTTCACTGGAGGTTCCTGACCGAAACGGCATACCGGGAGATGTTGTGTTGGGTTTTGACAACCTCGCAGACACCGAAGCGTTTCGCTTTTTTTACGGATGCATCGTGGGAAGGTATGGCAACCGCATCGCAGGTGGAAAGTTTTCGCTTGATGGTACAGACTATTCCCTCGCTGTCAACAATGGGCCCAATCATCTCCACGGCGGTCTCAGCGGATTTGACCGGCAGGTGTGGGATGCTGCACCCTTTTCACAGCCGGGAGCTGCGGGGGTAGTATTTTCTTACCTGAGCCGCGATATGGAAGAAGGATATCCCGGAAACCTGAAAGTTTCTGTAACCTATTCCCTTACCGATAAAGGCGAATTGCGGATAGACTATCGGGCCGAAACTGACCGCACGACGGTGATAAACCTGACCAATCATGCATTTTTTAACCTCAAAGACTGCGGATTGACCTCTATCCTGGATCACGAACTTCAGCTATTTGCCGATCATTTTACGCCGGTAGATAAGGTGATGATTCCCACTGGCGAGATTCGCCTGGTAAAAGGTACGCCGATGGACTTTTCCCATGCTTTTCCCATTGGGGCGCGTATCCATAGCCATGATGAACAAATTGTATTTGGCAATGGTTATGACCATAATTTTGTGATCAACCCGCAGGGTACCGGGCTGGCAAAAGCGGCCCGGGTCTATGAAAAGGAAACCGGAAGAGTAATGGAAGTTTATACCACCGAACCCGGCGTGCAGTTTTATACCGGAAACTTTCTTCAGGGAAGAAAACCCGGCAAATATGGAATTACCTACCAAAACCGATCGGGCTTTTGTCTCGAAACGCAACATTTTCCCGATTCGCCCAACAAGCCGGGGTTTCCATCGACAACCCTCAGGCCGGGAGAAGTCTATCAGAGCACTACGGTTTACGCATTTGGAATACAATCATGAGTCGGACTTAAAAAGTACCCTATGTTTTCAAAACAGATTTATGTTGCCGCTACCAGTCAGCATGTGGGGAAAACAACCTCGACATTGGGGCTGCTCAATACCCTGCGTGATGCAGGCATCAATGTGGGATATTGCAAACCTGTCGGACAACAATATATCGATGTCGGCCCAAGCCGGGCAGATAAGGATGCGCTTCTTTTTGCAACGGTTATGGGGTTTGATCTGGTGCCGGAACTTCATAGCCCGGTGATTCTGGGCGATGGAGCAACTACGGCTTATATCGACAATCCCCATCAGTACAATTTTGGAAACCGTATTCTTAAAGCATCCAAAATCCTCAACCAGAACTACGAAGTGATGGTGTATGAAGGAACCGGCCACCCGGGGGTGGGGAGTGTCGTGGGGCTGTCCAATGCAAAAGTCGCCAAATTGCTCAGAGCCGGACTGATTATGGTAGTGGAAGCGGGTATTGGAAAAACGATTGACTCGCTTGATCTCAACCTGTCAGTATTTGAACAGAAGAAAATCCCCATTGTAGGTATCATTATCAATAAAGCGCACCCTTCCAAGATTGAGAAAATCCAGTATTATGTGGGAAAAGTATTGAAAGAAAGAGGCATTCCCCTGCTGGGTATATTGCCTTATGAGGAAGAACTCGGACAAATCATCATGCGTACCATTGTATCTGGGATAGGCGCTACCGTAACCCAGAATGAAGGTTATCTCGACAACAAGGTAAAAGATATTATCGCGGGTTCACTCATTGATCTTACCCAGTTGAAAAACTTCAACAATCAGTTGCTGGTGGTGAGTGTCAAGCGGTTGGAAGACGCATTGCGGAAGCTCGGTCAGGTCACCCGTCTCATGGAAATGGACGAATCTCCCCTTAGTGGTATCATCATCACCGGAGAAGGAGAGCCTTCCGAAGAATACACCCGCTACTTCGAAGAGCAGAAAATTCCGGTTCTTCGCTCCATGATGGACACCTACGAAGTCGTAATGAAAATCTCCCGGATTGAGGTGAAAATCAATACACGCACCCCCTGGAAGGTAAGAAAGGCGGTAGAGTTGTTTAAAACCCATATCAATATGGATCCGATCATGGAATCTCTGGGTGTATAATGATTTTATCAGGGCTTTTTATTTATTTAGGACAAAATTTTAACAGAAAATTACAGGATACGTTTTACATGAAAATTCTCGTCATAGGGGCAACAGGAAGAGCGGGAAGGTTGCTCGTCGAATACTCGCTGGAAAAAGGTTATGAAGTGACTGCGTTTGGCCGTAACATGGATGATTACCCCGTCAGCCACCCCAATCTTTCGCTCATTACCGGCGATGTAATGTATCCCTCCCTGATTGATGCAGGGGTTGCCGGGCACGATATCGTATTGTCTGTCATAGGGATCAGACAGTTTCGCGGCCCGATCACCCTGCTGTCCACGGGTATAAAAAACATCATTGGTGTGATGGAACGGCGGGGCGTAAAAAGGCTGATTACCATTACGGGTGCAGGCATTCTTCAGGAAAACGAAGATTTGCTGATAATGGAAAACCTGAGTTTCCCTCCCAACCTTCAGAATATTTCACTGGATCATCAGCGGGTGTACGAAGCGCTGCGCACCAGCCATCTGGACTGGACCCTTGTAGCTCCGGCATTTATGCATAATGGCGAAAGAACCGGCAAATACGTGGTAAAAGCAGATTATTACCCATCCAAAACCCAAAACCAGGTTTCGGTCGAAGATGTTGCTGACTTTATAACACGGGAGATGGAGGAAAACAAATTCCTCAAAAAACGGGTTGGTATAGCTCATCCCCTGGAACTATAGTTTTTTAAATGAAACATTCCCTCTAAATTTATCGCTCAGGCGAACAGAACCCAAATTTATGAAAGTAGGTATTATCGGAACCGGCAACATCGGGCTTTCACTTGGCAAAGCCCTGACCAAAAAAGGTTACAAAGTTATGTTTGCATCCCAGACGCTGGCCAAAGCGCAGGAGGCCGCTGCAGAGATGGAGCATAATGCTACCGGTGGAACGGTGGCGAATACCATCCACTATGGAGAAATTGTATTCCTCGCTGTGCCTTACAAATCTGTCGAATCTGTATTGCGCAACACAGACTCCTTCCGGGGAAAAATCGTTGTGGACTGCACCAATCCGCTGATCATGGGAAATCCCGCCCAACTGGCGCTGGGTTTCACTACCTCTGCCGCCGAGCAGATTGCCCGTATGATTCCTGAGGCCCGTCTGGTAAAAGCCTTCAACACGGCTTTCGCCAATCATATAGCCAATGGCCCATATTTTGGCCCCAACGATGCCTCCATGTTTTACTGTGGCGATGATGCCGAAGCTAAAGCCGCGGTAGCACGCCTTATTGAAGCTACCGGATTTGAGCCGGTTGATTGTGGTCCGCTCGACAGCGCCCGCCTGCTTGAGCCTATGTCGGTACTTATGGTTCGTCTGGGGTATAACCTCGGTATGGGAAGCGAAATAGCCTTTAAACTCCTCAAGCGGGATTAGGCGTATGAATCCCCGTTTCCGCGCACTGAACCAGATTCAGACCCGACCTCCTGTGCCGCCGACGGATCAGTCACGCAGGCCCAGTGAGATTTTTGCGGAAAACGTGTTTACCCGCGCCAAAATGAAGCAATACCTCTCCGTAGAGGTGTATCGCTCGCTTAAGGAAAGTATTGACCAGGGACAAACCCTCAACCGGAGTATTGCCGGGCCTGTCGCCAATGCCATTAAGTCGTGGGCTCTCGACAAAGGGGCCACCCACTTTACGCACTGGTTTCAGCCGCTGACAGGCCGTACCGCAGAAAAACACGACTCCTTTCTCGAAATCTCCGACGGAGAGCCTATCGATAAGTTCTCCGGCGAAGAACTTAGCCAGCAGGAACCCGATGCTTCCGCTTTTCCCAGCGGAGGCCTGCGCACTACGTTTGAAGCCAGGGGTTATACCGCATGGGATTGCAGCTCCCCGGTATTTATTTTTGAAACGACTTACGGCAAAACCCTCTGCATTCCTACCATCTTTGTCTCTTATACCGGACAGGCACTCGATTACAAAATCCCGCTGCTGCGATCCATACGCCTTCTGGATACGGCCGCAACGGAGGTCGCCCGGTATTTTGACCGCAAAGTCAAACGGGTTTTCCCTACCCTGGGACTGGAACAGGAGTACTTCCTGATCGACAGGAGTTTTTATGACCTTCGCCCTGATCTTATTCTTACCGGCCGCACGGTCTTTGGTGCTGCCTCTGCCAGAGGGCAACAACTCGATGATCACTATTTTGGTTCCATCCCGGAGCGTGTGTTTGCATTTATGAACGAACTGGAGCAGGAATGTCATCGCCATGGAATCCCGCTTCGCACCCGGCACAATGAAGTCGCTCCCGGCCAGTTTGAATGCACACCCCAGTTTGAAAACCTCAATGTGGCGGTTGATCACGGACTCATGATCATGGACTTTATTGATCGCACCGCCCGTAAACACAACCTGGCCGCGCTTCTTCATGAAAAGCCCTTTGCCGGGATCAATGGTTCGGGCAAACACAACAACTGGTCATTGATGACCGACACCGGAAAAAATCTCCTTGCACCAGGCTCCAATCCGAAGGAGAACCTGATGTTTCTGACTTTTTTTGTGACAGTAATCAAGGCAGTTCACGAATATGCCGACATTCTCCGTGCCAGTATCGCTTCTCCCGGCAATGACCTCCGGATGGGCACAAGTGAAGCCCCGCCGGCTATTATGTCAGTATTTGTCGGCAGCCAGCTTACCCGTGTGCTCAATGACATCGAAAATCCGCCCAGAAGGAAAAAAAATGAAAATGTCAGCGAACTTATGCACCTGGGGATTAGCGAAATCCCCGAACTGCTGATCGACAATACCGACAGAAACCGCACCTCGCCCTTCGCTTTTACGGGCAATAAGTTTGAGTTCCGGGCCGTCGGGGCTTCAATGAACAACTCGGCACCCATGACCATTCTGAATGTCATTGTAGCATCACAACTGCAAGACTTTGCACAGCGCCTGACAGGCAAAATGAACCGGGGCAGAAAACAGGAAGCTGCCATCCTCGATATTATCAGAGAGTACATTGCTTCAAGCAAAAATATCCGGTTTGAAGGCGACGGGTATAGTCCCGAATGGGAAAAAACTGCTGCCCGGCGAAACCTGAGCAATATCCGCCATACGCCGCAAGCCCTCGATGCATTCCTCGACAACAAAGTAAAAAAGCTGTTTACAGGTTTAGCTGTTTTTTCTGCCGAAGAACTTCAGGCCCGCCACGAAGTACTGGTTGACAATTATCTCAATAAAGTGAGAATTGAGGCTGACATTGTCAGAGAACTGGCCATGACTTCGATCCTTCCGGTTGCGCTGGATTATCAGGGAAAAATCCTGCAAAACATTCAAAACGCACGCGCCATCGGCATGCAACCTGCGGTTTACCTCGCGCAGGAAAAACTCGCTGAAAAGCTGGGAATTCACATTCAGGGAGTAATAAAAGAAGTGGACGATCTGAATAAGGCGCGCGAACTTTGCGATAAATCCATTACCACCCGCCTGATCGCACAAGCCTATGCCGAACGCGTAGTCCCGGTTTTTTCGCGTATCCGCGAACATGTGGACATACTGGAAGGGATGGTTCCGGATGAAACCTGGCCCCTTCCTCGGTACAGAGAAATGTTGTTTGTGCGATAGACTAAGCGGTCAGGCCCTCACAGCCCACCGGGTCATGATTGTCTGTTGCGAAACCGTGTGTAAGCGCGAATCGTTTCTTCCTGACTTTCCTCAATCAAAAAAATTCCACCGTCATTTTCAATCTCAGCCAGGTAATGCGGCTCTTTATTTTTGTTTTTGGCGTTTTCCCGCTGGAAAAGCAGAAAGCTGACGTAGTCAGATACATTTTCCCGAAGCTCAGGCGGTAATAACTGGATATTGGCAAGAATTTCGAGATTTAAATTGTCCATAGTGTGTCTGGGATAAAACAATGGGTTACAAAGAGCATATATTCTTCAAAATAAACGCATAGAAGCCGTTTTTTCCCGCCAATTCGTGTGAATGGTCATCTTTTTGCGCTGATTGGATGGGATTAGAACCCGGCTGCGAATGTTCGTAAAATTCAGGTTTATATCGTAATTTTGCGTCCTGTTTAATAATGCAGGAGTATAGCATGAAAATCATTATTGCCGGAGCCGGAGAAGTCGGCTTTCACCTTGCCCGGAAACTCTCCCATGAAGACCATGATATTATCTTAATTGACAAACTGGAAGACCGTCTTTCCCATGCTGAATCCCATATCGACGTGGGGGTCATCAAAGGTAATTCGGTGTCTATCCGTCTGCTGGAACAGGCAGGGGTAAATGGCGCAGACCTGGTCATTGCAGCCACTTCCTCCGAAGAAACCAATATTACCACAGCCATTATTGCCAAACACCTGGGAGCCAAGCGAACCATCGTGCGAATCAGCAATCCCGAATTTCAGACCGATAAGGAAAAGCTGGATCTGCGCCATATGGGGATTGACTCTATGGTGTTTCCCGAAAATCTTGCCGCTCAGGAAATCCACCGGCTGATTGAGTTTTCCTCACTTACTGACTCTTTCGAATTTGGCGAAGGTAAACTTTCTCTGGTTGGAGTAGTGCTGGAAGAAAATGCCCCCCTCAAAGGCCTGAATCTGGTAGAAGCCGTAAGGGAAAATCCGGATATCAGATTTACTGTTGTCGCAATCCTCCGCGGACGAAAAACCCTCATTCCCCGTGGCGATACTGTATTTCAGCGTGATGACCACGTTTATTTTATCACACACCCTGAAAATACCCATCGCCTTATGGATCTGGCAGGAAAACCCAGGCTGGATATCCGGAAAATAATGATCCTGGGCGGAAGTTTGATCGGACGGGAATTTGCCCGTTCCGTGCAACACGATTACAAGGTCAGAATGATCGATATCGATAAGGAAAAGTGTTTCCGCCTGGCAGAAGAACTGGATCACGCGATGATCATTCATGGCGATGGCAGTAATGTTCAGTTTCTGGAAGAAGAAGGCATTGAGGAAATGGATGCATTTGTTGCTGTAACCGGAAACTCTGAGACGAATATTATCTCCTGCCTGGTTGCCAAAAACCACGGTGTGAAAAGGGCCATTGCCCTGGTCGAAAATATCGATTATATCAGCCTTTCACAAAACATCGGGATCGACACCCTCATCAACAAAAAGATGATCACGGTCAATAATATTTTCCGGTTTGTCAGAGAAGGCCAGGTAACAGCGCTGACCAGCCTTCACGGGGTGGATTCCGAGGTGCTGGAGTTTATTGTTCACAAGGACTGTGAAATTGCGAACATTCCTATTAAAAAACTTCAGTTTCCGCGCGATGCTATTATCGCCGGAGTCATACGCGGGGAAGACAGCTTTATCGCTGATGGTAATACTTTTATCCAGAATGGCGACAGAGTTGTGGTGTTTACTCTGCCTACTGCCGTGCACAAGGTGGAGAAATTTTTCAGATAAACCCCCGGGTTAATCTACCCAGTGTCTTTCTTCTACTTCCATATCTTCTTCCACTGCCGGTCCAAAATCTTCGTCAAAAAATCCCCCCCGTGATCTGGCCGTGCCCGGGATCAGTTTTTGTTCCATTTCTTCCTCATTCTGGTAAACAGGAAATTTGGACGGGGGAGGGCCGGCAACTGCGGATGAACCAAATACGCCCGCGGTAGCAAGGCCTGAAGCCGCCGCAGCACCACCTGCTGCCGCAGCGCCGATGGTGCCAAACTTCAATGCTCCCGGTCGGATATACTGAGGGGCTTTGACCCCATCGATCAGCCGCTTCCAGTCGAAGGCCGGGCCAATATCTGTTTTTCCGCTACTGCGGTAATTGACGTGGGTAGTAATGCCTGAAAAGCGGGCGTTTTCTTCCGTCGCATCAAAGCGTTTGCTTTCTTCAATAAATTCGCGGGGAATATTGTATCTGGCAGTGAGATAACGGATCAGAATAATCAGGCTTTCATATTGCGCATCGGTATGGGCAGAAAAATATTCATAGCCACGGTAGGGTTGGTCCAATTTGATATACTGGTCGCGGTCAGTCAGTGCGCAATACGGATCCGGCGGATTGACAATCTTTTTTCCATCCTTGAAAGATTCTGCCCGTGAATATACAGTTTCGAGGTTCTGTTTATCGGGGCTGAGCAAAAGCGGACCGAAATTAGAAAGTTCTATTCCAATGGAACTCTGACTGCCAGGAGTATTTCCTCCCAGTGCATCCTTACCCAGGTGAAATGACCAGTAGTAGGAGGGAAATAGCTGATATATGGTCCCGTCACGGGCGATGACATAGGCGACGCTCAGTCGGGTTCTTCCTGTGGCAGGCTTCGGGGACAGGGTCGTGACATCACTCAGTACATTCCCCACAGTATAATGAATGACGACTTTGTCTTTAGTCGTTCTTTCGCTTTCATAAAAATCCCTGTATCCGTCTTTACGACTGGCAAGTACAGCGTCAAGCATCAGGTTGGATTCTCCGGGTACGGGAATGGAGAAAGAGTCAAGTTTAAATCCTTTGTTTGATTCGGGTTTTTTAAACTTTGATTCGACGTCAGGAAGGGATTGGATACGCATCATAAGTATCGGTTTTGAAGGGGGATTTACTTCCGGGGCATAGTTTGATCCGGAGTAAACGTCAATTTACATTTTTTTTGAGAAAATCCGCATTTTCTCCCGAATCCTTACTCGCTTCTCACATCATAATCTGAAACAAGGGTAATCGGCCAGGTTTGGGGTCCGGGCAGTAGCTCGCTGTTCATCGTAACCTCTCCGCTCAGATCCTGATTGATTTTTGATCCTTTGGTCCACCCCGTAGCGGGGTCGAGATGGGTTTCTCCCTGTTGCACGCCTGCCAGCCGGTAGTTGAGTTTCATGCCCATGATTTCCATAGGGGTATCGGGGTCGGAGACAATCTCTGAAAATACATCCAAAGTTACATCATCACCCGCTATGGATTTGATTTTGTAGGTAGTCTGAAGCGTAAGTGGAAAGCCCTGATGGATAGTGGCCACCTTTTTCCATTCATCGCCCACACCTACTTTTTTCTTCGGGTAAATAGCCATCAGGTTTTGCATGGTGGCACGGGTATTTTCATCGCCGTACTGGTTTTTGAGCGAATGGGAAAGGGCATCTCTGGTCTGGTTGTCGAGATTGTCAAAACTTTGCAGCATGTGATCGAGCATCTGGTCAATACCTTCGACGGCGGTCACTTCCCCGTTGGTGGTGACGTCCATCAAAAATGACTGCCCGGTCAGCGCGGCAAACCCTTTGGCTGCCACAGGCACTTCTGCCATGACACTATCTGAATCATACCTGGTAGAACCAGTTACGCCTTCCTGGTTAAAAATCACACGGGAGTAGGTTACCTTTAGCCGGTAGGATTTTTTGGTTGCTTCGACGACATCATAGCTGTAATACAGGCCGATGGTCTGGTTGATATTCTGATCTGTACCCATGATGACCTGGCTGATATCCTGTTGGGCGAGATACTTTATGGTAAAATGATCTCCCTTTTTCAGATTGAGTCGGAGCTTTATTTTTTCAGAACCTGGGTTCTGTGAAAAAGCAGTGCCTGTAGAAAAAAGAAGAATAGAAAAAAGAAGAATAGCAAAAAGGAGGGGGGAGGTGATGATTTTTTGCATAAACTGTGGTAAAAGTATTTTTGCGTTTACGACCTGCGTACAAAGATGTTGGCAAAAAAGGTTTGTTTGCGGATAAATACTATTTTTGGCCCAAAGTTTCCCGGTTGCCGTGAAAAAACTGAAACCATATCTTCCTGTTGCCATTCTCCTGAGTCTGGGTTACCTGATTCTGGATAAGGCTTTTCTGAAGATATTGTCCGACCCCAATAACTTTTTGCTGGGAAGATCGCAGGACGGGCTGAAAAACTATTTCACTCCTGCCTGGTATCTCAGATACGACCACGGGCTGCATTTTTCGGGGATGAACTATCCCTTTGGTGAGCATGTGCTTTACACTGACAATCAGCCGCTTATATCATGGCTTCTCAACTTTGTTGACAACCATATTTTTCCCGTTGCCGGTTATACTGTAGGGATTCTCAACTGGCTGATTTTTGCTTCTCTGCTGGGGTGTATGTACTTTCTGTACAAGATATTAAGGCACTTTCTTATGCCTGCGGCTTATGCGATTCCTGCCGCAATCATCATTGCCTGTCTTTCACCTCAGATTCACCGCTTTGCCGGGCATTATGCGCTGGCTTATACCGTCTATCTTCCTCTCCTGTGGTGGTTGCTGATCCGGGGTACAACGGGGCCACGGCCCTGGCTGGGTTTTGCGGGCGCGCTGCTTGCGGTTACGCTTTCGGGCGGTGTTCACGCCTATTATCTGCTGATGGGTGTTTTGTTTTCTACTGCGTATATGGCTGTTTTTACCTTCAGCCGAAGGAACGATCGCGCGGAACTCATCCGTTCACTGCTCAAAACCGGGCTTGCCCTGATCCTTCCGCTGGTAATTTTTCAGATATTTATGGGGTTGACCGATCCGGTCGCAGACCGCCCCGATAGTCCCTCCGGATTTTTCTTTTACCGGGCGTACTGGGAGAGCGTATTTCTGCCGGTGCAGGGGCCACTGTGGGATGGCTGGCACTGGTTTTTTAAAACGCCCCGCCCACAGGTGGAAGGGTTTTCTTATGTAGGCATGCTTGCCACGGTAATCGGTGTGATGACGCTGGTGCGCACGATTCGTTATGGCTGGTATTACCGCTACAAACGGATGTTCTGGCCGGCCATGCCGGGTGATCTTACCGTTGCCTTCTGGGCAGGGCTGCTGATTCTGCTGTTTTCTATGGCCCTGCCTTTCCGCTGGCACCTGGAATGGTTGCTCGATATCCTGACCCCGCTGCGGCAGTTTCGCTCGCTGGGGCGGTTTGCCTGGGTATTTTTTTACACCTTTACGGTTTATGCCTCGGTATATCTTTACCTGATTTTCAGGCGGTTTTCGCAGAAAGGACTTCGCCCCGCAGCCGTATCTCTGGTGGTGATTGCGCTGTTTTTCTGGCTGTGGGAGGCTGCCATTCATGTAAAAATTCACGCCGAGGTAGCGCTCAAAACCCGTGGAGACAATGTTCTCGCCAATGCTGAGCCTGATTTTGGCAAATGGCTGGCAGATGCCGGAACCCGTCCGGAAGATTTTCAGGCGGTGTTGCCTGTGCCTTCTTTTAATACCGGTTCGGAAAAGTTTGTCCCCTTTCCGCCTTCCGATCCCACGGTGGCAAGGGTATATAAACTGGCGTTTGATCTCGGCCTTCCTCTGGCCTGCGGGAGCATGTCGCGAACTTCCATTTCCCAGTCAATAAAACTGATCCAGCTATTCAGCGGTGATTATATCGAAAAAACCATTCTTGCCGATTATCCCAATCGCAAACCCATTCTCATTCTCTTTGAATCCGGCGTAAAACTATCTCCGGGGGAGGAATGGCTGATGAAAAAGGCAACCCGTATCACACCCGAAGACAGGTTTGCGCTTTACCGACTCGAACTAGACAGCCTGGCTACGAAGTGGGATCCACTGGAATCGCGGTTTGCCCGGGAAAAAGACAGCGTGTTATTCCCCGACGGACAACTCCTGAAAAGCCGACAGGACGCCTGGGTGTATTTCAGTGGATTTGATCAGAATGAAAATTCGGCATTCGGAGCTGAGACCATCAAAGGCAGTAAAAGCGATCCCCTCTGGCTGTTTAACGACACGATCTCTTCTGCCGAAAAAATGCACGTTTCCCTCTGGATGCGCATCGACCCGAAAGAATCGGGTTTTCCCGGATTTTTTTACAGAGAATACGACCATACCGGCGCACAAATCGATTATCAGGAAATTGCGACGATGTTTGGACAGACCATTTACAAAGACTGGATGATGGTCGAATATACGTTTCAGCCCCGGGCAAAAGGCAACCGCGTGGAATTCTGGCTGAAAGACCGATACCCGGAGGCTGAGTCAATCCTGATCAGGCCCGAGGATACTGACGTGTTTCGCGAAATACCGGGGCAGTCATTGATGTACAACAACTTTTACCTTGAGCGTTAACAAACTCGATATTATACTTCCCTGTTATCAACCGAGGGAAGACTGGACGGGAAGGATTATCCATTCTGCGGATGAACTCAGGCAGCGGCTACCGGGGGTGGACATCCGTTATATTCTGGTCAATGACGGTTCGCCTACCCCTATTCCCCCGGCAGATGTGGATACCCTGAGGAAATCTCTTCCCACTTTTGAATTTATCTCCTACCCGGTCAATCAGGGAAAAGGATTTGCCCTGCGGAGCGGAATGGCTGCTTCTGATGCGCCAATTTCCATCTTTACCGACCTGGATTTTCCATATACATCCGACAGCCTGTTGATGATTTTCGAGGCGCTGATTTCTGACAAAACAGATATAGCCGTAGGCATCAAAAATCAGGACTATTATCAGAATCTTCCCCCCATGCGGGTAAAAGTGTCGCGGTTTCTTCGTTTCCTTATCCGCAACTTTCTGCGTATTCCGATCACCGATACCCAGTGCGGGCTTAAAGGCTTTAACGCGGCGGGGAGGGAAATTTTTCTTCGAACCACCATCAACCGCTACCTCGCCGATCTGGAGTTTATTTTCCTGGCATCGCGGGAGAAAAACCTTCGGCTGCTTCCCCTTCAGGTCGAACTTCGCGAAGGCGTGGTTTTCAGCCGGGTGAATATGAAAATCCTGCTGGGAGAAGGGATCAATTTTCTCCGGATTGTGCTCCGCTCCGTAACCGGGCGCCGCAGCGGTGGCAAAACACCTCATCTTCGGTAAAAGGCGTATCACAGGCCGGGCATTTACCTTTGGGCGAAAATGCAATCTGGGTGTTTCGGGTGAGAATACGCTGGTATTCGCCGGCATCTATCCACTGAAAAAGCTGGGAGGCGCGGATAATGGTAAATGGTTCGGGGTTTTCGTATCCGGCGGCGAAGCGGATGAGTTTGTCAAATGTCGTTTCCGATATTCCGTCAAAATCTGCCGCCTGAATCTTCAGGTCTTCAGTCGTAACTCTCCCGTGATATTTTTCCGGCAGGCCTGCGGTTTTGATCAGCGTCTGGAATGCGTGCTCAGGATTCTGGCAGGTAAGGAGTCCTGCGCGGTCTGCGGTAAACTCCGACATCCGGTACCAGTGCATCAGGGCCATTTGCAGGGGCATGGAGAGGAGATTCCCTAAACCGAGAGTTACATCGCTGATCAACTGAGTTACGACGCGGAGCGACTCGGCAATCATGCGGTAAAGGACGTGGTTGCTTCGAATATGCCCCAGTTCCCTTCCCAGAAGAAACAATATTTCCTCATCGGTCAGCGACTCAATGGCCCCGGTGCTGAGTGTGATAATCTGCCTTTTTTCCCCGCTGGTGAAGGCCGTGATTTTGTCCTCCCGGTAAATGTACAGCTCCGGCACCTGTGGCATTTCGACGATACGGCAGGCTTCTTTGAGGATATTGTGGACCTCGGGGATATTTTTGCCCGTAACGCGGATATTGCCGCCGGTATGTTTGATCAGGAGATATTTTTCAAATCCATAGTCGAGGATTTTCTGCGTAAGCAACTCAAGCCCGCGGGTATTTTCCAGCCTGTCAAGCGACTCCCGGTCAAAAGGGTGTTCGTATTCGGTGGTGAATAGATTGTGAAGGACTTTTCTGGTCATATAGCAAAGCTAAAAATCTGACACCATTAAAAAAAACTCTGTGATTTTCTGTCTGTTCCAATGACTTTTTTTCTGCCCCAACATTTTATCGCCTCCAATAGTTTCCTACTTGTTGACTGTGGGCCGCGGAAATTGTAGATTTATCGTAGATTCTGGATGGGAGCCCCAAACATTAACCAAGTTCTGGCTATGAAACAATCAGCAGCGCACCTATTGTCCATCCTGATGGTTTTTACCTGTACCATTTCCCTGATCCACGGGCAGACATCGGGCATACGGGAATACGGAAAAGTCTCTCCGGAAGAAATCGAAAACACGGGGGATCAATGGCCAGCAGAATCGGACGCTGTCGTGCTGTTTGATCTGGGAGCGGTCTCTTTTGACCTGATCAGCCGTACTCCCAAGGTGAAATACACATTCCACCAAAGAATAAAAATCATAAACACACAGGGCAGCCAGAAGTACTCCAAAATTGAGTTGTCTTTTCTCTCTCCGCTGAAAGGCGAAACCATGACCGATCTGAAGGCCGCTACGTATGCGCTCAATGCCGTCGGAGATGTCGTGGCTTTTAAAGTGAACCCACGCAAAGTGAAAGAAACCCGGGTCGGGAAAGATTCCATAAAAGTTGAAATTCAATTTCCCTTTGTGAAGGAAGGCTCGGTGATTGAGTACTCCTATGATCTGGTCTCCCGCAATTTCGCACAACTGAAACCGTGGGTATTCCAATCGGGCCTTCCGGTCATGTATTCGGAGTACCAGACCTTCATTCCCGACGGATACAAATATCTTCGCATGGTGCAGGGCTTCGAAGGGGAAATTACACATTTTTCTTCCCGGTTTCAGCAACAGGCCATTAGTACACCCGATCTGTTTACCCGAAATATGCAATTTTCTTCCGCTGCGGGGAATCTCAACAGCCGGCTTTATTCGGGTTTTTCGGGTACACAGGATGTGTATGTGATGATGGATCTTCCGCCCATTGTATCAGAGGCATTTTCGCCTGAGACCAAAGATTTTCTTCCCGGTATAAGGCTCGAATTGTCGGAAGATTTCCTATCCCGCACCACCAAAACCCTGGTTTTTGACAACTGGGGCGAACTGGCTGCATACGTGACTAAAAGAGTGCGCGTCAAAGGAAAATCTGACCGCGCCGAAATGACCCGGCTGGCTCGTGTGGCGACCGCGCGCATCAACTGGGAAAGGGAGAAGGCACGTGCAATCTATGAGTATGTGAGAGCCAATTTTACCTGGGATAATACCTATCAGATCGACAACTGGAATCTCAGTCAGACCATTAACCGCAAGGAAGGCTCCGGTGCGGAGTTGAATCTCCAGATGTTGTTTATGCTCAGAGATGCGGGGTTTAGCGCATGGCCGGTGCTCATTCGCACCCGTGAAAACGGTTACCTTCAGACGATTTACCCTACGCTCTCGCAATTTAATCACCTGCTGGTGTCTGTGCTGATTGGCGACAAAGAAGTACTGCTCGACGCGGTAGGAGACACCGAGGTATTTGGCATTCTTCCTAAAAACGATCTCAACGAGCTGGGTTACCTCGTCGATGACGAGGGCGGGCGCTGGGTTACCCTGCGCGACCAGAACAAAATCGTGCGAACCACCTACAGCCGGTTTGACCTCGACCAGACTGGTGGAGAACTTGTCGGTGATATTTCGGTCATCAATGAAAACTACAGCGCCGTCCTCGAACGCGGCAGAATCGAACAATTTAAGGACAATCCGGATGCGTATCTCCGTGATTTTGTGCTCGTGGGAATGAAAAACCCCCAGATCAAAAGTGAAGAAGTCCAGAATGAAGATAATGCCGGAGAACAACCCCTGATTATCAATTGTGAGGTGTCAACCCGCGATTTTATTCAGACTGCCGGAGACCTGCTTTTCCTCAAGCCGATGATGATTAAAATGGTCAGCGAAAATCCATTTGTAGAAAAAAAGCGGCAGACGCCCCTCGATTTTACTTATCCCCTCCGCGACTCCCATATGCTGGGACTGCGCATTCCCGAGGGGTATGAAGTCGCCCAGCTTCCGCAGCCGATTAGGGTTGTGCTGCCCAACAATGGCGGTTCATTCACCTACAACGTACTCGAAATGGGCAAAATTCTCCATCTTACCTCTACCATTCTGCTCAACAAAACTACCTATTCTCCCAATGAATATGAGGCAATCAGGACATTTTTTGATTATGTGGTAAACAAACATCAGGAGGACGTAATCCTCCGGAAAATCCCAGTTCAGCCCTGAGGGAAATTTCCCACTTTCTGATTTGCAGAAAAAAAAATTTGCATATCAGTTTTGCTCCTATATCTTTGCTGAAAATAATTTAAAAAAATGATCAGTCTGTTGCATAATACATATTGGTGGCGCACCAGCGTAAGTCCGCAGGGAGTGCCGGGTATATTTATGCAATAAATCATAAATGAGTTTAACCGTTTAGGCTTACTTCCTGCAGGGGAGTAAGCCTTTTTTTTTATCCAAACCTACCGACAATGAAAAACGAAAAGCTGTCTGCCTCTGGCCTTTCTTTTGCCGTCAATACCCTGACGAAAAAGCGACTGGCGGATACGGTAACACCGGTAAGTGTGTTTTTGCGGCTGAGGGATCATTTTGAAAACCCGATTCTGCTCGAAAGTTCCGATTACCACGGACATGAGAATGCCTACTCCTATATCTGCCTTGATCCTGTGGCCTCCTTTGAAGTGCGAAACGGGCAGGTAACCGAAACCTATCCCAATGGTTTCCGTCAGATCACCCAACTCGAAGGCCCCGGCAAACTTCCGGGGATGCTCCAGGCTTTTTCAGGCGCGTTTAAGCCTGAACCTTCCGGGCTGCGATTCAGCAACAACGGGCTATTTGGGTATCAGGCCTATGATACTGTGAGATTCTACGAATCAGTAGAAATTAATTCCTATCCCGACGTTTCAAGGGAGATTCCCGATATGCTGTACCGCGCCTACCGGTATGTAATTGTGATCAGCCATTTCAACAACGAAATGTATATGTTTGAACACAACTACGATGGCAATCCCAGGGGACTCGATCGCGTGGAGGCACTCCTCAACAACCCCAGCCTTCCGCTTTACCGGTTTCACACCCGAGGAGAAGAGACCGCAGGCAGTACGCCCGAAGAATACCTGGATATGGTGAAAAAAGGAATCGAACACTGCCAGCGGGGAGATGTATTCCAGATTGTGCTTTCCCGTCGGTTTGCCCAGCCTTTTGAGGGGGACGAATTTAATGTCTATCGTGCGCTGCGGTCGGTCAACCCTTCGCCCTATCTTTTTTACTGCGATTACGGGAGCTTTAAACTGATGGGCTCTTCACCCGAGGCGCAACTGGTGGTACAAAACGGCGAAGCGACCATTCACCCCATTGCCGGAACCTTCCGGCGCACAGGCAACGATGAGGAGGATTCACGCCTGGCAAAAAAACTCTTTGACGACCCCAAAGAAAACTCCGAACATATCATGCTCGTTGACCTGGCGCGCAATGACCTGAGCCGAAACGGCAGCCAGGTAAAAGTGGATACCTTTAAAGAAATCCAGTATTTTTCCCATGTTATCCATTTGGTTTCGAGGGTTTCTGCCCGCATTACCCCCAATATTTCCTCCCTGCAACTGGTGGCGGATACCTTTCCTGCCGGGACCCTTTCGGGGGCGCCCAAACACATGGCGATGCAACTGATTGAACGATATGAGAACAGCAACCGCGGTTTTTATGGCGGATGTATTGGTTATCTCGGATTTGACGGAACCTTCAATCAGGCGATCATGATCCGCTCCATGCTCAGCAAAAAAAATACCCTGTATTTTCAGGCGGGCGCGGGCGTAGTGGCGCGCTCGACGCCTGAAAGCGAACTTCAGGAAGTAAACAATAAACTCATGGCCCTGCGAACCGCAATCCGGCTGGCAGAAGAACTATAATTCATACCCGATGAAAATCCTCGTACTGGATAATTACGATTCATTTACCTACAACCTGGTTCATATCATTCGCGAACTGGGTTATGGAGAAAATATGGATATCTGCCGCAATGATGCGATTTCGCTGGATGCGGTAGGTGCATACGACCGGATTCTGCTTTCTCCCGGGCCGGGAATTCCCGACGAAGCCGGGATAATGCCTGCGCTTATCCGCAGATATGCCCCTGAAAAACCGATTCTGGGTGTATGCCTCGGGCATCAGGGAATTGCCGAAGCCTTTGGTGCATCGCTGTACAACCTTCCCGAAGTATTGCACGGCATGGCAACAGGTATCCGGATTCTGGACAGTAATGATCCGCTGTTTCAGTCGCTTCCCGCTTCCTTTCGCATCGGGCGGTATCACAGCTGGGCGGTGAAAAAATCAACCATGAACGGGCAGTTGGTTTTGCTGGCCGAAGATGATCTGGGAGAAGTCATGGCCCTGCGGCACAAAACCTATCCTACGTACGGGCTTCAGTTTCATCCTGAATCCGTCATTACCGAACATGGAATACAAATCATCCGCAACTGGCTGGAGATTTTATATTAAGTTAACATACTGATAGTTATATCGAACCTAATGCCAGACAAATGAAGGCAACGCTAAACTACCTATTTGACCATAACACACTTTCTTCCGCCGAGGCGAAGGAAGTTCTTACCAAAATAGCAACCGGCGGACACTACAATCCTGCCCAGATTGCCGCATTTCTCACGGTTTTTCAGATGAGAAGCATTACCGTGGAAGAACTTTCAGGTTTTCGCGAAGCCATGCTGGAACTGTGTCTCCCTGTGGACCTCCGCGATTTTGATCCTATCGACCTGTGTGGAACCGGCGGTGACGGGAGAGACACCTTTAATATTTCCACGCTTTCGGCTTTTGTCACAGCCGGAGCCGGAGTAAGTGTTGCCAAACATGGCAATTACGGCGTTTCGAGTGTCTCAGGCTCATCCAACGTGATCGAATATCTGGGGGGGAAATTTACCAGTGATTACGATACCCTGCGGCGGCAAATGGACCGCGCCAATATATGCTTTCTTCACGCACCCCTTTTTCACCCCGCGATGAAAAACGTGGGGCCCATCAGGCGGGAACTGGGAATCAAGACATTTTTTAATATGTTGGGGCCTATGGTCAATCCCGCTTTTCCGAATAAACAACTGGTCGGCGTATTTAGTCTTGAACTCGCACGCCTTTATGGTTATATTTATCAGAAAACAGAAAAAAGATTCACAATTTTGCACGCTATGGACGGGTACGATGAAGTTTCCCTCACCGGAAATACAAAACTGATGAACAATTCCGGCGAAGAAATCATCGATCCCGTTGATCTTGGTCTTGGTCAATGGCAGCCCGAAGATCTTTACGGGGGAAAAACGGTGGCTGAGGCTGCGCTTATTTTTACCGACGTACTTGATGGAAAAGGAACGCGTGCCCGCAATGAAGTGGTGCTGGCCAATGCGGGTCTGGCAATTCAAACCGCAAAACCTGCGCTTTCCCGAACCGAAGCAATTGAAACTGCCCGGGAATCGCTGTTTTCAGGTAATGCAAAAAAGGCTTTTCAAACATTTATCGAAACATAAATCCTGATGTCAATACTAGAAGAAATCCTCGCTAACAAAAAAACGGAAGTCGCAAAACGCAAGGAACTGTATCCTGTAAAATTGCTGGAACAGTCGCCCTACTTCGCAGCTCCCTGTGTTTCCCTGAAAAAGTATATTCTGCGCCCCGATAAAGTGGGTATAATTGCAGAAATCAAACGCAAATCCCCTGCAAAAGCGGAACTGAATTCGTACATTCAGGCCGAAACGGTGGCTAATGGCTATATGCATGCCGGTGCCTCTGCAATTTCGGTGCTGACAGATGAAAAGTTTTTTGCTGGAAAAAATGAAGACCTCAGCCGTGTCCGGCAGATGATTTTTGGACCGGTGCTCCGCAAAGATTTTATCATCGATGAATATCAGATTGTCGAAGCCCGCTCCATCGGTGCTGATGCCATTTTGCTGATTGCGGCCGCCCTGTATCCCGACGATATACGCAAACTCGCAGCATTTGCCCATTCTATGGGGCTCGAAGTGCTGCTCGAAGTGCATGATGTCAACGAACTTGACCGCAGCTTTAATGAACATGTGGACGTGCTGGGGGTCAACAACCGCAATCTCGGAGACGGTTCGATCTCGCTCCATACGTCGCTCGAACTGGTAAATAAAATTCCGGCAGGTCCTGCCAAAATCTCAGAAAGCGGCATCACTTCTCCCGAAGATGCGCTGATGTTGCGCAAAGCCGGATTTGATGGGTTCCTGATCGGTACACATTTTATGAAAACCCCCAATCCGCCCAAAACCTGTTTGCGCTTTATTCAGCAGTACAGGAAACTGCTGGAAGCGGAAAAACAAAACGCCTGATTTCGCCATGAAACTGAAGGTCTGCGGGATGAAATACCGGCCAAATATTGAGCAGGTGCTGGCATTGGAACCAGACATGCTGGGGTTTATTTTTTATGAAAAATCTCCCCGCAATGTAGGCGATTCCCTCCGGCCCGAATATGTGCAGTTTCTTTCCACTGTAAAAAAAGTCGGAGTATTTGTGAATGCCAGCCGGCCCGTTATGCTGGAAAAGGCAAATCTCTTTGGGCTGGATATGATTCAACTGCACGGAAGCGAAACACCTGAATTGTGCCGAAAACTTCGAAATGATGGACTGGAGGTGATAAAGGTTTTTTCGGTGGGGAATGAATTCGATTTTTCTACCCTTGTACCATACGAAAATGAGGTTGATTATTTTCTGTTTGACACCCGAGGTGAAAAACCCGGAGGAAACGGAAAAGTATTTGACTGGCGTATTCTCGCTGATTACAGGATGGATATTCCCTTTTTCCTCAGCGGAGGGATCGGACTGGAAGAGATTCCTCAAATCAGGACATTCTCCCACCCCATGTTGTACGCACTGGATGTCAACAGCCGGTTTGAAATCAGTCCGGGAGAAAAAGATGTGGAGAAATTGTTGCAATTGAAAGCGGCGGTGTATGCGCCGGGTGTTTAATCCATTTATAGATTGAAAACAATGGAAAAAATCAAAACAGGAAGCCGTTTTCAGGCAGATGAAAGCGGTTACTACGGAGATTTCGGTGGCGCGTATATTCCCGAAATGCTCTATCCCAACGTAGAAGAACTGCGGCAGAAGTACCTGGAAATCATCGGTGATCCGTCTTTCCGGGAAGAATTTCATTCACTGCTGAAAGATTATGTCGGCAGACCCACGCCCCTGTATGAGGCACGCAGACTTTCAGACCTGTATCAAACCCGTATTTTCCTCAAAAGGGAGGATCTCAATCATACCGGGGCCCACAAAATCAACAATACCCTCGGACAGATTCTGCTGGCCAGGAAGCTGGGCAAACAGAAGATTATTGCCGAGACGGGCGCCGGGCAGCATGGGGTAGCCACGGCAACGGTCTGCGCCCTGATGGGCATGGAGTGTATTGTCTATATGGGCGCAGTCGATATCGAGCGTCAGAAGCCCAATGTGCAGCGGATGAAAATGCTTGGAGCACAGGTAGTGGCAGCGACCAGCGGGAGTCAGACACTGAAAGATGCCACCAATGAAGCCATGCGCCACTGGATCAACCACCCGTCTGATACACATTACATTATTGGTTCGGTCGTGGGTCCGCATCCATACCCCGACATGGTGGCGCGGTTTCAGTCTGTCATCAGCGAAGAAATGCGCCATCAACTCACCGAAAAAACGGGAAGCCCGCTACCCTCGGCGGTGATCGCATGTGTAGGTGGCGGAAGCAATGCCATGGGTGCATTTTATCACTTTCTCGACGAGCCTTCGGTCAGGCTGATTGCGGTGGAGGCTGCCGGGCACGGACTCGCCTCAGGGCTTTCTGCTGCCACTACTTTTTTGGGAAAACCGGGGGTACTACATGGAAGCAAAACATTGCTCATGCAGACGACCGATGGACAGGTAGTGGAGCCGCATTCGATTTCTGCAGGACTCGATTATCCCGGTATTGGTCCTGTACATGCGCATTTGTTTACTTCCGGGCGGGCAGAATTTCAGTATGTCACCGACGAAGAATCGGTAGAAGCAGGCTATTTGCTGAGCAGGATGGAGGGGATTATTCCGGCGTTGGAATCGGCTCACGCGGTGGGCGCATTGACAAAACTGAAGTTCACTCCCGATGATGTCGTTGTAATCAACCTTTCCGGCAGGGGCGACAAAGACCTTTCAACGTACATGAACCACCAACCCGAGCAGCAATGAATAACCGCCTGACAAGACTGTTTGCTTCAAAAAACAGCGATGTTTTATCCATTTTTCTGACCGCCGGTTATCCTTCATTGCACGACACGGCGACGCTTATCCGCCATCTGGCAGCCTCCGGCGCCGATATGATAGAAATCGGAATTCCCTTTTCTGATCCGGTAGCCGATGGGCCCACGATCCAGCAAAGCAACCAGAAAGCGCTGGAAAACGGTATTTCCCTTTCCCTGATATTTGAGCAGATTAAAGATATCCGCCAGTCCGTGGATATTCCCCTGCTGCTGATGGGATATATCAATCCTGTGATTCAGTATGGGGTCGAAAATTTCTGCCACAAAGCAAAGGAGACGGGAATAGACGGAGTGATTCTGCCCGACCTGCCTGTGAATGAGTACCTGGCGCATTATCAGGGTCTATTTGAATCCTGCGATTTGTCCAATATCTTTCTTGTCACACCGCAGACCAGTGAGGACAGAATCAGAAAAATAGACCAGATAAGCAATGGATTTATCTACGTGGTATCGACTGACAGTACAACGGGAAAAACCGAAGGATTTGGTCAGTCGCAGATAGATTATTTTGAGCGCCTGGCAGCCATGAAGCTTCGCAACCCGACCCTTGTCGGATTTGGCATCTCAGGCCCTGAAACCTACCGTATGGCTACCCGCTACCACAGTGGCGCCATTATCGGCAGCGCATTTATCAAAGCCATTTCGGGCGGTGCGGCAGAAACTACCGTTCGATCCTTTGTACACAATTTCCGAAATCAACAGTAAACGATATTAAGTTCAACTTTCAAAATCAACCGTAAAAAATGATTATTCATCTCGACACCAATATTTCCGAAGCCTCCCGCCAGGCAATTGCGGAGGAGGTAAAACAAATGGGCTACAAACCCCGTGAAGTAAAAACACAGGGAGGACACTACCTGATTGCGGTCGGCAAAAAGGAAATCGATCCGCGGCGAATCGGAAACCTCCCCGGCGTCCGTGATATTCATCGTGTAAAAGACGATTATAAGCTGGTATCCCGCACCTGGCGTGTGGAGCCTACGGCCATTGATCTCGGCGATGGGGTCATGATTAAAGAAGGCAGTTTTACCATGATGGCGGGCCCTTGTTCGATTGAAAACGAAGACCAGGTAGAGAAAATCATCGGTCACCTTGTGGAGCAGGGAATCAAAATCATGCGGGGCGGCGTCTATAAACCCCGCAGTTCGCCTTATTCCTTCCGGGGACTGGGCATTGACGGACTGAAAATGTGGTCAGCCATAGCCAGAGAGCATGGAATAAAAATTATTACCGAAGTGATGCAATCCTCCCAGATCGAGGAAATGATACCTTATGTGGATGTATTTCAGGTGGGTGCCAGAAATACCCAAAACTACAACCTGCTCGACGCTTTAGGCGAAGTAGATAAGCCTGTATTGCTCAAGCGCGGTATTTCCGGCACCATCGACGAACTGCTTCATTCAGCGGAGTATATCTATTCCGGTGGAAACGAAAAAATCATGCTCTGCGAAAGAGGTATCCGCAACTATGAAAATGCCTACCGCAATATCATGGACATCAACGCCATTGCGATTCTGAAGGAAAAAACACATTTGCCCGTGATTGCTGATCCCTCCCACGGTATCGGAATCCGCAATTTTGTAGAACCCGTGGCACTGGCTGCCATGATGGCCGGGGCCGATGGCGTCATCTATGAAATTCATCCCATTCCCGAAAAAGCGGCTTCTGACGGACAGCAGACGCTGAACTTCTACGAATCCGCAGAGTTGATACGCAAGGCGCGTGCCATGCGCAAACTCGTGAAGGCAGATTATGTGATTTGAAAAATATGACAGAACTGCCTTCCATAGAAAGTGTCGTAATCAAGCTGGAAGTCAACCAGCAGCAGTTGTTGTACATCAGAATGAGTATCTCCGGTGCGGTCAGCCGCGCCGGAGATGGCTCCCCTGAAGAGGCCGCTTTTGTTTTTATGGGCAGAACAGACCAGCCATTTCTGGAATCGTGGCTGGATCAGCTTTCGCCGGATATGATGGAAATGACGGGCAGATATACATTTCCCAACCCGCAGGGCGACCATTGTGTGCTTTCTATTACATTGGAAGGCCCGGATACAGACACGGGGTTTGAGTTTACCTATGGTTCCCTTTCCGACGGCCCGCCCGAAGACATCATCGAACTGGTCGAAGCTGCGATGGATATTACAGATGAATGGTACGCGGAACAAAAAAATTCCCGTCGGCAAAACAGGAAAAAAGGGTGATTTTTACCGGGAGAAAAAACTAAATTGCCCATTCTTTACAAAAACCACCTGAATCTCCCGCATGCATTCTCTCCGTCATATTGCCATACTTGGGGCTACGGGTTCCATTGGTACCCAGGCCCTGGATGTGATCAGCCATTTTCCCGATCGTTTTAAGCCCGTTGTACTTACTGCTCATGCCAATGTCGATCTCCTGATCAAACAGGCGCTGGCTTTCCGGCCCTCTCATGTAGTAATCGGAAATCCCCTGTATTATGAAAAACTGAAATCAGCGCTTTCCGGTACCGGTATTGCCGTGCATGCCGGAGAAGATGCCCTGGCCGATATGATGACCCTCGAAAGTGTAGATATGGTACTCACTGCCTGTGTGGGTTTTGCCGGGTTGCGGCCAACCATTCGCGCCATCGAAAGCGGAAAATCTATTGCGCTTGCCAATAAAGAAACGCTGGTAGTGGCGGGGGAAATTATTACTGCACTCGCTGCAAAACACGGGGTGGACATTATTCCGGTTGACAGCGAACATTCGGCCCTCTTTCAATGTCTCGTTGGAGAGCCCGGTAACCCGGTGGAGAAAATCCTTCTTACGGCCTCAGGCGGACCTTTTCGCGGCTATTCCTACAGCCAGCTGGAAAAGGTCACACCTGCACAGGCACTCAAACATCCCAACTGGGATATGGGGGCAAAAATTACCATTGACTCTGCTTCCATGATGAATAAAGGCCTGGAGGTCATCGAAGCCCGATGGTTGTTTGATATTTCTGCCTCACAAATCGAAGTGGTAGTGCATCCACAGTCCATCATTCACTCGATGGTTCAGTTTGAAGACGGAAGCATTAAGGCTCAAATGGGGCTGCCCGATATGCGGCTTCCCATCCAATATGCGATGGCCTATCCGCAAAGACTGAAAAACCCGTTTCCCCGGTTTCGGTTTACAGATTATCCGTCCCTGACTTTTGAGTCTGTGGACACCCAGGTTTTTAAAAATCTCGGCCTGGCATATTATGCACT
Source organism: Bacteroidia bacterium (assembly GCA_041391725.1). GTDB lineage: Bacteria > Bacteroidota > Bacteroidia > J057 > J057 > JAGQVA01. Next base: position 236,984 of record JAWKNL010000004.1, read on the forward strand.
GGAAAAAGGTGGCAACCTGCCATGCATCCTGAATGCAGCCAATGAGGAAACCAACCGACTGTTTCGCGAAGGCCGGATCTCCTTTACCCGGCTGGGCGAACTCAACGAAGCCGCGATGGAAAGGGTGGCATTTGTAGCGGAGCCGGGACTGGATGACCTGTTTGCCTCCGACGCTGCCGCCAGATTATGGATAAATCAACAGTTTGAATAAAAATTTCTCGCATTTATGTCTAAAAAACACACGTACAATTACGGATTGATTGGCAATTGTGCCTACCTCGCCCTTGTGGATACGGAAGCGAATATTGGCTGGCTGTGCTGGCCGAAGTTTGACAGCAGTTTTCTTTTCGGAGGATTGCTCGACGAGGAGAAAGGCGGCGAATTTTCAATTAAACCCGCAACCGAAAATTACACCTCGCACCAGTATTATATCGAAAACACTAATATTCTTGTTACGGAGTTTGACTGCGTGGACGGAAAGTTTAAGGTAGTAGATTTTGCCCCCCGGTTTTATCAGTACGAAAGATATTACAAACCCCTCCTTCTGGGCAGAAGAGTGATTCCGGTTCAGGGCACTCCCCGCATTCGGGTGGTATGCCGCCCGCGCGGAGAATATGGAGAAGTGGTGCCCGAATTGCTTTTTGGCAGCAGCCACCTCCGCTTCATGGGACTCGAACGGCAGGTCAGGCTCACTACCAATATTGCGCTGAACCATATTTCGGAGGAAAAAGCATTTATCCTCAACGAAAACAAGTACCGCCCTTACCTGGGGGATTCCGCTGGAAGCCGAACTTGAAACCACGCTGGAAACCTTTTACCAGAAAACCAAACTCTATTGGCAAAGCTGGGTAAAACGTACCTCTATCGGGCAGTTTCACCAGGAAAAAGTCATCCGCTCCGCACTTGCCCTCAAACTCCACCAGTTTCAGGATACAGGTGCCATTATTGCCGCTACCACTACCAGTCTGCCCGAGTCGCCCGGAAGTACCCGCAACTGGGACTACCGCTACTGCTGGATTCGCGATACTCATTATACACTTAAAGCACTCACCAACCTGGGCCATTTTACCGAACTGGAGCAATACGCCCATTATATCGAAAACATTGCCCTGAATCTCGATGAAAATAACCGGTTTCAGCCGCTTTATTCGATTACCGGTGAGGATAAGCTGGTTGAAAAAATACTTCCGCTCAAAGGTTATAAGGGAAATACTCCTGTGAGAGTCGGAAATCAGGCATACGAGCATATTCAGAACGACGTATATGGTCAGGTACTTGTTTCCCTGCTTCCCCTTTTTGTGGACAGGCGACTCGTGCGCGAGGAAAAACAACATCTCCTTCCGCTGATTATGCGCATCCTGCGCCAGATCGAAGCGACCATGACCGAACCCGATGCCGGACTGTGGGAATTCAGGAATAAATCTCAGCTACATGCCTACACCTTCCTTTTCCACTGGGCGGGAAGCCATGCTGCACTCAAAATCGCAAAACATTTTGAGCACGAAGAAATGAAAGTTCTGGCCGAAAGACTGATCAAAGAATCTTCGGCTCAGCTTGAAAAATGTTTTGACGGGGATAAAGGCGTCTATACCCAGGCAATCGGTACCAAAAACCTCGACGCCAGCCTTTTGCAACTGGTGACAATGAATTACCTCAACCCCGAAAGCGACCGCGCAAGGTGGCATGTCGAAGCACTGGAAAAAGAACTCAAAACAAAAGAGGGCTTGTTTTACCGGTACAAACATGCCGATGATTTTGGCGAACCGGAGACTACATTCCTCATTTGCGCGTTTTGGTATGTGGAGGCCCTGGCATGTGTCGGCAGACTGGAGGAAGCCATCGAGATTTTTGAACGACTTGCCGGGTATTCCAACCACCTGGGATTGCTGAGCGAAGATGTCGATGCCGTTGCAGGCAGCCAGTGGGGGAATTTCCCGCAGGCTTACAGCCACGTCGGTCTGGTCAACGCCGCTTTTGCCATCTCAAAGAGAATGGATACCCAGCCGTTTTTGTAAACGGCTTCTTATGTGAATTTTAATCTGTTGTTATGCGAATAAATTTTTTGTGGCTGTTTTTTCTCCCTTCTTTTCTTCTGGCTCAGGAAATCAAACCTTCTGCCTATTGGGATTTTGAAGCGGTAGAATGGCAAAAAGGAAAAACGACAGATGCTAAATGGACGGCTGATGAGGGGGTCGCCCGCGCACAGGTGGCCCCTGTAACCGGAAACTATCTCTCATTTGGTGCAGGAAAATCACGGCAAATGTCCACGCATGTGGATTTTGATCAGGCCCTTTCCATCGAATTTTTTTTCCGGATAAGGAAAGGGGAAATGAATCCCTCCTGGCGATGGTTCTGGACCCAGGACAACGGCCTGTTTACCATGATGAGTGCCTCCGAATTGCGGTTTGAGACCTGGGTGAAAAACGCCTCCGGTCAGGCAGTGCAGGACCGGTTTATCGTACCGCTCAATGGTCAGGGCCCTTATTCTTTGGGGTATTACGCCGATGGCAACTGGCATCAGTTGGTGTTTAAATACCATGCGGGAACCGGAGTCAAAGAAATCTGGGTGGACGGAGAGTTGCCAGAAGGATTTTCGACCAACGTAAAAGAGCGTGGCTTAATCTGCCGCAATGCCGTTTGTTATAAACAGATTTTTTTCAGCGACAGAGGAGATGCTGGCCGTCAGTATTTTGTAGGAGATCTTGATGAGGTGGCGATTTATAATCAGTTTATTCCGCCGACCCTGCATCGCAAACATTTTGAGGATGCCCGGCAGGGCAAACATTATAGTTTCCAGAACGACCGCAGTGTGGTTGTACCCAGCCAGGCTCCGAGGGAAACAGCAATAGACGCAAGAGAATTTGCGCCCGGTCATCCGGAGGTGAAAACTTCTGCCCTCGATCAGATTCAGAATTTTCCGCTGCCGCGATTTTTGCCTGGCCACCAGTTGCAGCGAAATTTCAACTGGATGGGCATGTCGTATTTTGCCGAAGGAAACTTTCCCGGTGTAAGCCAGGCGCAATCCTGCGCTACTTCCGTTGCCCTTCAGACAGAACTGGCGCTGCGCTGGCATTATATGCTGGTGCTGCAAAATACCCTGGGGGCTTCCCGTGAGTCAAACCTCACCAATCCCATCGCCTACGAAGCCGCCTGGATCAAACTCGCCAATGAACATCCCGAAATTCCCTTTTCCGTGACTACTATCTGGCCACAGGTAAGGCAAACGGACGGAGGCGATAAGGAACCCGATGCTTTTATCCGGAGAAAAACGCTTCCCCCGACTTATTACCTCCGTGATGCGAAAGACAATGTGCTCGACAGGGGCGGAAATCCCAATACGCGAAATCCACAGATCAGTCCGGCCGCCTCAGATGACCTTTTTGTCAGAGACGGGCAGGTTCAGCGGCTGTATCTGACCCGTATTCTGTCCAAGCTGACCCGTCCCATCGACTTTATCAATGAAAACGGAGAAACGCCGCCTCTTCCGCTGGAAACTTCGGTGATGGAAAAAAGCCCGGCGGTAATCGCTCACAAAAAAAGTACAGGCATTGCCTCCTGGGAAGCGTATCAGGCACGGCAGAAAACGCGATTCCGCAAAGCCTATGCAGATCAGTTTCTTTCCCTGCCTCAGTTGAAAAATACCACATTTTCATGGTATGGGGTTGATGCCGGTCCGCAGAACCTCGACCGCTTTGAATGGACGGAAGCCCGGAAAATCAGCACAAAAATCAACGGGCAGTATTATTCCACCCCTGATTTTTACCCCCGCTGGCCCCGGAACTGGGAAAAATGGGCCGGCCCCTGGCGCGGCTGGGACTGGATACGAATATGCCGGGAAACGGAAATTGAGGCTGGAGACAGGCTGTTTTCTCCTTTTGTGGCCGCTGGTTGGGGAAAAGATCCGGAGGAAAATATCCGCCCTTCCCAATGGCTGGGGCTGCTCAAAAACCTCGGGGTCGTGGGCGCCGAATTTTTTTACACCGGATTTTTCAACGAGTCCCAGTGGCCCAATCTGGCCTCACCCCGCAACTACGCCTGGCAGGCAGTCATGCCGGTATATGCCCAGGCCGTTACCAGCCGGTACGAAGATATTCTCCGCAATGGAAATGTCCTCCGCGACGCCCAGGGAATTCCTGCTATCAGGCATTGGGCGGGTGATCCCCGTATCCTGGTAACTGTACGAAAACACGACAGCCGTCCGGTTTATGTCATAGCCGGAAATATTAATCCTGTCAGCAATACAAGGGGAAATGTGGAAGATCGAAAAACCGCAGTCATTGAGTTGGAAGGTGAAACCCTTAAATTTGAAGTCAGGCGACAGGGAAGTGTTTATATTTACGACAAATCGAATCCCGGCAATCCTGTTTTTTATCAGTTGGATGCCTGGCATGAATTGGGACATCCCGCCTTCTGGTCGAAGGGGTTTTTATTTGAAGCTGAGGTGTATGATAATCAGAAAAACATTCTTATCCGCACCGAAAAAACGCTGCCTGAACCCGGCGATTACTCCAACTTTACCAGCTACTGGGCTCCTGTCAATGGAAAAGGCTGCGCAGAATACGGGTTTGAAACCAGAGAGCGTACCAATTACCAACTCCGGATCAGAGCCCGGTCGGTGGATGGAAAAACGACGGGTGTGAAAGTGATTCTCGATGAAAAAGTTGTGGGTGAAATTACCTGTATTACTTCAGAAACCTGGACCTGGACCAATGGCTGTGGCGGGCAACCTGTTGTTTTCACCAAACTTCCACCCGGTCCGCACAAGATCGAACTCCGTTCGGTGAACGGATCGCTTCAGATCGATCAGCTCGAAATTTACGATCCTTCTTCCGGCAAATAGCCTGCTTGTCCCAGTATCTCAACCGTATCCTGCCCCAGCCGGGGAGGAGGGGTAAGGTTTTTTCGCCCCAGCCCGTGAGCGGCAAAAGTGCGGAGCCCTGCGGCCTGACCTTCGTTCAGGGTCAGTTCCGCTGCCAGCGGAAGTTTAAACACCTCTTCGAGGTCGTGTACAGCCCCTGCGGGCACGTTGGCCTCGCGAAGTTCTGCGAGGAAAGTCGCCCGGTCTCTACCGGCTATCGCCTTTCGCAGAAATTCGTTCAGAACCTCCCGTTGTTTTACCCGGTCTGAATTGGTGCGCATTTCTTCGGGCAACTCCAGACCCAATACCCGGCAAAGGTTTTCAAACTGTATGTCGGTTCCAACGGCAAGAACAACCTGCATCCCGTCGTGGGTAGTAAATATCGTGCCGTAGGGTGCGATGTTGGGGTGTTCGGAACCAATAGGCTGGGGGAGAACCCCTGCGCACAGCCAGTTGGTGGCCTGATTGGCGAGGGAAGAAATCCCCGCTTCCATCAGCGATACACTCACTTTTCCTCCTTTTCCGGTGGCAAACCTCCGGATCAGCGCCAGTAGAATCGCTTCCTTCAACTGATGCGCAGCGAGAATATCCATCAGTGCCACGGGCATTTTGGATATATTGCCGGGTGTGCCATTGAGGTAGGTGAATCCGCTTTCTGCCTGTATGATGGCATCGTAGGCCGGGCGGGACTCCGTTTCCCCGTAGCCGTTGATTTCGGCACAGATCAGCCGGGGATTGATTTGCAGAAGAGTATCTGCATCGAGGTTGAGCCTTTGGGCAGAACCGGGAAGAAAACTGCTGATGATGATATCTGCTCTGCCAGCAAGGGTATGAACGACCTTTTGGCCAAAGGGCGTTTTCAGGTCGAGGGATATGGATTTTTTTCCCCAGTTGACGGCGCTGAAGTAAGCTGAAATATCGGAAGGGGAATTTTCACGGGCGAGTCGCCAGGATCGGGTAATGTCTCCTCCGGCAGGGTTTTCGACTTTGATTACAGTTGCGCCCATTTCGGCAAAAAACATTCCCGTCGCCGGCCCGGCGAGGACACTGGCGAGTTCGATGACCGTAAGATTTTCAAGCATAGGGATTATTCAGAGACCGTGAGGCGGGCGTAGGCAATCGGTGGCTGAATGGAATCGTCCACCCGGGTTTCCACCATATGGGCGTAATCACCGAAAAACCGAGAAAGCTTCCCGTATTTCACTCCCTTTTTGCGGAGAAGGATGCCGATTTTTGCAAGGTTGGCCCAACCTGTCTCATCGGCTGATTGGGAAATTACCTCCCGGATAATGATTTCAAGTTCTGCCCTGTCCATAATCAATTCTATTAAGGAAACCAGAACACTCGTTCAAGTAGGAATAAATGACAACTTATTACAATAGTAAATAAGTTCGCGCCAACATGCAATACCTTTGCGGAATAAATCTGACTTTGTTTATTTTTGGTAGAAAACTATTTCATTCTCAAAGCATTTGTGTTTATTTCAGTTTGGCCTGCATATCGGTTACTGCTTTTTGTGCATCGGCAAAGTCATTTTTGTTTTTGAGGGCGGTTTCGTAATAGTGGAGCGCGGTTTTGTAATCCTTGAAAAACTCATAAATGGAGCCGAGCATAAAGGCTGCCTGTGCATGGCGGGGATCCACATTCAGGCATTCGGTGAAGTCATTGAGGGCTTCCTGATGCCGGTCGGCAAGGAAATAACAATACCCACGGTTGTACCAGGCCTGTGCGTAATGTGGATCGCGGTTGATGGCGATGGTGTATTCTGCGACGGCCTCATTGATCCGCGTTTGAAATAATTCCTTCTGCGACTCATTATATACTTTCATCGCCTTGCGGAAATATTCATTTCCCTTGTAAAAGCGGGCCAGTGCATGTCCCGGCTGGATGGAAAGGAGTTTGTCGAGGTATTTGATGGCTTCGGTTTCGTTTTGATAATCTTCCAGATACATATCGTGAAGGCGGATCAGTGCCTTGTCAAACCCGGGATCAAGTTCGAGGGCACGCAGATACGCTTCAATGGCTTTGGAAAACCGTCGCCGGGTTTCTTCCATATATCCGATAGCAAAAACATATTGCGGCTCGTGGTCATCCAACTGAATAGCTTTTCCATACATTTCACGGGCCATCTCATCATTTCCCTGAAAAAAATAGAGTTGCCCCATCTGGTAAAAGGTTTCCGGGCTTTTGGAACCGAGACCTGCGGCAGTCTGATATTCTTGCATCGCCCGGGTTGTATCATTGGAGACGAAGGCAAAAAAACCACGCCAGTAATGGAGGTCAGGGCTGTTGCGGAAAAGCCCGATCCCGGTTTCTATGTCTGCTATGGCCTTGCTGAGACTGTCGAGCTCATAATAAGTTACGGCCCGCTGCTGGTAAAGCGTGTAGTCTCTGGGGTTAAATTCGATTTGTTTGTTGAGCGACAACAGCCGAACCCCGGGGTCAGACGCGGCTGAATCGGAAAGAAAGGCGGGCGCCTCATTCTCCGTATTTTTTTCTTCTGCCACTTCTTCCTTGCAGCCCAAAGCCATAAAGATCAAAATCAGCGATCCGGCAACTGCCATCCTGAAAAAACTTTTCCCTTGCATGCGATGATATTTGTAGGCCAAAATTACTGCTTTAAACCAAAAAGCGAAGGTACAAATTCAGCTCCCGATGACAATCTCCACCCGTTGGCGGCTTTTGGGGCTAATTTTTACCCGCTCGGCGATCCGGTAACCTTCCAGAAAAATGATTCCTTTCCGGTCTTCGATAACAAGGGCGTTGTGGCGGGCTATGGGGTCAAATTTTTCGTCAATAAAAATATCGCTGAGTTTTTTATTACCGGTCATACCCAGGGGTTTCATCTTGTCGCCCATTTTCCAGCGTCGGAGGATAATCGGGAAATGTATTTTATCGACATCGGCAATATGGCGACCCTGAAAACCGTCGGGCGACTGAATGTGTCCAGTTTCCTGAAAGGAGATCAGGCGGCCTCCGAGGGTGACAGGGTTTTCGGGCAAATGGTCAACCTGAAGTTCATCCGGCATCTCCGCTTCTGTAGTTTTTTCACAGATCATCATTCCTTCCCGGGTGCGGATCAGTTTGTGTTTTTCTGTTTCTATCCATTTTCCGGTCTGACTTTCAATTAGCTGAATTCCGTTCCAGATTTCGTTGCCGTGAAATCCGTATTGCGAAAGTAATTCGGCCAAAAGAACCGGAAGGGTAGCCTTGCCGTATTTTTTCTCCCAGGAGTCCAAGACGAAAGAAAGACCTTCCGGAAGGGAAACGACAATATATGGCCTTTCGTTTTCTACGATTTGGCGGATCAGATTATGTTGTTGTTCGTACCAATTCAGTCGGCGGGAAATTTGCGTTTCAAGCGAGGGGTTAATGGATTGGAGGAGCGGAATGACCTGATTTCGGAACTGATTGCGGATGTAGTCGTTTTTGGCATTGGTAAAATCGATGGAATAGTCCCATTGATTTTGATCCAGTACGGAGAGGATTTCATCTTTACTGATTTCGCTTAAAGGCCGGATATATTTATCTCTTTTTACCGGGATACCGTGGATAACCGATTCGCTGTTTCCCCTTACGAGAGACATCAGAACTGACTCGGTCTGGTCGCCGAGGTGGTGGGCGGTGGCACAGCGGTCAAAGCCATGTTGTGCCATGAGCGATTCAAACCATTCGTAGCGAATATGGCGGCAGGCGACCTGAAGGGAAACGTTGTGTTGAGCGGCATACGCCTGCGGATGCTGTCGGAGGACAAAAACCGGGAGGTTAAATTCTTTACCCAGTTTACGGACCAGCGATTCTTCATATTCTGAGTCTTCGCCGCGGAGCTGGTAATTGATATGTGCCAGTCCCGATGCAAGGCTCAACTGGCAGAGAGCATGTACAAGAAAAACCGAGTCCGGCCCGCCGCTCACAGCCACCAGCACCTTCTCATTGGAGAGGATGAGATCATGTTTTCTGATCGTATGAGATAGCCTGTCGAGTAATTCCTGCATGGCATAACTATGAATTGCGAAGGTAGTCAATTTCACAGAAAGGCGGTTGTGTATGCAAAAAAAGAACAACTTTTCAAAAATCTTACGCAAATGATCAATCCCGGACAACCCATGGTTTTTACCGTTCGTGCAAACGACTTATGCAACCAAAATTCGTAATTTCCGTATAAAAATTAATTTCCCGGAAATACTAAAACCGGGTTGTTTGGTGTAAGTTATTGATTTTGAATTGATTGCGGTTTTATTTGGCGGATTTTGTTGATTATTGGCGAAACCACCATGTAAGCCATATTAAAAAATAGCCATAAAACCAGACTCCGGAAATGGTGCTTTTTAGCCGGAAATCCTACATAGTATTGAAACGTCGGGTATTTGGAACAGTAATTGTCATTGATATATTAAATAAAAGTTAAGACCCGAAAATGTTTCATCTTATGATTGATTACTCTTTATGAAAACACTCTTGTTATCCTTCTGCATTTCAACCTTTTGGCTCAACTTTAACCCTGGGACTCCTGACATGGATATCCGGCAGTATGCGGGTGTGTGGGTAAACGCGCAGACTGGTTCTTTCCTGCCGGAAATAGAGATTTTTGCCGAAAACGACGGACTTTTTGTACAGGCGAAAGGCAATTGTGTCTCCGAAGACTGCCAGTGGCAGAAGACCGAAGCATTTCCTGTTTCATTTGCAGCAGATGGAAATACAGGCGCAATGATTAAAGCCGCTTACCATTCAAATGAGCGCGAGGTACAGATAGAGATGGAACCCGAGGGCGCAAATATGCTGGTGAGGGTCAAAGAACTGGTGGTAACGGAAGATGAGAAAATAGCCAGAAATTACCTTTACACGTTTCTGAGAAAAAATCAGGCGGAAAGCCATCAGACAGGCTCTATTTCGGGTAGTATATTTGGAAAAGCCCGGAGCACAGCCAGCATTTTCCGGATTTCACTGTATGGCCCCGACAATGGCAACCAGTATATTTCTACCCACCATTTCAGTCAGGGGCAGGAATACCGGTTTGAAAACCTTCCCGATGGTCAGTATTTTGTTATGGTTGAGTCCAGAGGCTCAACAGAAATTGAAGCGAATCCTTCTTTCGCCCGTGTGATGATCAAGAACGGGGAGGCGCTTACCCACAACGTGGAACTTCGTTAACAGTTTATTTTCTCTATACATCCTAATTGAAAGACTGCATGGTCTGCAAAACTGTTACCAACAAAAGCGGTAACAGTTTTTGCATTTATAGCCTGTCGCTACCTCAGAGTTCGATACCTGTTTTGGGCAAACATAACTTCCGGGCCTGATTTTCGGGGTAATAAGGGGCTACTTTTTCTTCATCGGCTTGCAAACCATTTTGTTCTAAGTTTATCTTTATTTCCGAAAAAACCTTATATCAGTTCAATATATTTTATAAATTGCTCTCAGTATCAATTGTTTGATTTTATGAAAAAACCAACCCCCGGTTACAGTTTCTGGTTTTCGGTTGCCCTCATGTTTTTGATCGGAATCTCCGGTTGCAGCAAAAATCCCTGCCCCACGACAGAATGTTCCTGCGGTGAAGAAATCTGCGATATGTGTGAAGAACAGATCGCAACTGTGGATGCCGGTTTTTGTGATGAATACCTGGCTGAAGCCACTGGTTATCAAAAGCTTATAGATGGATTCCATCAGGCCAACCTGCAGAATGGCAGCGCAAAGGAAGTGCTGGACCGCGTGGATGTATATTTTGATATGTCCGACGGAATGAACTATAAAGTAGCAAAAGCAGAAGATGATGCGGGGCTCCTGACAGATATGGTAAACCTGATTTCGGGTGAGAATGCGGTTTACTTCCGCCTTACCGCTACGCCCGGAAGTGAGATCGAACAACTGCCTGCTTCCACCGGCGGCAGGATTCAGACTTATGTACGCAATCCGCAAAATTACAATTCCTCCAACAACTACGCGCCGCTTGACGTTGCCGTCGAAGCCATCGTAAAAAACCACGATCGACAGAGTGTGCTGATCACCGATGGCGAACTGGCAAATAAAAATGTGACAGGTGTGGTTGACCCTAAGTTTACCTGGGGGCAAAAATCGTTTATACAGTGGCTGGGTGAAGGAAACCGGCTGGATTTTATTGTGAAAGTGGTGAATGAAGAACGGTTGTTTTTTATCATTTTCACCCCCCGCCTCACCGCTGAAAAAGGCAATAGCCTGATTGAGGCCTTCCTTGAATCCACTGCCGATGTGAAAAAAACCGATGCCTATCACCACCTGAAATTTACTATTTCAGATTACGCACTTTCGGAAGTGGACCGCGGCAGACCGCAGAAGGAAGCCGGGCTCAGCACCACCTTCCCCGACTGGGTGGTGGATTATTCGATAAACCGAAACCTTGCCCAGGGTTACGAGCACCTCCATATCGAGGATGAAGAAACCTTCAAAAACTTCCTCACCAGTTTTGAACAGGGAGAGTATAATGAAGAACTGAATTCCCAGTTCGAAGAAAGAAACAAACTCTTCTACGACCTGCTGTTTACCAATGAGTTTGTCAACTACCAGATCGCCGATCTGGAAATCAGGGTGAAGGACTTCTCCGGGCCGCTGGCCGATTATATGAATTACCTCAAGTGCGGCAACGCCCAATCGGTAACTTTTGAAGATGAAGAAGGCAAAAAACAGACCTACTGGTGTAATCCCTGGGCCAATTGCGGCGACAACAGCAAGTGTGAATACACGCCCAATGAAAGCGCCGGGCGCGAACTGAATGAGGTTTTCGGGCTTCACGAAGAATCCAAAATCTCGGTGGATGACAAGCAGTTCAGTACCGCAAAAATTGCCATCAAACCCGCCGAAAATTTTAATGTCGATGAAATGTATGCCATGGGGCATTGCCGTATTGACCTTTACATAAAAAATGTAGAATATAGCGAAGGAAGACAAAATTTTGACGTTTTGACCTGGAAGTATAAAGGCCAGGATTACACCGGCCTGAGTGAGAGCATCCGCCTTGCCATGCGCGAACTGAAACCGCAAAACAAGCGACTCTATACTTATTATATTACTTTCGGACTTCCTTACTGATGAATGATTTTTCTACCACAAACATTATACAGCCAAAAATTTTACCATGATCAAGTCCTTTTTTCTGCTTCAGACTTCCCGCGTAATTCACCTGTGGGATTTGATTTTCGATAACCCCGGAACCGTTTCGGCTACCATGCTCGACAATCTCAAAATGGAGGCCTACCTTACCGGAATTGTATTTTCCATCGTGTTTCTGGGCATTGCGATGCTGATCGGCTTTCTGATTCCGCACGAACCCGGAAAAAACCCTACCGATCCCCGTAAAAGGAGAATCTGGCTGCTGGTGATGGGTGTTTTGCTGGTGATACTGATGTTTGTGATCAGTATGCTGATAACCAGTGATCTTACCGGCAAAAAAGCAGCCGAACTGCAACAGGCTGCCCTGATTTCGGTAGCGATCAGCGGTGTACTGTACACATTGATGGCCTTTGGCCTTTCCAAGGCTTTCCGCAAAACCAAACTGGGAACCTGGTTTCCCTCCAAAAAATAAGCCCCATTTACCCATTTACCTATTCCCCTTATGGATGAAAGAATATTTATCATAGGTATCGGCGGAACGGGCATGCGCTGTCTGGAGTCCTTCGTCCACCTATGTGCAATGGGCATGTTTGACGGCACAACCGTCGAGATGCTGGCCCTGGATACTGATAGAGAAAACGGCAACTTCCGTCGTCTTTACGACCTCGTAGATACCTATTCCAAATGCAAAGGCGTCAACAAAGAGCAGCACGCACTGAAAGACACCTTCTTTTCCGCAAAAATCAATTATTACCAGTTTAGCCACGATTATGCGCGCCAGGATACCGGAAACTTCTCCCGTATCACCAAGTATGGGGATCTCCAGTATAAAAGCAAAGATCAGGCTGCGCTGGCAGATTTGCTGCTGACCAAAAATACCCGCGAGTTTGACCTCAAACACGGATACCGCGCACAGACCAACCTCGGCTCCTTCCTCATGCACCACAATATTCTGGAAGAAGTACGCACAAACCACGACGGACACCTGGCCAAATTTATTTCCTCACTCGTTACGGCAGGCCAGTCAAAGGTATTTGTGATGGGTTCGGTTTTTGGAGGAACGGGTGCATCTTCCATTCCGATTATTCCCAAGGCATTTACAGAAGCTGCGCGAATCTTGATGCCGGGTTCTTCTCTCAAAGAGACTTTCTTTGGCGCGATTTTGCTTACCAGCTATTTTTCCTTCAAGGTACCCAGTTCTGACTATGTTACCCGCCAGTTGGTAGTAGCTACCGCAGACAAATTTGCGCTCAACTCTCAGGCTGCCATGATGTTTTACAATGAAGATAAAACCGTCAAGCAGACCTACCAGAAGTTTTATATGCTGGGAACACCGGGCATTGACTTCCAGACAAGCCACGGCGAATCCGAAACGCTCACCGGCGGCGCCCACCAGCAGAATGACTCCCATTTCATCGAATTGTTTGCCGCATTTGCCGCTTACGATTTTTTCAGGTCGTCCAATGATGAACTAAAAAGAACGAAAGGCGATCCTCAGGGGGTAAAATATTTCTACCGCACCATCCGCGAAGACGGGGTGCTGGAGTTTGCAGATTTTGTGTCTCCGGATGAAGTGGAAAAACTGGCCAAACGGTTTGGCATGCTGGTAGCCATGTCATTTTTGGTGAATGTCGCCTGGTTTTATGCTTCTGCCCAAAATGGAGACCTCAAGAAAAACAATATCAGCGGGTATGAAGATATCGACCCGAGAGAAGTCGAGGCGATGCACAAATACTTCAACTATTTCCACTTCCGGCTGAATGAGGAAGCGGTAGAAAACGGCTGGCTCCGCCAGCTCTACAATTCTGCCGGAGGCGGCGACAAATTTGTCTTCCGTTCGGATGTGTTCAGCAGCACCTCGGGCCGCGAAATGAAGAAATTCACCTACAACAGTAAGTTGTTTAAATCCGATTTTGAGAAACACGCCTACAATACCGGCTTTTTCTCCGATTCATCCACCAAAGCATTTGACACCTTTAAGGATTCGTTTATCAAAACGCAGGACGATCCCAATATCAGCAACAAATGCGAGAAGCTGACCCGACGCATGTATGCGACCCTCTGCGATCTGTACAGTTTTTCATAAACCTATCATCAGGAACATCTCATGGCAGATACAACCAAAGCATTACTGATAAAAAATAGTTCGACTTCCAAAAGCGGAAAACGCGGCGAGTGGCACCTGTTTGATGAGGCGCAACCTTATATTCAGGGAATAGAGACCAATATAGACAAAGAGGTGGATGCCGATGTGATGAATACCCTTGTCTCAGGTATTCCCACGCCCTGGGCACGTGCCCGTCTGTTTGGTTTTGCATTCCCCTATACCCAGGTAGAAGCCAATATCAAGAAATCAGGTCTGGTAGAATTTTATGATCGCCTCGTGGCCGAGTGGAAAGGGCTGCTGACCTGCATCGCACTTTTCCCCGACAGGATCAGGGTAAGCGAACCCATCACCATGGATTTTGCCTCGGCAGATCCGCTGTTTGATATCCCTTCTGCCCTGGGGCGAATGCTTTTCGAAGACGAAGACCTCTGGTCCAATCCGGTGAAAAGGAAAGAAAATCCGGATGAAAAACCTTCCACCCAGCTGATTTATTATGCCGGCAAACTGATCGGAGCAACCTCTCCCTATTCGCTGGTATTTACCGCTGTGGACTATACCGGTCTTTCCCAGACTGCGGATATGCCCTGGTACAGAAATGGTTCTTTTGTCGATCCGCTGCCTTTCATAGAGCGTAATAAAGATCAGATTCAGAAGCTGTACCTGCTGGTCAAAAATATCAACGACCAGTTTGAGGAATTTGAGCGCGAAGTCAATGTCAACCGTGGCAACAAACCCCGGCTTGAATTTGATGGCTTTAAAGACTTCCTCCGCAAATGGCAGCAGGCCATTAAATCAGCCGGAAGCGGAAGTGTGGATGAAGGCACGCTGGAGGCCGCATTAAACTTCTCTGATCCCTACCACAGCTTGTTTAATGTCAAACAAAGCCTGTATATTTTCCGCGACGGAAGGGTGTCATTCAAACCCCGCAAAGAAGACGGGGTAGTGGAAGTGGATCCCAAAGATATTCTGCTCAATGAAGATTATATCATTGAGTTTGTGGAAGAAGATGAAAAACAGCCGCTGCGACAGTCTGCACTCCACTATGTGGAGGTTCTCAACCCGGGTTACAACCCGCGGGAACCAGAAAACGAACCGCAGCACCTCTATTTCCCCATTCCGCTCAGTGAAAAAGGACTTATCCTTTTCCGCAATCAGATCGGCGATCTGATCGGTTCTCCCAAAGAAAACCAGCACGAACTCCGCTGCTACGTCAAACCCTCTGACTACAAGCTGGTAGTCGAACTTCATCTCGTCATCGACGATAAAAAGATGAACCTCACCGCCCGTGAGTATGAGATGCAGCCGCTCGAAAACGACCGCCGCGTAATCATGTGGCCCAACTTTATTTCCGAGCATTGGAACAGCTATTATCTGTATTCGGAGTTTCCGCAGGCAGACCGGGGAACTAAAATGGTGCCTTTCTTCAAAAACGCATCTGACCAGAGTATCCTCGTCAACGATAAAGGAAAAATCATCTACGCCGATCAGGCAACCCATGGAAATGCCTCTCTGCGGGTGCAAAAGCTCATCTCCTATCCCGGCGGTACGCTCGACAGTTCCTTCCATAAATACGATATTATCCGCACCAACCTGCCCGTTGCCGGGCTGGAAATCAGGAAAAATATCGCCGGAGAGGAAAAAGTTGTGGGGTATCTGATCGTGAAAAAACCCGAAGACGATTCGATGGGCGACAACAAAATCAAAGATCTTAGCCGCGTAACCTCGTTTACCGATGTAGTAGTGGGAATTGATTTTGGCTCCAACAACTCCTGTGTACAGTTTGCCCGAACCAATGGAAGCGATGTAAAACCCATCCCTTTCTCCAACCGTCGCATGGTGCTGGTCGGCTCCGAAAATCTGGATCCCGGCAACCTGAAAATTGCCATGCCGCATGAATTGTACTTTTTCCAGAATGAATCCGCACCCAACGGACAGATCAAATCATGGGTACATGAACACCATGCCCAATACCTGCTTTCAGGAATGCAGGAAGAGGAAATCGCAGGAGGTGTGCCCGTTTTTGAACCCAATATTCATATTAAAAGTATGGACACCCGCCATATCGTAACCAATGCAGGGGTGCTCCATCACAGCATGAAATGGCTGACCGAAGACCGCGACAATCAGAAAAAAAGCGCATACCTGAAAGCTGTACTGCTCAAGGCGATTGCCGACCTGTATGCCAATAATTTCCGCCCCCAAAAAGTGCGCTGGTCTTTTCCCGGCTCCTTTACCCAGGGAGAAAAACTTCAGTATGGACAGCTCTTCCAGAATATCGTTCAGACGATAAGACCGGTTTCTAATTTTAATATAGATCTTGACAGGGATGCGCTGACCGAATCCGAGGCAGTTTCCAATTACGCTCTGGCTACGGGTGTTTCACTTCAGGAAGACAATGTGTTTCTGGGTATTGATGTGGGAGGAAGCACGAGCGATATTCTGCTTATCGCGATGGATGTCAACAGCGGGAGTTATAAACTGGTCAAACAAAGTTCGCTCCGCCTTGCTGCCGGGCTGATTGCCGACGCTTCGCGTCAGTCGGAAAGCTTCCGCAGGGCGCTGATCAGCTACCATGACAATCCACAGTCATCGCTGACTATTCCCAATATCAAAACCATCAACCAGGATAACGCGCCATTCTTCCTCAATGCCGTATTTGACCGGCTGAAAGGCAATGAGTTTGAGCATTTTTACGCTTTTCTGGGCAGAACCAATCCCACGCTTTTTGCCCTGCCGGCGTATATGACCGGGCTGCTATTGTATTACAGCGGGCAATTGTTGAAGAAAACCATTGAAAGTTATCCCTTCCTTGATGAGGTCAATAAAATTAACCTTTTCCCCTTTGGCAAAGGTGGACGAATATTTGACTGGCTCGACACTTACCCGGGCAAATCGCTCGCTGCTGCTTATTTCACCAAATGTTTCCAGACGGGGTTTGGTGAGGGCGGGCAAAAAATAACGGTAGTCAAACAAAACGATATTCGCGAGGACAACAAATCCGAAGTAGCCAAAGGCCTCGTCTCCGCTACCTCTAATGAGCGAATCGTTCTGGCTGAAAACCTCCGCAGCGATTCCGATATTTTTGGGGAATCGGGGTTTGCCATTCGTAAGGACGGCAACGAACTGGAAGAAGTACCGCTTACAGCAACGATTTCCAGTGAACACTTTGAGAGCCTGAACCTGAAACTCAAATTTCCGCAGTCGTATGTGGAGTTTAATAAGTTTCTGGACATTTACCTCGATTTTGTGGGGCCAACCCAGACCGGAATTATTTCCAATACCCGTGGGCTGAAGGAAAAAACCAACGAGATATCCAATTACCTCAAAGGGTATATCACCAACGACGCGGAGTACAAAAAGGCAAAAAATAATAACAATTTTGAGTTTAAACACTCCATGCTTGTACTGGAGGGCATGTGTTTCATGGAAAAATTCCTGGTTCGGAAATCTATAAAAACTGACGATCGCCTATGTCATCGCCATCCATACCTCCCTTGCCTCGTGTTGCCGGTTATTCTGTTCAGGGAAGAAAACCCTCACAACAGGACGCCTGGTACGGCTCCAATCTGACCTTAAACGGAAGGCTTGTGTTTGTGGCCGATGGGGTAGGGGGGCATGCCCACGGTGAATATGCCAGCGAGTTGTGTGTGGAAGTGTTCAGGCAATCCTTTGAAAAAGAGCCTTTTATGGTGGATGAGAAACAATATCTCTACGACACTGCCATGATTGTCGCCGAAAGGGTGTATCAAAAAGGCCAGGACGAGCCGGAGTATAAGGGGTGTGGAACGACAATTTCGGGCTTTCTGGTTTATGGAGACAGGTACCACCTTATCAATATCGGAGATAGCCGGGTATATGTTTTCCGGGAAGACAAAAGTCTGATCCAACTGACCCGCGACCACAGCCTGGTGCAGCAGATGCTGGATCAGGGACAGATCACTCCGGCAGAGGCCAGAACCCATCCCCGGCGCAATGTGATGTACTCGGCAATCGGTGTCAACCCCGATGAAATGACCATTGACGTTACCGGGCCGTTTGATATTTATCACGGTGAGATATTGCTGGCGTTCTCAGATGGCGTCCCCGACGCAATTCCTGATGATCAAATACGCGAAATCATTTTAAATAACCGCCAAAATCCTGACCTTTGTCAGGTAATTGTTGAAGCCGCCTTTAATGCCGGCGGCATGGATAATATCACTGCTTGTTGTTACAGACATTGAGATGAATAAGAAGCTGGCCTTATATTTTGATGATTTTTGCGTAATTGGTGCGGTAGAACCTTTTGAAGGTAAATTTGCCCGGGTGGAAAAAAACGGCAAAGACCGCTTCTCACTGTTTTTTTATCTGGATGGCGGACGTGTCAATTACGGACATGCGTACCAGCTCGACGCGGAGCGGGGCGATGAAAAAGCCATCGGCGACTTCTATGAGCGGATTTGTACCGGCGGAAGTTTTGATTTTTCGGGGTACAAACGCAAATACGTGGAATTACTCGATACCATTCTTAACGATATCCGCGAATCGTACCACAAGGCATTTTCCGGGCTTTCAGGCGCGGTGGGTGAAATGGATATTTCTGATTCCATTCCCGTCTGCGTCGGGTTTTCGCCCAATATTCCCAAAGAAGCTCACGAACTGATTCTCCAGTATCTGGAAGAACGGTCATTCACCTGCGACCCTTCCAGTAAAGGCACTACTTTTTCCCGGCTGATTTTGCTCCACAAGCTCACCCGACGTGAGCTGAAAGTGCCGGGTGTTTACGGGGTAGTGGAAGGGATAAATGATGATTTAAATGTGGATTTGGTACAGGTGAAGCCCGATCATTCCCTGCAGGTGATTGAACATCAGACTTTTCCCGGTTTTGGTACAGATCCCAGAGTAGGGGTAATTGCCCGGTTTGTGGTGGATAAAGCAGATGAAAGTCTGCACGTACTACATGCTCAGGCCGAAAAAGAGTCCGAATACAGGAAAAAGACAAGGCAGGCGATAGAGTGGAACGAACAACTGCTTCGCAGCCGGAGACCTTTTATTTCGGTTAAACTCACCCTGTCTCCTGCGCCCAATTCTGAGCTGAATGTATCGCTGATTCAGAAGGAAATTGACGACCTGACCATGGTAAGGAGCCAGCAGGTAACCCGTTATACCGAATACACCATTACGCCTCACCTGGCGATGGTTGACCTCAACGGAATTATCATATTTGGCGACAGCCTGAAAAACTCCCAGGTGCTGGAGGGTTTCTACCGGTTTGGAAAAGAAAAACTGGTGGTTTATGGTGATGAGCAGATTTTTGATATTCTGAAAGGCCTGCTTGCAGAACCGGTAAAAGCGCCTGTCTCTCAAAGTGGAAATACCATAGCAACCGCAGGAAAAAATCCCACGCCCACTCCCTCTGCCGGCCCGCAGACCTTCAGTCTTCAGAGTGTCAGGGCCGTTGACCTGAAATCAGGCGACCGGGTTGAGTTTACCTGGGAGCCGGGAAGACTGGTTATCGCTGAATATCAGGGGAATGGAAATTTTAAGATTGTCTATCACGAAAATTCCAGTATCGTCACTGGTGATACGTTTGTCGCAGATAAATTTACGGTGGGAGAACCTGCCTATCTGAAAAATGTAGTTCGCCCTTCCGGCGGCGTATTGGGAAACTATAAAAGCGGGCAGGTAAAAACACTCAACAGGATCACTTCCTGAGAAAATCCTCATACACCCATCCTTCCTGATTGGCACCAAACCGAATTTTGTACCAGGTTTTGCCATCAGTCATGCTTACATCGAGAATACTGACATATCCTTCGGTAAGGGTATTTCCGCTGAGGTTGGTGGCGACATAATATTTGCCGGAACTGGGTTGCTGACTCTGGAGAAAAAGAATTTTACCTTTGGGCAAAGGGTAGGATTCGCCGCTGGCGGTGTAAAGAATAGACTTTCTGTCAGTAACGAGGGTATTGCCGCCGGTTTCTGTTTCACTTCCCACTACCAGCACCCGGTCTCCGTTGTCGAGCCGGTGTATCACTCTGCTATTATCGGCAGAGGGGAGATCCCGGATATTGACGTTGCTGCCTCTGATCCGGGCGGTAAATGCATCCGTTGGCGCGGTGTCGCTTTGTATGGATGCCGGGTGGGAAAATTTTTGTCCGCAAACCCGCATATCAAGCACCCGGCCATCGGTATTTTTCATTTGTCCCTGATAACACCCCGAAGCCTGATTGTAGGTAAGCATGCAACTGGCAGACTGAATATTGCCGGTAAACTCGAAGATTTCGAGCTTGTTATCGGGGAGCACTGACCCCACGAGATTGTAAATCTGCCCGTCGTTTCGGTTGGGGTAGTAATAGGCGCCATTGATGCGGTTGTCTGCATCAGAATTGAGTTGAAACCGTGCGTCGAGTTTGCCTACAGTTCCCGAAAAATTGGTCTGGGCAACCAGCGGCGCAGACAGATCGGCCACAGGGTTGGGTTCAACAGAAACAGTTTCGCTGCTACAGGGCCCTGCTCCGTTGAGAAATTCCTGTAACTGAGTTGGCGTAATATTTTGAAGCAATTGGATTTTGGAAGAATAGAGATAACCTTCATTTCCATCGCAAACCCTCACTTTCCACCACGCACCGGTGACGCCCTGCTCTACCTGGAAAATATCATCAGATTTTATTACTGAGACAACCGAATGATTGGTGCCCGGCCCTGACCGGAGGTTCATGCCCTGGAGATCACTGGTGATTTTTCCCAGCCAGACATTGGGGATAGGTGTTTCTTCTACACTCCGGTTGCTGGAATTCCCGAAGCTAAATCCGGGGAAGTTGTAAATCCCTCCGGTAAGCCCCGAAACATTGAGGAAGATAATCCCGGCCAGAAATAAAATCCCGGTTTTGATGGCTAGCTGCAACCGGTTGTGAGCCTGAAACATCTGGTACCATATCGGCGGAACAAAAAATACAACCATCGCGATCAGGTAAAACATCACATCTGCCAGGCCGCGCCCGGCAATGACTGTATCCATCTGGCTGCCTGCTTCATTCCATGCGTACGCTTCAAGTCCAAGTCTGATCAAACCCTGAAAAAGTAGCAGAAATGCAATGACCCGGCCTTTGGATTTTGCCTTTCCGCCTGATCTTGTAAAAAAGAAAAAGGCCATTGTCAGAATTGCCGAAATCCCAATCAGTTCGTACAACCAGTTGGTGACAATCAGGAAAATGGGATACATAAACATGAAGGCCAGAAAAGAAAATCCTGTTCCTCCAGAGATAGACAGCATCCGCGGTGTATTGGGTTTGGTTGATCCCGCAAGTTCCAAATCTTTTCCTGCCCAGATTTTTGGAATCAATGCCAGCAGATACATTGCGGCAAAAACAAAAAACATCAGAGAAAAACCACCTACGTCATCAAAGTTCTGCTCCGGGTTTTCTATATAATCGGCAAGGCGTACCTCTCTGAATATCTCTCCGATCAGCGGATACCCTGAATTTCCAGGAATGGCAAAAAGGCCGATTATCCCAAATACCGGGATCATCAGTGCCAGGGCTGCCAGCAGTTCTTTTATATGATGACCGAAATTCTGAAATAAGGCACTGGATACAAACTTGCGTTTGATCTTATTTCTGTTTTCGGGGATAATGGCCTTATCCGCGATTTTGTGGTTTGTCTGGACGTATTGCAGAAATTGGTTAAAAACACCGGGAGCAAACTGGAAAAGCCGGGTTTTCTGCCGGACGGCCAGGGGTTTTTTATTTCCACCCTCATCCAGTTGGGCTTTAATGTTTTGCTGTTTGAGGAAGTTGGTGAGAGATTTCTGATAGGTATAAGTCGAAGTGTATTCGCGGTCTTTGTTGACTTTCACGCTGTTTAGCTGAATCTGCGTCTGGGTCTGTTCGGCAAAAACGCCAAAGAGAAATTCCCGCAAATCCAGTCCGACAAGGTCAGGTTTTTGTTTCAGGTGAAGGAAAAAGTCTTTTTCAATGGTCAGTTGTAAATTTTTGTAATGCTCTGGATTCCTGGCAAAATAGAATGCCACGTCTTCCAGTTTCTCAATGGGCCGGTTTTCGAGATCCTTAAACGGCCTTTTGAGATTGACCAGGTAAATGATCAGCACAATCTGGCGGAGGGCAGATTCGGTTTCGTTTTCAGCCAGAGAGATGACATTCTGAAAGGTGGTGATATAGTCTGCGAATGTATTTTTTTGCTCCGTTCCCAGCGAGTTTCTGGTGGAATCGAGGTAGTTGCGGATGACGGCTGCCTGTTCGCCGGCATTGGGTTCAAATTGCCTGAGGCTAAACTCCAGCATAAATATGGCCAGGCGCATATCGGCGACCGAAGATTTTTTCCAGCGGTTGTCCAGGTCTCCCAGAAATCTCACCACTTCCTGCCAGACATTGGGATTGTCGTATATCCGGTAAGTCTGTCCTCCTGTTATAAGCGGCCTTTCAGGCTCAAAATACCGGCAGATGGCTTCTTTTACATAGGCTTTTCCCTGCTTTTTGTAAAAGGTGATCATTTGCTCAAACACACGCGCAACCTGAAGGTCATATCTGCTGGCAAACCAGTCGATCAGGGCATTAAAGCCAGAGTTTCGCACAATCAGGTCTTCATACCACTGGTCGGGAAAATTCTCGATGGTATAAATCAGTTCTTTCTGTGTGCGGATGGCCGGCATGCCTGGGTAGGCGATATTGATCGGTTTGATCAGCGACTGGCCTTTATAGATGACCTCAACATGCTCGTTGCGAATCCACTTTTCTATCTCTTTTTCTCCCCACCTTGAATTGTGGTTGTAGAGCGTAAGTCCGCCGATGAGTTGATTGATTCGGTGAAACCGTGAGTCAAAGGGAAGGATTTCTTCCTGTGTATATTGTTTTTCCCGGATCAGCCTTGATTTTTCTTTATCTACAACTGCGTGATTGTCATCGCGGGTAAAGTATTCGGGGTAAAGCAGGTGAACGAGCACCATTCCGAATGCATAATAATCGACCTTTTCGGAGATGATCCGGTTGGCCTGCTCGGGAGCCATATAGGCATTGGTGGCGATGACGGAGTCAAACTGTTGGGCAGCGCGGCTGGATTGTTCTTCGAAGGTTTTGGAAGATCCATAGTCGCCGATGACCAGATCGGTTTGGGCTTCGTCGAGGAAAAATATATTCTGCGGTTTCAGGTCGCAGTGATAGATTTTTTTGTTATGCAGGGTGCGGATTCCCTTAAAAACTTCTGGGATGAGGTTGTTTTCGAGGAATTCTTTGGAATATTTTTTCTTAAAGTCTTTGACATCCAGCAGATTGCCGCCGCGGGCGAGGGCGCTGATCTCAAAGCAGTATTTTTGCTGGAATTTTTTGGCTCCGGTTCCAAAATCATACAGCTTCAGAATGTCGGGGTTATTGATCGCCTGAATTCTGGAGAGCGATTCTGCATTCGGTTCTTCCGAAGCGTGTTTATGGGCTTTGTATAGTTTGAGTACGAAAGTAAAACTTTTGGAATCCTTTACTTCGTAAATAACTGCCTCACGGGAAGACTCAGAAATAATCCTGACAATATCATACGGCTGATTGTTGAGTACAATACGGTCGCCGACCGAGAGGTTGTGAGCCGAGGAAGCTGTCTTTTTGCCTATCTCTTCGAGATTTTCGGGGAGTATAAACTGAGACGGGGATCCATCGCCCGGCTTAAGAAATTCGGAGCGGGGCGAATCATCGGGTTGAATAAATTCTGAATGCGGCGTAGTTTCTGTCTGTACAAATTGGGACTGGGACTGGTCTTCTGGGCGGAGGAATTCGGAGTGCGGCTGATCCTGCGGCTGAATAAATTCAGAATGAGGATGATCTTCCGGTTGGATAAAGCTTGAGCTTTGATCCTCTTCGGGTTCCTGGCTGACAAAAGATGAGTTTTCGGTTACAAAAGAAGATGATTCATCCGGGGAAACAGGTTGTGGTTTTTTCTTTGGGATATATTTGGCCAGATCAAAATCTTCCGGAGCATATTGTATAATTGCATCCGTCAGGTGATTGCGGGGACCACCGGCGAGCTCAGAAAGATTCAGATCCTTCGCAATTTTATCAAGGATTTCCCGTGGAAGATCGTCCAGCACAGACCAGTTAATCATAAATGGAAGCTATGGTTAATAGATGCTTTATCTTGACAGAAATAAAGTTACTATTTTCCCCGCAAATAACCTGTCATTATTCCGAATATATACTTAAAGATGTCTGGTTTCGGTAAAGGTTGGAGAATTTACCGCCCTTTTTCAGGCATAAGTATCTTTAGTGCATTGTCGTAATAAAATTTCCGAAGCACACTGTCCGGAAGTTCGAGCCCATGGGTTTCGACCGGAAATGAAATCATCGGACTGTCATAGGTCATGGGGCCTTTTCCACTGAAAAACTGCCAGTCGAGGGTGAGGATTTTGTCAAAATAATCCATTTCGTTTTTCTGTTCCTCCGCACTGCGTGTGTCCTGCGGCTCACTGGTTCCCAGGTCTGTTCCATATAATATGCGATCCTGATACCGGATATAAAAATTGTGCATCTTGTCGTAGTCCTGTCGGGTAAGGTCGCCCACTCTGGCAGCAGTTTCTACATACAGATTGGGAAATTCCTCCAGCCGTGCGGCTACCATATCGACATCGTGGGACATGCTGCCCATATGTGCGCCCACAATGGTCAGACGCGGGTTTTTTCGTATCCAGTTGTCTCTGGCAGCGATGATTTCCTCATAACGGGGAATCTCGGGATGAAGATAGGCGTGGTACTGCGGGTGATCGCGAAAGTAGTTGTAATGCGGATTTCCTTCCTCCAGTTCTCTCCATGCCTGAAGGGGTTCGCCGATATGGGCAATAACCGGAATTCCTTCATCTGCCAGAAAATCCCAGACTGGCTGTAACCGGGGGTCGTCGATCTGAATATATTTTCCAGATGCATCTTTGGTCACCATTCCAAAATTTTTCCACACCTTCACCATCTTCGCACCAGCTTCGATATGGGCGCGAATCATACTGATTTTCTTTTCGGCATAAGCGGGGTCATCAATGCCGGTTCCGTCAAATCCGCTGCACAGAAAAAATCTGTCGGGAAAGGCTTGTCGATGTGCTTTCATCGCTTCCCACCGGCTATTGTCTTTTGCCGAATCGCCCAGTGCCACGAGAATAAGTACCGCCTGCATATTCCATTTTTGGAGCAGCGCAGGGAGCGAATCGCGTGAATAGTTGTAATGAGCGTGAAAATCAATCCGTTGGAAAACGGGTGAATCTTTTTCCGGCCCGCTATGGCAGGCCAGCAGGATCGCTGTAATGAGGAGTAAGGATACGTTTTTCATCTGTTCAGGGGTTTTCCTTAAAGGGTTCTACGTGAACGATAATATCGGCAATTTCAGGCATTTTGCTGCGAATCGTATCTTTCAGGTTGTGGGCAATGGAATGACCTTCTCTTACGGTGATGTTGCCATCCACCACCAGGTGAAGATCGACGTAAAAAGTGAGTCCTGCTTTCCGGATAAAACATTTCTCCGTATCTACCACGCCCGGAACCTCATGCGAAATGCTGCGGATTTGGGTTACCATTTCGTCATACTGGTGCTCGTCCATCATCTCCCCTAATGCCGGGCGAAAGATAAGGTAGGCATTGTACAGGATGATAGCTGAGGTGAATAATGCCGCCCAGTCGTCGGCAGTTTCGTAGCCATCTCCTCCGAAAAGCGCAATTGAAATGCCGATCATCGCGGCAAGGGAGGTGATGGCGTCGCTGCGGTGATGCCATGCATCGGCTTCCAGAACCGTGCTGTTGGTCTCTTTTCCCTTTCTGGACACCAGCCGGTAGGCGATTTCCTTGGAGATCACAATTCCCAGCAAAAAATACAGGGTATAAGCTTCCGGAATTTTGTGCGGAGTGCGTATATGTGTAATGCTCTGTACCGCAATCAAAATAGCCGAAAATACCAGAAATGCACACACCAGAAAGGTGGCGATGGGTTCTGCTTTTCCATGACCATAAGGATGATTTTCATCGGCAGGTTTTGCTGCGATTTTCAGTCCCATATATACTATGACCGAGGAGAATATATCGGTGCTTGATTCGATGGCATCCGCCATGAGTGCGTAGGAATGCCCGAAGTATCCTACCACCCATTTTCCTGCTGCCATGAAGAAGTTGAGCAGAAGGCTGAATATGCTTGTTTTTATTGCACTCTGAACACTCATCCGTTCTTCAGCCACCTGTCAAACCAATCAAATGCTTCTGTCTGCATTTCCGTATCAAACTTATGCGGCCCCGGGTAATAGGAGCATTTGTAACGGTCGGCAGCGCCTGCTTTCTGAAATACTTCTGCAATCATCGCATCGGCACGTTTCATTTCGGGAAGGGTATAAAGAAAATCATCTTCATCATTGAGCACCATCGTTGCCAGCGGAGCCCTGAGGGCAAATACCTCAGGAAAATCCAACTGTGGCGCCAACAGCGGGATATAGGTCATCCATGTGTGGGTAAAGGATTTGTTGAGCAGAAAGTCGCGCCAGGTGGACATAAACCCTACACATACGGCACATTTGATGCGCGGGTCCATACCGCCTGCAAGCGCTGTGCGCAGTCCGCCGCCCGAAAGCCCGCCGCAACCGATGCGGTCGGTGTCCACATCTTCCCGGGCACACAGCACGTCGAGTGCGCGCTGGTCTTCTGCCAGAAACACCCCGGGCCAGGTGGTACCTGCGCAAAATAGCGACTTGGCCATGATGTGCTCGTGTTCTCCTGCCCAGCGGTTGTAAGCTTCTATATTGCGTGAATCTTCCGGATTGTCATCGCTGAGTCCGTTGCGGTTGTATTCGGGCACATCGGCGAGCAATACACGCCTGCTGGCAAAGGTGAAAGCATCAGCGACGAGCACGACATATCCTCTTTTGGCAATTTCATTGGCCCACGCTTTCCCGCTGTAATACTCCTGCTGATGGGTTACCATATCAGGGTGCTGACTGTCAGTGGTGCGGGTGATTTTGCGTTTGCCAAAATATTTGTTGCCTCCATGATCGTGGAAAGCCAGAATCGCCGGAAGTTTGCCGGTAGCGCCTGCTGGCTTGAGTACAATCGCTTCGGTCGGGTTGCCATAGGGCAGTTGCCAGGAGATTTCTTCGACCTGCAATCCGTCGTAGGTATAAGTTTTGTGCACAGTTACCTCCGGTACGCCGCCCGTGTAGGGACTGGCGAGTTTTTCGGCCACCTTTGCCCGTGCAGATTTTCTCCACTTGTCGATGTTGGTGAATTTTTTCTGACGAAAGGACCACGAGGGGATGTTGTCGCCCACAAGCGAGGTTGCCCAGGGGCCATAAGCGCCAATAAGGTTTTGTTCAGTCTTTGCAGATACCATAGCGGAAAGGGATAAAGGTGATTCGGTCGAAGCAGAAGCCCATACCGGGGGAAAGAAACTAAGGCTTGCCGCCGCAGCAGAACTGAGTTGAACAAACTTGCGGCGGCTGATGGGGTGTCTTTCCATAATTTGTGAGGTTTGTTTTCGTAAAATGTCGGGTTTTTTCGTGGAAGTTCTAAATTTACACCTGTCATAATTTTCTGCAATGAATTCCCGCAAAAAAATCCTGCTGTCTGTATTGTTATCTTTGTTGCTGAGCCTGGTTGCTGCCGGAGTATGGGTGGCCGGTAATATGCTTCCTGTTGCCACCGGTTTTGCCGCCAAATGTATGTGTTCCTGTGTTTTTGTGGCAGGAAGATCGCCCGCCTCTGTTGAGAATCTGGAACTCGACCGGGCGATTGTCAAATGGGTTTCGGTAAAAGTCGATACCGCCAGCCAAAAGACTGTAGCTTCCCTTTTGGGTGTGGCGCGGCAGACGGCTATATTCCGCCAGGGTCTGGGTTGTACGCTTGTGGAAGGAATAAGTGAAGATTCGCTGCGCAGGCAGTTGTTTGCCAACCCCCGGGAAAAAATGCCCCGAACCGACACGCTGTACTGGCCCACGGGTGACCGCGATACACTTCCTTTTCCGGCGAATGTCAACCTGCCAAAACTGGAAGCTGCGGTAAATCAGGCATTCGAAGAGAATCACCCTGCCGGCAAAAAAAATACACAAGCGGTTGTCGTTGTGTATAAAGGGAAGATTGTCGGTGAAAAATATGCTGAAGGAATGGATCAGCACACGCCGCAGATGGGCTGGTCGATGACCAAAAGTGTTACCAATGCCATGCTGGGAACCCTGGCGCAGGAAAGCCGGGTTTCTGTGATCCAGCCTGTATATTCGCCTGAGTGGGGAATGGGAGATACGCGTGCAAATCTGAAGCTCGACCATCTGCTGCGGATGAGTAGCGGACTGAAGTTTAACGAAATGTACGGCTCATCCACCGATGTTACCCGCATGCTGTTTATGACCGGAAATACCGGGGCTTATGCGGCGTCCATGCCTCAGGTTTATCCTGCCGACTCGGTGTGGAGTTATTCCAGCGGCACGACCAACATTATCAGCCGGTACATCCGCTTTTTGTATCAGGATTACAATTCCTACCTGCGGCTGCCATATGAAAGCCTGTTTGCCCGCATAGGTATGTCTTCTGCCGTGATGGAAGTCGATGCTTCGGGTACGTATGTGGGTTCATCCTTTTGTTATGCCACGGCAAGAGACTGGGCGAGATTCGGATTGTTGTACCTCAACAGCGGCACCTGGGAGGGCGAAACTATCATTCCTGAAGGGTGGGTCGAATACAGCTACCGGCGTACGCCTTCTGATCCATATGGCCGCTACGCTGCGCATTTCTGGACGAATGCTACGCGGGCGGTGCCCGATGACGTAGGGTACCATTATTGGCCCGATCTGCCGGAAGACTTGTATTATGCTTCCGGCTTTGACGGGCAATATGTCGTGATTATTCCTTCGCGAGAAGTGGTGATCGTAAGGCTGGGCACAACGGTCAACCGGGATGCGTTTAATATCGGAGATTTGGCCTCAGGGGTGCTGGGGGCTATTCAATCTGAATATTAATCGTACTTCTTCTACCCTTCTTGTCGAGGAGAAACCGCTCTCTGTAAAGCATAAAAGCTGCTTCGCCTACGTCTTTCATATACACATAATTGAATCCGCCGGAAAAAACCGCACCCAGGCCGGGAACCAGTCCGATCGCTTTTTTGGTGATGGTGCGTTCGACAATTTCCTTGATGATAATGCGGGAAATAAAACTTGTGGCATTGCGACCGAGTTGTTTGGTGGTATAATCGCCGGCGACTTCACCATACACTTCCATATTTCTTCCGGCTTCAAAGTCTTTGAGCTCGGCGAGTGCACGTTGTTTCTGGATGGTATCAGAAGAGGTGGCGATTTTGAAGATACGCATCATATATTCCATTTCGTAGGCTTTGTCGGCGGGAGAGTTTTTTTCGCCGTTGAGGTCAAAGCCATAACAGAGGGCAATCTGGTAAATGGTGCGAATGGAGAACGTAAACAGGGCGGGAAGGTCTGCAATCAGCCCCGGCCATCCTACCAGGCCGGTACCTACGCCGCTGAGGGTAGCCATGCGGGTGTTTTGATCGATAAACTTTTCGGCTACGTGATCGAGGTCGTGAATGGAGGATTTTTTGAGGTCGGGAACAGCCGTTGCCGTAATTTCAAATTCACGGGTGGCTTTGAGGATGTCTTCGGGGTTTACGGTCCACTGGGTGACGTCCTGGAGTTTTTCGACGATTTTTTCAGTGAGACCCGAAACGCTTCCTTTAACTTCTTCGGGGGTGAGTTTATCGGTGACCCAACTGATGGGGCGGCTGACAAAATCGGTAGCACGGTTGAGAAAACTGGGGCCGGAGCCTTTCCATGCGGCAACTTCGTCAAGAATTTTACTTTCGGATGCGTTCAATTTAGCCATTGGAGAAATAAGTTTTTATAATTCTTCCTTACTTTTACAGGTCTTTGCGGATAATGGTTTAATATAAGAAGAAAAATTCAGATGAAATTCGGTACAAAAGCAATTCATGCGGGAGTTTCTCCCGATCCTACCACCGGCGCCATCATGACTCCGGTATATCAGACCAGCACCTATGTTCAGGCTGCACCCGGTGATCACAAGGGATATGAATACTCCCGCACCCATAACCCGACCCGTACAGCACTCGAACAATCGCTGGCCGCACTGGAAAACGGAAAATACGGCATTTGCTTTTCGTCGGGCATGGCTGCAACTGATGCGATTGTGAAACTCCTCAATCCCGGAGACGAAATTATCAGTTGCAACGATCTTTACGGCGGTACCTACCGTATTTTTACCAAAGTATTTGGCCGTTTGGGTATCCGCTCCACTTTTATCGATATGTCTGATCCTGCGCATTTTGCTGCTGCTATTTCCCCGGCTACAAAAATGGTATGGATTGAGACGCCCACCAACCCATTGATGAATATTATAGACATCACCGCAATGGTGGAAATCGCCCGGGCAGCGGGAATACTCGTGGTAGTTGACAATACATTCGCCTCACCTTACCTTCAGAATCCGCTCGATCTGGGCGCAGACCTGGTGGTGCATTCCCTCACCAAATATCTCAATGGCCATTCTGATGTGGTGATGGGCGCCATCATTACCCGCAGCGACTCCCTCAACGAACAGCTTCGGTTTATCCAGAATGCCTGTGGTGCCGTGCCTGGCCCGCAGGATTGTTTTCTCACCCTCCGCGGCATCAAGACCCTTCACCTCCGCATGCAGCGCCACTGTGAAAACGGAGAAAAAATCGCCGCATTTCTGTCCGGCCACCCCAAAGTAGAACGTGTGTACTGGCCCGGGCTGGCTTCCCACCCCAATCACGCAATAGCAAAAAAACAAATGCGGGCTTTTGGTGGAATGTTGTCTTTCACCCTCAAAGACGATAAGATGGAAAGTGCGCTGAAAGTGCTCAGTGGTACGCATCTTTTCTCACTGGCAGAAAGCCTGGGTGGGGTAGAATCGCTGATCGGACACCCGGCCTCCATGACCCATGCATCCATTCCCCGTGAGGAAAGGCTCAAAAGCGGGCTCAAAGATACACTGATCCGACTGTCAGTCGGTGTAGAAGATGCAGAAGATCTCATCGCCGATCTTGACCATGCAATTTAACCCGCTATTTTGACCATTCGCCCACGGTACTTCATTTTCTGCACTATTATTGCATAGCTTGAGTGATCGCTTGTAATCACCTCTGTGCTCCTGCCATCTGTGGATTAACGCTTCATTCGTCATTCGCGTTCTCTTTTGCGTTCCGGTATCCCTGTGATTTTTCCGGAACATAATCTTTTGATGAAACATGCAATTGACTATGATTTCAGGTCTTACTATTAATAACCAACCCAAATAATCCACACAGATATGCTCTGTATCATCTGTACTAAGAAAAAATTACTTGCCGGAATAAAAACAGAAAGTACCCAGTTATTGACCATAGACGGGAAAACGCATATAAACTATGATTCCCGCTCGCCGCATAGTGTGCTCAAAGACCATCTGCCGCATATTATCGCAGCATATTCTTCGACAGCCGGTAACGCTGCTTCCTTCCCTGTGCCCTGTGCGCTGGCTTTTCCCGTGGACATGAATGACTACAGCCGCGAAAAACTGTATGAAGTCATTGACGAAACCGGTGGTGAAGAACTGGAACTTATCCACTCAGACAACCTGGTGGTGTCCTTTCTTCACGGGCTTAGCCAGAAAGAGGCCGTCAATGGCGATAATTTTGTCGTGCTTGAAGCTGTTGACGATTATCTCCACCTTTGTTACAGTATTAAAAAAGAAAATACCTCCGCTCCGGACATTGAATCTCAGGGAAGAGAGGCTTTGTTTGCGGATGAGGAATTTGAGTTCTATCCTTTCAAGGATTTTGGAAACTCTCCCGGCACAGAAAACGTGCTCAAAGAACTCCTGGCTGAGTTTGCCGCCGCAGGGTTACAGGTAGATGTAAAAGGGCAGACCGATCTGGCCAACCAACTCCTCAACCCCGGCGAGGATTATACATTTACGGTTTCCAAATCTACAGAATCCGTAAATCTGGAAGCAGAAGTAAAACTTACCGAAGCCCGGTATTTTGAACTGCTTACCATCAACAAAGAAAAACTCGGGGACAAACTGAAGGATGAAGCGCTCAATCAGAAGCAGGTTCGCAAAGTCCTTCTTCTTGGCGATTTTCTGCGCAATAAAGCCATGCAGGCTTATCTGGAGCAGGACCTTCATATGAACGGGAAACTCTACCGCCCCGGAGACCTTTCTTCTGACGCTGATTATGAAGCCATTATCAGCGGTCTGGCTTCCCGCACGCAGCAGGTGATTGACGCCGAAAAAACCCGTGTGGCTGCCGAAATCCGCAAGCGTGAAGAAGAAGAGCGCCGCCGTAAGGAAGAAGAACGCCGTCGTCAGGAAGAAGAAAAACGGAGAAAAATTGCCGCCGAACTCAAGGTCAAAGAAGAACGCGAACTACTTCTGTCCGAAATCCGCGCCAACTGCGTTGATCCCGACCAGAAAGAAGAATATGAAGCACTCTATATCGGACGCGGTGCCAGCCTGGGTATTCCAGAGGTCGTCATCAAGTGGAATATCAGTGAAGTGCTCAGCAGCATCGAACTGAAAATGGAAATCGATGAGCCGGTAACAGATGAAGAAATGATTTCCCTCGCCGAAACCGAGGTATCTGTTGATGAGACACAGGTTGAAGAAGCGGTTGAGCAAATCGTAACTGAGGAAGAAACACCGGCAGAACAACCCGTTGAGGAAGTCGTCGCTGTGGAGGAAATTGCCGGTGAAGAACCTGCCGTTGAAGAACCTGTTGTTGAAGAATCGGTTGCAGAAGAACCGGTTGTAGCAGCAGAACCCGTTGTTGCGGAAATTACGATAGCAGAACCCGTTGAGGAGCCGGTAGCAGCAGAGATTGTTTCAGAAGCGCCGGCAGTGGAAGAACAGGTAGTAGTGGAAGAACAGGTAGTAGTGGAAGAACAGGTAGTGGAAGAACCCGTGGTGGATGCTCCTGTCGTTGTTGAAACACCTGTGGTTGTCGAAGAAGTTAAGCCGGTAGTTGAAAAGAAAGAAGAAAAACCCCAGCCTGAACTGGTAGGTGTTGCTGCTTCCGTAGAAAGCAACAATAAAGGCGGTAAAGGCGAAAAAGAAGCGGTCAAGGAAGTAGTCAAAGAAGCGGCAGTTACCGCACCGGTGTCCAATGGCGCTGCAAGACTGGAAAAACCTGAAAACCGCGATTTCGCTAAAGAACTGAAGACCGCAAAAATGAGCCTCAACGATCTGTTTCTGATCAAAGGCGCACTGAAAGACAATGAATTTTCGACCAAGAAAGTAACCCTTTACGCCGACCACGAACCCAAAGTCGTGAAAGTGCTCTCCGCAAAAGAAGTGAGCAGCCCGCAAAAGGTAACACAGTTTCTCAAACTCTACGACAAAGAGCTCTCCTATTATATGGAGATGAGCGAACTGGGGGTTGCAAAAGAAGGACTGTACTATTTCCGCGACTATATCGAAAGAACAACGCTGAAAGAGCATGTGGGCAAATTGGGGTTGGACAAAAAAGTGAATGTGGAAGACCTCAACAGCAGCGACCTGAAATTTATCCTTCAGGTATTCAGAGAAGTCAGAGAACTTTCTGTGCCGCATGCAGACCTCACCGACGAGAATATTCTGGTAGTTTCTAAGCGGAAATGGAACCTTCAGAAAAATGTAGAAATCAAATTTGTAGGATTCACTTCTGCCGATGTTACCCACGACGAAATGATCGAGCAGACCCACAAGGTTTTTGCAAAACTGATGGGAGAGGAATTTTACAAAGACTTCCGTGAGAAATTTCAGCTTTAATTCTGAAAGAAAATGAGTGGAGATAAGGCAAGTATTCTGGACTTTATCAGAGAGAAGGAAAAAAAGGAAAGAGCAGCCCGCCGAAAAAAGCTGCTCTTTGCCTTTGGCGGTGTGGCGCTGGTTGCGCTGATTCTTACAGGCATTGGAATGAAAACCGCAGGTCGGGAACAGTGGGAAGTGTATTCTCTTTCCCAACTGACCGAGCAGAATGTGAAGACGATTTTTGAGGAAAACAAGGAGGGATTTCTGGTCAAAGATTCCCTTTCAGGCCGAATCGATACCCTGCGAAAAATGGAAGATTACCTTCTGCTCGTATCGGCAATCCGTGATCAGGTGTCGTTTGGGGAAATAAATGAAAATGCGGAGTATGCCGATTCCCTTAACAGCACCTTTGAGCCCGAAATCCACCTTCAGCAGGCCGCGGTTCAGCCTGAAAAGGAAATTGACGACAGCGTACCCTTAACCGTAGCTGATATTATGCCCGGTTACCCCGGGGGTGAAACCGCGCTTTTCCGGTTTCTTTCCGACAAACTTCGATATCCTGTGCCGGCAACTCAAAATCAGGTTGAAGGCAAAGTGTTTGTCCGGTTTGTCATTGAGCGCGACGGTACAATTGCCGATGCGACTGTGATTAAGGGAATCGGCTACGGATGTGATGAAGAAGCATTGCGGGTGGTAAACCTTATGCCTGCCTGGATGCCGGGTGAAATCAACGGAAAAAAAGTCAGGATGTATTCCAGCCTGGCCGTAAACTTCAAATTTTTATAGCCGGTTTTCTACACCTTTGGCTTATCTGGTGTAACTTAGTGTCAAACTGTCTGCTGGTCAACAATTCCTCTGGCTGGCAATGGTTTATTTGCACCATCAGTAATACCCCAATAAATCATTCTATGAAAATCGGTTTTATCGGTCTCGGGAAAATGGGCGGCAATATGGTTCGCCGCCTGTTGCTGGATCATCACGAAGTAGTAGCTTTCAGCCCTGTCAAAGCAGAAGTGGAGGCTGTGGCAGAATCAGGCGCACTGCCCGCACATTCTCTGGAAGAGCTTACGCGCCAGCTTCCCCAACGAAAGATTGTCTGGCTGATGGTTCCTGCCGGGAAACCCGTTGACGCCAATATAGATGCACTTTTACCGCTGCTAAACCCCGGCGATATCATTGTGGACGGCGGCAATTCCTTCTGGCGCGATTCGGTCGCCCGAAGCGAAAGGGTAGCAGCTTCCGGAAAACACTATATCGACTGCGGCGTCAGCGGCGGGGTATGGGGGCTGCAAAATGGTTACGCACTCATGTATGGAGGCGATGCTGAAGCTGCTGCTTACCTCGAACCGATTATCCGCTCGCTGGCTCCCGAAAACGGCTTCCATTATTGCGGGAAAAGCGGCTCGGGCCATTTGGTAAAAATGGTTCACAACGGTATCGAATATGGGATGATGCAGGCCTATGCCGAAGGGTTTGAGATTATGAAAAAATCACCTTTCAACCTGGATCTTCAGGCGATTTCGCATATGTGGATGCACGGCAGCGTCGTGCGCTCCTGGCTGCTCGAACTGGCAGGCAATGCACTCACCGATGATCCCGATCTTTCTGCCATCAAAGGATATGTCTCCGATAGCGGCGAAGGGCGTTGGACGGTTCAGACCGCCATCGACTTTGATGTACCCGCGCACGTCATTACTGCTTCCCTGTTTACCCGGTTTGAATCACGCCAGGAGGAATCTTTTGCCATGAAAATGCTGGCAGCGCTTCGCAATCAGTTTGGCGGCCACGCGGTAAAAAAAGCCTGATATCATGAATGCCAAAGACCCTCAGATACTGGTGATTTTCGGTGCGTCCGGAGACCTTACTTTCCGTAAGCTGATTCCGGCCATTTATGACCTGTTTTCCCAAAATCTCCTGCCTCCCTGTTTTGCTGTGCTGGGTGTGGGGCGAACCGCGATGTCAGATCAGGATTTTCGCGAAAAGATGCGCGATGGAATTATCAGATTTGCCAACCGGAGTACCGATAAACCCGCAGCCATCGATAAGTTTCTCTCCCTTTTACATTACTGCGATATTGATACCGGGGAGACACAGACCTATGCCAAACTTAAACTTCGCCTGGGCGAACTGGATGAATCCTGCGATACACGGGGCAATTATATTTTCTACCTGGCTACGCCTCCCAGTCTGTACCAAACCATCGCTCACAGCCTCGCAGCGCACAACCTTACCCGCCAGACGGACGGGTGGCGGAGGCTGATTGTCGAAAAACCATTTGGCTATTCTCTCGAAACCGCACAGGCGTTGAATGCCAGTCTGCTAAAGGTGCTGAAAGAAGATCAGATATACCGGATCGATCACTATCTGGGAAAAGAAACCGTCCAGAACCTTCTCGTAACCCGTTTTTCCAACGGTATTTTTGAGCCACTGTGGAACCGCAATTATGTCCATCATGTCGAAATTACCTCTGCAGAAGATATTGGCGTAGGCGACCGTGGCGGATATTACGATGGCTCCGGCGCTATGCGCGATATGGTACAGAATCACCTGCTCCAACTGGTCGGCATGGTGGCAATGGAACCTCCGACGATCATCAGTTCGACTGCCATCCGAAACGAAATCCTGAAGGTGTTTCAGGCGATACGTCCGATACGCCCGGAGGAAGTCAAAGATTATGTCATCAGAGGGCAGTATGTCGCCTCTACCGTAAAAGGCGAACAGGTAAAGGGTTATAGGGAAGAAAAAGGTGTCCCCGAATCATCCCGTACGCCTACCTACGTTGCGATGAAATTTTTTATCGATAACTGGCGATGGGGTGGGGTACCTTTTTATATCCGTACGGGAAAACGGCTGCCAACCAGAGTGACGGAGATCGTGATTTATTTCCGCGAAACACCTCACCGCCTGTTTATGAGTACAAATGGCACGGCTGTGCAAAACAACCAATTGATCATTCGTATTCAACCCAATGAAGGCATTTTGCTGAAGTTTGGCATGAAGATTCCCGGTATGGGATTTCAGGTTGAAAATGTGAATATGGACTTTCACTATTCCGACCTTACCGGAACCTACGTGCCAAGTGCCTATGAGCGGCTCCTGCTTGATGCGATGCTCGGCGATTCGACCCTGTATGCGCGGGGAGATGCGGTGGAGGCAGCGTGGACTTTTGTTGATCCGATCCTCAAAGCATGGGAGCAGGACGACAGCATCCCGGTATATGGTTATCCTGCCGGAACCTGGGGCCCGGAAAATG
This sequence comes from Bacteroidia bacterium, assembly GCA_041391725.1. Lineage (GTDB taxonomy): Bacteria > Bacteroidota > Bacteroidia > J057 > J057 > JAGQVA01. The sequence goes on from JAWKNL010000004.1 coordinate 274,036, forward strand.
CCGACAATATGATTGAAGGTGAGCATCTGACCTGGCGGTATCCTTGCAGAAACCTGACAGACGACGGACGGTATTGCGAATTGTAGAATTCGGTTTTTGTTTGTTTTTTTTTATTTAAAGGATAAAAAAATTTATGTTTTACATAAAAAAATTTACCTTTAGATAAAAGAGACAGATGAAAGGCAACCGCACGATTACTTTTGCACTGACCATAACCCATCTGCTGCTGGCAGGTCAGACCATTTTTTACCTCCTGTTTCTGGGTTTCATGATCCAATGGTATGTCAATCCCGGGACTTTTTGCAATATCGATATTTCCTCTGGCTTTAAAGCCGGAATAGGGTTTGATGCCGTCAGCGTGAAGGAGGGGGGGATGAAATTAAATGCACTTCCGTTATGCGAAGTGCATCATGTCATGGGTCTCTGGTTGGTGGTAAGGAATAGCATTTTCTGGGCTATTTCTGTTTTCATCGTCCTGAAAGCGCGGAAAATTCTGCTTTCCACGAGAGATATACATGCCTTTTATTATGAAAACATCCGAACTTCCGTGTGATGGGAGGATGGGGATTTGCGATTGTCGGGTTGGGTTGGTTTAATTTTTATTACCAGAATCAGGCTTTCGACCTGCACTTTACACTTCCTGTTTATCCCCTGATTTTTGCTGTCAGTTGTTTTGTAATGGCTGAAATATTTGCCGAAGGAAAAAACCTGTTGGAAGATAAAGAATTCATTGTATGAGTATTGTCGTGAATCTGGATGTCATGATGGCAAAACGCAAGATGAAGCTCAACGAGCTTGCGGATAAGGTGGGTATTTCTATTACCAATCTTTCTCTCCTGAAAACAGGAAAAGCGAGAGGAATACGCTTTGGAACGCTGGAGGCAATATGCGGGGCGCTCAATTGCCAGCCGGGCGACATCCTGGAATATGTGCCGGATCAGGTAAAATCAAACAGAAATGACTAAAAAGGTATAATACTATGGCAACAGAAATTATTTCGACCATCCTTCAACTGCTGGTTTTTACCGCAATTCCCTTTTTATTTCATCTGATATCCACCCGAAAAGTCGCAGGCTTTTTTCAGACGGTAGGGCTGAAACCTGCTCCCTGGCGGGTGCTTGCACGATCGCTGTTTATAACCCTGATTCTTTCGGCTCCGGTTATTCTTATAGCTCATCTAAGCACTGATTTTCTCGAAATCATGCACAATCCCAAAAGCGTAACCGGGAAAATCAGAGAAATGGGGCCAGGATGGGAAACCTGGGCGACCATTTTACTTATTGCTTTTTTGAAAACTGCCCTGGGAGAGGAATTGTTTTTTCGCGGATTTGTCGCCAAAAAGCTGATTAAACTAATGGGATTCAGAATGGGTAATATTGTTCAGGCTGTACTTTTTGGTGTCATCCACGCGCTGTTATTTGCCAGTGTGACAAATAATATTCTCTTTATCCTGTTTATCTTTTTGTTTCCAACCATGGCTGCATATCTGATGGTGATTCTAAATGAAAAAGAAGCAGATGGCAGTATTTTTCCCGGCTGGATTGCTCATGCTATGGGGAATGTGTTTGCCTATTCATTTTTTGCATTTTTTGTCTGAAATCCTCATTTCTCCAAACTCCTTAAAAATGCTGTGAGTTCGTCTGCGTTTAATCTGTGCTGTGCCAGGTTGGGATGCCAGTCGCAGCCGTAGCCGAGCGACCCCTGTGTTGTGAGGTCAAACCGAAAAATATCTTCCTGCCCGTTTGTCCTGAGTCTGCTTATTGCCTCGTCTATATGTTTTTTTAGCGTTGAAATCGGCTTGCGACTGCCGTCATTGGTCATCATGGGACCGGTAAGGCAGACAATTTTTGCCTGGGGATAATGGCTTCGAATGGTTTGGAGGAAATGGGCATAAGCGCTGACAAAAGACGCCGGATCGGGGTTTGCGTGGGCAAAGTCATTGGTACCGAGATTGATAACCACGATATCGGGAATATATTGAGAAAAATCCCAGGGAGAAGTGTCTTCACCCGGAACAATTTTTTCAAACAATTCGGGCATGGTACCGATGGTGCTCCGGTTGTAATTCTGCACCACACCTCTGCCTGAAAAACAGACGGATACATATTGTGCCTTGAGGTTTCTGGCCGTAATAGCGCTGTAGGTTTCCCATGCATTTTCTGTTTCTGAAGAGAAATGACAATCTCTGTTTTCTCCTTCATTGCCATATCCGCAGGTGATGGAGTTGCCGATAAACTCTATTTTCAGGGAAGGAAGGGCGGCTGGTTGAAGGAGCGATTTTCCGGGAGAAAGTTTGAGCCCGCGAAAAACTGCCGTTCCCACTTCCGCTTCCGTGCGCTTAAAAACCGATAAGGTATGCGCTCCCTCCGGCAGACTGTCTGCAAGCAGGTATTCAGTTTTACCTTCTTCAGTAACCAGAATAAAGGGCGGGCGATCATCGATGGCGATCCGGAAATAATTGGCGCGGGAGCTGCCATCGGCTTCTTTTCCCTGAGGGATACAATCCATGCGTAACACACACCGTGTCCCTTCAAACCTGCATTGAATCTGCGATCCGGACCAGGCAAACCGCACGGCTGCGGAGTCAGTAAAATCAAACCTCCCGGTATAGGTGAACCCAGGTGCAGTGGGCGATATAGCCGCAAATTCTTCGGTTTGGGCAGTTGGCGTATTTTGACAGGAAGCGAATAACCCTGCGATAAACAATGCCAAAGTTAGTATTGGCGGAATGGAGCATTTTTTCATTTCAGATAAAACCTTAAATTGTCCGAAAGATAAAAATAGATATTTTTTAATTTTGGAAAATCCTGTCAGAATATTGGTTTTGGAAGACTCCAGGGGCGACGTTGTGCTGATGGGTTACCATCTGGAAGAGAGTGGGATTTTATTTCAGATGGAACATGTGATGACCCGTTCGGCATTTGAACGTGCGCTCATTGAGTTTGCGCCGGATATTATCCTTGCTGACTATACGCTCCCCGATTACGACGGTATGACAGCGCTGGCAACGGCCCGCAGTATTACACCGGAGATTCCATTTATTTTCGTTACAGGTACGATATCCATTGAGGTAGCTGTAGAAACACTCAAGCAGGGCGCTGCCGACTACGTGCTCAAGGATCATCTCAACCGCCTTGGAAGCGTAGTTTTGCAGGCGATCAAAGAGCGAAAAGAAAGAGAGCAGAAGCGCCGGACAGAAACAGATTTGCTGGCCTATGAGCGGTTATTTAACCTTTCCCTCGACTTGCTCTGTATTATTGGTACAGATGGGTATTTCAAGAAAATCAATCCGGGATTTCAGCGGATGCTGGGATTTACACAGGAAGAACTTCTGGCCCGGCCATTTATAGAGTTTGTGCATCCCGAAGACGTGCCACTTACAAAAGAGGAGTTTGACCGGCAGATACTGGGCGTTCCGACGGTACATTTTGAAAACCGGTATATATGCAAAGACGGCACGGTAAAATGGCTTGCATGGACGGCGAGACCTGATCCAGAACGTGGCATTTTGTACTCTGTGGCCCGTGACGTGACGCAGCAGATAAAAAATGAAGAAGGGATGCGCATTCGCGACAGGGCCATGTGGTCTTCCAGCAATGGGCTGATTATCACAGACCCCAGCCGGGAGGATAACCCGATTATTTACGTAAACCCTGCATTTGAAAAAATATCGGGGTATTCTGCGAGCGAAGTAATAGGTCAGAACTGCCGCTTTCTCCAGAAGGGCGACCAAAATCAGCGCGGACTGGATATCATGCGTAAAGCTTTTGAAGAGGCAAAAGAGTGCCAGGTTGTATTGCGCAATTACAAAAAAGATGGCGAGTTGTTTTACAACGAGGTGCGAATCTCCCCGGTCGCCGGATCAGATGGGAAAATCACCCATTTTGTGGGCATTCTCAATGATATCACCGACCGGCTGAAATCAGAGCAGGAACTGAAAGAAAGTTATCACACCATTGAGGCCCACGCCAGAGAGTTGCAACAGTTTGCCTATATTACTTCCCACAACCTTCGCGCCCCCGTAGCAAATCTTCAGGGATTGCTGGAATTATATGAAGGAGAAAACGGGCATCCTGACGCAGAAACCCTCGCGATACTCAACAAAAACCTCCGCATTTCAGTCGAAACCCTCGATCGGGTCATTACTGACCTCAATGCCATTCTGGATGTCAGACGCAACCCCGTGAAAAAACAGAAAACAGTGAAACTGGAATCGGTGATGGAAGAAGTGATTTCCAACCTGACCGAATTTATCAGGCAGACAAATTCGTACGTCGAATGGGACTTCTCAAATGTGCCTTCGCTGTTTACCATCGAACCCTATATCCGCAGCATTTTTCACAATCTGGTTGAAAATGCCATAAAATACCGGTCTCCCGAGCGAAACCCGAAGATTTTGATAAAGGCCGAAACCAGTGAGGAGTCTGCGGTCATTTCATTTTCCGACAATGGGCTGGGTATCGATCTGAATCAGAACGGAGAGGATATTTTCGGGCTGTACAAAAGGTTCCATTTTCATGTGGAAGGCAAAGGCCTGGGGCTGCATATGGTCAAACAACAGGCCGAAGCTATGGGCGGAACCATCGGTCTAAAAAGTGTACCGGGAGAGGGAACCGTATTTTTTCTTTCCATCCCATATTCTCAACAGTATCCAATGGTTTCAGGCAAAATAGCTGACAAATAATTTTGGTAAAAAAGGTGGAAATTTTCTCAGCGAATTGCTTGAATTTTCCTTGTTTCGCGTTATATTCTCTAAAAAGAAAGATTAACCAATCATCCATGACCCATCACACTGAAAAAGATTATCATTCTATGAAAACCAAATTGTTTTTCCTGCTTGTGCTTGCTGTATTTTCAACCTCCGTTCTTTTTGGTCAGGAGCAAAAAGGGCAGGTAGATGCCTTCTCCACCCGTACCCGAAGCGGTTCCTTCGTACTACAAAAGGAAGTTCCCCACCAGATCAACCCCATCATCAAGGGTGATGGCATTCCGACCAAACTTTTTGTCGTACAACTTGCGCGATTTGAAGACATGGCACACATCCCGTCTCAGTTTCCGGAAGGAACTATGCTCTGGCAAAACCCCGATATCGGAAATGAAAAACTGCTGCTCGCAGGTTTTTTCAGCACTTACGAAGATGCCGTTACCGCTGCCAAAGCATGGAAACAACGCAAAGAGTTTTCCAAAGCATTTGCAAGGAAAGATCCTTTTATGATTCTCTATAATTGATTCATGCCCGATATGCGCATCCCCGGTTTTTGACCCAACCGGGGAAAATCTAACATGGTTTCTTCATGTTTTGGGAAATTTGCGTAGTTTAACCACTAAAGTTTCTTAATTTTATCCGAAGCAATCAGTTTAAGATCCGCGCTTCGTATGAAAATTTGTTATGTGGTGCTTTTGCTCTTGCTGCCTTTATGTACTTTTACGCAACCCAAAACCGACATTGGAGTTAACCTCGCTGCGCTGCTGATGGGCACAGGCGATGTCAGTGCAAATCTGCAACTGACCAAAGGGGTATCTCTCCAATTTGGCGCAGGAGTGAGAAATCAAAACCGTACCGATGAAGGCCGTGTTCCCGGATTTCAGGCCCTTACCGATTTTATTCAGCAAAAAAACCGGGCAGCTTACCTGTCATTCGGCGGGAGGCTGGTCAATCCTGTTGAGAATGAATTTGAATACCCCTTCATCGGCTTTCAACTTACCGGCGCCTGGTACCAGGAAAATCTTCTTCCTGAAGATCCGCTCAACAATAACCCAAACGCACAATCTGTTTCGGGTTTTAAGCTGGGATTTTCTACGACCATTGGTTTTTCCCTTCGCATCACCCCCCTTTTATATACAGACCTGGCCGTTCAGATGGGTTACTCCAAACCGCGGGAGGATATTCTTGCCTATTACCTTCCCGGACTCGGCTACAGCACCTACGGGTATGGGTATATCGGCGTAAAAGGCGGCCACCTGCAGCCAGTGATTTCTCTTCGTTATACCCTGATCAAAGACCGAAGAGTGCGGATCAGGGAAAAGGAATAGAAACAGCTAAAATATTTTTGATTTTTGTTCGTCCCCCCTGTCACATTCTTGCCTTCAATGTGTTGTAGGTAAAGTAAAGGACTGTAATTTTTAATTATGTCAGAACCTGATTATATCCAATACCGGCAAATGCTTTTTCCCATTGCACTGAATATGCTGGGAAAAACCTCCGATGCCGAAGACCTTGTGCAGGAAACCCTTCTGAAATGGCTTTCCATGAATAAATCGGGCGTAGAAAATGTAAAAGGCTACCTTGTCAAAACGCTGGTAAACAAATGCCTCAACCATATCCGCGACCGCAAAAAAGAAGTCGCTCAGCCGGAAATTGCCCCTGAACTGCTGGCCGATTTTCTGCCGGGAATCATCGACAACAGTCACTCCCTTTCGCTGGGGGTAAGGGCGATGCTCGAAAAACTTTCGCCTGTCGAGCGGGCAGTATTTTTGTTAAAAGAAATACTGGACTATTCGCACAGAGAAATCGCTGATATGCTGGACATTACGGAAGAATACTGCCGCCAGATTCTCACCCGCGCCCGGCGGCACCTGCGCGAAGACCGCGCGCGATTTGAGGTGAATCCCGAACATCATCTGCTTGTATATCAGACTTTTGTGGAAGTGTGTAAGGGCGAAAACCTGAGCGAACTTCTTCATATTCTCAGGGAAGATATCGAACTCGATGTATCTCAGCCTGCTGCGGTTCTTTCGGGCCGTATGCAGGTCGCTGAGTATCTGCTCGGGCAACACCGTATGGGGCTACGCTACGAAATCATGTGGCTCAAAAATCTCCCGGCAATAGTGGCTTATCTTTTCAATCAGCCGGTTCGCATTATCAGACTGGAAGGAAACGGGGCAGAAATCGCTTCCATTCATATAGAGGTTCTCTCCCGCCAGGCGGCCACCCATACTACGACCTGGCCGTAGCTCTCCATCCCTTCTGAAATACCCTGATTTTTGAGATAAGAATCATATACCTCGTCTGAAAATTGTGGAAAAAATCCGGGATATTTTTTTATCGCCTCGTTGATACTTTCCAGATCTGCAATCAACCCTGAAGGAAGATCTGCCCGAAGTGCCATATAGCCATCTTTATCGATCATTCTGTACATCACTGCCACCTCGCGCCAGTAGCCGAGCAGTCCGCCGTATCTGATCACCGGATCGTCGGACTGATAACACGCCAGCCATGCCCAGAAATTGCAGGTACCTTCATCGCCAAACCCGTAGCCGTGCGCCATTTCATGTACCATAGTGGAGGGATAAGTGACCGGCGGCATACCGGCATCCACATGACCTTCAAATACAAAAGGAATATAAATACCCGAGGCCCCCAACTGCATCAGCAGTCCTTTGGGGTAGAGGGCACGGGCGCGGACGCGCCCGGGGGTGGTGTAACCCTCTTTGCGAAGGACATCTGTCAAAGCCTTTCTCATACGGCTTTCCATTTCCCGCTGCTTCCATTGTGTGGGAGCGGCTTCGTCAGGGGTATATAAAACTGCCCGCGCTTCCAGCAGATCTTTTGTCGCACGGCTGAGTTCTTCCCTAATGAGTTCCTCCGACATTTTCAGCTTTTTTAAGCCTATACGCTGATTCACGGGTGCGCGGTAATAATTAAATCCCCAGAGGACATAAAACAGAAACAAAACCCCGCCGCCAAAGGCAAGAAGATTAAATAATGCTCCCGCCATGCGGTGCAAAAATGAACTGCCACGTGGTTGTTTGATGCTTTTTATCAGCAACCATATTCCCAGCCCCAAAAGCAGCGGAACAACCACATAAATGAGTGCGAAAGGAGACCATCCGAGCGTAAAATCCCAAATCGTGCGCAGCACAACAAATATTCCCCGCGAATACACCACCTCCGTAAATTGTGGATTCATCCGAAACAACGGTCTCAGCAGAAAAGTAATTACTCCCAGTCCGATCCATATAAGTCTCTGGTCAATGGGGGGAAATATCCGGTTTGTTCTGTTTTTTGCCATGAATCTTATTCCAGCTTAACGCATTTTCCAACCTTACCTACCGAATAACGTCATTTCCTTACAAATGGTAAAGGGAAAGTGTTTTGATCTTCCCGCTTTCCGTTCTAAATTCACGAAGCAAACCAATTTTAAACCTATGGCAGTAAGAGTTGGGCGTTGGGATTGTTCCGTTTGTGGGCATATAGGCAATCCCGGTCCGCAAACACGATGCACAGCCTGTGCGGCTCCCAGACCAAAGGATGTCGTTTTTTACCTTCCCAAAGATGCTGAAGTTGTCTCCGATGACCAATCCCTCAATGAAGCCCGCTCAGGTGTGGATTGGATTTGCGGACATTGTGAAGCGCAAAATAAAACTTCCCAAAAAGATTGCTGGTCCTGTGGCAACCCACGCGATGAGTCCAGCCACGATGTGGATCTGGAAGAAAGGGAATACGGCCTGGACGAGGTGCCCATCGAAGGAAGAAAAAAACAGCGAACCATTCATCCGCTCGAACAGCAGCGACTGGCTTCAACCGGGCGCGGCAGCGGTTGGGTGAAAAAAATAGGTATTGCCATTCTGGCTTTGCTGCTGGGGGTGATTCTTCTTCGCTCCTTTCCCCGCCAGATTGAGGTAACGGTGAATGAATTCAACTGGGAACGGACCACGCAGATGCTTCATTATGAGCCGGTTACCAAGGAAGAATGGTCGGTTCCCCAGGGCGCATACAATGTATCCTCCTTTCAGGCGATCAGAGAATACAAACAGGTGCTCCGGGGATATGAAAAAAGAACCCGTGATGTACAGGTAAAAGTAGGGGAGGAACGATATGTCTGCGGACAGATCGACAAAGGGAACGGCTATTTTGAGGACAAATACTGCACCCGGCCCATTTATGAAACCCGAACCGAAACGTATGAAGAGCCCGTATATGATCAGGTGCCTGTTTACGATACCAAATACCGGTTTACCATTATGGAGTGGGTTGCCAGCAAAGAAAACCTGCTGTATGCCGGCGGAAAAGACCACAACCCCCAATGGCCTTCAACCGAAGGGAAAACCGACCCTCAGAAGTGGAAGGAAGGTGCAAAAACGCAGGATTATAAAATCGTCGTCGAGGAAGACGACGGCGACAAACATACCGAAGTCGTGGGGTTTGAATTCTGGTCGGGTCTGGAACAAGGCTCAAAAATCAAAGCCAAACGCTCGATTCTGTTTGATATATACTACGGACTGGACGAGCCGGGAAAAGACCGGTAAGGTTGTTATCCGCACATACAACTGATTGCATCAGCATCGTAATCTTCAAAAGGCGGAATCAGCGCCATGATTTCTGTTCCTGCAATGGTATCTCCTCCCAGGGTGAGGATATGAAAAACATTTTCCCGGGCGACTACTTTCCGGATGAATACCTTTTTCCATTCACCGGGATTATCCCTGAGTTTCAGCTCGATCACCACCCGCTTGATGGCGGCGTATTCGAGGTGATTTACAAAGTCAAAAGCTGTATTTTCAACAATCACAGGCTCCATAGCTACATAAAATATTTGAGTACCAGTTCGCCGATCACATAGCCCACCGCTGCAATACCAAATCCCACGATAAACATATCAAAACCACTGCGCCAGAAGTTCCTTCCTGTGAAAAAACTCCGCACCGCACCTACAGCAAAGTGAGCCAGCATGGATATAACGAAAGAAGTGATGATGGCGGGCATTCCTTTCCAGAAAAAGAAAGGAAAAATGGGGATGAGTGCCCCGATGGCAGTCGCCAGTCCGGTTGTCCAGGCCTCCCGCAAAGGGCTGATTTCACCTTCAGAAATGCCCAGTTCTTCCCGTACTTTTTCTTCCAGCGCTTTTTCCGGCTCCTGAATCACCTCTTTTGCCAGCTTTTCTGCCTGCTGGCGGCTCATGCCTTTTGCTTCGTAGATGAGGGCGAGTTCTTCGGCTTCCACATCGGGCATAAGCATGATTTCGCGGGCTTCCATTTCTTTTTCATAGGCAAATACCTCCCGCTCGCTTTTCGCAGCCAGAAAGCCCGAAGATCCCATCGAAAGTGCATCCGCGATCATGCCTGCAAGCCCGGAGATGAGAATGACGTGGTCGGCCGAATTTGCGCCAATGACTCCGGCGATCAGGCCGAAGTTGGCGGTGAGTCCGTCATTAAACCCGTAAACGACATTTCGGAGCATGCCTCCGGCGCTTACGCTGTGCCAGGGTTCGCCTGCCTCGTCGGGCGTAAGCTGGCCTGCGTGCTGGGCAGAATCTTTGGCCAGGTCGAGTGCCAGGTCGCGGGTAGCGCCGGGTTTACTTTTCTGGTACAGGTCGAGATAAATTTTCACCTCTTCTCCTTCCTCCCTCAGCATGGCATCGCGCAAAAATCCTGTACCGATCTTGTGGGCAGTCCAGTTCATAAAACGCGCCTTCAGGGAAGGGGTAACTGCGGGTACGGCCCCGTGATTTTCTTCGATCAGGGCGCGCCACCGGCTGGCGTGGCGGTCTTCCACTTCTGCCAGTTGTGTGTAAATTCTGGCGGTTTTGGCCTCAGCCGTCAGTTTTGCCAGCGTGCGGTACAAAAAAGCTGCATCCACTTCGTCCTGAAGGTATTTCAGCCAATCTTTCATGATCTTGTATTAAAGGTCTTCACTTGTAAAGCAGGAAGCAGGTAAACCTGCACCGTTAAACAAATTGGGTTCGGCTGCATTTGACCAGGCAAAACGCGCATGTTTGGGTGATTTTACATTTTTTGACGACAAAATCACGGTCGGGCCATTTATTACAGCTTCTGCGGGATAAAATACGCCATCTTCTCCGGCAATTTCAAATAATAAGGGTTTACCTTCTTTGGCATTAAGCCCCCCGGCATGATCAAAGTAAATGGTTACCTGATCCTTACGGACTTCCATCTTCTGGTACAGCGGGCCGGATGCTTCCGCTTTGGAAACCTGATAGTGGCCTGTAAGGGCAAGCATGGCGAGGCGGTTGCCCACATCTTTTTTGTTGCGTGGGTGAATATCATCAAGATTTCCAATATCGCTGGTAACTACCATGCCGGTTTGAGGCAGGGAAAGTGTGCGTCGTTGTGCGTCACGGACCATTGCCCCGCCAAAACCTTCTCCGTATTTATTGTAAGGGGCGATCTGGGCAAAATAAAAGGGAAAGGTATAACCGCGTTCTTCCCGCCAACTGGTAATCATGGCAGAAAACATATCTTTATAGGCGTAGGCATTGCCGACATTGGATTCGCCCTGATACCAGATCGCACCGGCAATGCGGTAGCGGGTAAGGGGCGCAATCATGGCGTTATAGGCTTTGCCGGGCTTTACGGGGCCCCAGGGAACAGGCTTGAGTGTAGCCGCAGCCTGAGCGAGTTTTTCGCTGGATTCGATGACTTTGGCGTTCATCCAGATTTCTACCGGAGTGCCGCCCCACGAAGCGTCAATCAGTCCGACGGGAACTTTCATTTCCTTATAGATTTTTTCTGCAAAAAAGTAGCCCACCGCACTAAAATTCTGCATAGTTTCGGGGTTGCAGGAAAGCCAGTTTCCGCCCAGATCATCCTGCGGCGTAGCGGCGGTGCGGTGGTGGATGCGAAAAAACCTGATTTCGGGATAGTTGGCATTTGCTACAAAGGACTCGGCATTGTCTATGCCCATTCGGGCTGTCCATTCCATATTGGACTGTCCGGCGCAGAGCCAGACTTCGCCCAGCAGCACATCGCGGAGGGTGATTTCATTATACCCCCTGATTCTGATATCAAACTTGCCAAAAGCCGGGGGCGTTGTTACCGGAATTGACCAGGTTCCCTGATCGGTGGCTTTTACTGCAAGGGCCGAATCCAGCCAGGGGAGGGTGAGGCTTACATTTTCTCCGGGTTTGGCCCAGCCCCAGAAGGTAATTTCAGCTTTTTGCTGAAGAACCATTCCATCCGAGAATATGTCAGGGAGGGAAAGGTTGGCGTGGAGTGCGGGTGTTCCATTTACAAAAATGAAAACCAGAACAAGGTAGCGGCAGCAATTTTTGACAGACATAGGCGCGTAGTTTACTTTTTTGCTAAGTTAGGAAGAATCCCGGTTTTTTGAGAAAGTTGTAAGCTGCCCGATTTCCAACATTTTGATGAAGGCATATTCTGACCAGAAATGCTGCGGTCTTACAGGGAAATAAAAGGTTGTTTTTCCCCCAACACCCCGCTGCACCTTCAATAAGGTAATTTTTGTGGAGAATAATTCCCGTTACAGGAATATTCTTTCCGGGAACTATTATTGATTACTGGTTATTATAAACAGGGGTCTGGTATTCAGGAGTTTATTTGGGTAAATTTATTCCAGACTTAAATCATTATCTGTCGAAAGACAAAATGAAGATCCTAATTATCGCTTCGGGCTTGCTTTGGATTACCACTGTGTTTGCACAAGATACCTTTACTCCGCTCCCGGGCGAACCGGGAATGCACGAGTTTATTTACGTTGACCAGGAGCCTTTGCCCCTGAACCTGGATGAAATACAGCGGCAGATTCCTTATCCGGCCAAAGCGTTTTGGAATAAGGTCGGTGGCAAACTCTACCTCAGGATTCTGATCAACGAGCAGGGCGAATACGAGCGCCATAAAATTACCCGTTCGGTGGATGCTTCTCTGCTTGTCGCTGCTGAGCCTTATATCCGGCAACTGCGTTTTTCCCCTGCCATCAAAGACAATCAGCCTGTCAAATACTGGGTCAATGTGCCAATCGTATTTAACCCCAAAGCCAATACAACCGGCACCCAGCGGCTTCGCCATCCGGTGTTGTTTCAGCAGACGCTGGTGCACAAACTCATGCGAAATCACCGGCAGGCCGAAGGACTCCTCAACCGGGGCATAGACAAGCTCGACGATGGAGAGGTGGAAGCGGCCAGAGATTTATTTACCCGGAGCATTCGTTTTACCCCTCACCATCAGGGCAGCTACCACATACTGATACTGGCCTATTATTACCGGGCAAAAACACACGGGATAAACGGAGACTGGAAACGCGCGTGCACAGATTTTACTGAAGCTATCGGTTATCTCAACACGGTCGAAAATATGACCGCAGCACTCGAAGAAGCCGGGCCCAAAATTTTTCTCGGAAGGGCAATGGCTGCGCTGGCTATGGGCGAAGAAGTGCGGGCGATGAACGATTTCTGCTGGGTGGAGCGTATGTTTCCCGAAGAAGTATGGGCCGGGATTAATATTTTTGATGAATGGGAAATGACAGATCAGGATTTACGTGCGTGTGCCCATATTCTGAGCCGGATGCAGGCTGTTGACCCGAAAGATCGTTTGCTGCAAACACAAATGAAATATCTGGAAACCGCATTGCCCGCTCAGCCCCGCCAGACAAGCGGAATGCTCGTTGCCGATGCGTCAAACTTTCCCTCCCAACATCTGTTTGAAGGCAGGACGCAGGCAGCATGGGAGCAGGTGCGCTCAGGAGAAATAGAAACCGCACTGGCTACCGTAACCACAGAAATAGAAGAAAATCCGCACAACGGGGATGCCTATCTGGTAAAAGCTATGGCAATGGCGGTGATCGGTGCCGATGATGCCGCTTGTGAAGAACTCGATCAGGCGTTTACCTACGGGTTGGGAGAAAATGGCCGCCACAAAGCTATTCTCCTTCAAAAAAGAGTTTGCCATTAATTATTGATGCGATTTTGTGGAATTTGAAGGCCCGGTACTTTCTATCGGGTCTTTTTCTTTTGGGTAAATTAAGGTGTAATATTGCACCCTCAAATCACTGCTCTATGAAACAACCCTTCCTACTGTTGACACTGGTGTTTTTTGCGTTTTTAGGCTGTAAGAATGAGACGGGAAATCATTCCCCTTTTGCCGCAAAAGCCGATTCGCTCGCCCACCGATTGATCATTGCCGATGGCCATGTGGATCTCCCTTACCGGCTCAAAGTCAAAAACTTCCGCCTGGAAAGAGAATACCTCGATATGGCAATCAATAATCAGGGAGATTTTGACTACGACCGCGCCAATGCCGGCGGACTCAATGCACCCTTCATGTCGATTTATATCCCCGCTTCCAATCAATTGGTTACCGGTAGCTCGAAGATTCTGGCCGACAGCCTTATCGATCTGGTCATCGGCATTACAACACAATATCCCGAAAAATTTGCCCTGGCCAATACGCCCGATGAAGTGGAAGCCAACTTCCAAAAAGGACTGATTTCTCTGCCTATGGGTATGGAAAACGGCGCTCCGGTCGAAGACGACACCGCCAATGTCGAATACTTTTTCAAAAGAGGTATTCGCTACATTACCCTGACACATAGCAAAGACAACCAAATCTGCGATTCCTCCTATGATACCACCCGCACCTGGAACGGCCTCAGCCCTTTTGGTGAGGCGGTAGTGCGCAATATGAACCGCGCAGGCATTATGGTGGACGTATCCCATATTTCCGACAGCGCCTTTTATGACGTCATGGCTATTACCCAAGTGCCGGTGATCGCTTCCCATTCGTCGTGCCGCTTTTTTACTCCCGGTTTTCAGCGCAATATGAACGACGATATGATCCGCATCCTGGCAGAAAACGGAGGCGTAATCATGATCAATTTTGGTTCGACTTTTCTGGAAGAAGAACTCCGCCTTGCCTGGGATAAGGTTGACGAAGAACTCCGCGCATGGGCAAAAGAGAACAATGTTTCGAGAAAAAGTCCGGAATACGAAGCCCGTAGGAAAGAACTGCACGACAAAATGGGAAAACAATTTTCTAACGTGTCAGTTGTAGCAGATCATATCGAACACGTGGTCAAACTGGTGGGTGTGGATCATGTCGGATTTGGTTCAGACTTCGATGGAGTGGGAGACAGTCTTCCGGTGGGGTTAAAGGATGTATCCGATTATCCCAACATAATTGAGGAACTGCTGAAAAGAGGGTTTACGGAAGAAGATATTGAAAAAATCTGCTATGGAAATCTGGCACGTGTTTGGCGCGAAGTCGAAAGATATGCGCAACAATAGTTTTTTAATTTATTGACAGTAAGTATTTTTGTGTAAATATTCAAAATCACATCGTAATGGCTCAAGTCACAACAACGTACCTTCCCTATAAAGTAAAAGACATCTCCCTCGCAGAATGGGGCAGAAAAGAAATTCAACTCGCTGAAGCAGAAATGCCGGGCCTGATGGCGCTCCGTGCCGAATATGGCGCAACCAAACCCCTGAAAGGCGCCCGCATCGCCGGTTGTCTTCACATGACCATTCAGACCGCCGTACTGATCGAAACGCTGGTAGAACTTGGTGCAGAAGTAACCTGGTCTTCCTGTAATATCTTTTCCACTCAGGACCACGCCGCTGCTGCCATTGCCGCTGCCGGTATTCAGGTTTACGCATGGAAAGGAATGAATGAGCAGGAGTTTGACTGGTGTATTGAGCAGACCCTGTTTTTTGGCGAAGGCCAGCAGCCGCTCAACATGATCCTCGACGACGGAGGCGACCTTACCAATATGGTTCTCGACCGCTATCCCGAACTGGTCAAAAATATCCGCGGACTGAGTGAAGAAACCACTACCGGTGTACACCGCCTCTATGACAGAGTGAAAAACGGTACTCTGCCCGTTCCCGCTATCAACGTCAATGACTCGGTTACCAAATCCAAATTTGACAACAAATACGGCTGTAAGGAATCTCTCGTTGACGCTATTCGCCGCGCCACAGACGTGATGATGGCTGGTAAAGTAGCCGTTGTAGCCGGGTATGGAGACGTGGGTAAAGGCTCTGTCGCTTCTCTCCGCGGCGCAGGTGCACGGGTGATCGTAACCGAAATTGACCCCATCTGTGCCCTTCAGGCTGCCATGGACGGATACGAAGTAAAACGTATGATTGACGCTGTGCCCGAAGCAGATATTATCGTAACTGCTACCGGCAACTGCGATATCATCTCCGAAGCGCACTTCCGCCTGGCCAAAGACAAGGCCATCATCTGCAACATTGGCCACTTCGACAACGAAATTGACATGGCATGGCTGAACAAAAACTATGGCCATACTAAAAATGTCATCAAACCGCAGGTGGATCTCTACACCATTGACGGAAAAGACGTGCTTGTGCTGGCTGAAGGCCGCCTGGTGAATCTCGGTTGTGCGACCGGACACCCCTCCTTTGTGATGTCCAATTCGTTTACCAACCAGACCCTCGCGCAGCTTGAGCTCTGGACCAACAGCGACAGCTACGAAAATCAGGTTTACACCCTTCCCAAACACCTCGACGAAAAAGTTGCCCGCCTTCACCTCGCCAAGATCGGCGTCGTGCTCGACGAACTCACTGAAAAGCAGGCAAGCTATATCGGCGTAGAGCAGCAGGGGCCGTTTAAACCCGATTATTATCGTTATTAATATCCTTTTGCCGGAAGGCAGGGAAAAAAATATAAGCCATTCCGCGAGGAGTGGCTTTTTTTTAGCTCCGGTTTGCAACCGAACTGCGGCTAATATCCGGGCAAAAACCATTCGGCCGTTATTCGTGGTTATCTGCGATTTGGCCCGATAGTATCAGCCACGAATGGCACGAATGAGGGGCAAATTGGTAAATTCGCCAGAACCAGTAGGTTATCGCGCCACTTTCGCCTTATCACGCAGGGAGGTGGGCGCCACAAACCGCTCGCCGTACAGCCGGGCAAATTCCTCGCATTCAGCTATAAATTTATCCACCCCTATGTATTCGACATAACTGCAAACGCCGCCAGTGTAGGCCGGAAATCCCCAGCCCAGCAGGGAGGCTACATCGCCGTCTTCTGCCGACCTGATCACGCCCTCTTCGAGGCAGCGGGCTGCTTCTATCGCCTGAATAAAAAGCAGGCGCTTTTGGATGGTTTGATAGTCCGGGATGTGTTCCTTTTCAGGAAAATGGGTTTTCAGTCCGGGCCAGAGGTGTTTTTTGCCGCCTTCCGGGTATTCGTAAAACCCCTTGCCCTGTTTTTTCCCGGGGCGGCCAAATTCGCTTACCATCCGCTCCACCACGACGGCCCCAGGGCGTGTGTCGCGAATGCCAAGATCGGCTTCGGTTTGTTTCCTGATTTTGAGGGCAAGGCCGAGGTTTACCTCGTCGGAAACGGCGAGGGCGCCCACGGGTAAACCCGCATCTCTGGAGGCGTTTTCGATCATCGCCGCCGGAATACCTTCGGTCAGCATTCCCGCCGCTTCCATCGTAAATGTGCTGAATACCCGTGAGGTGAAAAATCCCCGGCTGTCGTTGACCACCACGGGCGTTTTCCTGATCCTGAGCACATAGTCAATGGCACCGGCAAGGGCGTAATCCGAAGTTTTTTCCCCCGTAATGATCTCCACCAGCGGCATCTTATCCACGGGTGAGAAAAAATGCAGACCGATAAAATTCTCCGGCCTGCGGGAAACTTCCGCCAGTCCGGAGATGGGGAGGGTAGAAGTATTGGAGGCAAACAGGGCGTTTGGGGATAACTGTTCTTCCGCCTCGCGGGTAGCAGTGGCTTTGATTTCCCTGTCTTCATATACGGCTTCAATCACCAGGTCGCATCCGCTCAGGGCTCGTGCATCGGCTGTGGGATGGATGAGCGAAAGGAGTTTTTCCACCTTTTCGGGGGTAGTTTTTCCCTGCGCCAGGGCTTTTTGCAACAGGGTTTCGGAGTAGGATTTGCCCTTTTGTGCCAGGTCTTCGGATACGTCTTTGAGCACGACTTCTATCCCCGCTTTGGCAGAGACGTAGGCTATGCCTGCACCCATCAGCCCTGCGCCGAGGATGCCTACTTTTTTTACTTCGAATGGGGGAATATGTTTCGGTCTGGCTGCGCCTTTATTGGCTTTGTTGACGGCAAAAAAGCCGGATTTGATAAGATTGCGCGCCTCGGGGGAAAAAAGGGCTTTGACAAAATACCGCGCTTCCACCGTCGTGCCGCGGTCAAAAGGGAGCATCAGTCCCTCATACATCGCGCTCAGTGCGTACTGAGCGCTGGGGTAGTTGCCGCGGGTCTCCTGATGAAGCAGGGCAGAGCCTGCGGTGAGGGTCTGCACACCCTGCGGCGACATGAGTTCACCTCCGGGGAGGCGGTACGATTTCTGATCCCAGGGCTGTATGGCGCTGCCTTTTTCGAGAATATATTTTTTCCCTGCAGCTATCAATTCCTCCGCCGAATCTACCACCGTGAATCAGTGTCTTTGCTGCCTGCTGTGGCGGCACCCATCAGCCCCTGCAAATGTATCGCATGGATTTTCCATTCCGATCCGCAGCCGGGGCAGGCGTTGTGTCCCCGCCGCTGCCGGGGAATAAGGCCGAGGATTTTACTTCGGGAGGCCCAGGCGCAGCAAGAGGTCTCCTTGGCCACGCGGTAGTGACATGCCAGCGGAATTTCAAATCCGCCGCCCAATGCGCTTCCGTTGAGGCAAGCCACAAAGGGTTTGCCGCAAGTCTCCATTTTGCGCAGCAGGGCGTTGAAGGCGGTAATTCCTTCAAACAGCGCCTGCCTGTCTGTGAAGGCCAGCACAGCTTTCAGGTCTGCACCTGCCATAAATTCTTTCCTCGCAGAGGTGAAAATAGCACCTCTGACGCCGGGATCATCGACAACCGTAGTCACCGCCTCCGAAATTGCCGAAAGGGTATCGGCATTCATGACATTGGCGGGGAGATTTTTCATATTCAGGACGATATGTGCAACCGCGTCCTGGTCGGTGTTTACTTCCAGTATATCGTTTTGGATCGTTACCATCAGATTCTTTCAATTATAGTGGCTATTCCCATTCCTCCTCCTACACACAGGGTCACGAGTCCGAGCGTTTTATCCTGTCTTTCCAGTTCGTCGAGCAGGGTTCCTAGCAGAATGGCGCCCGTCGCTCCCAGCGGGTGGCCCATGGCAATGGCTCCCCCGTTGACATTGATTTTTTCTTCTGCTACTTCCATTTCCTCCATAAACCGCATCACCACGGAGGCAAATGCCTCATTGACCTCAAACAAATCGATATCGTCTTTGGTGAGTCCGGCGCGCTGAAGGGCTTTGCGCGAGGCAGGAGCAGGCCCGGTGAGCATAATGGTAGGTTCGGTGCCGGTAACGGCAAATGAGCGGATTTTTGCTCTGGGGCTGAGGCCCTGCCGCTGGCCTGCAACTTTGCTTCCGAGGAGGATCATGCCCGCCCCATCGACGATGGCGGAGGAGTTGCCCGCATGGTGCACATGATCGATGGCTTCTACCTGGGGATATTTTCGGATGGCAACCGTATCAAATCCGGCCATCTGGCCCATCATAGCAAAAGAAGGGGTAAGCCCGGCCAGTCCTTCTAGGGTGGTGTCGGGGCGGATGTTTTCATCGCGGTCGAGAATGGTAAACCCGTTGATGTCCAATACGGGAATGACGGAGCGGGCAAATCTTCCTTCCTGCCATGCATAAGCTGCTTTCTGCTGGGAGCGCATGCCGAATGTATCTACTTCTGTTCGGGTAAATCCGTGAAGGGTGGCAATGAGGTCGGCAGATATTCCCTGCGGTACATAGTGCTGGGGAATGGCGACTTTGGGATCCATGAATATGGCGCCGCCATCTGCGCCCATTTTCACGCGGGACATGGATTCGACCCCTCCGGCGATCATCATTTCCACCTGGCCGGACATAATGTAGGCAGAAGCCTGGTTGATGGCTTCCAGTCCCGAGGCGCAGAACCGGTTGAGGGTTACCGCCGGTACAGTATGCGAATACCCCGCCTGCTGTACAGCGGTTTTGGCGATATTGGCTCCCTGTTCGCCGGTCTGGGTTACACATCCCAGGATGACATCTTCTACCTGGTCGGTTTGGAGGTGATTGCGCTCTCTGAATGCGCGCAGCAGAGTGACTGCAAGGTCGGTGGGGGAAACTTCGGCCAGCGCGCCTTTAAAATTACCCCTTCCGCGGGGTGTTCTGACTGCGTCAAAAATATAGGCTTCAGCCATAGGGTTATTTGTTTTTGGTTTCGGCGAATGTTTTGAGTCGGTTTACCTGTCCGGCAAGCACCTGATCGACGGGCGCAGCAAGGCTTTGAATGCCGCCGGGCATATATCCGGTTACGACGTAGTTCATAGTGAGTTGAGTGTTTTCGCCTTTTTTCTCCAGGCTGAAAGTCATACTGCCATAGAGGCCCATTCCCTGAAGCGGCCCCATGCCGCCGAGGAGGATAAGTGTTTTTCCGGGGTTGATATGTGCTACGGTCATGTGAAGTACACTCCCGCCGCCGGGCAGTTGTTCGCAGAAGCAGCCGTTGGCACGAGGTTCCATATAAAAATTGCTGGCATCGCCACTATAGCTGTGATCGGCATCCCACCAGTGATCGACATCATAGACGAGGGCGTTAAAAACATCTTCTGGTGAAGCCCTGATCTCGACGATGGTTCTGACTGTGAATCCGTTGTAGGCAGAATCCACGACAGTAGCGTAAGTCTGTTGGGTAAAAACAAGGAGGAAGAAGGGAAGGAATACTTTCATAGGGATAGATTTTTTTTTCACCTGAAAATTATTTGCGGATATAATCCGGGTCGTATTCCGGATTGGGATCCATCATTTCTGCGCCTACTGACTGCCGCCACGATTCGAGCAGGGCTGTTAGTTCCCGGGTTGTTTCGGGATTTGATTGGGAAATGTCTGTTTGTTCTCCCGGATCGCTTTCCAGATCGTACAGTTCGGTATGCATATCTTCGTAACTCTGGATCAGTTTGTATTTGCCTTTTCGCACCACACCACCCGGAAATCCGCCCTGATTGGCGTAGTGGTGATAATGCCAGAATATCGCATCCCTTTCGGGAGATCCTGTTCCCCTAAGCAGGGGCACGAGACTTTCTCCGTCGGGGTGCTGGTCCGGATTAAGCGGAATGCCTGCCATTTCCAGCATGGTGGGGTAAAAATCGGTGCTGATAACCGGTTGGTCAGCCACACTTCCTCCCTGTGTCACGCCCGGCCATTTGATGATCATAGGTTCGCGGATTCCTCCTTCATACAACCAGCCCTTTCCTGCGCGGAGCGGGAGATTGGAGGTGGGCGAACCTTCGGCAGTGGCGAGTCCTCCGTTGTCTGACATAAGGATGATAACCGTATTTTTATCCAGCCCTTTTTCTTTGAGTTTGGCCATTACCCTTCCGATATTATAATCCAGCGTTTCGACCATACCGGCGTATTTGGGATGATCATGCACGAGCCGGGTTTTGTAATTGCCTTCGCGTGCTTTTTCCATCCAGGGTTCGTCGGTCAGACGGAGGGAATCGACATAGTTGAGGGCAGTTTTTTTTGCTTCGTATTTTTTCTCGAGGGTATCCCAGGTCTGCAATGGTGTGTGAACAGTGTAGAAAGATAGGTAAAGGAGGAAAGGTTGTTCTCCCGCCGTTTCGAGAAAAGCCATCGATTCATTGGCCAGGCGGTCGGTAAGATTTTCACCCTCGGGGCCGTTGTCGAGGCGGGGGTTTTTGTATGGCGAAAAATATCCGCCGGGAGGAGATCCTTTTTCATGTCCGCCTTTATTGATGTCAAATCCCTGATTTTCGGGCCAGAAACCTTCTCCGCCGAGGTGCCATTTTCCTGCAAAAAACGTCTTGTATCCCGATGATTTCAGCGCTTCGGCAATGGTGGTTTCTTCGAGCGGAAGTTCTTGTCTGAATGGCCTCGCGATGCGCTGGTTTGCAGCCTCCACAGGGCGATAGGATTGCCGGCCCGGAATCCAGTCCGTAATGCCCAGGCGCGCAGGGTATTTGCCTGTCATGATGCTCGCCCGCGTGGGTGAACAGACCGGGCAGGCGGCGTAAGCGTTGGTAAAACGCATGCCTTCGGCTGCGAGGCGGTCGATATTGGGCGTTTCATAAAAAGAACTCCCGAAACACGCAGCGTCCGTCCAGCCCCAGTCATCGACGAGGAAAAAAACGAAATTGGGTTTGGGCGGCGGAGCTTTTTCGCAGGACAAAAGGGAAAGCAGGCAGATTATTGCTGCAAGGATAATCGGTATTCGGGGAAGGGAGACCATAGGAAAATGTTGGGGTGAATAACAAATTACAAACAAGGGATGATAAATTACAAAGTCAGAGTTTAAATTAGAATGTTTTATTCATCTTATTTCTGAACACCATGCATCTCTTTCTTCTGATCTTTCTGACATTTTTTGGCGGGAAACCCGACGAATCCCGGCAAATAGCCATTACCATTGACGATCTTCCCTGTGGGGGCGGAATACTATGAAATTGCCTTGACCGGAACCCGAAAATCCTCGCTCACCTTCAGTCCGGCGATGCGTGCCTGCGATTGGTTTTATTTTGTCAACGAAATCGTTGGAAAAATGGAGAAGTGGAAAAAAGACGGTTGATCTTCTGCAAATGTGGCTCGATGCGGGTATGGACCTCGGAAACCATGCCTGGTCGCATATGGATTATCACACCCACGATTTTGAAGCCTTCTCTGCTGACATCCTGAAAGGCGAAAAAATTACCCGTCCGCTTGTAAAAGCCTCCGGAAGAAAATACCAGTATTTCCGGCATCCGTTTTTGCACACCGGTAATTCCCCGGAAAAACAAAAAGCATTGCAGACTTTTCTTAAATCCAATGGGTACAAAGAAGCACCGGTTACAGTTGACAATTCGGAATGGATTTACGCACAAGCTTACAGCAATGCAATCAAAAGCAATGATAAACAAATGATGGATTCCATTGGCCGCTCTTATGTCAGATATATGGAGGACAAACTTGCCTGGTACGAACAACAATCGATGAAGCTGTTTGGCCGCGAAATCCGTCAGATTTTGTTGATTCACGCCAACCTGATCAATGCAGATTATCTCGATGATTTGCTTGAAATGATGCAAAACCGGGGATACAAATTTGTGTCGCTGGACGAAGTCCTCAGAGACAAGGCCTATAAGTCTGAAAGCACCTTTACCGGGCGGGGCGGAATCAGTTGGCTAGACCGTTGGGCGCTGACACAGGGATATAAGGGCGAATTTTTTAAGGGGGAACCCACCTGCCCGGAGTTTATTCAGGAGGTGGCGGGCATTAGGGAGTAAAGGGCAAAAAGGGGACAACCGTTACTTTTTTCTTCCAACCCAGACATAATCATAGGGTTTGCTGAAGTGGCGGTCTTCCATTTTTTGCCCGGGAAAGACAATTTCCTCCGCAAACCCGTTGTCCAGCAGATTCTGAATCTCTTTATCCGAAAGGCCGTCCATTTTTGCAAAGTAGTGATTGCTGGCATAAAACAGCGTCCAGTTCCATTCTTCGGATAAAAAACCCTTTCCGTCAAATTTGCTGGCTGGAAAGCTTCTTTTTTCCGGGCATGGGTCAAAATAATTGTTGCGGAGTTCTCCGGGCGTATCTACCCGTGCGCAGACCAGCTCAGACTCGATATAGTTTTTTTCAAATATCCATAGTTGAAGGTCTGTATCGAAAGGAGCCTGACTGACAGCAGTTTGCCAGCGATCGTACATAATAGAAAACCGGTCGAGGATCAGGTGAAAATACCTTAGGGGAGGATTAGTTTTCTGCAGGCGGTACCAGGGATCGATCCATATTTTGACAAAGGCGTCGAAATATTGATTTAACCCATTGAGGTCAGGCTGCTGAAATTTTTCCAGCCACTGATCGAGTTGGCGTACGCGGCGGCGCCATCCGCGAATTTTGGGAGCTTGAGGAAGTTGCAAAGTGGAATTGTTAATTGTTTAGCGCAGAATGGTGCTTAGCAATAGCTTCATATTTTGATTGTTGGCGCAAGTTAATACGGATAACCATGAGAATACCCAAAATGATAAAACCTATAAAAAGAGAAACACCTGTAAGAAACCAAAGCCTGCTAACTCTGAAATGAATGTCGGGTAGCAAAGGGAAAATCAGAATGACAGGGAAAAACAAACCCATGATCCACCATGAGAGAATCATAAATGAGCCTTTCGATTTTTTCCAGGAATTGCCACTGGATACAAACGCAGGATTGCTGCCTCTCCAGATTTCCTGAAGGATAAGTTGCGGGAAAATGGTGATTAGAATTACTAAAATAGCGATAATGAGGATTGCACCGGCGGCTTCTTCAAATATTTTTAAAGAACCTGTGAAGAAGAATATAAAAAATATTATTGCGGCTAAAGAACCCAATACGGATATCGGGTGAAATCGTTGATTTTGACTCCCCAATGCTTCAAGGTTATTACTGGATTTCCATATCCAAGCAATGAAAAAGATATAGGAAAAAATTTCAGTTACCAGAAAGAAAAAGCTCCACAAGGGGGTAATAATCTGGAGATTAGGGTTGATTTCGGAAATTTTGGTATGATTGGAAAAAATCAGATGCAGATATGAGGATATATTGCAGCCTTCGGCGTTAAAGTCGCAGTGGGTATAGATCTCATAGTAGAAAATCCCAATAGGTAAAACCGAAATCAGATAAAAGAAAACTGCCCAGAAACCAATAGATGCTGGATTTTTGAATTTTTTGAGACTTTCCGGGCCAGAGAGTGGATTTCCGCATGAATAACAAAATACAGATTTTGGTGGGTTTTGTTTTCCGCAGTCTTTGCAAACGACAGGTACGGGAACGGGTTTAGGGAGGGTATCTTTACGAAATTTGGGTAGTTTTAGGGGCGGTAGTTTTGGGAGCTTCTTTTCAGGTTTACCATTCAGTAAATCCCCCAAAGGTTTAATATTGCGGGGTCTTGACGAAACAGTTCTTTGAAGGCATTCCTGCGCAATTTGCCTGTATGGAGACGGCAGTGTCTGTAAATCCTTAGGAATTTCTGCAAGCCTGATTTTTGCTACAATTTCGTGATTTTGATCATTTTCATTTCCAATCTTTGCCCAAAGGTACTGGCCTTTAAACATTTCATATACAATCATGCCAAGAGACCATAAATCTGCACGTTTGTCAATTTTTCCGGCGGCACCGAATTCGGAAGGGAATAATTGCTCTGGTGCCATGTAATTGAAATAATTTTTTTTATGATCGATATTATAATTTATAAACTGTTCTGTCTCCTGATATCCAAAATCCGTCAGATACACATGTGGGTGGCCAACATCCAGAATTAAAATATTGGAAGGCTTGAGGTTCCCATGTACAATTCCTCTTTCGTGAAGAGCCTCCAGGCCACTCATAATTCCCTCCAGGATTCTGTGTTTGTCTTGCACTGAAACTCCTTTTTCAAGGATTTTGGAAAGATTTCCTGCTGGGAAATATTCAGTCACCTGTACCTGAAATGCAGCGACATTTTTTCCGGATACTGATTTTGTTACCTGAAATAACTCGTGAGGGAGTATCAGGTGAGGGTGGGAAATGGAGCGAAGTTTTTTCCTGAATCTTTCTTCGGGTTGTTTTCTGATTTTCGATTGAGGGGGTATTACCTTCAAGGCAACATGAATTCCTTTTTCTTTATCAAAGGAAACAAATGATCTGCTAAATCTTTCTGATTCGATATTTTCTACTTCCGACTGTAGGTCAAACCTCTTCCCAAATTCGTCAAGGGTAATTGTTTTCATCTTGGCTTTCGTCAATTTTCTGGTTAGTTTTCTAAATTAGTAAAAAAACCTAACAACTATTCCCGTGAATGCTAAAAAATCCCTTTCCTCTGTGACTTCCCGCCGCAAATTTATGGCCCAGGCTGCCGCTTTGTCTGCTGCGGTGTTTTTGCCAGTACCCCTGTCCTCGCGCAAACCGCTCCTTATGCCTCCGCCTGTGCCGGGGGTCAATCTGGGCGCTATCACCTATAGCTTTCGCAGTATGCCCTCCAGTGCAGAAGACCTGCTCGGTTATCTTGCAAAACTTGGACTCAATTC
This sequence comes from Bacteroidia bacterium, assembly GCA_041391725.1. GTDB lineage: Bacteria > Bacteroidota > Bacteroidia > J057 > J057 > JAGQVA01. The sequence goes on from JAWKNL010000004.1 coordinate 299,770, forward strand.
GGTCGAACTAATGGGCGAACCTGCGGAGGCTTTTGCGGGTGCACCTGTACCGCCACCCTGGACGCCCGGGCGCCCGTCTCCCGAAGCGCTGGAAGCGAGGAAAAAGTACACCGAAGAAGCCCGTAAGTGGCGGCTTTCTGCGTCGATGGATCGATTTAAACTCCTCCGGAAAAAGTTTAATGCAGAAGGCGTTTCGATTGACGTCATCAAATTTCCGATGGACCGCATGACTGATGAAGAAATCGCCTACTGTTTCCGGGTCGCCAAAACGGTCGGAGCCAAAGGCATTACCCTCGAACGCTCCGATGAGGCTGCTGAGCGTCTCGGGCCATTTGCCGATCAGTACAAACGACTTATCGGGTATCACAACCACGCCAAAGTTAGTTTCAATAGTTGGGACAAACACCTGGCCGATCATAAATACAATGCCATGAACCTCGATGTCGGGCACTATCTGGCGGGTACCAATCAGTCTCCTGTAGAACTGATTAAAAAATATCCGGATCGTATTCTCAACCTTCACCTCAAGGATCGGAAGAAGGATGAAGGGCCCAATATGCCCTGGGGTGAGGGCGATACGCCACTCAAGGAGGTACTCCGGTTGCTGCGGGACAACAAATATCGTTTTCTGGCTGCAATAGAATTGGAGTATCCCATACCGGAAGGGTCAGATGCGGTGGCCGAAGTGGGGAAATGTATTGAATTTTGCCGCGCTGCATTGGATTAATCGCCGGGGAAGTCGTATCTTAAAACTAACCCTTAATGATACGCAGATGAAAACACGGCATTTATTTCGCGTAATTTTTTATAACACTGTTATTGAGGCGCGACTGATAGTCCTGCTGGCTTTCATAACGCCCGTTGCGAAACCCCTGGTAGCCCAGCGGCCTACGGTGGATGATTTCACCCTTCGCGGTTCGACCTATCTGACCGATGACTACTGTTTTCGGCTGACCGAAGATGTGGATTATACCTCGGGTTCGATCTGGTATAAGCGTCCGGTAAGCCTGATGCAGCCATTTGTCATTGAGCTGTCCATTATGGCGGGTTGTCAGGATGCAGAGGGGGCAGACGGGATGGTGTTTGTGTTTACGCCTTTTGGCAATCAGCTCGGATATGTAGGGGAGGGGATGGGCTTTGCCGGGATGGTGCCTTCGGTAGGAATCGAAGTTGACACCTGGAGAAACTACCATCTCAACGATCCTGAGGAGGATCATGTTGCGATTATGGCTAATGGGCGGATGGGGCATTACAGTGATCTGGCGGGGCCGCAGCCGATTGTAAATATTGAAGACTGCACACGGCATCGGTTTGTTGTCGTGTGGCAACCGGCCATCCAGCGGTTGTCGGTGGAAATCGACAATGTCGAGATTATCGCTGCGACGTATGATCTGGTAGGGGGGATATTTGGTGGAAATGATGAGGTATATTGGGGCGTAACTGCTGCTACCGGGCGCTACAACAATATCCACGAAGTGTGTTTTGACCGGCTGGGGATGGGGCCGGAGGCGTTGCCACGGAAGGAGCCTGTTTTTCACCGGGCGGAGTAGGTGTTGTGGTTTTTCGGTTAAACACAGAGACACAGAGACGCAGAGGGTTTTCTCCGTTTCTCTGTGTTCTTTTTCTGCAATGTTGAGTTTTAAACACAGAGACACAGAGAAACAGAGACACAGAGAAACAGAGATGTAGAGATGTAGAGAAACAGAGAGACAGAGACGCAGAGACACAGAAGTATTCTCCCAATTTGATCAAATTAGGAGAATGAACTTGCTCAATTCAATCTAATTTGGAGAATAGAAATTAAAATTTTTTATTATTTTGGGGAAATATTTTACTGAATATGATCCCAAGAGCCTACTTACAATCCCTGGTAGAGGAGATTCAGAACAGCAGGAAAATAATCATTCTTTTTGGTCCTCGTCAGGTAGGTAAAACAACACTGGCGAAAGAAACATTAAAAAACCTTAATCTGAAAAGCCTGCATATAAATGCAGACCTTGAGCGATATGCAAATATACTTGGATCCAGAGATCTGGAAAAAATGCTTTCTCTTGTCGATGGGTTTGAATTACTATTTATTGACGAAGCGCAACGTATTCCTGATATTGGAATTAACCTTAAAATACTGCACGACCATTTACCTCAACTGAAAATTCTGGTTACCGGCTCCTCTGCTTTTGATCTTGCCAATAAAACCAAAGAAGCCCTCACTGGCAGAACCCTTACCTATACTTTGTATCCGATTGCTGTGAAAGAACTCAGAGAATGGATGAACCCTATTGACATTCAGGCGCAACTGGAGAGTTATCTGGTTTACGGTATGTATCCCGAGATTATTTCACTGAAAAATAACCAGCGAAAAACACGTTATCTAAGGGAACTCGTTTCATCTTATTTGTACAGAGATATTCTGGAACTTTCCAGCATCAAACATGCTGACAAGCTTACCGATTTGCTGAAGCTGATTGCGTTTCAGATTGGATCGGAGGTTTCTTTAAACGAATTGGGAAAACAGCTTGGCATGGCGAAAGAAACGGTCGAATCCTATTTAGACTTGTTGGAAAAGTCTTTTGTTATTTTCCGGATGAGAGGATTTAGCAGGAATCTCAGGAAAGAGGTGAACAAAATGAGTAAATATTATTTTTATGATCTGGGGGTGCGAAACACAGTCATTGAAAATTTTAATTCGCTTGATCTCAGAAACGATCGCGGACAGTTGTGGGAGAATTTTCTGATGGCTGAAAGGAGAAAAAAACTTGCCTATGTCTTTGAAGATGCAAACCGGTATTTCTGGCGAACATATACTCAGCAGGAAATCGATTATATCGAAGAAAGTAACGGCCTGCTTTCCGGTTACGAATTTAAATTCAGCACAGCGAAAGTTTCTGCACCCCGATCCTGGCTGGAAACTTATCCCAATGCGACATTTGAAGTAATCAATCAGGAAAATTTCCTTAATTTTATAACTTAGCAGTTGCTAATTTTCATCTATGTACCGACTCCTTTTTTTGCTGCTTATTTTTTCCCCTTGCGCGCTTTTTCCTCAGGATTATCAGGTCGCACTGACGTTGCGCGGCGATTATGAATCCTCCCAACTCACGGATTTTGAACTGAATGATTTTTTTCAGAGTTATAATGCCTATTACGGCGTGAACATGAAACAACCTTTTGATACAGTGGCTGCAAATGGTTTAAGTCACACCGGTTGGGGCATGGGGATCCGTTTTCTCAGCGGGGATAATGCCGGATTTGCGACGGGGATTTTCCTGACCTATGGGAGTAAATCGATAAGAAATGAATCCATATTTGCCAATAATCTTCTCACAAGGACAGATTTTCGGGTAAAAGACTACAACTGTCAGGTGGACGTTGGTTTTCATCTGAAACGATTTTTGCTGATTCAGGGTCATCTCACTGCGCGTGTTCGGGAGAATCTGTTTGATCTGGGATATGTATATCAGGATGGTTCTTTCAGCCAGGGAAATGAGTACGATATTCTCGGTGTGTATCATGGTTCGACCATTACACTGGATGTGGGGGCTAGTGTCGGATTGAAACTGGGGCCTGTGTTTATTCCCGTGGGGATTAGTTTCCCTACCAATATGGTTCCCGACGATGGGCTGTCCACCATGTTGGATTACGACATTACCCGCATTCGCTGGAACGATCTTCCCCGCAATTATCAGGTATGGGCCAATGATCCGGTCAATTTTGACCCTTTTAATGATGCCGTTCGGACACAGAGTTTTCGTTCAGTGAGAATAAATGTAGGTCTGGAAATATGGTTGGGAAGACAAAACAGCAAAGAATAATAGAAAATGAGAAAGTTATATTTTTTTCTGGCAGCATTTATCCTGTTGCTGACCAGTGCCTGTAAAGACAAACAATTGGTATATGCCAGCCAAATGGAAGGCGTATGGAACATTGCGCATGAAGAAATTGTCATCATTCACCCCGATGGTAGTGTAGCGGATGTGTCTGAAACAGAAAATGTCGGGGTGTTGACCCTGACTGCTGAAGAAGGCGACCGGGTATTCCGGACTTATTCGCTTACACTTACCAATTCTACTTTTTCGCTGAGCGGTTTGCCTTTTAAAGCGGATGAAGAACTGAAAAGAGTATTTTTTTACAATTTTTTCTGTGGTGATATATTTGGCTGCGACTGGGTGGGTACGATTGAAGTAAACGAAAAAAATCGCCAGCAGTGGAGTTTTATCCGCCAGATAGACAATCCCAATGGTGCCGATTCCCACCGAAAGACAACCTGGACGCTGTCAAGACAGTAGAAAGCGGCCTGCTTACAAAAGTGAAAGTTCTGTGATTTTTCTGTGATACTTCAGGGCGAAAATTGTACCTGTAATCTTTTATTAATCACTAAAAAAATCACAATGAACCGACTCATTTTTCTATTTTCAGCAGTAGTAGTATTGTTTGCGGCATGCAAAACAGAAACTATTTTTATTGATTCTTCGCTACCCAACGGTACATTTTCAGCCGCCAAAAGTGGCACTCTCGTAGAGCAAAACGGGACAGGAACCGCCGGAATGGTCGAATTGGGTACCGATGAGGACGATGTACAGTTTTTGCGTTTTGGCAGCAATTTTACCACCAATCTGGGCACAGGCACAGTAACCGTTTACCTCTCTACCTCCGAAAACTTTGTCGCCGACCCCGCCAATGGCAATCCCGACCTCCGTCAGGTAGGCCCGATAAGTAAGACCGGCGAATCGTATTTTAAGCTTGATCCGACTGCGGCTGCAAAATTTACCCATGTAATCTTGTGGTGCGGTTCTGCGAACATTCCCTTTGGTAACGCAGCACTCAACTAATATCCTGTTTTTCATTTATTTCCCATCTTGTTATCACATGAAAAATACAGGATTACTACTGGCTTTTGTGTTCTTCGTGTCCGGATTAACCGCCCAGAGCGGCTGGACACGGGAACCCGGCCAGGGTTATGTCAAAGCCGGGGTGCAGGGTTTTGCTTCAGATCAGTATTATAACCTCGCCGGAGATTTGCTTACGACGAGCCAGTTTCGTCAGCAGGCAGTTTCTTTATACGGAGAATATGGGATCGGGAAACGACTGACAGTGATTGCGGCTTTTCCCCTGTTGAAGGTCAACAGTTTTGAGACGACGGAAGCTGTAGCTGGAATCGGCGATTTGCGTGCCGAATTGAAATACGCCATACTCAAAGGCAGTTTTCCCGTTGCGCTGAGTGTTGCGCCCGAATTGCCCACAGGATCGAGGAACAACTATTCACAGAATAAAACCACCAGCTTCGAGCGGATCAATCTTCCTACCGGAGACGGAGAGTTGAATGTCTGGACCACTCTTGCGGCTTCACATTCATTTTATCCGTTTCCCGCATATGTTTCGGTTTACGGCAGTTTTAATTACAGGACAGGGTTTAACGGAAGTGCCTTTCGCAATCAGGTAAAAGCCGGAGCGGAGATCGGGTATCAGATCAAGGGGAAGTTGTGGGTAAATGGTCGTTTGGGTGCACAGAAAACGCTGGGTCAGCCCGGTACGCCGGTAGATTTTATCAGAGGAGACGGAACCGAATACACCAGTTTGGGTTTTGGCGCGGCATATTCAATCACAAAGAAGTTATCACTTACCCTCGAATACCAGAATTACCTGGATCTGATTTTCGCCCGGAAAAACCTTTACACGGGGCATATTTTTTCAGCAGGAATTAGTTATGAATGGAAGCGGGCGGAGTAGGGGAAGGCTGGATTTTTCAGGATAAAGAAAATGTAAGTTTAGGAGTAGAATTTTGTTTCTAGCGGTTTGAAGTCGAAGCGTCCAGTTGGATCGGATTACAACGGTTTGGAATCGAAGAATCCCTCAAGGATCGGTTTGCAACGGATTCCAACGGTTTGGAATCGAAGAATATATTAAGGATCGGTTTACAAATTAGTTCATCTCATTCTTCCATAATTTGGGTCTTTAGGTCCCATCAGAAGCATTCATGGTTTTGTTTGCCTCAATTGTTTCGCAAACCATTATATTTTCTATTCCCCTATTTCCCCTTCTTCTTCCCCTTAGCCCTTTCGGCCTCCTGCATGAGTGCTTTCCAGTCGTTGCTGGTTTTTTCGGCGGAAAGTTCGAGGGTTTCGATATGGTCTGTTTGCGTCACTTCCAGACGGTTGATGGTCTGGGTGATATAATCTTCTACTGCTTCGAGCAGTGATTTTTCCTCTTCGCTGCAAAAAGAAATGGCCTTTCCCCGCCGTGTGCCTCTCCCTGTACGCCCGACCCGGTGGACGTAGTTTTCGGGCTGCTCCGGGAGATCGTAGTTGATCACAAAATCGACATCCGGAATATCTATTCCCCTGGCACTCACATCGGTGGCAATGAGCACCAGGGCCTCTCCGTTGCGAAACTGCCGCATCACTTTTGCCCGGTCGTTCTGGTCTTTGTCGCTGTGGATGGTGCGCGTCTCAATATTGACTCTTTCCATGGCTTTGGCTACCCGCTCTGCGCGTACTTTGGTGCGGACAAAAACCAGAAATTTCTGCCCTTCGTTTTCGTTGATCATGCGCTCAAGAAAAAAACGTTTGTCGTCCATATTCACAAAAATCACCGCATGGTCGATGTTTTTTGCGACGGGGTTTTTTGGCGAAATCTGTATCCGGATGGGTTTGCTCACCAGCGAATAGGCGAGTTTTTTGATTTTTTCGTCGATGGTGGCGCTGAAAAACAGGGTCTGTCGTTTGGCGGGGAGAAATTTCTGTAAGTCCTCAATGTCTTTATAAAATCCGAGGTCGAGCATGTGGTCGGCTTCGTCGAGAATCAGGATTTCTACCTGGCGGAGCTGCAAATGTCCCTGGCTTACGAGGTCAAACAACCTGCCCGGCGTGGCGATGAGAATGTCCAGCCCTTTTTCCAGCCGGGTGATCTGTGTTTCCTGTTCGACGCCTCCGTAGATGGCTGCAATTTGCACTTTGGTGTGTTTACCGATTTCTTTAAACACGCCATTGAGCTGAATCGCCAGTTCGTGCGTGGGTACCATCACCACACACCGTATGCCCAGTGCTTTTTTGGAGCGTTTTCTCCGGTGAAGGTTGTTGATAACGGGAATAGCAAATGCGGCGGTTTTGCCTGTTCCGGTCTGGGCAATGCCCAACACGTCTTCGCCTTCCAGAATGGGGCGGATGGCTTTATACTGAATGTCTGTAGGCCTTTTGAAACCCAGGGTTTCGAGGCTTCTGAGGATTTCCGGCTCAATTCTGAATTCTTCGAATTTCATGCAGCAAATTTAGTACAAAACCGGCAGAGTTTAATTGTGTTTTTGGGGAATATGGGTTTATGCAAATTTTGAAAATGACTTATGTAAATTTGAAATAAGGCTGAGCCGACCGTCTATCCCCAACATTTTCGGGGTTGGCAAAGCTGTGGCACATAGCAGGTTATGCTTTTTTGTTTCGCCCGGCAAAATAACCCTTAAAATCCGGATTACTCGTCTAAATGTGGTAAATTTACCTACATTTAGACGAGTAATAATGTTTTGTAGCAGGTATTTCTCACCATGATCACCACATTTGGCCTCAACCCCAATCAGCACAGCGTGGGGCTGATCCATACTGATTTGAAAATGGACAGGTTTTTTGAAGAATAGGAAGAGCGTGTTCACTGAACTGTGTCAGCCCCCAAAGTGAAATTGACCATTATCAATTGACCATTATCAATTGACCATTATCAATTGACCATTATCAATTATTTACTTGATTTCATTGCTTTCACTTTTTTTATTTTAGTGTCGGCTAAAAACTTTTGATATTCCTCAGTTTCCATCCCGTAAAGTGCCACTTTGCCATTTTTGTCGCTGTGGATACCAAAACCATACGTTTTCGTCAGAGGTGATGAACGAAAACAAGGTTGTCCTTTTGAAAAAAATTGTTCCCGTGCTTTTTCGTATTCAGCTTTTGTCAAATCGTTTCTATCAGCAAATATTTGAAAAAAAATGTCGTCCGAAGTGAACTTATAAGGGTTTTTAGTGATGAGTTCGTATTGCATTTCCGCAACTGTCTTTTTCTCTTTTGTTGGCGGAATTGTCCCAAAGTCTGCTTTGGTATCTTCTGCTACTTCAATAAAAGTGTCAAAATAATTTGTTGAATGTATCTTCATATTTTTTCCTAATTTATTGTTACTCGGTTTCGTTTTACAATGGCCGCTTACTTACTGTCTGGTTCTGCAATTATACTAGGCGGAAAGTGGTTTGCGAAAAGTTTAGCTTCTATTCGATCCATATTCGTGAATTCGTGGTTATTTCGTTGTAATCTGGTTCGCAAACCATATTATTCTTCGGAACTATCAACTTATTGGGATAAACCACAAAGGACACCAGGAAGCCACGAGGGACACAAAGCACAGTTTCCTTGTGGCCTTTGTGAGGCCTTTGTGCTCCTGGTGGTTTCTGCTTCGCTTAGGAAAGATTACTTTCTCCCAATTACTTTATAATTCCGTTATTCTTTGTATAGATAATGACTAATTTTAAAATCGTAATAGGGATAGCTTTGGTAAAGCTTATTAAATTGCTGCATCGCTTTTTCATCCCACAATTTGCTGCCGTATTTAAAATAGTGTTTATATTCCATTATGAATTCTGTTGATGTATAATCAAAATTAAACCATTTCGCTTTTTCTATTAAATTTTCATTCTGGACAGTTGTTGGGAAAAAACAGTATATCCTATTCTCGAAAATTTGAAAATTATTTTTGCCATCTGTTTTAGTAATTAGTTTAACTATACAGCTTACTAAGCTGTCATTTTGTAACTCTTGCAAGATATTTATTCTGCTGGTTTCACTTAAATTTTCTATATCAAAAACTGTTTTGTGATGGATATTGTAAATTTTGTAACTACTTAGGTATCCGAATTTGAAAATAAGAAAAATAGGAAAAGGATAAAAAAAAGGCAGAAATTGTTTTTCTAAACAAAGGAAATGGAATTACCGCAAACACTGGAAGGGTGTCATGAGTTAATACGGGAATTAATGGCCCAGGTGTTATCCTTGAGTGAGGAGGTGAAGCGTTTGCGGGCGCAGTTGGACCAAAACAGTGGGAATAGTTCGAAGCCCTCGTCAAGTGATGGATTTCGGAAGAAGATTGTGCTGCCGAAGAAGAAAGGCAAAGGGAAGAAGTCTGGGGGTCAGGTAGGTCATAAGGGTCAGACGCTGGAGATGGTAGCAGAAGCAGATGAGGTAGTGGCGTTGATACCGGATCGATGTGAGTGTGGAGAAAGTCTGGCGGGGGTGGAACCCCAACTGGCAGCCCGTCGTCAGGTGTTTGATTTGCCCGTTCAAGCGTTGTATGTGCGGGAGTATCAGTCGTATGAATGTCGGTGCCCGAAATGCCGCTCGGTGATCTACCAACCGTTTCCGAAGGAGGTGTCGTCGCCGGTCCAATATGGTTCCGGGGTAAAGGCGCTGGTGGCCTTATTAAACACGAAGTTTCATTTATCGTGGCAGCGGACGAGTGAATTATTTCTGGATTTGTATGGATATTCGATCAACGATCATACGCAGGAACAGGCACTGAGTCAGGCCTACGAGCGGCTGGCGCCGGTAGAAGCCGAAATCAAGGCACAAGTTGCGGCCTCGGCGGTGGTCCATGCCGATGAGACCGGGGTGCGGAACGGCGGGGAAATTACACTGGGTGCATACCAGCAGCACCGCCGATTATACCTACGTCTATGGGCATGAAAAGCGGGGTCGGGAAGCGCTGGGAGACGCCTCGATTTTACCGGGATATTCGGGCACACTGGTGCATGATTGTTGGGCTCCCTATTTTTCTTTTGAACACATACGACATGCGCTTTGTGGGGCGCATTTGGTACGGGAACTTCAGGGGTTGAAAGAAAATGGATCCCGTTGGGCCGCCCGGATGCAACGACTGCTCTTCACCCTACATCAAAAAATCCAGACTGAACCGACCTGGAGACTCACCCCGGAAGATCCCTTCTGGCGACGCTACGATCTCATCTGCAAAAGTGCCCATAAAGAAGAACCCCCTCCCATCAAAAATCCCCGCGGAAAACCCCGACAATCCAAGGGCAGGAATTTGTTAAACCGCTTAAGCAAATTTAAATCCGCCGTCTTATTATTTGCCACCCAGCCCGATGTGCCTTTTACCAATAATCAGGCCGAAAGGGATATTCGACCCCTGAAGGTCAAACAGAAAAATGCCGGATGTTTTCGTACGAAAATCGGACTCGATCGCTTTTGTCGTATTTATTCCTTTTTATCCACCCTCCGAAAACACAATCGCAACGCCCTCAACGCGCTTACCGATTTGTTTGAGGGGAAAAATTCCTTTTTCCCCCGCTTGAGTACCTAAGTAGTTACGTTAAAAGTTGAATCTCAGAAAGATGAATACAGTAAGTCATGTATCTTTCATTTTCTAAAGTCCCAAGTTGTTCTTAAGCAGTTAGCTTGTCCACATGGGAAATCTTTAATAGTAGTGGGTCGCCCGTTTTCTTTTGAAACACAAATTTGTCCCGGCCCTATTACCGCTAACATCAGTGCACCCGCAATATTGCGTATATCCCCTAAATATCTTCGAGATCCATGTCTTCCAGCGGACTGCGCAGTTTCTCTTCCGCGTCTTTCCGCACATGAAAGTGACGCTCGTCGTTCAGACCGTAAATAACCAGTCCCGGGGATTTCGCTTTCGCTCAATACCTAGGTTTATAAATTTGCTGATATTTCTTCAACATTCCAAATATTTTGTCTGATAGTATCACATATCTATCCTTCTTTCCTTTCCCAGCTGCATGAATATTTGTTTTCTGTCAACCAACAGATCATCGAGCCGCACATTTACCGATTCGCTGAGCCGTAAACCCGCAGAATATATCAGAGAAAGAATACATCGGTGTTTGAGGTTTTTTACCGAGGTCAACAATTTCTGTACCTCCTCTTCGCTCAAAACCTCGGGTAACTGATCTGCTCTGCGGGGGCGCAGGTCATAAAATTGTCGCTCCTGTACCGTGTCCAGTAACAGCCTTCCTCATGGTTGTATTTAATGATGTATTGCGAATTGCGTAGTATCGCTCAAAGACGCATTGCGCGTTTGAGTCGAAATAGTGATATACAAGCTCTGTCTTTTGTTGCGTCCCGCAATGGAAAAAAATTGCAAAAGGTAAATTTTAGCTATCCAATCGACACTGAAGTAGCAACCGCCTGCCTTTTCCTATTGTTTCTTTCCGGAAAAGTCCGATATTTTCGGCATTGTTACACCTTAATAGCCCCTGCTGATGTCTAATCCGCTGTCAAAACGCCTGATCTCCCTCGATGTGTTCCGCGGCCTTACCATAGCTGGTATGATCGTTGTCAACGACGCCGGCTCCTGGCAACATATCTATGCCCCGCTCGGACACGCTTCCTGGCACGGAGTCACGCCCACCGATTTTGTATTCCCCTTCTTCCTCTTTATCGTCGGGGTTTCTATCGTGCTGGCTTACTCCCGTATCCTCAAAGACAACCCGCCCATGGGGCAGCTTTCCCGCAAAATCATCACCCGCACCGCTATTATCTTCGGCCTCGGGATATTTCTCTCCCTCTGGCCGCATTTCAATTTCGCCAATATCCGCCTGCCGGGTGTGCTCCAGCGCATCGCCCTCGTTTTCCTCGCCTGCTCGTTTATTTTCCTGAAAACCAACTGGAAAACCCAGGCATGGATCGCAGGCATTCTCCTCGTCGGCTACTGGCTCGCCATGGCCCTGATCCCCGTGCCCATTGACGAAACGATTTCCACCGCCATCGCCACCGGACAGGTCAACTCCCGCCACGGTATGATCGATATCGGCCCCCTCCGCCAGATTTCAGATAACTTTATCGCCGCCAACCTCGAGCCCGGTACCAATCTGGAAGCGTGGATAGACCGCCTCGTGCTGCCATTCCGGATATATCAATATACCTGGGATCCCGAAGGTGTATTCAGTACCTTGCCCGCCATCGGAACCGGACTTACCGGTATGCTCGCAGGTGCTCTCCTTATCAGCAAACACAAACCCGAGAAAAAAGTCATTGGCCTGATGATCGGCGGTTTCCTCGCCATGACCTTCGGCAATGTCTGGGATTGGTTTTTCCCCTTCAACAAAAATCTCTGGACCAGCAGTTATGTCATGTACACCTCCGGCCTCGCCTCCATGACCCTCGGATTTTTCTACTGGTATATCGATGTTCTGGAAAGAGATCATTACACCTATGTCTTTAAGGTATTCGGTGCCAATGCCATTACCGCCTATGTCCTCCACAGCGGACTGGGTTTTCTCTTCAGAATCGAAGGATTTAATATCAATGCCGCCTTCATGGACGGACTTACCGGGATCGGCCTGGAACCCAAATTTGTGTCCCTTCTATGGGCCCTCGCCTATACGGCCTTTATCTTTGTTCCGGTCTGGATTCTGTACCGGCGCAAGATTTTCATTAAAATATAAATGGAACGCCCCGCACAAACAAAAACTCAACACTATGCCCGCGCTGTCCTGAGCCATATTCACGAATATATCTCGGGACAGGGCTTTTTTTTTACCAAACAGGATATCGCCAATTTTTACCTTTCCCTCAAAACCAAACCCTTTGTCATCCTGGCGGGGATTTCGGGCACAGGGAAAACCCAGCTTGCACGGCAGTTTGCCGCTGCCATTGGTTGCAAAGACAACTGCACCCTGATCCCGGTAAGACCCGACTGGACCGATCCTTCCGATCTTCTGGGCTACAGGGATATTTCAGGTAAATTCCGGGGGCAGGCACTGTTTTCGGCCATAATCAAAGCACATCAGCATCCGGAGGAGATATTTTTTGTTATCCTCGATGAGATGAACCTCGCACGGGTAGAACACTACCTCAGCGATTTTCTTAGCATTATGGAAACCAGGGAAAAGGCAGGCGAAAGGGTAACTACTGATCCCATTCTCACCGCCGATATGCTGGATGAAAATCTGGCCGGACTGCCCACCGGCTTTCCCGACAACCTCTACCTCATTGGTACGGTGAATATGGACGAGACGACACATCCGTTTAGCCGTAAGGTTCTCGACCGCGCCAATTCGATCGAAATGAACGAAGTCCACCTCGACTGGCCCGCAGCGGATGAGGGCATCGAACCTATGGACGATGTGTTTAATGATTTTCTGATTTCAACCTATGTCCAGCCCCGCGATGTGAATGAGGACGAAAAACAGCGGATGCGGGGTACGCTTCAGTTTCTGACCGAAGTCAACGAGATTCTGAAAAAGGCAGACCTGCAGTTTGGTTACCGGGTGAGAGATGAGATCGCCTTTTATATGCTCAACCGCTACGAAATCCGCGAACTGGTCTCTGAGCAGGAAGCATTGGATATCCAGGTGATGCAAAAAATCCTTCCGAGGATTCACGGCAGTTCGCGGCGCGTGGGGATGGTTTTGTATGAACTGATCAGGAAATTTGCCCCGGCTCATGTTGACCTGCCGTCCGGGCTTTATGCCGCAGAAATCGCAGAGAAGCTGGGCGACCCGCGCCGGAAAGGGTATAAGTTTCCCCGCACCCTCGAAAAGCTGATGTTGATGTTTCGGCGGTATGAAGAAGACGGGTTTACGTCTTTCTGGATGTAGCAGTTAAAAGCATATTCTCCTTTGTGTCTCTGCTTCTCTGTTTCTCTGTGGTTTTCTACCCTTTAAGTTTTAAACACAGAGACACGGAGACACAGAGACACGGAGGGTTTTCTCTGTTTCTCTGTTTCTCTGTTTCTCTGTGGTTTTCTACCCTTTAAGTTTTAAACACAGAGACACGGAGACACGGAGACACAGAGACACGGAGGGTTTTCTCTGTTTCTCTGTTTCTCTGTGGTTTTCTACCCTTTAAGTTTTAAACACAGAGACACGGAGACACAGAGACACGGAGGGTTTTCTCTGTTTCTCTGTGGTTCAAACCCAACGTTGCCAAAGAATAAATTACCTTTACCCAAATGTTACAGTTTCAGTCGCCAGATACAGGATTTTTGCAAATACGGAACAATCGCTCCGGCAAAAAACTCTATGTCCCCGGCGAAGCGGAGACTGTGCGGTTTTCTTTCAGGGGAATGGCTATCTCCCCCACTGCCTCACTGGATAATTTTCAGAGTCAGCCGCTTTTTTTCGAATGGGAGCAAGTCGATATTTTCTTTGAACCTTCCCCCGACTCCCCCTTTCAGCCGCCATATCGCATGTTGCTCAACCGCCGGGAGACAGGCCTGGTTTCTGCCCCTGCGGGCGACCGACATAAATTATTTGGCAGCCTGAGCCTCGCCGACGCCGTCGGGTTTACCGATATCGAAATCCTCGACAACAGCGGCAGACAGGTTTTCCTTCTCGAAACAGAAGTCTTTCCGACCAAACTTTCCTATAAAGCTGAGTTTGATACCATGGTGGAAGAAATAGAGGACATGGTTCACCGGCTGGCGTTTATTCATTTCAGCAAAACATTTGCATTTTCCGGCCCTGACCCACGGCAAAAAAGCAGCGCACAGGAATGGCTTTCATTGTACGAAGGATTGTTTGAGGGAATAGAGCGATCCATCGACCTCATTCTCCGCGCCCCGCATACACAGGTAATACGGTCGGTAATACCCCGCCCAGCCGAAAAAAACCGCCGCCCACGCCAGGTTGAAACCATAAAATGGCTGCAAAAAAAACCGCAGTACCTCACTACCCACCCCGGCGGATGGGAAGTCAGCGAACGAATTTTTGCCACCCATTTACCCGAAACCCGGAAAACCATTACGACAGATACACCCGAAAACCGCTTTGTCGCACGGTCAATCAAAGAAATCCTCCGGCAGGCAGAACTTGTCCTTGAGACATTGGAAAAAACGGGAAAAGAGGCAGGCACGACCCGGTTGAGGTTATTTCAGCGAAGATTACAGGCAAGGCTTTCCCAACCCGTTTTCAGCAATATGGGAGAAGAAAACCAGCCGGTCCCCAATTCTACCGTACTGACCCGGGCGCCGGGATACAGGGACTTTTTCCAAAAATATCTTTTGTTGCGGCAGGGGCTAAGAATCAGCCAGAGCGATATTTTCAGGATGGATTACAAATCAGTTTCCACCCTGTACGAATACTGGTGCTTTCTGAAGATGATTCAGATTCTGAGCGAAGACCCGAGGTATGAGGTATCCACCCGTGATCTGATTCAGGTTCAGGCAGGAGGTATAACACTCGCCCTAAAAAAAGGACAGGCTTCGCGCATTCAGATGGTGAAGAAGGAAACAGGAGAGCAGATTTCGATTTGGTTTAACCGTACCTTCAGCGAGGCAGAGACCCACACATTTGCGCAGGTTCCCGACCATTTTATCGAATTTGAAAAGACAGGTTACAGCCAGCGGTTTCGGTATATTCTCGACGCCAAATACAGGCTCGACCTTTCGGGAGAAACTGCCGGACCGCCGCCAGACAGCATTGCCCAGCTTCACAGGTACCGCGACGCTATTCTAACCCAAAAACAGTTTTCCCTATCAGGTACCACTGCCCGTAAAAGCCTGGGCGGGGTGATATTGTTTCCTTTTCCGGGAAATGAGGAGGATTTTCGCAAACATCGTTTTTTTCGCAGCAGGAAGGAAGTAAACATCGGCGCAATCCCTTTTCTTCCGGGCAAATCGCAAAATCATACGCTGTTTCGCGAGTTTCTGGACGAACTCTTTGAAACGCCGCCCGAAGTATTGTACGAACAAGCCGTGGACTACGAAAGAGCCGACCACCGCCGCGTCATTTCAGAAGCAGGAACACAGGTCTTGATCGGATTACTCCCCGACGACAAATATTATGGGGAAAGAACAGATTATTTTACAACCAACCGCGTATTTCACACCCCGTGGCGCGGACAGGCCGAGTCGGTGGAGTATATCAGTTTATATGATCAGCGAAAGAAAAAAATAGTCGGGTACGGAAAAGTGGAAAGCCGCGTATTGGTGTGGGCAGAAGAACTTGAAAAAGCGGGCGTTTCCTGGCCGAGAAGGTTTCCCCGCAGGAAATACCTTGTTTACCGCCTGGAAAAAATTATTAGCTGCGACCTGGTGTTCCGGGGAATAAGAGAATTTGGTCTGCAATGCACCAGCCTTTGGGGGTTGCGGCAGGCGATTCGCACGGGAGAGGATCAGTATCTGTGGCTGGATTCGTATGGATGGTTGCGACTCTGGCAGGAGGTGAGGCAGACAGATGAGCGGGCGACCATTTCTTTTTTTCGGGACGGACAGGGAAAAAGGCAGGTCGAAATCAGTTTTTCAGCCGGAGGAAAAGCCTATATCTGCACCCTTTCGGGAGAGGATGAAATCATCATCAGCAGAGAAAATCGTGAAATAAAACGAGCCAGACTACGAGCGGGAATTATCAGGCAAATCATCAGCGGGCAATCATAAAGAGCGCACGCGCGTCCACTGGAAAGTGGCAGGTGTACCACTGTGTTTAGTTTCCCTGAGTTCTATCATTTCCTTGAGACATAGTGTCTTGTCAAAAAGAATGGCCTCCGCAGTATGGTCTTCCGCATCAATCAGAGTCACGAACACACGAAGCGCACAGCCTTCGGCTTTTTCTTTTATGCTTACCGGCAGGGCAAACTCCAGCGGGGCGTCGTGAACGGTATAGGGGATTCGCACCAGGCTGATTTTGATCTCGCGACAGATATGGTTGTCTGACAAATCAGGGTTCATGGAATAATGAGAAATGCCTGCGAAGTCATAGCCCCGGCGCATGTTAAGTTGTAAACACAGCTGATAAGCACTGTCTGCACGTTTTTTCAGGAAAATTTTGGGTTCCATCTTAGACTATTTACGAAGAAACTCTCCTGATATTTTGAGACTTCAGAAAATTTGTGCCCCAATGTGGTTTTTCTTGCAAGATTCAGGTATAAACACAGAGACACAGAGGTCACAGAGGAGTTGCTCTGTTTCTCTGTTTCTCTGTGGTTTTCTAACCCTTAAGTTTTAAACACAGAACGAAGTACCCCCCGGGTGACACAGAGGTCACAGAGGAGTTGCTCCGTTTCTCTGTTTCTCTGTGGTTTTCTACCCCTTAAGTTTTAAACACAGAACGAAGTACCCCCCGGGTGACACAGAGGTCACAGAGGAGTTGCTCCGTTTCTCTGTTTCTCTGTGGTTTTCTAACCCTTAAGTTTTAAACACAGAACGAAGTACCCCGGGTGACACAGAGGTTAAGAGGAGTTGCTCCGTTTCTCTGTTTCTCTGTGGTTTTCTACCCCTTAAGTTTAAACAGAGACACAGAGGTCACAGAGGAGTTGCTCCGTTTCTCTGTTTCTCTGTGTTCCTTTTCTGTAATGTTATATTTTAAACACAGAGACACGGAGACACGGAGACACGGAGACACGGAGATACGGAGATACGGAGGGTTTTCTCGAAGCATTACCTGTAGATCGTAATAGTGCCCGCTTTGTCAAGGGCATTGCCAAGTATGTCTGTTGCCTGCATGCGATAGGCATAAACGCCTTCTTTTACTGCCTGGCCTTTGGCCGTGCGTCCGTCCCACCGGAAGTCAGAGCTGGTGGTAGTGAATACTTCCTCGCCAAAGCGGTTGAAGACCGTGAAGGCAAATTGCTGAATCAACCTTGCCTCAACAAAAAATTCGTCATTAAAGCCGTCGCCGTTGGGCGTAAACGCAGAAGGGATAAACACATCAATCAAGGCCTTAACTTCAATTTCTTTTTCCAGGTCGTATTCACAGCCGTAAATATCGGTAACCTTCACCGTGACATTATACAACCCGGGATATTTAAATTCATGCACAGGATCGGCGCCCGGAGAAGTGGTTCCATCCGCAAATGCCCACAGGTATTCTTCGCCCAAAATCGTTCCCCCTACCCCAAACTGGGCAATAGGCGTAGGAAATTCGACCACAGAATCTGCAATAATTTCTCCTGTTCCCACTTCGTGGTGCGCGACCTGTACCGCTACCCTTTCGCTGATACAGCCCTCAGGTGAAAGCTGTTCTACATACAATTCGTAAGGATAGGTTACCGGAGGCGAATAATAGGCAGGCCCTTTGTAAAAAGCAGTAGTGTCCTCGGCATTCATATACCAGCTTGTAATCCCGCCATCAACGGGGATCGCCGCAAGGTTGGCTCTCAGGCCAAAACAAACGGCAGAATCATTGATCGCAGGTGGGGGTGGCTGATGAATGATCTGATCCTGCACCAGGCTGTCCACACATCCCTTATCGGAAGTCACCGTCAATACAACCGGATATATACCCGCCGTATCGTAAAGGTGAACAGGATTGACATCCATACCCGCAGAGGTGCTGTCGCCAAAATTCCATGTCCAGTCCACAATCTGATCGCCAAACAACTCACTCCGAATGGTGCTCAGAAACACCAGGTGGGCGGGGTAACCGTAACAGACATTTTCCTCCACCAGAAAATCCACATCAGGGGTCGGGTAAATATTCACAAAACGCGAGGCGGTATCGCGGCATCCCAGGAGATTTACCGCTTCCTGAAAGATCTGATACCTTCCCGGGCCGGCAAAATGATGTACCGGAGAAAAATCGGAGGTAATGGTTCCATCGGCAATGCGCCACAGGAGGCTGGACATCGGGCTGCCGGGGAAGGTCGTCTGGTTTTCTATTGCAATGGTATCTCCCTCACATCCCCTGAGTGGCATACGGAAACGCACATCGGGTTTGGGCATAACCACCACCTGTTGAGAGGCGGTGTCAGGGCAGCCATTCACATCGGTAATGATAAGGGTAACGGTTTTTGTACCCGGGCTCTGATAGCTATGAAGGGGAGCAGGAAGGGCAGAACCGGTGCTGTCGCCAAAATTCCAGTTGTAACTACGCACCGCCGAAGGGCCGGTATAGGCAAAACCGAAACGGTTGCCGAGTTCACATTGCGGGCCGGGAGCATTGAGTGCCGCCGTCGGCGGAAGGGGCATAAATACCGTATGGCTGCTCAGTACGGCAGCATTGCCACAGAGGTCATTGACAGAGCCGGTAAGTGAAAGCGTATAGTTTCCTGCCTGCTGGATAGGAGGAGAAACGATCAGATCAAATTTCGTATCAAAAGCCCCTCCGTTGTCGCAGTTGCGGCTTATAACCCGTGAAATGGTATAAGGGCCGTCGGGACCGGTAAAGGTAAAGTCAGCGGGATCGACAGAAGCACAGCTCACATTTTCGGAGAACTTAGCAGTAACCCCGGTACAGAAGCTGGTAACGTCGTCGAGCGTAGGCTGAATATCGTCAAACAGCCGCGCAGAGGACTGGGAAAGATCGAGGGTATAACCCGAATTGGAAGCGGTAAAATTGCTGATGTTGAGCACATACGTCTGGCCCGGATTGACGAGAATACAAGGGGTGCTCTGCCCGGGGCAGTTGGCCATGTCGCCATTGGCACCCGTGCGGCCCTGGCATCCAAAGTTGTAGGTCCAGCTACAGGCTACCTCCAGATTGGGGTTATTGGGAATGTCAGCACAACTGGCGTTGGTGAGGTTAAACAAGGCCCAGTCGTAATCGTCGAGTGTATCAACCGGCGTGATGGTAAAACATAATTCGCCCTGAGTCTGGACGGTAAAGATATACCATACACTGTTGCGTTCACCCAGAAGCAGACAGGATTGCATCCCGTTGATTTCATCGGGATTGTTGCCTGCACCGCGGTAAGAGTTGGGTTGAAAATACACATCCTGACAGACAGACAGCGCAGAAAAACAATCCTGCTCAGGCTGATTGGGCGGGAGTTGTGCAAAAAGAAAGCATGGGTTGAGGTTGATTAGTACAAGGAACGTCAGATAAAAAATCTTTCTCATAATGGTTCAGAGAAGACAATTTTTGGTTGTAGATAACAGGTTGATTGGAAATGGTAATCCGTAAAAAGTATCGTATCGCTTGTATAACCCCTGAATTCGGAAGCTAAAATGAGGATAATACGCTGGCAATTAATATTCTTTACGGGGAAAATATTACATTGACCGAAGAAGCAAAAAGCCGCCGGATACAAATTTTGCCGCCAGCAGGAGACCCAACGGTCTGAAAAAACGACTTTTTGGTCGAAATCATTACATATACAGACGAAATCTCCGCTTGAATAGTCCGCCAACACTCCTATCTTTACATTGTAATCATTGCCTTTCAACGGCAATTTTTTTGGGGTAAACAACAGATTTCTTACACAAATATGACCTGCGGGTCATATAGCCAGGAGCGAAAAATTGAGGCAAATATGAACGACGTCCCACGGGATGCATAACTATATGTATTTGTTCAACCATAAATAACGCTATGGCATCACTTTCACCCAGATCCGGCCTGCTGGGTAAGCGTCTGGCCGCACACTTGCTACGAAGAGCCACCTTTGGCCCTACCCGTGCAGAGATCGAAACCTTTTCCGGAAAAACCGCAGATGAAGCTGTCGATTTGCTGCTCAACTTTCCCGCACCTCCCCTACCTCCGATAGACCCGCAAACCGGCACCACCTGGGTGGATTCGGGAAGGACAACCGCAAATTCTCCCAATGACGAACTGAAATACATCATCAACTCCTGGTGGCTGCATCAGCTTTTTGACACGACTGTTCCCCTGACCATTGCCCATAAAATCCTGTTTTTTCTTCACACCAGCTTCACCACCAGTTTTAAAGAGGTAGAATACAGCGAGAACCATTATTATACCCTGCGGCTGTTTATGCACTACGCCAACGGAAGTTATAAAGATCTCGCAAAAAAGATTTGCCTGGACAACGGGATGGGCGATTTTCTTGACATCAGTGAAAGTTTTAAGGGTAATCCCAACGAAAACTTCGTCCGCGAATTTTTTGAGCTTTTTACCATTGGCAAAGGCCCCTCTGCCGGCCCCAACGACTATACAACCTTTACCGAACAGGATGTGATCGAGGCCGCACGACTGATGACCGGTTTCAGGGAAAATACAGACTGGGCCAACCCCCTGTATCACGACCCCGATACAGGACTTCCGCAGGCCAAGCCCGATACCGGAAAGCACGACGAGACCGACAAAGTATTTTCACACGCCTTCAACAATAATATCATTCCCGGGCGCACCACGGTACAGGGTATGCTGGATGAGGTTTCCGATTTTGTCGAAATGATATTCGACCAGGACGCTACCGCAGCCTATATATGCAGAAGGCTGTACCGGTTTTTTGTGAAGTACCAAATCTCCCAGGAGGTTGAGGATGATATTATCCAGCCATTGGCAGTATTTTTCAGGAATAACGACTTTAACATAGCCGAAATCCTCAGGATAATGCTGAAAAGCGAACATTTTTACGATGAAGACGATTCTGATTCGGGAGATGAAATTATCGGTTCGCTGATCAAATCACCACTGGAATTGCAGACAGGGATGATCCGGTATTTTCAACTGGCCCCGCCCGACCCTGCGGTCGATGCTTTTGAAGCTTATGTCAACTTTTACCGCTGGGGGATGCAGCGACCGATGTCAGATGCATGTTTTGACCTTTTTGCCCCACCAGAGGTGGCGGGCTACCAGCCGGTCTATCAGGCACCTGAGTACAATCGTCTGTGGTTTAGCGCCAAATCTATCCCCGCCCGGTATGCCATAGTAGATGAACATATAGACGGCCCTGCTGTGCTTCAGTTTGACGTTATGGCTTTTGTCAATAACCCCGCATTGGTCAACGATTTTCAGGGTAACGACCCACAGGGAGCACCCGGCCCGCACCCCGGTGCGCGGATCGCCCATCACCTGGTGGCCGAACTGGCAGACTACCTGCTTCCCGAACCGCTCGACCAGTCCCGGTTTGATTACTTTCTCCACGATGTGCTGCTCGACACACTGACCGAGCTCAACTGGATGTTTGAATGGGACAACTATATCGCCCTCGGCGATGACACCAACGTCAAACCCCAGATCAAAAAACTGATTCGCGCACTCCTTCAATCACCTGAATATCAATTGGGATAGCTTCGGGAGCCTCAGCTACCGGAGCCTCAGCTTCGGGAGCCTCAGCTACCGGAGCAATTTATCAACCTATAATTTGATCACCGCAACCAAAAAATATGAAAAGACGCGACTTTCTCAGAGGTACTTTACCGCTTGCTCTCGCGCCGCTGGCATTAAACGGCATACCTGTGCGTGCCATGGCCCGCAACCTGATGCTGAGTTCTTTCACCTGCGAACAGGTCAGCGACCGCGTGCTCGTACTGGTACAACTCCACGGTGGCAACGACGGCCTCAATACCCTCGTGCCGCTCAACCAGTACAATACTTATAAAAATCTTCGCCCGCTCATTGGTATTGAAGATACCGGCGTACGAAAATATATCACCCTGGACAACAACCTTCCCTCACCAAGCCAGATCGGACTCCACCCCGACCTTGTGGGTCTCAAAGACCTTTACGATCAGGGGAAAGTCAACTGGGTGATGGATGTATCCTACACCAACAACAATGGCTCACACTTTCGCGGCACCGATATATGGCTCACAGGCAAAGATGGCGATACCATCCCCGAAAATCCTGATTCGGGCTGGTGGGGCCGTTACCTTGACCACCGCTTCCCCAATTATCCGGAAGCTTTCCCAACCATCGATATGCCCGACCCGCTGGGCCTCGAATTTGGAAGTCATATTATTTCTCTCGGTTTCCACAGGGCAATGGGAATTCCGACAGGCCTGACCCTTAGCAATGATCCCAATGGTTTTTACAACCAGCTCGCAGGTGTGGGAGGGGTTCTCCCCGCCAATTTTCCCGCTTCCGATTACGGAAACGAACTGAAATTTCTCGTCGAAATGGAGCGCAGCACTAATGTGTATGCCCAGCGGCTCTCCACACTTTACGACAACGGAACCAATACACCAGGGGTAGTCTATCCGGAAACTTATCATACCGGCGCGGCCAGCAACTACCACAACCCGCTTTCACCGCAGCTCAAAACTGTGGCCCGGCTGCTGAGTGCAGGGTGTAAAACCAAAATTTTCCTTGTGCGCATGGGCGGCTTTGATACCCATGAAGGCCAGGCAATTGCAGGGAAACCCTCCTACGGTTCCCACGGTGCATTGCTTTATCACCTCTCAGGGGCCATCCAGGCTTTTCAGGAAGATCTGAAAGGGCTGGGTATTGAAGACAGAGTAATGACTGTTACATTCTCCGAATTTGGACGCCAGGTGGCAGAAAACGGAACCTACGGCACTGACCACGGAACCTCCGCACCCATGCTGGTAGTTGGTAAAGGCATAAAACCCGGTGTCACTGGCACCAACCCTAACCTCAGCCTGCTTCACAACAACAACTTTACCAGCTATCAGCATGATTACCGGCAGGTGTTTGCAACCATCCTGCAGGACTGGTTTGGTGCCAACTACGGAACCCTAGATGTCGTCGAATTTTACGACTGGAGCAACAAAAAACTCGATCTCGTCAACGACAATTTTATCGACAACCAGGGTAATGTGGTCAACTATGTCGCCGATATCACCTGCGACCCCACAACCGATATTCAGCCGCCACCACCCACTTCGGTTGAGCCAGACCTGATGAGCAGGTTCCAGTTCAAAACCTGGCCCAACCCGGCCTCAGAAACCGTCAACTTCTCCCTCAAATCGGATATGATGCAACCGGCCACACTTTCGGTATTTACAACTACAGGAAGGCTGGTCATGGAAAAGGAAGTTCGGTTGTTTTCGGGCGAAAATACAGATTCGCTGGATGTATCTGGACTGAATCCCGGAACCTATGTGGTCACCGTCATCGCCAATAAAAACAGTGCATTTGGCACACGAAGGCTCGGCTCCCGCAAAATAATTGTTAACCGATAAAATACACTGTAATTCCGGATTCCAACTGTTGGTTGGATATGCAAAGGCAGAGATTAATCTCTGCTTTTTTTTTAAAACCCGCTGTCTTTTCTGCGGATTCGCACAGCCATGGCCCCTGCGACAGGATTCGCTGCGATCAGAATAAGGTATCCGCCGCCACCTGCACCGGAGAGTTTCCAACCAAGCGCATGATCGCGAAAAGTATCAATAATCTGCAGGATGTGGTCGTCAACCATATTGGGAAACATGGCGATCTGTGCCTCAAAGGAGCGGCGGAATGAATCCCCAAAACCCGCCAGATCACAGTTGTTCATTGCCTCCCAGCAGGCTTCCGCCGCATCGGCCAGTGCCCGGGCACCCTCAGCAGAAATGCGGGTATTGTCGAGCACATCGTAGTCCATTTCACGCGGTTCGAGGGGAACGAGAAAAACATGATTTTCGATAAAGGTCAGAACATTTTCATCGTGAACGGAAGTGATGGTATGCGGCCAGTAGTTGTTGTTGTAATCGAGTTTATTGAGACCGGGAAGCACAATGCCCAGTGAATCCTGAGAGCCTGCGATAATTTTTGTTCCGGGAGGATTTTCGTAGCTGAATAAAATTCTGGCCAGTTGCTCGCGGTCACCGGAGGGGATATCGGTTTTCCACAATTCGATCGCTTTCCGGCGGGTACTGGAAGCCATCCCACTTCGCTCATTAAACTCAACGGTAGGTTCGATAGAAATGGTGAGTACCGGGCCGGGCCAAAACTTCGAAACATAAGGCTGATCCAGCCATCCGCCCGCCATATCGATACGGAAGGGAATGGTACAGACCGTGCGAAGCGAAGTCGTCGAACGGGTGGGCAGGTCGCCATGCGGAATGCGTTTTAACACCAGATATTCGATTCCCCGTTTTTTTACCACTTCAGATTTCCGGGGAGAATTTCCGTCTTCATTGACAACAAAAATATCGGGCTTTACACGGGTAAGTTCCTCTTCAAAATCAATAATTCCCCAGCCGGTATTGACCACACATTCTTTTACACAGCGAAGCGAATCGATCATATATTTCCGCTCCTGCTCTGTATTGACCGGGTAACGGCCTTTCAGATTTTTTACATTTTCATCTCCCCCGATACCTACATACAAATCCCCGTATTTTGCGGCCTCCTGCAAAAAGGCTACATGGCCGCTGTGGAGCATATCAAAGCAGCCTGTGACAAAAACTTTTTTCATACAAATCCAATTCTGACACCAAGATAGTTTTTTTTATGAATGATGCGTCTCTTCGGAAAACCATTTGCGAAAGTTTCGGACTTTTTACCATTTTTGTCTGAATAGCCCGAAAACTTACGCCGGGAATAAAAACTAACAACTACTACCCATGATTTTATCAAACATCGACTGGGGCATCATCATTGCCTTCTTTATAGTTTCACTGATAGTGGGGCTATGGGTTTCCCGTAAAGCCGGGGAAAACGTTTCTGAGTTTTTCCTGTCGGGGAGAAATATGCCCTGGTGGCTGCTCGGCGTATCTATGGTAGCAACCACATTTTCCACCGACACCCCCAACCTGGTAACCGGGCTGGTGCGAACTGACGGCGTAGCGGGCAACTGGGGCTGGTGGGCTTTTCTGCTGACAGGCATGATGACCGTGTTTGTCTATGCCAAACTATGGCGCCGCTCGGAAGTGCTTACCGACGTAGAGTTTTATGAATTGCGATACAGTGGAAAACCCGCCACCTTCCTCCGGGGTTTCCGGGCGCTTTATCTCGGGCTGATTTTTAATGTGATGGTCATGGGCTCTGTCTCTCTGGCCGCAGTCAAATTCGGAGAGATCATGCTGGGAATGCCGGGCTGGCAAACCCTCCTGATTGCAGGCTCCATCACCCTGATTTACAGCACTATAGGCGGACTCAAAGCCGTGATCATTACCGACTTCGTGCAATTTACCATGGCGATGATCGGTTCTATATGGGGCGCTTATTATCTGGTAAATATGGATTCTATTGGCGGACTGGATGCCCTGCTTACCCACCCCAACGTCACGGGCAAACTCAGCCTTCTTCCCGATTTCAGCGATGCCTCGGTCTGGGTTCCGGTTCTGCTGATTCCCCTGGCTGTACAATGGTGGGCGTCGTATTATCCGGGGTCAGAACCCGGTGGCGGCGGCTATATTGCCCAGCGCATGTTTTCTGCAAAAAATGAAAAACACGCCATCGGTGCTACATTTTTCTTTAATGTGGCCCATTACGCCCTTCGTCCGTGGCCCTGGATTCTGATTGCCCTGGGCTCGCTGATTGTTTTTCCGGAGGTAAGCGATATTCAAAAGGCATTTCCCAATCTTTCGGCAGACAAACTGGGCCACGACGTGGCGTATCCTGCCATGCTTACCCTGCTGCCCAAAGGGCTGCTGGGGCTGGTATCTGCTTCGCTCATTGCGGCATTTATGTCCACCATTTCTACTCAGCTAAACCTGGGGGCTTCCTATCTGGTCAACGACTTTTACCAGCGTTTTATCAAGCCGGAGGCAAGCCAACGGGAACTTGTATGGGCCGGAAGGTTTTTTCTGTACTTACTACTGTGCTGGGAATGGGGCTGGGGTTAATGCTTACTGATGCCAACCAGGCCTTCGGTCTTCTGCTTCTTCTGGGCTCCGGTACAGGACTGATTTATATTCTTCGCTGGTTTTGGTGGCGGATTAATGCCTTCACCGAAATTGTGGCAATGGTCTCCTCACTGATTATCGCAGGGTATTTTACCTTTATTCACGACGGACTGAATATACTCCCGCTGGCAGGTTGGGAAAAACTTGTGATCGGAGCCGTACTCACGACCATCGTCTGGGTAGCGGCGACCTGGTTTACCCCCCAGACAGATGATGCGACCTTGCGCAAGTTTTACCGGCTGATTCGTCCCGGAGGATCAGGCTGGGATGCCGTGCTTGAAAAAGCAGCCAAAGAGGGAGATCCGATCGAAAAAGAGCATGGGCAGATTCCGCTCGAAATCCTGAGCATGGTGGTGGGCTGTATCACGGTTTACTGTGCACTGTTTGCCACAGGCGCCTGGCTGTACGGAGAAACACCAAGAGCGGCTATCCTCTCCATTATTACGGCAGCCGGCGGATATTTCCTGTTTGCAGTAAGAGGAAAATTAAAAGCAGATTAATTGCGAAAACAGGGCTAAATGTAAGATTTTAGCTGTTTTGATGACATTTTTGCAAAATAATTCCGGGCCGAGAAAAGTTAATTCTCTATCATACTTTTAAAAAGAGAATTAAATGAAAACGATCTTATCCGGAGTCATTTTCCTTGCCTTCACCTTCATGGCTGTACCGGAAATAACTGCACAGTCAGAAACAGATGTTATCAAATCCAAAGTCAACACCGCCCTCGGGCAATACCTCAAAAAGGTTTATCCCCCCAAATACTGCGACCTGAATGATTGCGCTTTTTTTTACAGGAATGACATGGTGATCACCCAGAATCAGGAAGTAGGTCGCCAGCTCAAGTTGTGGGGAAAGGCCAAAGTTACGTACCGGAATTCACGCACAGGGGGAGACGGAATCGTATTTTTTTATGCCGAACTTGAAAAAGTCGAAGGAGAAATCACAGTTACCGGACTCAAATGGAGGATCGGAGACTGTATGAAGTTTGAACCTTTGATGTAGGGCCCTAGTTGGAGAAATTGCGGTTGATATGCTCCTGAAGGGCAACCTTTTTCTCCTGGATCTTTTCCTGAATGCGGATGGACTGTTGCGTCAGTTCGGGGTGGTTGAGCCTTTCGCCCAACTGCAGCCTTTCTTCCATGGGTACGGTGCGGAAAAAATTGTAAAAAGCGTTGCGGGATTCGGCATCGTCTTTCTGGGTTTCCATCATTCCGCAATTGCCCAGAGCGGCTACGAGTTGGAGAAAATTGCCCGAATAGAAAGGATACAACCAATAGTAGATTCTGCCTTCAATACCACCGGCTTCCTCGCGGATACTTTCGAGAATTACCTCCCGGGTTTCTTTGATTTCTTCAGGGGTAATACCCGAGTTTTCGGGATTCAGTTTGTGGTACGTGCGTTCCAGCCCCTGAAGTCTTGTGAAGCGCTTTTCGATGCGCTGGAGGATGGGTTCCACTTGCTTAAATTCTTTCCATGTTTTCATAAGACGGTGTAGGTAAAGGTTTGATTCCAGCAAAGTCAGCAAAAAACTTTCAACTGATTTTCAGACAATTTAATAACAAAATATTACACGATAAAAACTTTATCCCTATCAAAGCAAAATTCATGCCTGATTGGGTGTCAGGACTGCGCAGATGGTAAAATGAGCTATTGAATAAATTTTTTGTCAGGAAACAATAATTTGCCCTACCCAACCGTAGTTGTTACATATACATGATAATATAAAATTGGGTAAATTCGAATTAGTTGGGGCTGTCTGCAAAGACAGCCTCTTTTATTGTGCCGCTACACCTCCTCAATTTTATCCCCGATTTCTTCAATCAGGGTCTCTTCATGTACCGTATCAGACTCAGCAGGCTTCCGGTGGGCCCTGATCAAAATCTGGTAAAAAAACAGCGTATAAAACAGCGACAGGAAAAAATGTATTCCCCGCACAACCAAAATCGCTCCGGGGAATCGCTGGAGACTTAGCAGTTGATATACCACCAGCGCATAGACCAGCGCTGCCAGAAAGGAATAGACCCAGTGCCTTTTCAGGCCAAACAGGTCTCCTTCCATAGCATAAATCTTCAGGGCAAATAAAATCAGAATGCCAGAGTACACCATGCCGGAAATTTTTGTGGTGATCTCCGGCATCATCTGGTAAATTCCGGTGAGACCCAACAGCGAAAACATCAGGCTTACAGGAATGATAATCCAGAAAAACACATCTGCTCCTACATAACGGAAGTGTTCATGCAACATCCTCCGAAAACTCATCCACACATAAATCCAGATTACCGCCCGCAAAAGCCCCAAAGTGTAAATTCCCGTCATCATAGAAGAGACCGGAAAACGGGAGGTAAAAAAAGGAGATATCCATTCGAGTGCAAAAATCAGCCACAAAAGGTTTGCAGCAGGTTTATAGCGAAAAAACTGATCAGCCGGGTTCATATTTCTATTCGTTTGTACCCGAATAAAGCAGATTTTATGCGAATTTCCGATGGGATGAGCAGTTAAAATTTGTATGGGTGAAAATATACTGCTCAAATTATCAGTTCACACCGCTGAATGAAATACCCGTAAACTGCCTTGTATTTACCAAATTACACCCTAATTTTGCTTCACTCAAATTAATCTCAACTTGAATCAAATGAAAACTAACTGTACGTGGGAACACCCTTATACCCCGGCAGAACCTTTCTCTAAACGGGTTACCTATTTCAGCATGGAATTTGGTATTGATACCGCGCTGAAAATCTATTCAGGTGGCCTGGGGTATCTGGCCGGCTCGCATATGCGCAGCGCATTTGATCTCAAACAGAATATGTTTGGCATCGGAATGTTGTGGAAATTCGGATATTTTGATCAGGTCAGGGACCAGAACAGTTCCATGAAAGTCCTTTTCCGGGAAAGGTATTATACTTTTCTTCAGGAAACGGATCTGGTATTCCCTGTCAGAATCCACGGTCAGGATGTAAAAATTCAGGCATGGTACCTTCCTCCGGAAGTTTTCGGTACCGTTCCGATGTACCTGCTCACCACAGACCGCGACATTTACAACGATTATCTTTCCTGCACCATTACCCACCACCTCTATGACCAGAATACCGCTGCGAGAATCGCCCAGAGTATTGTACTGGGCGTAGGCGGAGCAAAAGTTGTGGAAGCACTCGGCGGTGCAGATATCTACCATATGAATGAGGCGCACGCCCTTCCCCTCGCCTTCCATCTTTACAAAGAACTCGGCGATGTGGAAAAAGTAAGGGAAAAGCTTGTATTCACCACCCATACTCCGGTAAGGGCAGGAAATGAAGAACACGACATCCACCTGCTGGAAAAAATGGACTTCTTTGCAGGTGTACCGCTCAAAACCGTCAGGGAAATCACGCATCACAACGATACCGACAACTTTGGTTATACCCCTGCGGCACTGGTTCTTGCAGGCAACGCCAACGGCGTGTCTCAGCTTCATGCTGCGGTGTCCAATAAAATGTGGAAAGACGTCAAGGATCGTCCCGAAATCCTGGGCATCACCAATGCACAGAATCAGAAGTTCTGGCAGGATCGCCACATGAAAGCCGCTCTCGACAAAGACGATAATACCGCCCTTCGCGAACGCAAAAGGGAGATGAAGGAAGAGCTTTTCAAAATCGTCGCAGACCAGACCGGAAATATATTTGATCCCGAAGTGCTGACCATCGTCTGGGCAAGGCGATTTGCCGGATACAAGCGCGCTGATCTGATTCTGCGCGACCATACCCGCTTTTACGATCTGCTCGACAGAGTCAATTATCCCGTGCAGATCATCTGGGCAGGCAAACCCTATCCGTTTGACGACTACGCTGTGGATCTGTTCAACCGACTGGTACAGCTTACCCGCCTGAGCCATAAGGCGACCATTCTCACAGGCTATGAAATGAACCTTTCGGCAGCCCTCAAAAAAGGCTCCGATATATGGCTCAACACCCCGCGGAGACCCATGGAAGCCTCGGGCACCAGTGGCATGACAGCCGCCATGAACGGATCGGTCAACTTCTCTGTCAATGACGGGTGGATTCCGGAATTTGCCAAACACGGGCACAACTGCTTTGTGTTGCCTGAGGCCGACGAAAACCAGCCGGTACATATGCAGGACGACCACGATTATCACCACCTGATGCGGATTCTCACCTCCGAAATCGTGCCCATGTATTATGATCAGCCCGATAAGTGGATGCAGGTCGTAAAAAACAGTATGCGCGAGGTTGTGCCCTTCTTCGATTCGGGAAGAATGGCAACCGAATACTATGACCTGCTGTACAATCAGCCCGGAATGCGGATTCAGGGCCCCAACGGAGTCGCAGTCAAACAATCAAAATAGGAGTATCAGGAGGAAAATTGTCAGCAGAATCATTTCGGGCTGATGATTTTCCTCCGCTTTTTTCGGGGAATTTCCGTTATTCCCAACATTTTCCGATCTTTAGGCCCCCAATGAATTGCAGGGAGGAAGATGCGGTAAATGCGAAAATATGGAATCCATTCAACATTATATACAGGAAGGGATATTGTACAAACCCGTAGTACCCAATATCCACGACTGGCCTATCACACAATTATTTAAGCAAAAGCAGCGTTTCGTCGATGAAGTCATCCGCGATGCGATGAACGGGCTCCACGATCCGGCTCACACCGATCAGGCATCTGTCCAGGACATGATCGAAAAAACCATGTTTATGGAGCGGATCAGGATGACAGAAGACCCCTGGAAGGTCGATCCCAAAGATGAACCGGCTTTCTGGTCGGGGATCAAAAAGGAAATGGTGCGCATCCAGCAGTTTGATCACAATCCCGAGACATTTGCCCTGAAAAGCGATGAACTGCTCGAATCCATTGTCAGCCGTTATGCCAATGAAATCGCCAGTACTTTCCGGCCCGGAAGTTATCATTTCGCCAAACGATTTCTGCCGTTTTTCTTTTCGACCCTGCTCAATGCTTCGGCAGGAAAAACCGTAAAATCGGTCATCAATCACAGCGTAGGCCTCCAGGAAAAAGTGCACCTCCTCGGTGAAACCGAGGCCATGCGTAACCTGGCCACCAAAGGCACAATCGTGCTGGTTCCCACTCACCTCAGCAATGTCGATTCGATCCTCGTAGGCTGGGGGCTTCATGCGCTGGGGCTGCCAGCCTTTATTTATGGTGCCGGGCTCAACCTCTACAATACCGCCATTCTCGCCTATTTTATGAAAAGACTGGGCGCGTATAAGGTGGACAGGCGGAAAAAGAACCCCATTTACCGGCAGACGCTCAACTCCTATTCTACCATTTCTATCTTAGAAGGCGTACACAGCCTGTTTTTCCCGGCGGCACGCGCTCGCGCTCAGGCATGATTGAGAAAAACTCAAACTCGGGCTTTTGGGCACTGCCATCGAAGCACAAAAGCGCAACTTTCTCGCGCCTCCCCGCGGCATATCCGAAAAAATCTTTGTCGTTCCGATGGTGATGAGCTATCACTTTGTACTGGAAGCGGCATCACTGATCAACCAGCACCTCACCTTTACCGGGCAGGAACAGTATTATATCCTCAATGACGAATTTGCCAGCTACCGCAAATTCCTCAAATTTATCTGGACAACCTTTAGCGCCAGCTCCGAAATCGCCCTTTCCTTTGGAAAACCCATGGATTTGTTTGGAAACTTTGTCGATGAAAACGGAGACAGTTTTGACAACCGGGGCCGTAAGGTGGAAATAAAGTCATACTTTATGAACCGGGGCGAAGTCAGAGACGACTGGCAGCGCGATGCAGAATACACCCGCCTGCTGGGCGAAAAAATTGTCGAACGGTATCATGTCGAAAACCGCGTCTTTTCGAGCCATATTGTGGCTTTTGTCGCCTTTCAGCAACTCAAAAAACGGAACCCTGGCCTGGATCTCACGGCATCCTTCGTATCCCGCCCGAAGAACGTACACTTGATATGGGAATATACCGGCAGGCAGTAGAAAGAGTCCTTGACAGATTACGAACCATGGCCGATCAGGGAAAAGTACACCTGGCCGCTCACCTCGTCAACGACGTGCAGTCTATTATTGAGCACGGAGTACAAAACCTCGGCATCTATCACGCCCAGCGACCTCTCACCATTCAGGATCGTCAGACCCTGGTTTCAGAAAATATAAATCTCCTGTATTATTCCACAACCGACTCGAAGGATATGGGCTTTCAACAATCATCTAATGAGACTGTAGGTGTCATCGGTTCGGGCTCGTTTGGAACGGCACTGTCCAACCTTCTGGCTGAAAACCGGAGGGTATTGTTATATGCCCGCAGACCGGAAGTGGCCGAAGAACTTCAGCGCACCCGCAGCTACCGGGGACGCAATATACATCAAAAGTAAGCACCACCACCAGCCTGGAAGAGCTGGCACGTGAGTGCGAACTGATATTTCCGGTTATTCCCTCAGAAAATTTCAGGGAAATGCTCGTGGATCTGGCCATTTCTGAAACCCTCTCACAAGCTGATTCACGGTACGAAGGGACTCGACGTAACCCTTCCCGAAGGAGAGCGGCTCGCGTACGGTGGAAAAACTCAGCAGAGCCCAGGTAAAACCATGAGTGAGGTGATTCTGGAGGAAACCGTGGTATTGCGGGTGGGATGTGCTGCCGGGCCCAACCTTGCGGGAGAAATTGCCGAAGGACAGCCTGCTGCAACCGTGGTGGCCAGCCATTTTGACGAAGTCATACGCGAAGGGCAAAGTGCGCTCCGCAGCGGTAGGTTTCGGGTACATGGCAACCACGACCTGTTTGGGATTGAGCTGGCAGGGGTGCTGAAAAATATCATGGCCATTGCTTCGGGCATATTGCACGGGCTGGAATACGGCGACAATACACGCGCCCTGTTGATCACGCGCGGGCTGGCAGAGATGGTTCATATCGGCAAGGCGCTGGGCGCAGATCCGAGGGCGTTTCTGGGGCTGGCAGGCATTGGCGATCTGGTAGCGACCAGCGCTTCACCCCGGAGCCGTAATTTTACGGTCGGGTTTCGCCTCGCCAAAGGCGAGAGCCTCGACGAAATACTCGAAAGCATGGAAGAAGTGGCCGAAGGCCTGAAAACCGTCTGTGTCGTAAAAGCCCTCGCCGCCCAGTACAAATTTTCAGCTCCCATCACACAGACCCTATACAAAACCCTGTTTGAAGACATGGACCTCCAGCACGGCATGCGCCTGCTTATGGAGTTTCCCTTCAGAGAAGACGTGGAGTTTATTTAGTCAGGTAGATTTCTCCGGCAAGAATCTCCAGATTCAGCTTGTTTTCCTTCGGGGGAAGGGGACATACAAAAGAAGCATTGTAGGCACAATAGGGGTTATATGCCTTGTTGAAGTCTATCATTAGTGGATCTCCTGCAGGTATATCCATATAACGCCCGCCGCCGTAGGTAGAAACATTGGTGGTCAGGTCGCGGAAAGGAACAAAATAAGCGTCTTTCCCGGGTTCCAGATATAAAAATGCCGTCAGTTCGAGCGACTGCCCCTGAAGTGTAAAGGCTAGTTTCCCTGCCCTTATTACCTCATAATCTGTACCGGTGGAAGTCAGCAGCAGAAGTGTATCGGGGTCGGGAAAAGGAATAAAAGTAGCCGGAACCAAATAATCCTCATTGGGCGGAAAATATTTGAGTCCCTGAAAGCCGGGGCGATCTTCTTTCTTAATGGGGCTTTCGGGGTCGTTGGTAAACTGAAGATTTTTCTGCTCCCTTTCCTGTTTGATTTTCAGTTCGTAGGAAGAGGGATTGCTGGCCAGATCGTTGAAAATAAGGATTGCGATAAATGCCGCACCCACAGCCAGAAAAATCCAGGTGCTCGTCTGACGGCTGTTAATTTTTTCTAAGAGACTCACTTGTCCTGTTTTTTATTGTATTGGGGAATATACTCTTTGAGCATAGAGATTTCTTTTTTGATCTCATCGAGCTCCTCACGCAGATTCTGGTCTTCTCCGCAGACCAAATGCTGGTAGGTAAGTTCTGTCGCTTCCAGAATATCTTCCAGCAGCCGGGTCTCCATGGAATCACCCCCGATTTTGCGGGTAATGAAGGTGCGATGTTTGCCCAGTTTTTCGGCGATTTCGGCGTGACTAATATTTTTTTCGCGGAGTAACCGCTTGAGTTTGTGTACAATAGGCTCCATTTTCGTATCTTTGTGAACGAATCGTTGGTTATATGAAATACTTTCGTTACGTTTGTGTTGCGAACTATACAATATAATCACAAAACACAACAAAACATCTCCCGTGAAGCCGCAAAAATACAGAATCAATGCCATATTTGAGCAGATGAATGACCCAAAAAAAGTAGAACAAATCAAAGCTTTGATCTGCTGGCGCCTCCATATCTGGCATACCACCTTTTACAGGAAAGTTTATGCCAAAATTGATGACTATGAAGCAGAACGAACCTTCGATTATCACGATATGGTCACCATTTGCCGGACCTTCAACGATGTTTTCCCTTTTGATCCCCCGCTCACACTTCAGGATTTTTATTACCACGCCTAACTGACCATGCCATGCTCCTTGCTCCATTATTCAGAAAAGTACCCGGATACCCTGTCTATTACCGGATAGACTACGAAAACCGCCTCATCGAAAGCGTCAAAGACTGGCCCGACAAACCCAGAACGATCGACAGATACCCGCTCACAGAGCCTTTTGCCTCCGATATTGCAGCGGCGTATGAACCCATCTCCGCCCGCCGGTATGTCATTATCCGGGCTTATGTAACCCTTCACCTCTGCGACCCGAGGCGATCGCCCGACTTCCGCAACTCTCCAAGCACTCCTGGAAACTAATTTGTTTCATTCCTCTGTTTTGGTTTAATTCAGTATTATCCCAATTTACGGATTATGATCCTCCAGCATCCTCCTCTTCTTCGTACAAATGCTTTTATCAACGGAACCTGGCGCGAGGCCCGCACAGGCAACACTTTTCCCGTCGTCAACCCTTATGACTATTCTCCCCTGGCGATGGTTCCTGATATGAACTCATCCGATACGCTGGACGCCATTGACGCAGCGGAAAAAGCCTTTCCTATATGGAAAAGTCATACTGCCGGAGAAAGGGCCACGATACTCCGCAGATGGTATGACCTGCAAATACAACATCAGGAAGATCTGGCGGTCATCCTTACTGCCGAGCAGGGCAAGCCGCTCCCTGAAGCCCGGGGAGAAATTGCCTACGGCGCATCCTTTATTCAGTGGTTTGCAGAAGAAGCCCGCAGGGCCTATGGCGACGTCATCCCCGGCCAGAGCCGCGACAAACGGATACTGGCACTCAAGCAGCCTGTAGGCGTAGTGGCAGCCATCACACCCTGGAACTTCCCCAACGCCATGATCACCCGCAAAGTGGCTCCCGCACTGGCAGCAGGTTGTACAGTGGTAGTCAAACCCGCAGAAGATACTCCCTTGTCTGCACTTGCCCTCGCATACCTGGCTGAAATGGCGGGATTTCCCCCCGGTGTGCTGAATGTCGTTACCACCAGCCAGCCAGCCGGGGTCGGAGCAATACTCACAGAAAGTCCGCTGGTGAGAAAACTTTCTTTTACCGGTTCGACCGCAACCGGTAAATACCTTATGCGCCAGTGCGCTGCTACGGTAAAAAAACTCTCCCTTGAGCTTGGCGGCAACGCCCCCTTCATCGTCTTCGACGATGCCGATATCGACGCCGCAGTCGAAGGCGCCATCGCCTCCAAATATCGCAATGCCGGCCAGACCTGCGTCTGCGCCAACCGGCTGTTTGTTCAGGCCCAGGTTTATGATATTTTTACACAAAAGCTCTCCGAAGCTGTACAAAATCTCAAACCCGGCTATGGCATGGACCACGGCGTGTCCATTGGCCCGCTTATCAATGCAGCAGCCATGCACAAGGTGGAAAGACTGATTCAAGACGCCAGAGATAAAGGCGCGAATATTGTTACCGGAGGAAAAAGGTGGAATAACCTGCCCAATTTCTACGAACCAACGGTAATTACCGGCGTATCTCAGCAAATGGACATGTGTCACGAGGAAATTTTCGGCCCGGTAGCTCCCGTATCTGTATTTCATACCGAAGAAGAAGCCATCGCCCTCGCCAATGATACGCCATACGGACTGGCAGCCTATTTTTACGGAAAAGATTACGCCCGTATCTGGCGGGTTGCCGAAGCGCTGGAGTACGGTATGGTCGGTGTCAATACAGGGTTGATTTCCACAGCCGAAGCGCCATTCGGAGGCGTAAAAGAAAGCGGTTTCGGAAGGGAAGGATCCCATTATGGCATGGAAGAATACCTGAATGTCAAATATGTATGCCTCGGGGGAATAAACTCCTTATAATTACTCTTCGCGATACAGTTTTTTCCAGGTTCCTGTACGCCCCCCCTTTTCACTGCCATCGCCTGCACCTGCTCCCAGGTCATATCCCAGGGTAAACTCATTGGAGGTACCGTAAAGCTGCCCCGGCCTTGCATTGGGAAGCATAAGGTCAGAGGAGTAGATGAAATGAAAATTATTTGCATGTACTCCTACCATAAAGGTCATAAACCAGTCGGTACGATAGGATACTCCTGCAAAAAACTTATCCTCTAACAGATAAAACTTCACATTCGCCTCGATCTGATACGGGGTGGTCTGCACTTTTTTTATCAGTACAGAAGGCTCTATAGTCAGATTATCGTACACAAATTTGTATCCCACAAAAGCGAAATAGTGCCTGTACAGCCTGCTGATCAGAGAACGTGAAGCCTGGTCAAAAGTAGTTCCAAAGCTGCTTTGAAGAAGATTGGGAGCAGAAAACCCCGCAAAAAAGTAGTCATTGTAGAAATGGGCACCAAAGGCCACGTCGCCGATCATCAGCCCCTGGCTGGATTCATAAATGGCGGGATCTGTCTGGTCCTGAAAATATACTTTTTCACCCTGAAAGCGAAACTGCATAAATTTTCCGGCCATGCCCAGCGAAAGGTAATTTTGTCCGTTTGAGCCCTCATACCCCACCGGAATGTGAAAAGCGTAGGCGGTCTGCATCCCGGTGCGCTGGTTGGGCCCTACCCCATCGGCAAATACCAGCAGTCCCAGTCCACTTTTTTCATCGACTGCTCCCTGCCACGTAAGCGAAGCCGTGCGCGGTGAGCCGGGAAACTGTCGCCACTGGGAGCGGTAATTGAGCCGAACCTCCTGCTTCGCCGTGCTACCGGCAATGGCAGGGTTTATGACAAAGGCATTGATGCGGTATTGGGAAAAAAGCGGCTCCTGCTGAGCCCAGACACACCATGAAGACAGTATCAAAAAAGCAAGTATGGGTATTCGTTTTTTCATTACTATCGAATGATATTCACCGTACCCTTAAACTGACGGCGGTTGTTGTTGGTTTGTATTTCAATTATGTAAAAATAGGTGCCATCGGGAAGGGGCTGTCCATTCGTAGTGCCTCCCCAACTGTTGTCATATCCTTGTGCAGAAAACAACTCCTGTCCCCACCGGTTGACGACCGTTATCTTGTTGTCGGGGAAATATGTGAGACAGGGAATATGCCAGGTCTCATTGATGCCGTCTCCGTTGGGCGAAAACCCTGTATGGATTTCCAGACATTCGGGCCGGTCACTTGGGTCAATTTCAAATGACTGAGACCATTCGCAGCCGTTGGCGTCTGTAATTTTGAGCGCATAACTGCCCGCCAGCAATCCGGAAACTGTTGCCCCCGTATCACCGGTAGTCCAACTATATTGATAGGGTGGCACACCTCCTGAGACTACAGCCTGGGCAGAGCCTACAGACTTCCCGTTGTCGGGGCGGGTAAAAATATCCACTTGCCACGGCTGTGGCTCCTGAATAGTAAATGATTCGGTGGCAGTACACCCCACAGAATCAGCGACAGTGAGCGTATAACTGCCGGCAGTAAGGCCAAATAAGTCGGAAACTTCTGCGCCTGAGGACCATCGGTAAAAATAAGGTGCCGTTCCACCCAAAATATTAATTCCAATATATCCGTCAGCTGCACCAAAACATATATTATTGGATACTATCCCCTCAATCTGCATAGGCAATTTGTCTTCAATTACAAAAGTGGAAGAAGCCTGACAACCATTTGCATCTGTAACCTGGCAGCGATAGGAACCAGAACTCAGTCCTTCGACAGCGGGCGTCGAGGGGCCATGATCCCAGTTATAACTGTAAGGAGCTACCCCTCCGGTGGCATGAACAGCAATCGAACCATCGGCCTGACTGGCACATTTCAACTGGGAAATGGTATGTGTCAGCGTAACGGGCAACGGATCATGTAACAACACTGTGTCCGTTTTTTCTGCCCCATTGGCATCCCGCACTGTGACTGTGTAGGTTCCGGCACCGAGTCCTGCGGCTGTATTGCCTGACAATTGGGTATTGTGTGCCCACTGATATGTATAGGGCGAAATCCCTCCTGTCACCTGCACCTGTACCGTACCATCGGATGCGCCCGTGCAACTTATCGCAGTTCCATGATAATCGGAGGATATCTGAAGTGAAATCAAAAGTGAGTCCGGCTGAGAAAGGGAAACCGTTGCCCCTGCATGGCATCCCGATGTATCAGAAACCGATACATGATATTCTCCTGCACCAAGCCCGATAGCGGTAGAAGTGGTTTGGGGAGGCTGGGTATTCCACAGGTAAGACAATGCGCCAGATCCGCCGGATGTTGTCACCATGACGGCGCCGTCTCTTCCGCCGTACCGGCTGATGGCTGCGCCATTGTAATCAGAAACTACAAATGCAGTCGCTGTAATTTCTGTAACAACGAAGGTCAGGTAGTTGGCCGAGATCACATGACACACCGTAGCGGAGATACTGTCCATGGATTTGCCCGCGTTTGCGGTGATAAGGCCATCATAAGATACACCTCTGACTTCGTATTGGGCGGGAGCCAGTTCATTAAAATCAAAAGTGTTACCGGCGATCACCGAATGCACAATACCGGCTGTATCGGTGATAACATAGACATAATTGTTGGAGGTGCTGCCGGTTTGGGAAAATGTCCTTACATCGGCAGTACTGTCCCGGCAAATTTTCCCTGATCCGCTGACAGAAATGACACTGGGCTGGGCATTACAGGGAATGGCATTGTTGACCAGTGATAGGTCATCTATTCCCATATCTGCCGAAGCCTGGTTGGCAACACCTTCTATACGGAACCGGAAGTTTGACGAACGAAAAGTACCCGGTACGGGAACCGATAGGTTGGTCCAGGCATTGTAAACATTAAAGTCGAGGTAATATGCCTGCCAGGTTGTGCCGCCATCATTGGAAAAGGAAACCTGAAATCCATCGCTGTCAACGATCTGGGCGCCGGCATTAATAAAACAAAAGGTGAGTGCCACAGGATCAGAGGCGGGAATTCCACTGAGGTTAATGGGAGGCGAAGATATGGCGGGAATATCTCCGAAAATCATTTGGGAGGAATGGCATCGGGCATAAAACCCGGCACCACTGCAATCGGCAGCCGACGGCTGGCCCTGACTTCCAAAAATATCGTTACGCCCCCAGTTACAGGCAAGACCAGCGGTACATGCCGGGGTTGTGGCGCAATTCCAGCCGGGGAGGCAGGTGAGGCTGCCATTCCACGTCTCAAAATCTTCAGAGAATAAAATAGTCTGCGCACGAAGGGTCGTGCCGGTGAAAGATAAGGCAATAAAAATCCATAGAAACAAGACAGGCGGCGCGCTGGTAATTTTCATAGGCATTTTTCTTTTCCCAGACCGCAAATACGGTAATCGTCGAGAAACAAAGGGTTTGTTAGAAACTAAGGTTGCCGTAAAATTAAAGCCTGATCTTTTCAGATGTAGCCCAGGGTGCGCGAGTGGTCAAAATAGCCTCGTCACTTACTTCACCTGAAACCTGCGCAGATAAAAACCACTTCGTCCTTCTATCCGGAGAGAATAATTTCCAGCCGGAAAAGCATTCATGTCTATTTCAAAATTCCCACCCTTACCGGCGGGCAGTTTCACCACAGTTTGTTTGACGATATCCCCTTCTTCGGAAACAACAGCCAGCTTCAGTTCCTGCCTTTTGTCGGCGCGAAGCGCAACCACAAAAATATCGTTTTCGCCCCCCTCAAACACCGGGCTGGCATAAAAGCCATCCACAGTCGTCATTTCCCCGCAAAAATTGTCGGAATACGATTTTTCTCCGGTCGAACTGATCTTCACGACGCGAAAGCAATACTTTTGTTTCTCTTCAAAGTCTCCGCTATAAACCACACGATAGCTGTTTATCTGACTGGAACCCACGGTAGTAACCGGCTCTGCCATTCCGATTACTTTTCCTATGCCATTGTGGGAGGTGCTGACCATCCTTTCTACCAGAAAAAGCTGCACATCTTCTTCGCTGCCCGCACGCCAGGTGATTTCAGCCTCATTGTTGACAAACTTTACGGCAGGGTCTTCGGGATAATAGGCAGGGGGAGAATTGCCGTAGTCGAGATCTGTATTGCGATGGTCTGCCCCAGTGCGCGGGTTTTGGGTAAAACCTTTAAGAGATAACTGAAAGGTACAACGAGCGCCATCATACCCGTCAATATAAATGAAATAATGCTGATCCAGCAGGGAATCATCCACAAACAGGCGAATTTCTTCTTCCGAATAAGGATTACCACAATCGACATACTGAAAACGATCACCGCTGCAATCATCGGCACGAATAATCAGCGCCTGAAGCCCGGCCGGAGAGTTGCATTCCCATGGAGAAATGACAATCTGATAGTGGCGGTAGCTGTCGGTTGTAATGAAGTCAAACCACAGATCATTTTCAAAAGTCTGGATACAGGTTATGGGCAGGCCTTCGGGGATCTGACCTGTGGAAATCGTGGCAGTTGTATTGTCAATCGAATGAATCACCTCCCCCACCTGAAGCCTGAGGGCATTTTCACAGAAATCATTTTCCGGAACCTGTGCCACCGCCCATTCAACTGCCAGCCACAGCCAACCCAGCCAGAGAATACGCTTAGTCATCATCTTTTTCTTTACCGATTTCTTCAATTTTTTGAGAAAAACGGTCTTCCCGGGTCGTACGTCGGGCATGAAGGGCAACACCCAAAGCAAAAAGAGACGCAGCAATCAGCCCGCAGATATGCACAATATTCCAGCCTGGCAGAGCCATAAAACGCATGACCTGACCAATCACCAACAGAACTGCCCCCAGAACTCCCGATAAGACCGTAATTTTTTTCATCATCTGGTCTGATATATCAACGTCCGGAAAGCAGAAAGATACAACAATTACCGCAAAATCAGGATAATGCGGCCTTCACTTTGGCTGCTGCTTCTGCCAGCGTGATGGCAGAGGCTACTTTAAGTCCTGATTCGTCGATGATTTTTGCACCCAGTTCGGCATTAGTTCCCTGAAGGCGTACAATGATAGGAACGGGAATCTCTCCGATATTTTTGTAGGCTTCCACTACCCCGTTGGCGACACGGTCGCAGCGAACGATGCCACCGAAAATATTGACCAGAATCGCTTTTACGTTCGGGTCTTTGAGAATGATGCGGAATCCTTTTTCGACGGTTTCGGCACTGGCACACCGCCTACGTCGAGGAAGTTGGCAGGTTCTCCACCGGAGAGTTTGATCATATCCATGGTTGCCATAGCTAGGCCGGCTCCATTTACCATACAACCGACGTTACCGTCGAGTTTGATATAGTTGAGTTTGGATGCGGAAGCTTCCACTTCGAGGGGATTTTCTTCGGCGGTATCGCGAAGCACCTCAAAATCGGCGTGCCGGTACATGGCGTTGCTGTCTATACTGAGTTTGCAGTCCACCGCAACCACCTTGTCATCGGCAGTTTTAAACATGGGGTTGATTTCCAGCATGTCTGCATCCGTGCCTTTGTAGGCTTTATAGAGTGCGGTAATAAATTTGGAGCCATTTTTCAGTGCTTCACCGGAGAGTCCCAGGCCGAAGGCAATTTTTCTGACCTGAAACGCCTGGAGGCCTACTGCGGGGTCGATCCACTCCTTGACGATTTTGTCGGGATGCTCTGCGGCAACCTCTTCGATATTCATTCCCCCTTCGCTGGAAGCGATGATCACATCTTTGCCTTTTTCGCGGTCGAGGGTAATACTGAGGTAAAACTCTTTGCGGTCGGAGGGACCCGGATAATACATATCCTGGGCAATAAGCACTTTGTGGACCACATTGCCACCGGATGCTTCATTCTGAATGGTAACAAGCGTACCACCGAGGATGTTGGAAGCAGTTTCCTTCACGGCATCAATGCCTTTGGCAACCACTACTCCTTTGGAGCCGGTTTCTTTTATGGTACCTTTTCCACGGCCACCTGCGTGAATCTGGGCTTTTACCACAAAAAACTGACCCTCAGGGTTTTCATAGAGCTTTTGGGCTGCGGCTACGGCCTCTTCAACCGTACCTGCCACAATACCTTCCTGAATGGGTACACCATAGGATTTGATAATTTCTTTTGCCTGATATTCGTGAAGTTTCATATTGGGATATATTCCGGTGAAAAATACTGGCCCAAATTTAGCCTTGCGATTTTATTTTTCAAACCTTTACTTGTATTTCCTCCGATAATACCAGCAGGCACAGACCAATTCCGAAATTCTCTGTATTTCTTCGCATTTCAGCGGATTTTTCTATATTAGTTTGAGAAACCGATATGAGTCAGGTATTTACAGACATACAAGCCTTTCGTTCCCGCTATACATTTGATCCCAAAAAAGATCTGTTGTTTGGTGATAAAGTATTGTCGGTCTATAAAGCCATTGACACAGAAACCGGGAAAACCGTTGTTGTTCAGCTTTTTCAGGGCCCCGGGCTAAATCCGGATTCGTTTATTGCCGAATCCGAACCCGTTCTCCAGTACCGCCATCCCAACCTGGCCGTTCATCTGGCATTCCGGGTAGTCACAATGAAGAATTTTTTTGGTGAGGAAACCGCTGCCCTGGTGAGCATACACGAGTATATTCCGGGAAAATCGCTTCTCCAGCATTTGAATAACCCGGAAGAGATTCATCCGCATATAAAAACCCTGATTTCCGGCATTCTTTCGGGGCTGCAATATCTTCATAATCAAGGATTTTCACACGGAGATCTCCATCCCGACAATATTATTCTTCAACCTGTCGGCGATACTTTTATTCCCCGGCTGCTCAACTTTGGGTATTCGAAGCTCTTTCAGGCAAAAAAAACTTCTTCGGGAAATATCCTGCTCAATACAGGCCAATATATGGCGCCCGAAAAAATTGTCTCCCGCGACGGCCGCAATTATACCGGCAGCGGCGATCTCTGGGCACTGGGGGTGATTATTTACGAACTTATTCTCGGCAAATCGCCTTTTGGCAGCCAGCGGGAAGGGCATTCACTTGCCTATATTTTTGACAAAATCCGCAATTCAACCGAAATACCTGACAGCCAGTTAATTCCGGAACCCTACCGTGAAATCGTCCTTTCCTGCCTCAACAAAGATCCCCTGCAACGGGCATCCTCAGCAGACCGGCTTCTGGAAATCCTCCTTCCCCCTGCCGAAATTGCTGCGGACACCGCCACCGTTGAAGCACCGGAAGAAGAAATCCATTCCGTCCGACTGATCCTGCTGGGCAATGACAT
Source organism: Bacteroidia bacterium (assembly GCA_041391725.1). GTDB lineage: Bacteria > Bacteroidota > Bacteroidia > J057 > J057 > JAGQVA01. The sequence goes on from JAWKNL010000004.1 coordinate 343,759, forward strand.
GAATAACTGCCGGCGACTGTATGCACATCTGACCGGAATAATGCCTGAGGACAATATTTATTTCAACGATATCGCCATCGCTCCGCATATTTTCACCACGCAGGGAAAAACCGTCAGAATTCAGTGCTGGATTTTTACCGATGAGGAAACCCTTCATCTCACCTACCGGTACTTTCTTTCTCCCGGCTGTATCTATGCGCTGGTAACGAAAGAAGAGAAAGATAAAAATAAACCCGATAGAGAAGACTGGCAAAAAATTATTTCCTCCCTGGCCAAAGACGCACCCATCGTATTTGTAAACTCAGAAAACAGGGAAATCTCCCCAGAAGGACTAAGCGACTTTACAAGTCAGGTGGAGGAGATTGCAGCTAACATGCCACATATTCTCAACCCGCATCCTGCCAACTGGCTTCATGTGGAGGCAGAAATCAATGCCCTGAATGAAGATTATATCGACTACGGGGAGTTTCGCAAAATCTGCCGAAAATATAATATAGCTGCCGAAAATCTGGAGAATCTGAGCCTTTTTCTCCACGAACAGGGAATGGTACTTCATTTTAAAGATGAAATCGCACTCAGGGGAATCAGCATTTTAAATCCGCTATGGATTTCGCAGGGGATAAAATCCATTATGCACTCTCCGGTTGTGGAGCAACAAAAGGGACTGGTGGCAGTCGAAAATCTGGAAGAAATACTGGATCAGGGCATTTACCCTCCCGAAAAACAATTCCTGTTGCCTGAGCTCATGTTCAGATTTCACATGAGTTTTCCGATCGGCGAAGGCAGAAATTATTTCCTGATTCCCGAAAAACTTCCCCTCACAAAACCCCAATATTTCTGGAAGCAGGAAGGAAGCCTGCGCTTCAGATATGAGTACGAATACCTGCCCGAAAGTCTTTTCTCACGCTTTATCGTTAAGGTGCACCGATATACTGAGAGCGATATAGTATGGAGAAATGGAATCCTTCTCTACGACCGGGATACCCGCGCCGAAGTCATCTGCAACCCTGAGAAAAGGGTGGTTTTTATTCAGGTAAACGGCAACGCCCCTCAGTATCTGCTCGAACTTATCCGCAACAAACTCGCCGAAGTTCACCAGCACTATGGCAAACTGACCATGAGGCAGGGAATTCCCTGCATATGTGCTTCCTGTCAAAACAGCCCGGAGCCGTTTTATCACAACTACGAAGAAATACTGGAATACAAAGCCAACCACCTGAGGGAAAAAGTATGCACCAAAAGTTTTAAAACTGTATCGGTTTCGGCATTGCTATCTGAAAAAGCCGCTGCTTTTGAATCACTGGTACCTGACCCGCAAAAAAACGAAAGTGCCACCGAGAACACCTACCTCGGCTATGTAGCCAAAAACCTGCGCAAAAGTAAGGCCCGGACTATCCTCTTCCTGGCTGCTAACCCCACAGAAACCGCACAATTGCAACTGGCACGGGAGAGCAGGGAAATTGACAACGGACTTGCCAGAGCCAGTCACCGGCTCGAATTCAAACTGGAGCAGAAATGGGCAGTTACCCCCCGCGATTTCAGGCGGGCACTGATGGATATCAAACCCGAATTTGTCCATTTCTCAGGCCATGGCACACGCGAGGGCGTTGCAGCCGGAGAGAAGGACACGCGTAGTTTTGACTGGGAGGAAAACCCTGCGGGTGGTCTCGTTTTTGAGGATGAAGGCGGAACAGGCAGGGGAAATATCGTATCTTCTGAAGCCTTGAAATCACTCTTCGGGCTCTTCCCCAATGTACAATGTGTGCTGCTCAATGCCTGCTATTCAAAGGCACAGGCCGAATCCATCGCGGCACACATTCCCTACGTGATAGGCATGAAAAGGCCCATTACAGATAAGGCAGCAATCGCTTTTGCCGTCAGCTTTTACGATGCCATTGGCGCCAGTGAGTCTGTCGAATTTGCCTTCCGATATGCCTGCACAGCGATCGCGCTCGAAGGACAGGAAGGGGCTGATATACCCACATTACTAATAAAAGGAGACTGATATGAATATTCAGATTTTCCCGCCACAGGGATTAAGCGAAACCGGTGGAAGGCCCCACAACGAAGATGCCATCTTCCCCGCGCCCGAAAAATGCACGGAGTCAGACCGGCTTTTTATTGTCTGTGACGGGGTGGGAGGAGCCAATAAAGGTGAAATCGCCTCTCAAATGGTTGTTGAAGGGTTTTCGCGTTTTTTTGCACAGAATCCGCCCCCCGGCCCTGCCAACGAAGGTTATATCAATCATGCCCTCCGCCAGACGGAAACGCAAATGTCGTGGTATCTCTCCAGCCACCCGGAATGCGCCAATATGGCGACAACCCTCACCCTTCTTTACCTAGATTCTGAAGGCGCCCTCGTCGCCTGGGCAGGCGATAGCCGTATCTATCAGTTTCGCAGCGGAAAGTGTATTTTCAAAAGCCGCGATCACTCTCTGGTCGCCGAACTCGTAAAGCAGGGGAAAATTACAGAGGAGGAAGCAGAAACCCATCCCAGGCGCAATGTCATCCTCCGCGCTGTCAAAGGCAGCGGGGGTGATGCAACTGAGGTTGACGTCAGAAGGCTAAGCGATATTCAGCCCGGCGATATATTCTTTCTTTGCAGCGACGGCATCAACGAACAATGGAATGAAGCCAGACTTGGCGAATTGTTTGGTTCTGCGATCAAACCCGAACAAATGAAAGGGAGGATTAAAGCACGCTCAGAAGGCAATACAAAAGACAATTTTTCCTGCTATCTGGTACAGATTCAGTCCATCGGAGAAGAAAAGAAAGTTGCCAGTTCGCCCCCAAAATCCCAGCGAACAAAAACTCTCACATGGATAGCTGCAGGTGCCGTTTTACTTATGGTGATGATTATGATTTTCAGGGGAGGGAAATCTCCACAGGATTTGTCTTCCACTATTCTGACCCGTGCAGATTCACTCATTGTCGCGCAGAAATATGAGCAGGCGCTGGTATGGTTTGATTCGCTGCAAAAACTCACACCCGAGCCGTCGGAAGAAATCCTGAAAAAGAGCGAAAAAACTGCCGATTCGTTGCGCAATATCATTTCCATTGAAAAGGAGGCGATCGAAGATTTGGGCGGAAGAGCGGATGCCGCGATTCGTGGCAGAGATTATATTCAATTGCTGGAAACAGAATCGGCGCTGACAGATTTTATCGAAACCCATCGGAAAAATCCTGCGGTGGATAAAATCTATGACAGCATAAAGAAAGCGGTAATACAAAAAGAACAGGCACTTAATCCGAAAGAACAGGTAAGCCTGATCACAGCAGAAATGGAAACATTCTTCAATAAAAATAACTGCGATCAGGTGAAGTTATTTCTGATGCTGGCAAAGGAAAAAGCCGGAGAAGATCCGGAAGCCCGTGCGATCATCAGTGAAAAAGAGTCATCCGTCAAGTCCTGTAACTAATCCCCACAATTTTATGCGAAAAATCAACGAAAGATACGAATTTGACCCGCAATCCGACGAACTCGGAAAAGGGGGATTTGGACGGGTGTTTAAAGCCAGAGATACGCTTCTGGGAAGAGATGTGGTGCTGAAAATTGCCCAGAAAGACAATCTGCCCGACAAATACAGCCTCGTGCAGGAAATCAGCCGGGTCATTGACTTCAACCACCCCAATCTGGTCAGATACTATGATGCCGTCATTATCAAAGATGTCAACAGCTTTGGAGAGGATGTAGAGTATCAGATCGGTATCATGGAGTATATGCGCAATGGCGACCTCCGGGCATTTATCAAAACTCAACCCTCCGAGCCGCAGATTCGCCAGATTGTCGCCGGTACGCTGAAAGGGCTGGGTTACTTACACGAACACGGGCTGATCCACCGCGACATCAAGCCACCCAATATCCTGCTCAATATTGACCGAGAGACTATCACAGCCAAAATCTGCGATTTTGGGATATCCAAAGCCGTAGGCAGCGAAGCGACCGCACTTTCCAATGTCATCGGTACTTTTGAGTATATGTCGCCCGAACAACTGGGCAGCAATCCCGATCAGAAAATCAGCACCAATTCGGACCTCTGGTCTATCGGCATTCTGATCTACGAGATGTTTACAGATGATCTGCCTTTCGGCTCCAGGAGAAGCGGAACCACCGACGCCAAAATTATCGGCAACATCCTGGCAGCGCCAATACCCGATAAAATCGCCGGAATCCCGCAACCCTACCGGCAAATGATTGAAGCCTGCCTCCACCGGGAAGCCGATAAACGGGTAAGCACATCTGCAGAACTGCTGCAAATGCTGGAATCAGAAAACGTCCCCAAAGTCGTACCTGTACCAACCCCCCTGATTTCGGCCATTCCACCCATAAAAACTGAATCGCCTGCGGAACAGAAACCAGTTCAACCAGCTCCGGTTCAGCCAGTTCCAGCTCCCGTTGCCGAAAATAGTCTATCTCCTCAATCCGACCAATCCCGCAAGGTGAAACTTTATACTGTGCTTTGGTTTTTGGGGATAATTCCGGGTTTAATCTTTTCAGGAGTGTTTTTTGATAATAACAATATAAGCCTTATTAATGGTGTCGGAGAAGAGTTTTCGGGTTTGCTACTGGCTGCTGCTGGCTTTTTTATAGGCGGAATGGCGCTGTACAGAAATTTTCCCCGACCGGTATCCGGAATTTATCCTTCACTGTTTATGATTGGATTAATGGGAACGCTGGAGGCAATTCTTTTGACATTCCAGCTCTCCATCACCCAAATCAACCCCTGGATCATGCCGGGAACGATTTCACTGGTGGTTTTCCTGTATATGCTTCATAAAAACCACCTGCATCACAGCAAGTCGGGAATCACACTTACAATGCTCACCGTATTTTTATGTGCGCTTACAGGGTCTTTTGTCATTGCTGAACAGGGTAATGCCGAATTTATTGCCTTTGTGTTGGGAGGTGGTTTTCTCGTCCTGTGGCTGATTCTGTTTACTTCTCTCATCAGAGGACAGTCTGCCCATAAGATGATATGGTCATCTTCTAAATTTTTTGCCATTTTGCATTGCAGTCGGTGCGGCAATTTCTTTTCTGACCTAAAGACTTTCGACGGGCTCTCCTTTCAGCGTAAGCGTAGAACCCGCTCTACCAGGCTGTTAAGTTTTACTCTTTGGGCAGTATAGTTTTCAACCGAAATAGTAGCGCCGCCATATTCGGGTTTTTTCTGGTAGGCAGAAAACCCTGTATAGCAGTCAAACAGTTTGATATTCAGTATGGTAGCCGAGGAAAGGTCTTTGGCGACTACTCCTTTGACGGCATTTCTGATTTCGGCTCCGTGTACAATTAAGGTGGAAGCTTCTCCCACACTGATTCCCTTATCCCCTACGCCGTCAATCATACAATAATAAATGTCCACCACACTTCCCGAAATATCCAGTCCGTCATTGCCCATATCGCCGATACTCGTATTGCGGATCATGCCCTTGCAGAAATCGGCATCCAACCCGTCGGAGGGGCCGCCCCGGATAACCGATTCGGTAAGCTGGAAGCGGGAACGCACGAGGTTCAGCGCATCTTCACATAAGGCGTCGAGAAAAGCGCAGTGTTCGATGTTTACGTCTGATTCATAGAAAGTTACGGCACCGGTGAGACTCCATCCCTGATCTTCCAGTGTATTAAATCCTTCGAAGGAAACATACCGCAAAAGAGAAGGCTCCCCTGCCTGCAATACCGTAAACCCACGTGCGGTCTTATCAGAAGAAAATATCCGGACAGGTTCGTCTTCGGTGCCAATGAGCCTGATGGGCGAATAGGAAATAAACCGCGCCTGATTCCGGAAATCAAGTTGAGTATTGCCGGTCATTTCTACTTTATAACCAGCAGGAATAATCACATTGCGATCTACGGTAAATGTTCCGATATGGAATCGCACGACATTTCCCTCCACATCATACAATTCGCAGGAAGCGAGGGGTTCTTCCGGCTGAATGGCCTGGGCCGGAATTTCTGTTGCAGAAGGCTGCCAGGGAACGATGCGGCTTACATACAACTTTTTCAGTCCGGGAAGGCGGAAAAATACAAATCTGGCATTTTCAGGTGTAGCCATTTCTGTGAAAACAGGCGGCTGATGCGGATTATGCGGTATTAACCATTGAGGTTTATCCAGCAAGTTGTTTACTTCTGCTTCCATTTTGCCAAAACCCATAATCTCCAACGGAAGAATATGGTAGCTGGTTATTTTCAGTTCCCCATCTTTACTGGTAAAAGCCCTTACCGAATTGTTGTCAAGCGGATAGAGGGTACTCCTGATATTTTTCCCGAAATCATGAATTTTGCTTTCAAACACATAATCGGGAAAATCGGTTTGAAGAAGTTTTTCCCGCGCAGCAATACCGGGCGCCAGATCGAGGAAAAAGTTTTCCAGATACAGCGGGTCGCTCAGTCTGTCCAGTGCGCGGATGTATCTGGCCACAAACGCCGTGTCCATAAAAGGCCTGAAAATCAGGTCTTCGCCCGGATCGCCGCTGAGTGTGCTGATTTCTGCGCCGAGGAAAGGATGAGAGGAAAATTCAAATCCCCCTTCTTCTGTAAAAGCATCATACCCTACGGGCTCCAGTTTGCTGATAATAGGGTTGAAATAAAACCGCTGATTGTGCCAGAACATGCTGTGATACCCCCGGCAAATGTCGGTAATCGCATAATAGGTAGCCAGCCGGTCAGTGTCAAAAATTTCTGAACACGACTTTTCCCCAAAGCGGTACTGATCCATCAGCGCCCTGGCCTGGTCATATTGGGCAGAAAGAACAGGGGAGGCAAGCGTTTTTTTCTCTTTAAACGTCTCCACATGGGAAGCTTCAAAGGAATTGAGGGTTTCTTCCACATGGCCGGTTATCTCGCGGCGGTCGAGCCCGCGTTTGCGTGCATTCCACACCCCGTCTTCAGAAAACTTTACGAGCGGGCCTTCTCTCCGTTCGCGGAACTCAGGGAGTTGTTTTTCAAAGTGTTCTTCGAGTGCATATACCCCTTTATGAGTTTCATTGATTTTGACATGAATAAAATCGTAGCGTGGGGTGAGGATATCTTCTCTGGTCAAAAACTGGTGATAGACCCATTCGGTCAGGTAGTCGCGGGTTTTGGGATGTTGAATGGAAAATGTAATGAGGCGGTTCCAGGCGTGCGGATTCTTCACTTTTATCCTGAGCGACCATTTATCGGTTTTGAGGTGGTCCATCCAGTCGCCTTTGAGTCGAAGGGAAACCGGTGTGGCCGGGTTGCCGGGTATTTCAGCTTTTACCCAGTCCGCATCCGTAGAAAAAAGAATGCCTTTGCGGAGGGCTTCCCTGCGTTTTCCCTCCAGTTTATCCATTCCTTTTTCGGAAATTCGAAGTTCAAGGGACAGAGAAGATGTATCGGCATCCATAGCGTGGGCGCGAAGTTCGTCGCGCGAAATTTTTTCCACCGAAAGATCGTCGAAATAGACAAAAATGCCGTCTCCCGTTGCAGTATAAGGATATACTTTGATCAATTGGCCCTGATACCAGTCAGGCACCTGAAAAATAAAGGAGAGTTTTTCCCATTCATTTTCGTCGGTTTCTATAGCCACTTCTTCCTGGCGGTAGTATTGCTGGTCAGCTTCACCTGTAATGCTGACGGTAAGATAGGAAAAGGATAGTTTGGGGCCATACCGCCAGACGGAGGCTTTGTAACGGTCGCCGGGTTTTGCATCGGAGAAATAATAAGCCAGGCCATACGCTTCTGCTCCTCCCTGTCTGGAAGAAAACCTGCCTGAGCGTGCATATTCATCGGATCGCGTGGCTATACCCTGAAAAATAGCTGTGCCATTTGCCAACATTTCCCCCTCCTCCGTAGCTGTAGTACTTTCCAGATCGCAGAAAGCGCCTGAGGGAATTTCTGCAGGCAGGCCGGGGGATTCCTTCGTCAGAGAAAATACGAAGCCGAGAGAAACCAGCAACAGGGCCAGGCCTGAGATTACCCATACTATGGGGCGGGATTGGGTTTTCTGGTGAGTATGTCTGAGAATCATAACCCCCAAAAGTAAACATACCAGAGGTTATGCACAAGAACCAGAAGGAGATTATGTGATTATGCGATCTCGTGGGTTCGGTTGCGGCGCATGCGGTAAAGCACAATCAGGTTGAGGAAATGAAAGGCAGCCAGCACAATCATAATCATTCCTGTTTTGTAACTGAGCTTTTCAATGAGTTCCTCAAAGGTGCGGATATCCATGCCGATATACATGGTAAGGCTGATATAGCCGGTATTTACCAGATAAAATCCTACAAGCAGGAGTTGATTGATACTGTCTGCGAGGGTTTCATTTCCGTGGAAAATTTCTACCAGGAATGCACGCCCGTTTTTGTGCAGTGATTTGCCAACCCAGGCGGTGAGCATAAAGGAAATCAGCAGGTAGATCAGGTAGGTATAAACAGTGAGAGTCATAGCGGTAAGATTAGTTCACCATCTTTCAATATATACTGAAAGTACTGAAAAAGGTTGTTGGATTGTAGATGATTTTACTTTTAGGGAAAGAATCATCGGGGTTGGTAAAATAATCTCGGGGTGCCTGCGTTTTTCAATTGATCAACCGAAACAAACACCCTTATACCGCCAGCTTCTTTTCAACAAATATGTACAGCTTAATGCAAATTGCTTTTGCAAGCAAAAGCTTTTGAGTTCTCCTTAATTTTAGCCGCCTGATGAGAGAGAGATGCGTCGCATCTCTCTTTCTCGTATTGGGGTTCGAGGAACCTCACCCGCCGGGGTTCGAGTCGAAGATTTCATTAAGGAACCGAAGATGCCTTGAAGGCAGGCCTCACCCATCACTCATTCCAATATTACTTCTGGCTTTTGGCGTGGTCGGCGAGAAATTTGGCCAGCCCGCTGTCCGTCAACGGATGTTTGATCATACTACCAATCACAGCAAAGGGCATGGTTGCCACATCTGCCCCTGCCAGCGCGCAGGCGAGGAGGTGCTGGTTGTGGCGGATGCTTGCCGCAAGAATCTGCGTTTCGATCCCGTAATTGTCAAACACCTGGCGAATATCGTGGATGAGCTCCATCCCGTCCTGCCCGATATCGTCGAGCCTGCCGATAAAAGGGCTCACATATTTTGCGCCGGCCTTCGCTGCTACGAGTGCCTGTATCGGATTAAAAATCAGGGTGGTATTGATTTTTATTCCTTCTGAGGAAAGGGTTTTTATCGCTTTAACGCCTTCCTTTATCATCGGTATTTTAACGGTAATATTGGGATGGATTTTCACCAGTTCTCTTCCCTCTTTTACAATTCCTTCATAGTCGGTGGCGATCACTTCGGCACTCACATCTCCGTCCACCATTTCACAGATTCGGAGATAGTGCCCCTTTACATCGGTAATTCCTTCTTTGGCCATCAGCGAAGGGTTGGTAGTAACGCCGTCAAGTATGCCCATCTGGCTGGCTTCGAGGATTTCGTCAAGGTTGGCAGTATCAATAAAAAATTTCATATTTAATAAATATTCAGTTTGGCTTCCGTTTTGCAAAAGAATTATATTCAAAATCGGGTTGAAACAAAGTAAATTAATTCCCTGAAATTAACCCAACGATTCCTTTCCACATGTCAGATATTGGACATTAATGGCTGAACCATACACCCCGATCATTTTTCTCGCCTACGCCAATGACAGGACTGATCCCGGGCGTTACCTCCGAAATCTGGTTTCGGAGGTAAGGAATATCCGGCGTTTGCTGGAAAATAAAGTAATTCCTCCTTATCGCGTAATCGTAAGGGGAAATGTAACCTTACAGGAAATCGAGGAAGTGTTTTTGCGATATGCAGGCAGCGTGGAAGTATTTCACTTTGCCGGCCATGCCGACGACGTGCAGCTTTTGCTTGAGTCGGATTCCGGTGAGCGGGAATCAGCAGATCTTACAAATTTCAGTCGCTTTCTGAGTGCTCAGGCTGGCCTTCGGCTGATATTCCTCAACGGGTGCGCCACCCAAAACCATGCAAAGGCACTTTCCCTTGCCGGAGTGCCTGCCATCATATCGACTGACGCGGCTATTCACGACCGCGCGGCGCAGACTTTTGCCACCAGATTTTATAAAGGGCTGGCTGATCATAAAACCCTCCAACAGGCTTTTGATGATGCCTCAGACCGCACACAAATCCAGTTTGACCGGGGAGAACCCTTCCGGTCGCTGTACATCCCGGGAGAAAACAAAAATACATTCCCCTGGAATATCACAGGCAGCGGCCTCCAGTGGAGGCTTTCGGTGGCACCGCCCGACAGCAGGGGTACGATTGTACCGTATCTGTGTGACAGAGACAAACAGGTAGAGCGATTTCGCGACAGTGTGGAGATGTTTCTTTCTGAAAACACATTTGCACATGCCTTTATCGTCCACGGCCCGAGAGCCGAACGCCACCGAAGCCTGGTGAAACGTTTCCGGGAGGTAGAAATCCGGCTCCATGCCGAACGATTGTTTGGCAGAGATAACGGTTTGGTTCACACCTTTGAAATCAAAGACTGGCCTTATACAGGCGACCTCGCCATGCGAAAACGCAACCTGCGCCGAAGCCTGGGCATCGCGTGCGAACTTTCGGTTACGCCCGGTACTGACTGGGTGGCCGGAGAAATGGATATATTCAAAACCCGCAAAACGGGCATTATCGTTTTCCAGCATACTCTTTTTGCAGAAAAATGGGATCGCACAACCTCCCGTCTGATTAGCTGGTACCTGCAATCTTTCTGGCAATTTCCCAACTACGAAATCCCGCCACGCATTATCGTCTTTATCTCGGTGATTTATCCCGAAGAAAGGGTTACCTTCTGGAACCGGCTGTTTGGATTGCCTGGGAAAAAACAGGAAGTACGCAAAGAGTTACACCGGCTGGGACAGCAGTTGCGGCAAAAAATATCTATCCTTCGCGAATTGAGCCCGGTTTCCTATACAGATGTGGCAGAATGGGTGGAAGAATATTATCCCGAAGACCTCACTGCACTTCCCGACATTATATTTACCGACAAAAAAGAGCGACCACTTCCCATGGAAATTGTCGAATATCAACTGATACGGGAGTCGGTGCGCATACAGCGCGACAGAATATTCCGCGATCTGCCGGAGTAAGTGATATTCACCTTTTTCCTGAGATGAGAATAGATTATTTTTTAATTTGTAACGTTCAATTATCATAGACAAACCACCTTTGCCGCTGGAAAACCCACATAACAACTTTATTCCTTTTGAGGAATTTATCAGTTTCCTTCGGTCCAACGGGTTCCCTGTAGGAGTGGACACACACCTTCGCGTCCAGCGATTGCTGGAAGAACTGGGCAGCACTTATCCGGCAGACAGACTCAAAACCCTGTTGGCACCGGTTTTTGCCCATTCAACCGAAGAGCAGGAGATTTTTTACCGGTTGTTTGACGATTTTTTTGAGAATGACCCGGCAGCTTTAATCAGAAATTACCTCCCTCCTTCCGACAACGGCCAGTCTTCTGAATCGCCCGGCCCCTCCGGTATGCTTCAGTTTCTCTCCCGGCGCAGGTCATACCTTCTGCTTCAGATTTTTCTGCTGTTGGGGATGGGTTATCTGGGTGTTCAGGGAATTGACTGTTATATCAAAACGGGCAATATCCAGCAGGCTGCCTATTGCATACTCGGTATTCAGAATCCCTTTCATACCAACAATACCCCCTATCAGATTCCCGATTCGCTGGCAGGCATGGAGGTAAATGTGCCCGACAGCACTTTTCAATCCTCCGGTTATCCTGAAATACTCGGGGACAAAGACAGCCTCCACAGTCCGGTCACACGCCAGATTCCCCTCGAAGACACGGGCCTTATCCGGGAAGATATTTCAGATCTGAAAGCAGGACTTTTTCAGCAATACGGCCCTCTGGTAAAAGTACTTTTCATGTTTACGCTGGTGATGGCCTTTTTTTTCTACGAATCATACTGGCGTAACCGAAGAAAACTCCTGATGCTGGAAGACCGTTCCAAACTACCTCCCTACTCCTGGAATGTACATTCTCCCCGTCCTGACTTTCATTTATACACCGAACAAAAATTCTTTGAAGCTACCCGTCGCCTGAGAGAACGCGAGCACGGGGAAATGTCTGATCTGAATATTGATAAAAGCATTTCCCAAACCGTAGCCGAGGGCGGTTATCCCACCCCGGCTTTTGATCCGCGCTCCCGCCCGCCGGAATACCTCGTGCTGATTTCCAAACAAAATGCAAGGGATCATCAGGCCATGCTGTTTGATCAGCTCATTCTCGAACTCAGCCAACAGGATATATATATTGAAAGATACTTTTATGATCACGATCCCCGGCTCTGCTGGAAGGAGAAATATGTAAATGAAATTCTGCTGGAAGAGCTCCACAGGCAATACCCCGACAACCGGGTGGTGATTATCGGTCAGGCAGAACCATTTTTTGATCCGGTGACCGACAGGCTGGCCGGCTGGACAGAGATTCTCCGAAAGTGGAAACAGGTAGCCATCGTATCTCCGGCTCCGCCGCTAAGCTGGGGTCACAGAGAATCTGTTCTGGCGCGCCAGTTTATTTTCCTGCCATCCACTACTGAGGCGCTCAGTGTAATTGTGGATATATTTAACGATGACCAGCACCCACCGCTCAGGCATTGGATTGCACAGAATACTTACCCGCCGCAGCCCGATGCAGAATATCCCTTATCGATCGATGACCTGAAAAAGTATTTTGATACGAGGTATGAGGGTCTGGAGGAAATATATGAACCGGAAAGCGGAAAGGATTTGTTTGACTGGCTGTGTGCCTGCGCCGTTCATCCTGTGCTTAGCTGGGACCTCACCCTCGCCTTCGGCGAGGCGATCGGCGAGGAGCGCACAACCCCGCTGGTCAATCCCCGCAACCTGTTGAAACTTATTTCTCTCCCCTGGTTTAGAACCGGCGAAATTCCCGAAGAATTGCGGGATGCACTATTCGCCCAAATACCGGCGCCCCTTCAGGCTGTGGCCCGAAAAACTGTGGTACGCATCCTCCGCGACAATCCCCCGCCTCAGGGCTCTTATGCCGAAGCCGAACACCAGCTCAGCCTCGCCATTCAGGAAGCAGAACTGGAGCCCAGCCTGGGAAAAAACCTCCGCCTCATACAGCAGGCACAGACCTATAGCCTCAACCATGAGATTAAAGACAAAACGGTCATCAAATCCCTGCGATACTGGCCGGAGAGCACTTTCAGCTTTTCACTTCCCGAGTCAGTCAACGAATGGCTTTTCCGGCAGGGGATTCCGGCCCTGGGCCTGCGCACCTGGGTGCGCGCCGTGGCTACAATTGCAGCAGTTTTTATGATCGCCCTCTCGCTCGATCCTTCCCGGCTCGACCGGGTTCATACTTTTTCGGGCGAGCGTTATTTTCTGGCCAACAAATCTTCCCGTATGCGTTTTCATGCCTATGTGGGGAATGCGTATTTTGACAGCCTGAATTACCCTGCGGCCCGCGAAAATTATCAGATTTCCCTTCTCCTAAAAAAAGAAACCCGCAGAGAAGATTACCTTACCCCAGACTTTAACCTCTCTATGCTTCAATGGAAAGAGGGAAATACAGAGGAAGCGCGCGAAGCATTTGCCCGCCTGGGTGAAAAAGCCACCGAACTGGAATCGGGCATCACCACCACAGGCGAAACACAAAAATACCTCGCCAGATTGCGGAGCGACGCTTCCTATAATCAGGGCGTAATCTATTACCGGAATCAACAGACAGAATCTGCCGAAGAGCAGTTTCGCGACGCAGTAAAGGCCGACAGCAGTCATGCGCAGGCCATCTATGCCGAAGCAGTACTATTCCTCCAGAAAGCGATCCCCGACTCAGGTGCCAGTCAGCAAAACAGTCTGACCCTGGCTTTCAACAGAGTCGATGATCTGCTCAACGTCTCTCCCGGTTTTTTTAAGAACAAACCCGCCTTTGTGGAAGTGCTTGATTCGATTCGTACCAACGCCCAAAACGCGCAGGTCAGCAGGAGGGCAGAATCGCTCCTTTCGGCGATTGCGGGAAGGCAGGTAGCAGATTCCCTTACAGAAAACCCACCGGTCACAGACACAATCCTCACAGCACCCGCTCCCGGAATGAAATATATCACGGGTTTCATCGAAGGGCTCGCGCTGGTAGAATACCGCGGAAAATACGGATTTGTCGATTCTGCGGTCAGTCTGATGGGAATTATTTATCAGGACGCCCGCCCATTTTCGGAAGGGCTTGCCGCCGTGCGGATGAACAACCAATGGGGGTTTATCAATCGCAGGCAGGAAATGATTATTCCGTACCAGTACGACAACGCTAAAAGTTTTCGGCAGCGGCTTGCGTCGGTCAAATCTGTGGGTAAATGGGGTGTCATTGATACCCAAGGAAATGTCGTAATTCCATTTACCTATGAGCAACCGGTAGAATTTGAAGATATAGCCCGCCTGCGCAATCAGGAACCCTGGGCCGTAGTATATGTGGACGGAAAATACCAGTATATCAACCGCAAAGGAGAACCCATGCTCAAAGGGATGAAGTTTCAGTACGCCGAAAACTTCTCTTCCGACAACCGGGCAAGGGTAAAAAGATATGAACAATGGTTTCAGATAGACAGAGAGGGGAACTGTATTGCGGCTTCTGCGCCAGATGGCAAATGTCCCCAGGAAAAATGGGAAGCAACCCTCACTTACCGGCTACGCGGCCTGGGTGGCCCGGTGAATGCCTCCCTGTATGCCCCTGACGGCAGCTTTCTGGTTACGGCGGGCGCTGACGGAAATGCCATCGTATGGAACCCGACCGGAGAAAAAATATACGCTACCCTCGCACACGGCGGCAAGGTGTATGCAGCAGCCATTTCGCCCGATAGCCGCTACCTGGCAACCGGAGGCGACAACAACTTAGTAAAAATCTGGAAACGGGAAGGTAATACATCCTGGAGCCAGGTACACACGATAGAAGATGCACGGGCAGCGGTCTGGTCGGTGGCTTTCTCTCCTGACAGCCGGTTTGTGGCCTCCGGGTCAGCAGATCAGATGATCAGAGTTTATACGCTCAACGACTATTCACTTCTTCATACGCTGGCAGGCCACGACAACGGAGCTATTCTTTCACTGGCCTTTTCTCCCCGTGGAAAAAGACTGATCAGCGGTGGCGAAGACAAAACCGTAAGAATCTGGGACTGGGAACAGGGCCGGTCGCAGGGAACTGTACCCGGAAGAATCGGAGAAGTGCAAAGTACCGCTTTTTCTCGCAACGGGCAGTTTTTGGCCCTGGGAACGCGTGAAAATCTGGTAAAAATCTATGAAATGTCCGGAGATAGTCCCAGGCTGATCATACAGTTGGATGAGTTTGAGGACTGGGTTTCTACGGTGGCTTTTTCACCTGACGGAAGGTATCTTCTGACGACCTCCTATGACAACCGGCTCCGGGTGTTTAATCTTATCACCAGAGATATGGTCCTGACAATCAGGCATCCGGGAACGGTAAGGTCTGCGGCTTTTTCTCCGGATGGAAAATATATACTGACTGCTTCATGGGGTGAGGGAGGAAGTAACCGGGCGAGTGTATTTGAGGTGGAAATCTATTGATCCAATGGAGATAGGGTAAAATGAAATGTAGCTCCCTGGCCTGGAGTTGATTCTGCCCAGATTTCCCCGTGATGATAGTTGACAATTTTTTTACAGATAGAAAGTCCTATTCCTGTACCTCCGGATTCATCAGAAACTATCCCCTTGTAAAACAGTGAAAATACCTTTTCGATACTCATCGGGTCTATTCCCCTGCCATTGTCTTTTACCGAAAACTGATAACCCGAATTGACAGGGGTTGAACTTATGGTAATCACCGGAGGTTTTCCACTTCTGAATTTTACTGAATTCTGGATCAGGTGAAAAAAGATCGTTTCGACCAGTTCGCGGTTAGAGGTCATCACCGGCAGCGGATTCAGGATTTGAACCTGCACATCAGTATCTGGCATCAGTTGCGAGATTTTTTCTTCTACCGAAGATATCGCCATACCAAAATCAACCGGGC
This sequence comes from Bacteroidia bacterium, assembly GCA_041391725.1. Taxonomy (GTDB): domain Bacteria; phylum Bacteroidota; class Bacteroidia; order J057; family J057; genus JAGQVA01. The sequence continues at coordinate 359,740 of JAWKNL010000004.1, forward strand.
TGAGTTCGTGGTGTTCTATCCCTATTACAACATAATTGAGCAGTTCATCGAGCATCAGCTTCAGATCTCTTACTCCCTGAAGCGTATAATTCATAAATTCCGTAGCTTCCGGTGGAAGTTTTGAACCATAACGCATTTCCAGCAGAGAGGTATAACTTCCGATACGGCGCAGGGGTTCACGCAGGTTATGGGAAACAATAAAAGCGAGTTCGTGCAGTTCGTGAATGGATTTTTCCAGTCGGAAATTCTGCTGGCTGATAGACGCACTTTGCTCCGTGATTTTTTGATTTTGGGCTGAGAGCATGCGGTTGAGGGTTAATTTGGCGCGGTAGCGTTGGACGACCACCAGGGTAATGATCAACACAGAAATGAGTGAAAAAACCGTAAGCAGGAGCAAAATCGTCCGGATGCGGTTGGAATAAACCAGTTCTGATTTTTCCATTTCCTTTTGCTGAAGCTGGAGTTTGGCGGTAAGTCTTTCGAGTCTTTCACGGCCTTCGATTTCGGAGAGGCTGTCTTTGAGTTGCACATATTGGGCCTGGACTTTGTATGCCGCTTCAAAATTCTGGCTGAGGGCCAGGGTTTCCTGTAGTTCTCTCAGCGCGTAGAGTATGCGATCGGGCAGTTGGCTGAGATGGGCATAGTGTTTTGCCTGTTCGAAATGCGAGATGGCGGATTGGTAGCGGGCATTTTCTTTCTCGATACGCCCAAGGTTATAATGAACCATAGACAGGGAGTAGGCGCTGTCTTCCTGCCCGGCAATAAGGGGCATCATCCGGTTGAAATAGAGGGTGGCACTATCATAGACGCCTGAGTCGAGAAAAACTGCGCCCAGATTATTGAGAAGGTAGATTTGTTCGGTATGGTAATCGGGCAAAAAAATGAGGGGTTGTGTATGGCGCAGGAAATAGAAGGCGGAGTCATATTTTTTTGCTTCGCGGTAGGCGTCGCCGAGCAGAATCTGCGTATTGATGATGGGGCTGGTATCTTTTCGGGCTTCCGATATAGCCAGTGACTTGCGAAACATGGAGGCGGCCTTCAGAAACTCGCCTTGTTCCATATAGATGCGGGCGACATTGTGAAAAACATTCCGGAAGGTACTGGAGGTTTCCTTGTCAGGCAGGTTGAGGTCCAGGGCTTTTTCATATTGTTGTATGGCGGCTTCGACATTACCCTGCGTTTGGTAACAGGCGGCAGTGGCTACATGCAGAAATGCGCGTTCGCTGACGGGGGTACGGGGATCGGCCAGTTGAAGGGCAGCGAGAAAATAAAAGATAGCGGAGTCAGTTTGATCTCTGTAGAAAAAATAAGCACCGATGATACCCAGGGCATCGACCTGAGCAGTTTGGTTGTTGGCAGATCGGGCCATAGCGAGCGCGTGGCGGGCTAGGTCATGTGAAAGCGGGCCGTTTTTTTCCTGGAGGGAATCGGCTAAGTCAGTGATTCGTGTGAGTTTTTCATTGAAGGAAAGAGAGCCGAGGCTTAAGATTACGGAGTCGGTGCCAGGATTGTACTGAGCGAGGATCAGACAAGGAATGGATAAGATTACCAAAACCAGCAGAGCAGGCAGACTTATGGGACCCGTTAATGGCACAAAGCAGATAATTATTCGGAATAATGAAAACCTGAATGATCCCCTTTTAATAACAATTCCAATCTCGGATCAAGTTAAGGAATTTGGGAGATAAAACAAATTTCATGCTGGAAGATTCCGGGAAATTTTTGGGTAGAAAAAAAAGGGGGCCTGAGCCCCCGGAAGACCATTGAGCGTACCCGCTGATCATTACTAATATAGAAATAATTTCCACTCTTATTGAAGCAATTTGAGGGCGCAAATCAAAATGTCGCATTGGGGGTCGCACGAGTCTGGCTATTGGCTATTGGCTATTGGCTATTGGCTATTGGCTATTGGCTGTTAGCTGTTAGCTGTTGGGGTTTGGCGCGCTACGGCGCAACTCCTGAAAAAAAAGGGGGGGCGGGCCTAAAGGCTACTTCCTCTGGTTTGCTCAAGGTTTTGCGCCGTAACGCGCTGCCGGGTTTCTCCAACGGAGAAACATTGGTTTCCCTCATGAAGAGCAGACCCTTCGGAGAAGCGACTGGCAGATAACAACTACATTTTGATTTGCGCTCAGCAATTTGTGCGGAAAAAATGAGGAAAGTGGCCAGAGCCACTTTCCTTGAGATAGTTGGGCGTTTACCCCTGGAGGTTTTTATCCTTGTTGTAGTGGAATAGGCAGGGGAAGACGTGTACAACGATTACGCGGAAAATCGCTACTGGGTTTCAATCCTTGTTCTAGTGGAATAAGCGCAGGAAGAATCACATTATAATGCAGATACACAGATTGAAAAAGTTTCAATCCTTGTTCTAGTGGAATAAGCGCAGGAAGTTACGGTGTAATCCGCCCACCTGTTTTGATATATCGGTTTCAATCCTTGTTCTAGTGGAATAAGCGCGGGAAGCTGAATCGAAACAAACCATTGACGTGCTGGATGACGGGGTTTCAATCCTTGTTCTAGTGGAATAAGCCCGGGAAGCAGGCGTAGGTACTCCGGTCATTTCCTTTGTTGCTGGTTTCAATCCTTGTTCTAGTGGAATAAGCGCAGGAAGTGTACAATCCTCCATCTGTCGATGAATATGCAGGGATGTTTCAATCCTTGTTCTAGTGGAATAAGCGCAGGAAGTTGATTTCGAGGTCGATTTTGACCCTACCCAATTCCAGTTTCAATCCTTGTTCTAGTGGAATAAGCGCAGGAAGTTTACTTGTATGATAAATCCCAGGGTTTTGACTACTACGTTTCAATCCTTGTTCTAGTGGAATAAGCGCAGGAAGATCGATTCCCCTGTATGTATCAGGTTGTACTTTTTCAGGTTTCAATCCTTGTTCTAGTGGAATAAGCGCGGGAAGTGTTTCAACATGGAGCAGATAGTTTTTTTACTGAAGGTTTCAATCCTTGTTCTAGTGGAATAAGCGCAGGAAGCAGATACTCAATCTCGAAATGCAGAAGACTGCTGCATGTTTCAATCCTTGTTCTAGTGGAATAAGCGCAGGAAGTTTCCGTTATTTGTACAATTATACAAAGACATCTTGGGTTTCAATCCTTGTTCTAGTGGAATAAGCGCAGGAAGAAGTGGGAAGATTACCGCCTGCTCTGCGGTCGGCTGGGGTTTCAATCCTTGTTCTAGTGGAATAAGCGCAGGAAGTGAATATAGACAATTTTCCAGACAAAAGTCATCCAGAGTTTCAATCCTTGTTCTAGTGGAATAAGCGCAGGAAGAAAGGTTTCATTTTTCCACCTTAATGTTTCCTCCTTAATGTTTCAATCCTTGTTCTAGTGGAATAAGCGCAGGAAGAAGCCTGTTTCCAGTTCGTTGCAGGTTTTCCGGGATGTTTCAATCCTTGTTCTAGTGGAATAAGCGCAGGAAGATACTGATGATACATTACCACACGAATGAATTTTTTCTTGTTTCAATCCTTGTTCTAGTGGAATAAGCGCAGGAAGCAGGCCGATTCTGGCTGATGCCCTGTATAGCGAATTGGTTTCAATCCTTGTTCTAGTGGAATAAGCGCAGGAAGAGGTTTCATTTTTCCACCTTAATGTTTCCTCCTTAATGTTTCAATCCTTGTTCTAGTGGAATAAGCGCAGGAAGTTTATTGTCATCAAACCCAGTAACGATATCGAAACAAGTTTCAATCCTTGTTCTAGTGGAATAAGCGCAGGAAGCTACAATGCAGAAAAGCCGCTTCACCGCCAGTCTATGTTTCAATCCTTGTTCTAGTGGAATAAGCGCGGGAAGCAACGCTTAGCGAGACTGCATTGGGAACCCTTCACGAGTTTCAATCCTTGTTCTAGTGGAATAAGCGCGGGAAGTGGCAAAAAGCAAGTGCTGAGAGAGCACTTGGTGAGATGTTTCAATCCTTGTTCTAGTGGAATAAGCGCGGGAAGAACTTGAATGGATCAGAGATCAAGAACTTAAAAAAAGGTTTCAATCCTTGTTCTAGTGGAATAAGCGCGGGAAGCAGCCAGGCTTCAACTGCGTTGGGTCTCGATGCCGAAGTTTCAATCCTTGTTCTAGTGGAATAAGCGCGGGAAGAAAACATTCAAAAATCAGTAAAAAACATGGTTTTTAGTTTCAATCCTTGTTCTAGTGGAATAAGCGCGGGAAGCCGCTACCTGCTCCTCCACCGTGATCCGCTTTTGGGGTTTCAATCCTTGTTCTAGTGGAATAAGCGCGGGAAGGGTGGGAATGCCTGCTTATTACTTAGAAAAATTTAATGTTTCAATCCTTGTTCTAGTGGAATAAGCGCGGGAAGTTTGACATGAAACATGAAATGTTCATCGGTGAACCCGGGTTTCAATCCTTGTTCTAGTGGAATAAGCGCGGGAAGTGAAAACTTTGTAAAAAATAGAAGGCATGGCAACAATGTTTCAATCCTTGTTCTAGTGGAATAAGCGCGGGAAGATATCAGTAGCATACAGTCGCTTCACGGCAATACTCACGTTTCAATCCTTGTTCTAGTGGAATAAGCGCGGGAAGCTCAGGATACAGATTGTATCTTCGTCAATATTTACCCGTTTCAATCCTTGTTCTAGTGGAATAAGCGCGGGAAGGCAAACATGCCGACCTTGTGGACTGCCTCTGCATGGGTTTCAATCCTTGTTCTAGTGGAATAAGCGCGGGAAGCTGGTGGAGTACCTGCTGGATGAATTCAGAAACGAGTTTCAATCCTTGTTCTAGTGGAATAAGCGCGGGAAGCTAGAAGAGGCGAGAGAGAATGTTCTGACTTTTTAAGTTTCAATCCTTGTTCTAGTGGAATAAGCGCAGGAAGTTGGGCGTGGGGAAATAACTTCATGCCCAATTTTCCGTTTCAATCCTTGTTCTAGTGGAATAAGCGCAGGAAGTTACGTACAACGTATTCGAAAATTACATCCTGAACCTGGTTTCAATCCTTGTTCTAGTGGAATAAGCGCAGGAAGGTATTATCATGAATACAAAGATGGCGTACTCGTCGAGAGTTTCAATCCTTGTTCTAGTGGAATAAGCGCAGGAAGCAAAGTGTATTTTGATTATTATGCCCTCTATGAAGGGGTTTCAATCCTTGTTCTAGTGGAATAAGCGCAGGAAGACTATTACGGAGGGGGGACAAACCACGAAGGTTTGTGTTTCAATCCTTGTTCTAGTGGAATAAGCGCAGGAAGCTCTGTTACGCCAAATACATTCGATCCAACGCTGATGTTTCAATCCTTGTTCTAGTGGAATAAGCACAGGAAGCTTCCAGGAGAACCACGCCAAACAGTTTTTGTCACATTTGTTTCAATCCTTGTTCTAGTGGAATAAGCGCAGGAAGTGAAACGGCTTCGGAAGCTTACCGGAGTCGAAGGGATGTTTCAATCCTTGTTCTAGTGGAATAAGCGCGGGAAGTTGCTTTTCCTCATCAAAATAATACTCCTTGATTTCCAGTTTCAATCCTTGTTCTAGTGGAATAAGCGCGGGAAGCATACTGGACGACGTCCTTAGGCACTTAATTTCTTTCGTTTCAATCCTTGTTCTAGTGGAATAAGCGCGGGAAGGTTCACAGGGGCTGCGCTATATATAACCCTATGCACGTTTCAATCCTTGTTCTAGTGGAATAAGCGCAGGAAGATGTTCGCCGTCAAATCAATTCTTATGACTCCTTCGAGTTTCAATCCTTGTTCTAGTGGAATAAGCGCAGGAAGTGAGAAGTATATCCAAAACCTGAGAAAAGAATATGGGTTTCAATCCTTGTTCTAGTGGAATAAGCGCAGGAAGCACAAATCCTGTCCGAACTTGTATAAATTACCGATAACGTTTCAATCCTTGTTCTAGTGGAATAAGCGCAGGAAGAGATTCTGAAATCTCTACCGTACTGGATGCCGCAGGTGGTTTCAATCCTTGTTCTAGTGGAATAAGCGCAGGAAGTGATCCGGGCTCGGCTTATCGCTTCCCGCTTTCGTTTGTTTCAATCCTTGTTCTAGTGGAATAAGCGCGGGAAGTCTGGAAGGGATTCAGCAGTATCAGACCAACCTGAAGTTTCAATCCTTGTTCTAGTGGAATAAGCGCGGGAAGGCGGAAAAGCCGCCCGGTCGCAGTCGGCGAGGTTATAAGTTTCAATCCTTGTTCTAGTGGAATAAGCGCGGGAAGATATTTCAACGAAAACCGTTCCTTTCTGCACGATGGGTTTCAATCCTTGTTCTAGTGGAATAAGCGCAGGAAGCATATATACAGATTGAGGGAATCGAAATCATTTGTAGTTTCAATCCTTGTTCTAGTGGAATAAGCGCAGGAAGAAACGGTAGCTCCTGCGAATCGCCTGATACAACGCCTGTTTCAATCCTTGTTCTAGTGGAATAAGCGCAGGAAGTAGAGTCATGGACGGGCAGGTCGGAGATAGGCGAAAGTTTCAATCCTTGTTCTAGTGGAATAAGCGCAGGAAGTGTCGCCGTTCGTGAATTGGCTTTAGGTCAAAATGAGTTTCAATCCTTGTTCTAGTGGAATAAGCGCAGGAAGTTTTTACCTGCTCCTGCAATATGTCCCTGTGAAATTGGTTTCAATCCTTGTTCTAGTGGAATAAGCGCAGGAAGTCCGATAAAAGCGGAACAGCCGAACGAAATGAAAATTGTTTCAATCCTTGTTCTAGTGGAATAAGCGCAGGAAGCTGGACGATGTTTTTAGACACCTGGTTTCATTCTAAATGTTTCAATCCTTGTTCTAGTGGAATAAGCGCAGGAAGATGCAGAATTTCAGGATATATTAAGGCTCAATTTTTCGTTTCAATCCTTGTTCTAGTGGAATAAGCGCAGGAAGCAGGGAAATGGAATTGCAGGGTATCCATGATGGCATTGTTTCAATCCTTGTTCTAGTGGAATAAGCGCAGGAAGCCCGGAGAAACAAAGCCATACGCACCCGTTGGAGGAATGTTTCAATCCTTGTTCTAGTGGAATAAGCGCAGGAAGTCCTGTAATGGGTTCCACATCGGCGAAAAACTGGAAGTTTCAATCCTTGTTCTAGTGGAATAAGCGCAGGAAGCTGCAGCCATTACCGCAGCCGCCAAAGGTTTGTTAGTTTCAATCCTTGTTCTAGTGGAATAAGCGCAGGAAGCATTGGTACATGTAGAAACGATTCCCGGCGGTGAAGTGTTTCAATCCTTGTTCTAGTGGAATAAGCGCAGGAAGCTGAGCAAGTAAGCCAGCACCCCACGCGCCCCCCATGAGTTTCAATCCTTGTTCTAGTGGAATAAGCGCAGGAAGCGCCCTCGTTGTTTACCTTCATAATTCAAGGGTATTTTGTTTCAATCCTTGTTCTAGTGGAATAAGCGCAGGAAGAAAACGCCAGTTTCGGCATTCACAATCCTACGCCGGTTTCAATCCTTGTTCTAGTGGAATAAGCGCAGGAAGACATCCTTAAGCAACACTTCGTCAAGCTGTATTTTGTTTCAATCCTTGTTCTAGTGGAATAAGCGCAGGAAGTGACAATTCAGGTTTAATCCGTATGTTTGTGTACAGTTTCAATCCTTGTTCTAGTGGAATAAGCGCAGGAAGCAGAAAGACGGACGGAAAGCGGGTAGGAGTTTTTCAAAGTTTCAATCCTTGTTCTAGTGGAATAAGCGCAGGAAGGCCTCGCCCGGTACGTATTCCACATCCCCCAATACCTGTTTCAATCCTTGTTCTAGTGGAATAAGCGCAGGAAGTCGGTTGTGAAAAAGTCCGATTTGCTGATCGAGCGAGTTTCAATCCTTGTTCTAGTGGAATAAGCGCAGGAAGCCGTTGGTTACATATTCATAATTTAAACTTATAAAGTTTCAATCCTTGTTCTAGTGGAATAAGCGCAGGAAGCGTTCCCGGCGCGGCTGATGGCGGCACGCAAATGACGTTTCAATCCTTGTTCTAGTGGAATAAGCGCAGGAAGAAATAAAAATGCCTGTGAATTATTGGCTTGATAATATGTTTCAATCCTTGTTCTAGTGGAATAAGCGCAGGAAGACGTCAATATCATGCATCACGGGCGCAATCAAAGGGGGTTTCAATCCTTGTTCTAGTGGAATAAGCGCAGGAAGAATAATCAGGAGCTTGGTGGCTCCCATGAAATTTTTGTTTCAATCCTTGTTCTAGTGGAATAAGCGCAGGAAGTTACTTTGAGTGCGTTTGGGTTTACGCACAAAGATTGTTTCAATCCTTGTTCTAGTGGAATAAGCGCAGGAAGAAAAAGGCATAGTAGAGTTCGAGAACGCAATGCAAGTTTCAATCCTTGTTCTAGTGGAATAAGCGCAGGAAGCTGCCTGAATTGAATCAAAAAATCAAGCTTACGACTTGTTTCAATCCTTGTTCTAGTGGAATAAGCGCAGGAAGTGACCTTTAGGAATAGGGCCGTAGGTATTTTCCCAGTTTCAATCCTTGTTCTAGTGGAATAAGCGCAGGAAGATAGTAGGAATCCACGGTCGTAACATTTCCAGGAAGGTTTCAATCCTTGTTCTAGTGGAATAAGCGCAGGAAGTATCGAAGGCCAAGTCTATCTCCACCCCATCCGCATGTTTCAATCCTTGTTCTAGTGGAATAAGCGCAGGAAGCGCAAAATGGGGACTTTGCGGAGGGGATTCGCAAAATGTTTCAATCCTTGTTCTAGTGGAATAAGCGCAGGAAGGTTGTCCGAATCGTTGTCCCTTTGGGAGGGGATATAAGTTTCAATCCTTGTTCTAGTGGAATAAGCGCAGGAAGGGTGCGGTACAATTCCGGTATAAGGAATCGGAACTGCTGTTTCAATCCTTGTTCTAGTGGAATAAGCGCAGGAAGTAGTTAATAATAAGCTGGTTCCTATGATACTGAAAGAGTTTCAATCCTTGTTCTAGTGGAATAAGCGCAGGAAGTTGTTACATTTCTTTTACGTCCGTTGTTGCTTTGTAAGTTTCAATCCTTGTTCTAGTGGAATAAGCGCAGGAAGAAAACGCCAGTTTCGGCATTCACAATCCTACGCCGGTTTCAATCCTTGTTCTAGTGGAATAAGCGCAGGAAGGGAACTGTCCGGCATCCATTCGAGGACGCACTTAAGTTTCAATCCTTGTTCTAGTGGAATAAGCGCAGGAAGCCTCAACCCTATTTTCTCGCCAATATTTGCCCCTGCGCGTTTCAATCCTTGTTCTAGTGGAATAAGCGCAGGAAGCGGCCTGAAACGATTCCGAAACGATAAAATCATAGGGTTTCAATCCTTGTTCTAGTGGAATAAGCGCAGGAAGTATTCGTTTCTGGTTCGACCCCAACACCAATCTCAAGTTTCAATCCTTGTTCTAGTGGAATAAGCGCAGGAAGACCCCGATGTACGCTCCCTTTTTCGGGTAGAGTCAGGAATGTTTCAATCCTTGTTCTAGTGGAATAAGCGCAGGAAGGGCGGTTGCCTACATGGGGAAAAATCATAAAAAAGAAGTTTCAATCCTTGTTCTAGTGGAATAAGCGCAGGAAGCGGAGCTGTCCGGCATCCATTCGAGGGCGCACTTAAGTTTCAATCCTTGTTCTAGTGGAATAAGCGCAGGAAGGGTTCGCTTCTCCTGCAACTGATGGCAATGATTTTGTGTTTCAATCCTTGTTCTAGTGGAATAAGCGCAGGAAGAAAATCAACACCGTATGGGACACCCCTCTAGTATTTTATGTTTCAATCCTTGTTCTAGTGGAATAAGCGCAGGAAGACGGCCCGTTGATTACATATTCATAATTTAACTTATAAAGTTTCAATCCTTGTTCTAGTGGAATAAGCGCAGGAAGAATATTCACCACTTAACTCAATCTGAATGAGCTTAGAGTTTCAATCCTTGTTCTAGTGGAATAAGCGCAGGAAGTTGGAGATCGAGGAACGAATCAACACCCGGTTTTCCTGTTTCAATCCTTGTTCTAGTGGAATAAGCGCAGGAAGAATTACTACAAGCTGGAGAACTTCAGCTACCTAAACAGTTTCAATCCTTGTTCTAGTGGAATAAGCGCAGGAAGATCGAGGTGTTATCCAGGTGTTTTTTTGGTGTTTTTGTTTCAATCCTTGTTCTAGTGGAATAAGCGCAGGAAGTCGTTTGTTTGTCCGGATCAACAGGCAAGTTTTGGGTTTCAATCCTTGTTCTAGTGGAATAAGCGCAGGAAGCTAACCAATGCCATTAACAACAAGGATGAAATCAATTTTGTTTCAATCCTTGTTCTAGTGGAATAAGCGCAGGAAGTTTCCGCCACACCGGACGCAGATGGGTTGATGATGAAGGGTTTCAATCCTTGTTCTAGTGGAATAAGCGCAGGAAGTACCCTATTCGGGCGCGGGTTAAATTGTTCGATGCAGAGTTTCAATCCTTGTTCTAGTGGAATAAGCGCAGGAAGCGCTGGATAGATTCAACTATTTAGGCCTGACTGATGGTTTCAATCCTTGTTCTAGTGGAATAAGCGCAGGAAGTTTCTTGTTCGTGCCTGTTTCTATTTCGGTGTATTCAGGTTTCAATCCTTGTTCTAGTGGAATAAGCGCAGGAAGCGGGATTTTGGGCTTTGCGACTGAGTCCATACCGGATGTTTCAATCCTTGTTCTAGTGGAATAAGCGCAGGAAGGCCTGGATTGATGGACAAGGCACGGATCAGGGAAGATGGTTTCAATCCTTGTTCTAGTGGAATAAGCGCAGGAAGCCGTCGGTATCAGCAAAACACCGTTTCATATCATTGTTTCAATCCTTGTTCTAGTGGAATAAGCGCAGGAAGGTCCCAGACATTGAAAATCACGGCTAATCTCATCGTGGTTTCAATCCTTGTTCTAGTGGAATAAGCGCAGGAAGTGATCTCAAGTCTGAAGGAGTTGTCATTGATCAGATCTAGTTTCAATCCTTGTTCTAGTGGAATAAGCGCAGGAAGCGTCCGGTAGGTATCTATCCATCGCGCGTATTTTCAGTTTCAATCCTTGTTCTAGTGGAATAAGCGCAGGAAGGTCCCAGACATTGAAAATCACGGCTAATCTCATCGTGGTTTCAATCCTTGTTCTAGTGGAATAAGCGCAGGAAGAATTTCTTTGAGCCGTCGCCCTCAGCTTGCAAAAGACTGGGTTTCAATCCTTGTTCTAGTGGAATAAGCGCAGGAAGTGGGAAAGCACAAATACGGGCATTATTGGGTACATCTGTTTCAATCCTTGTTCTAGTGGAATAAGCGCAGGAAGTATCAGAAGGATTAAAGCATCGCATAAGATCGGTTTTAGTTTCAATCCTTGTTCTAGTGGAATAAGCGCAGGAAGTTCCGGTGAATTTGTACAGCCCGGTATAAGGATCGAGTTTCAATCCTTGTTCTAGTGGAATAAGCGCAGGAAGTATTTCGCACGTCTCAAAGACATTGGGGAAGAACAAATGTTTCAATCCTTGTTCTAGTGGAATAAGCGCAGGAAGCGGTAACCAACCGCTCAGACGAAACCGCTGAGGGCACAGGTTTCAATCCTTGTTCTAGTGGAATAAGCGCAGGAAGAAGGCTAATAATTACCGTCAGCCGGGAACAGATGTGAGTTTCAATCCTTGTTCTAGTGGAATAAGCGCAGGAAGCGGTGTAATGGTGGTGCGCCTGTTTGCGGTGCTTGGGTTTCAATCCTTGTTCTAGTGGAATAAGCGCAGGAAGATCAGGTCGCCCAACTTTCGGTATGCCGGGAATAGGGTTTCAATCCTTGTTCTAGTGGAATAAGCGCAGGAAGTAAAATATCCAATATGAAAATCTTTCAAGACGTTGTATGTTTCAATCCTTGTTCTAGTGGAATAAGCGCAGGAAGATTATCTAAAATTATGAGTATTACGGTTGATTTATGTTTCAATCCTTGTTCTAGTGGAATAAGCGCAGGAAGAATGGTAAGCAATAGCGCCATGTTATTTAGGGACATAAGTTTCAATCCTTGTTCTAGTGGAATAAGCGCAGGAAGGAATGACCCACAAAGCGCGAACGAGGCGAAACCGGTAGTTTCAATCCTTGTTCTAGTGGAATAAGCGCAGGAAGTATTCAACTCGATGCGATTACGGTTGATTTATGTTTCAATCCTTGTTCTAGTGGAATAAGCGCAGGAAGAATGGTAGCAATGCGCCATGTTATTTAGGGACATAAGTTTCAATCCTTGTTCTAGTGGAATAAGCGCAGGAAGGAATGACCCACAAAGCGCGAACGAGGCGAAACCGGTAGTTTCAATCCTTGTTCTAGTGGAATAAGCGCAGGAAGTATTCAACTCGATGCGATGTTTTTCGCTGCGTACTTGTTTCAATCCTTGTTCTAGTGGAATAAGCGCAGGAAGGGTGTCAACACCGGTAATAAAATCATTCCAGTTTTCCGTTTCAATCCTTGTTCTAGTGGAATAAGCGCAGGAAGGAAGCGACTCCGTAAAATTACTGGTATCGAAGGGATGTTTCAATCCTTGTTCTAGTGGAATAAGCGCAGGAAGACGAGCATCAGCAGAAATATCGCGAAGAGAGGACTGTTTCAATCCTTGTTCTAGTGGAATAAGCGCAGGAAGTCCTATCTTTCCGATCAGGTGCTGAAATATCACCGTGGTTTCAATCCTTGTTCTAGTGGAATAAGCGCAGGAAGTTCATTTAATAGCGGTTCGCCTAAAACATGGATAGTGTTTCAATCCTTGTTCTAGTGGAATAAGCGCAGGAAGCTTTTACAACCTACCTACCGGGTGTATCACCGGATTGTTTCAATCCTTGTTCTAGTGGAATAAGCGCAGGAAGAATATTTCAACGAAAACCGCTCGTTTCTGTACGATGGGTTTCAATCCTTGTTCTAGTGGAATAAGCGCAGGAAGCTGATACCTCCACCCGTAATTTTTCAATGGCGGCGGGTTTCAATCCTTGTTCTAGTGGAATAAGCGCAGGAAGGCAATGCAAAAGCGTTGACAATTGTTGATGACAACGGGGTTTCAATCCTTGTTCTAGTGGAATAAGCGCAGGAAGTGCCATATTCTTTTTTCAGGGTTTGGATGTAATTTTGTTTCAATCCTTGTTCTAGTGGAATAAGCGCAGGAAGCCAAATATTCCATCAATTTTTGTGAATAGGTGATGTATGTTTCAATCCTTGTTCTAGTGGAATAAGCGCAGGAAGAGGGGCTGGTGTTTGAGGGGTGCGGATCGCTTAATATCGTTTCAATCCTTGTTCTAGTGGAATAAGCGCAGGAAGACAGTATATTCCCTGTCGCCGTCGTGGAATCTTTCTAGTTTCAATCCTTGTTCTAGTGGAATAAGCGCAGGAAGGAAGGAAAAAGGAAAAAAATTATGTTTACCATTTTAATGTTTCAATCCTTGTTCTAGTGGAATAAGCGCAGGAAGCATTTACGCTGATTCGGCAAGGCCTGGAGACATTCAGGTTTCAATCCTTGTTCTAGTGGAATAAGCGCAGGAAGCGAATTGATTTTTATTGCCATGAATTCCTGCCAGCGGTTTCAATCCTTGTTCTAGTGGAATAAGCGCAGGAAGCGCCCGCCTTTTCCAGTTCCCTCGCATGAAAACTATGTTTCAATCCTTGTTCTAGTGGAATAAGCGCAGGAAGCCACAATTTCCCCGCGATCCACCTTGTCGGTGTAATGTTTCAATCCTTGTTCTAGTGGAATAAGCGCAGGAAGCCACGCAGCGCGATACCATCAAATTTTGACCTATTTGTTTCAATCCTTGTTCTAGTGGAATAAGCGCAGGAAGAGCCTGGATTGATGGACAAGGCACGGATAAGGGAAGATGGTTTCAATCCTTGTTCTAGTGGAATAAGCGCAGGAAGCGCTACCTGCTCTTCAACACTAATTCGTTTTTGGGGTTTCAATCCTTGTTCTAGTGGAATAAGCGCAGGAAGAAGGCAGGCAAAGCAGAGCAAAAGAAACTTTCTGATGTTTCAATCCTTGTTCTAGTGGAATAAGCGCAGGAAGGGTAAGCACAAACGGGGCCGGGGTTGTGGAGTTTTCCGGTTTCAATCCTTGTTCTAGTGGAATAAGCGCAGGAAGCTTCCGTCCCGTCCAGGATTCCCGGTCAGGTGGTATTGTTTCAATCCTTGTTCTAGTGGAATAAGCGCAGGAAGTTACCCGGATCGTGCTTGCGCTTTCCGGAGATGGGAGTTTCAATCCTTGTTCTAGTGGAATAAGCGCAGGAAGTTACGCCGTTAATGAAAATACTTGCCGTCATAGGAGGTTTCAATCCTTGTTCTAGTGGAATAAGCGCAGGAAGCGCGCTCCGGGCCATCACCGGACTGATAAAAGGGACAGTTTCAATCCTTGTTCTAGTGGAATAAGCGCAGGAAGTTTTAGGATTATTCCACTATCATTAGATTTTTTATAAGTTTCAATCCTTGTTCTAGTGGAATAAGCGCAGGAAGTGGCCCGAAAAGCCTAACCAAAGTGTTTTTAATGTGTGTTTCAATCCTTGTTCTAGTGGAATAAGCGCAGGAAGGAATATTTCAACGAATTGAGAAGGGTTAGTCTTCATGTTTCAATCCTTGTTCTAGTGGAATAAGCGCAGGAAGATACAGCGAAGAACCGACACAAGCCATATGATCGGGATGTTTCAATCCTTGTTCTAGTGGAATAAGCGCAGGAAGTTACCTGGGCAGGAAATATTGCTTTGGCAAATTTTGGTTTCAATCCTTGTTCTAGTGGAATAAGCGCAGGAAGGCTGGCATCCTTCAGGGACTCACCGACGGGATAGCGTTTCAATCCTTGTTCTAGTGGAATAAGCGCAGGAAGACCGGTTTACTGGCGCCGCCGACAATCCTAACTGGGTTTCAATCCTTGTTCTAGTGGAATAAGCGCAGGAAGCGATGGAAAAACGGACGCTGCGAAAGCTGCGTGAATAGTTTCAATCCTTGTTCTAGTGGAATAAGCGCAGGAAGCAATGGATGAAGGACCGGCGCACTTATGATGACAACTGTTTCAATCCTTGTTCTAGTGGAATAAGCGCAGGAAGCGCCGCGCACCTGGAAGCTGTTTATAATGGTTCTATGTTTCAATCCTTGTTCTAGTGGAATAAGCGCAGGAAGTTTATAATGGTTCTATCAAAGTAACCGTTGAATCTAGTTTCAATCCTTGTTCTAGTGGAATAAGCGCAGGAAGCTGGCTTTGCGACTCAGGATGAAATTTATTTGAAATAGTTTCAATCCTTGTTCTAGTGGAATAAGCGCAGGAAGTACTTGCGCCGCCCTGTATGGCTCGGCTTGCAATATGTTTCAATCCTTGTTCTAGTGGAATAAGCGCAGGAAGATGCCAGATCGAGCAGGATGACCGGGCCTTCTGTATGTTTCAATCCTTGTTCTAGTGGAATAAGCGCAGGAAGAGGCTTTGACGGAGCAACCGGCAAAAGCAAATCTAATTATGTTTCAATCCTTGTTCTAGTGGAATAAGCGCAGGAAGCACAGAACAATGAAAGAATTACCAATCACCCAAAAAGTTTCAATCCTTGTTCTAGTGGAATAAGCGCAGGAAGTGGCAGCAGATAGGCCAATGGCTTTTTGAGGGGGCAAATGTTTCAATCCTTGTTCTAGTGGAATAAGCGCAGGAAATATTTTGCCGCCACATGAAGCAGTGCCGGGAATTACGTTTCAATCCTTGTTCTAGTGGAATAAGCGCAGGAAGTTATGCCTAAAATAAATCCGAAACATGCGATTAATAAGTTTCCAATCCTTGTTCTAGTGGAATAAGCGCAGGAAGCCGTGAACAACTGAAACCTACGTAGCGAAGGAGTATATGTTTCAATCCTTGTTCTAGTGGAATAAGCGCAGGAAGAACTCGAAGGAGACAGGGTAAATGGGTTTTGGTGGGCGGTTTCAATCCTTGTTCTAGTGGAATAAGCGCAGGAAGTTATGCCTATACCGGATTGCCCACCCTACTTTTCAGGTTTCAATCCTTGTTCTAGTGGAATAAGCGCAGGAAGATACTGGAGGAGGAATACTTTGAAATATTCCGGTACTTGTTTCAATCCTTGTTCTAGTGGAATAAGCGCAGGAAGCGCTAAACCAACTATTTTGACTACGGAGAGGTAAAGTTTCAATCCTTGTTCTAGTGGAATAAGCGCAGGAAGACGATCCACACGGACAACGGATATAATTACTACATAAGTTTCAATCCTTGTTCTAGTGGAATAAGCGCAGGAAGTTTAGGAATGATTCAGGAGGTTATAAGAAAGATCAAGTTTCAATCCTTGTTCTAGTGGAATAAGCGCAGGAAGTTTGTCCATCAAAGAATCTAAATGAATAACAAAATCGAGGTTTCAATCCTTGTTCTAGTGGAATAAGCGCAGGAAGCAGGCATTTACCTGAAACCTCTTTCATCAGCCGGTTTCAATCCTTGTTCTGAGTGGAATAAGCGCAGGAAGATCATGCTGAAAAGACAGGGGACATCAATGTTTTTTGTTTCAATCCTTGTTCTAGTGGAATAAGCGCAGGAAGCTGTAATAACCTGTATGCCGTTGGGTGGCTTTTTATGGGTTTCAATCCTTGTTCTAGTGGAATAAGCGCAGGAAGCTATCTTTTGGAGGAACTGGAACGGAATCATTACATGTTTCAATCCTTGTTCTAGTGGAATAAGCGCAGGAAGACAGGCATGGGACGCCATTATAAATGACATTCAACAAAAGTTTCAATCCTTGTTCTAGTGGAATAAGCGCAGGAAGAAAAGAGATACAACGGAGGAGGAAAAGCCCTTCAAAAGTTTCAATCCTTGTTCTAGTGGAATAAGCGCAGGAAGGTGCAGGAACTCGCCGTACCGAATGGCCGTACAAGGTGGTTTCAATCCTTGTTCTAGTGGAATAAGCGCAGGAAGAACAATCCCAATCACCCAGGGTGCAGCTCGTTTAATGTTTCAATCCTTGTTCTAGTGGAATAAGCGCAGGAAGAAAATATGTCCAACATGAAAAAAACCAACATGAAAGTTTCAATCCTTGTTCTAGTGGAATAAGCGCAGGAAGTGTAATAACCTGTATGCCGTTGGGTGGCTTTTTATGGGTTTCAATCCTTGTTCTAGTGGAATAAGCGCAGGAAGAATTTGGCAACAGCCCTTTCCAGATGGGCCAATAGTGGGTTTCAATCCTTGTTCTAGTGGAATAAGCGCAGGAAGTTCCCCGGAAATCGAAGTTATAGGCAGAAATAAGTAAGTTTCAATCCTTGTTCTAGTGGAATAAGCGCAGGAAGTTGCCTTACCAGCGGAGCAGTTGCGTGTAGTGTTTACTGGGTTTCAATCCTTGTTCTAGTGGAATAAGCGCAGGAAGTTCAAGGGGTTAAACCCACAAATACAGCCTAAAAGTAGTTTCAATCCTTGTTCTAGTGGAATAAGCGCAGGAAGCTCCATTGATTTTGTGGAGGTACTGAAAAACTACGGGGTTTCAATCCTTGTTCTAGTGGAATAAGCGCAGGAAGCCGACCGGAGATTCACCATTCGATTCATCGGATACACAGTTTCAATCCTTGTTCTAGTGGAATAAGCGCAGGAAGCCGTTCCCGAAGCTAAAATTTTGATCCTCAATGTCTTAAACCCGTTTTCTCTTTCATTATTTTTTCTATCCAATACGTCAATGAACCGGTTTTTATCCCCAAAAACCATACCCATCCGCATACACAATCCCCTCTCTACCAATACTTTATCCCCCGTTTTCCTGCCCCTCTCAATAAATTCCTCCCCGGATTACTGTATGCATAGGTTTTTATAGGTACAAGTTACGCATTTTTTCTTATATCGCGTAGCTTTCGGAAAGTAATTTTTGTCTATTATCGCCACAATCTCCTCCCCATACGCCCCTACCGCCGCCTTCTCCGCTTCTCCTATCTCAATTTCCTCCACATGATTGCCGCTGCGCGTATATACCAGATACCCCTTCTCCACCCGCCGACCATAATTGTGCTCAATCAATACTGCATAACAATACAACTGGGTCTTATAGGTCTCATATACCCTATCCTCAAATTTTGCAAATTTGTAATCCAACGGCGCCATGCTCCCATCCGACAATTCCAACACCTCATCCACCTCGCCGCGCAGCCATCCATTGCTTAAATACTGGTTTTCCTGCTTCGCAACCACGCCCAACCGCTTCCGCAGATACCCTCGGTTCTCCTTCTCCTTCCTGCTGTGTACCTCCCTGCCCTTCATTACTTTATAGTATTTTTCCTGGCTCTGCGGTATTCCCAGCACGTACTCAAAATACGTAAACCGCGGACAAAACAGGTATTCCAAAATATGTGATGGTGTAATCGTCATCGCTAAAAAAATAATGCATGCACCTTATCCGTAATCAGATTCTTGTCAAACGCCTGCCCCAATAAAACCGTCTGCTGCAACTCGCTTTTATTCATCGGAAACATATACACACGGTCTGTGGTTTCCTCTATTTCAGCCCCGATTTTCAGTTCAAGCTCATCCTTCCGGTTGGGTTCGATATTTCCCAAAAATACAGAATACTGCACCCGATAAAGCCCGGCCTGTTTACAATATTTCGCTACACGGCTCCGGGACTTATCTTTTTCGATATCATACATTACCCACAATATCATAACTTTCTATTTTATCAGACTATTGGAAAATGCGTGCGCATCCAACTGGATCGCATGGCTGCGTGAAAGATTGCGCCCCTGATGCCTGATCTTCTCCTCCAGCATATATTGCTGAAATGCCTGCACCAATACGGGTTTCCCTTCTTTGCCCAGGCTATACCCGTTGGTAAGCTTTTCGGTATGGGATTGATTTACCTTTTTACCGGAAAACAACCGCACCACCACTCTTTCTGCGTAGATTCGGTAGGGTTCGATAAAATCAAACACCAGACTCTTCTGGTTGTAATCATCCCTGTGCAAAAAGCCCAAATAGGGATCCAGCCCCGCGATGATCAGCGACTTTTCTACCGTTCCATACAACATCCCATACGCGTAGTTTAAAAATGCATTAAACGGGTCAAGGGCCGGGCGCCGGCTTCGCCCCTCAAACCCATAAGGCGCAGGCATGATTTTACTTAAAGCCTCAAAATACATCCGCCCGGCTGTTCCCTCCCAGCCCCGTATTGATTCGGAAATCTCACTTAATGTATCTGCCTCCGCGCTCATAATGGACTGCTTCATTTTTTCAATCCCGCTTACTTTTTCATCCAAAAAATCACGCATCCCGTCTCTATGTTTTTTCAGGTCTTTGAGAAACCCGATTTGCGCTTCCAGCTTTTTTTCCAGCCAATTTTTAACCCACATGACCCCATCTGCATTCATGCTGGCGACCAGTTGCTCTTTTCTGATTTTGGTCGTACTGCCCAGTTTACTGTGCCAGACGCGTCCGACCGGCTGGCCGTCTGATGCCAGAAACAACATATCTACATTGTGTTTGAGCGCCAAAGCCACAGCATCAGAACTTAGGGCAATGCCACGGGTCATTTGTATCGTTCGCACTTTATGGGCAGCAAAGCTGTGTTTTTCCACCTGTCCATCTTTCTTTTTCCTGATCTCAAACATTTCATCTTTTACATGGACATAGGTTCCGGGGGTATCAATAAAAATATCCATCTTATTTGGTTTAAATGGTTTCTTTTTGCCTGATAATAGTCCCAAACCCTCTGCTTACAGCCTTACCAATACCTATCGCCTCAGGAAGATCTGCATTGGCGACAAAAGAACCACCAAATGCCGTCATTTGCTGATCCTTAAATCTCGTCTGCGAATGTGTAACCTCCGGCATCACCATCAATGGCCGGGAAAGGTCAGCCTCAAACACTCTGAGCATAACAACAATATGATTGGTCAGCACCCTTGAAAGCATAGACTGTTGCTCTGCCGGGGCTAGATTTCGGTAGGAACGATAATTTTCCTGATTGAGTGCCATCCAGCGAGTTGCAAATGTGTATTTCCGCAAAACGGCTCCTACCCCGGGACTAATATCGTGATTTTCAATATTTTTGCTTAACACGGGGTAAGATTGTCCTTCGATCTTTATCTCTCCGATCCGGAGAAATAAATCGGTAAGCAGTTGCCCGCCCTCACCGATTCCGACAAGACAGGGCACTCGGTCAATGACTTTGTATTGCACCAGCGGATAAGCGTACCGGAGCCGGCCGTCGTCGAGATGGTTGTGAAGCAGGGGGGAATGCTCGCGAAACAGATTGCCAAAATAGCCGCGAAGCTTATGAGCATCCCGGGTAAGCAGTCGTAATTCGGGGAATGTAATGCGTGTATAAAGCATCATCTATAAAATCACAGTTTGCGCAATAGGTTGATCGGAGGTATTTCTGATAAAACCGGTTTCTCTGTCATAGAAATTTTCTAGCTGATCCAGTGAAACATATCTGACCAAAAGGTCTGGAAAATCGTCGCAAATCAAAGGCAGATTTGCAGCCAGCCAGGAAGGCAACGCAATAATATGTTGATGAAAATCCTTCTTAAAATTGAGGTCAAATTTCTTTTTCCACTCTCCTCTTTCCCTTCCCGTTGACTGCATCATCTTCAGGAAAGCATCTCTTGCAGCCATAGCATTTTCATCGGCTTCAACAAAAACGCTGATGGACTTGTTGCTTTCCGGTATCACTCGATATTGGGAAACCGAATATTTATCTTCAGGGTCGTCGTAGTTCAACAGGGAAATCGCTTCAAATCTTTTTATAGATTCACTATACGCTCTCCGGTCTGCATTCGCCCTGAAATAACGGGCCACGAGTTGAAAATATTCCGGTTCCTGAATCGGCCCACTTCCCAAAGCAGCTATAGCCTGAGACCGCGTAATGGAATCATACACTTTTTCACAATCACCAAAGTCTATGATAAACACCTGACTTCCTGCACGCTCGGGGCTATCGTTGCGGTTTACTCTTCCCGCTACCTGAATGATCGAATCTATCGGCCCCAAATCCCGAAATGCCAGGTCAAAATCAAGATCAACCCCTGCCTCCACTACCTGAGTTGAAACCAGAATGGGTGCGTTCCCGTTCATTGTTCGCTTGATTTCTTCTATGCTTGTGGCGCGATGTGCCGGGACCACATTGGTGGAAAGGTAAAACAGGGGATTACGATACTTCTTTCCGGAAAGGTATGCTCTCAGGGCAAAATAGACTTTCAGCGACCGACCGACGGTATTGCACACGATCAGGCAGGACTGGTCAGGCTGCCACAACGACTCAAATAATTGCAAAAAAGCATTTTCATCTGAAAGCTTTTCATTCAAAACCGGAATCAGTTGCGTTCGGTGAAATGAGTGAAAAAGTGATTCAGGATGCCTGACTAAGGAAAATGTGCTTTCAGTCGCCGATTCACCCAGCGGTTTTAAAATCACCTCATCTGCAAGTTCAAACAACAAAGGCTGGGTAGCCGTCATTACAACCAGACGTGTGCCCAGAAATTTTGCCAAATAATACAACATCGCACCTACCAGCGGAACCTGGGCAAGGGCAATGCTCTGCACCTCGTCGAGAATCACAATCGCTCCGGCAAGGTGGTGGAACTTTTTCAGCAGCTTGTTTTTATTGGAAATCAGGGTTTGAAAAAACTGGACAAAAGAGGTAATCACAATATCTGCCTGCCAGGTATCCAGTTCCATTAGCTTGCGGTTGTAATCACGGTCTGATTCAATTCCTTCGGCCTCTCCAAATATATCCGCATACTGATAATGGGCCAGAATATGAGCGGAATCAGGGTCTGCCAACGTTTTTTTGTAAACGTCCAGCGTCTGCTCAATAATATTGATGAATGGAAGCGCCGTGATAATCTGAGGTCTGTAGCCAGACTTTTTTTCGGTCAGACTACGTAACCCAATAGCAAAGTCCAGGGCTGTAAGCGTTTTCCCTATTCCGGTAGGAGCCGCCAGAAGAAATATTTTTTTCTCCAGAATCTGAGGGTCGGTCAAATGCGCGGTTACTTCTGCCCGCACTTCCTGCCGTAGCCTGTTTTGCTCAGTGTTTTCAGTGCTAATTTGGGCAATATATTCGGTAACAATGGTTGTTTTCAGCGGTTTCAACCCATAAATCGCGGTATCTGAAGCATCTAGCTTATCCGATTCGATGAGCAGAGAAAAAAAATAATTAATCCAGAAATAGGTCTTCACACTGGCATGCTCTTTCACCCATTTTTTCACTTCTACTCTAAATTCCCGCGAATAGGGAATTTGCAGCCAGGTTTCGTCAAAGGGAATAGCCAGTTCTGCAGCAATTGTTTTTATTACCGGAACCAGCGTTGCTTTCTGGCTTGTAAAAACCTTGTGGAGGTTATCTTCAAAATCTTCATCAAGTAATCTGTCAAACCGGATTTTAGAGGGGGAAAACAGGTTGCGGTGGTGGCAGAAAATAATAAAATAGGCTGTATAGGCCAGGAACTTGTCTTCTGTTTCACTTAGCTTTCGCCATAGAGCCAATGCCCCTACTCTTGCATGTGCCTTTAACTCTGGATCGGTCTTTTTACCTGCAATATAGGCCTGAAAATAGGAAGTATATTTGCCCAGATCGTGAAATAAACATAGTTCGGAAATAAAATTTTCCTGAACCGGGTACGGTGTTTCCGGAAAAATCCCTTTACGAATCGATTTTAGGGCATTTTTTCTTACCTCATGCGTATGCGTTTCCAACTTACGGGTAAAATGCACAGCCCCTTGTTCGTCTTTTTGTGCATGTGAATAGTAAATCATGACATGTCAAGAAATGTGATGTTTTCCGGTTCGGAATGGAGATTGTTGAGTTGATAATATTCCCCTGAGTACCGGACTGGCAATGGGCTTCCATCCGTAGTATATAACACTCTCACCATACGGCGCAGTTCACGGTCTCCGTTTTCCACAAAATCGGCGGGGTGCAGTTCCTCCTCAATATGCATTTTTTTGTTTTTGTCCCAATTCAGACGATGGACACTTTCTGTGCTCACAGCGGTGTGAAGGTTAATATCTTCTCCATCGACTACCCATTGGCGATATTCTCTTTCTGCAATCAGGCGAATATCCGAGATTTTCCCCACCATGCCGGCAATTCCCAGGCTGATAGAATACTGGAACTGCTTTTCCAGAAAGACTTGTTTGATTTCTTCAAAAGTAGCCTCACCGGAAGTAGTTGGAGCGACATAGACGGCATAACAAACTTCGTCTTTCCGGATATCCTGCCCGGAAACTATTTCAAATGGTGTCTGAACCCTGCCAAGTCGCCCGCGAAAATCGCTCCCACCTTTGATCATCAATAGATTTAGCCGGTGAAAGCTCTTTTTCAAATGGGTTCGCACCCCTACTCCCAGGCGAATATGTTCTGAAGCAAAGGCCTCATAATAACTATCTTTTTCTTTGCCCATGGCCGCAGCAATCACTCCCTTCAGCGTCGTACGTGGCGGCAGAAAATAACTAAATGCGGTATTGTTTGCATAGTATTTCCGAAAATGGGCAAGTCTGCCTGATAATTGAAACTGTAAAATTTCCATGGCAGATCACCTTAAATGGATGATCGGATCGGCAGACTGGCGAATGATGATCTCCCGGATAGGTTTGCCTTCACCCCGGTGTTCGCTGAGTTTTTCGAGCTTCTCTGCATGAATCTCCAGGTCGCTCAGCCGTTGTACGGTACGGGGATCACCCTGATTTTTTACCGAAACGGTCAGGAGGTTTCGGAGGTCTCCAAAATATCCGTTGTAAAACCCTGGGTTATAGACGATTTCCAGATATAACCGCGGGTATTGGTTGAGTTTTGAGCGGGTAGGACTGGCGGATATACTGCTCCACAAAGCGTCTCTGAAAAGCTGCAAATCATCATTTGTAAGCCCGGTAGTCTGAGCCGCATGCTGGTTGACCGATCCATGAGTAGCCAGGAGGCTGTATTTGACGCGGTAGTCTTTGCCAAAATTACTATTTCCCTCGTTTTTATCAGAAGAAGACATTATGGAAGCAATCGTATTCGAATCCATCAGAAAAACCTGATTGAGCGAATACGCCCAGTTCATCTGGACAGGCCCGGTAAGTGCGCGGTTGAAACCTTCGATAGCAAACGCACTTCCAAACATCCGTATATCGATAAACCGCTGCCTGACAAGTGCGCCAAGAATAGCGAGATTCAGCTCTTTGTCGTATTTCTTTTTGTCTATAAACTTTTGCCGGGTTTTCTCCGGTGTGTTTTCTTTTGCCTTCTGATAACGTGCATACATTTCATTGTCATTCAAAAGCGACTGAACCTTCTCGTCTTCGCTGAAAAGAGAAAGCAATATTTCTTTCAGGCGGGAATCCATACTGACTTTTGCATCGCTGACCATATCTACAAAGATTTCCTTTCCTTGCGTGAGGAGATAATCTCTGATATAGCGTTTGATACGCACATCTGTTACCAGATTGGTATGGGTATCATAGTCCATGCGCGGTTTGTTTTCCTGGTCGGGATCGCCGTTGGGGTTACAGCCTGCGGCTTCATAAATGAAAAGAAAATCGGAGTTGTGTTGAATGTTTTGACTCATGGTATTATTCATTAACAGATTCATTATCAATAGTTTCCGAGGAAGAGGTTTTTATACCGAAGGTATATCCTGAAAGGATAAAAAACAGCGCCTCATGCGAGTTCATGGTCCAGGCATTGGGATTAAACCTTCGGGTAAAATGTCCGAGATTCCAGCCGATTTCATCGGTTTTGCCGTACTGCCGCGCTTTGTCAAACAGGTCGGTGGACAACCGGAGGATTGCGTTTCCCTCCATTCCGTTGTAGTTGAGTTTTTCCAGAACCCTTTTTTTATGGCCTTTGTCTTTTTGCCAGTATGCGATCTGGTTGAGTGCCCTGCCGAGAAAAAACAGGGCTTTCTGAGGTTCGGTGTAGTGAAATTCTTTGAAAAAATCTTCAATTTCTCCGGCGAGCTGCCCCCCGCGGGAGGTTGCAACCGGGGTAGTTTCCATTGGTTCCATATAAAATAAATTGAGATGGTGGATCACTTCAATAAATGCCAGATAAACAAACACGGCGTCTCTGGCGGCAAAATCAAAATTCTTTACTTCTTTCAAATTCGCATAAGCCCTGGACCTTCCGTAATAATGGCACAAAATCAGTTCGTTAAAATGCGCAAACACATTCCGCCGGTCGATCTTTCGCTGTTCCAGCAGTGCACTAAACAGGAGGAGAGCCGGGTTTTTTCCTTGTTTGGCACGAACAGGAATAAACCCATACATCTTTCCCAGATTGAGCATATAATTTCCTCCCAACCAGGGTTTTAATTTTTCTGATACCTGGATAAAAATCTGTATGACTTTCCGGAAATGAAAAAACGGTACGTCTTTGATGAGGTTAGCGGCTTTGAAATAATTTCCATCAGAATCAATCGCCAGAAAATTCAGCCAATAATGGTCTAATTGGTCTTTAAGGGAGAAATCAAGTTCTTTTAGTCGCTGAAGGCTGAAAATCATCTCTGCATTAGCCCCAATCGCCTCCAGTTCGTTTATATCAAACCGAAAGGCATCTGTTGAAAGCATTTGAGGAATCACTACATGACGAAGACCTGCAATTTCTACCACAAATTTCTCCAGCAGAAATGCACTTCCCCTGTCGAGGTACAGCGTTGTTTCAGGAGAGATGCTGAAATTTTTTCCAAAGTGATTTTCATTAAATAGAGAAGCGAAATTGGTCGTTTCCTGTACAAAATATTTATTGATATTGTACCTGCCAAAAAACTTTGGAACGGAAGTACCCGACACCGGATTTCCCAAAACATAGTCCATCCGGGGTTCTGTTTCCGCCACAGCCAGATCATTTAACATGACACTGCTGACCAGTTCATCAAAACCTTCTACTTGCCCCAAAGGCATGAGCGGAATATCTTTTTCTAGCCACTTAACCCAGGCTACCACCACCTCTGGTTTATCATTTTTTCCTAAACCAAGTTTTTCTGAAATGATCCTGATATCTGGCTTTTGAGAGTCAGGCCCAGCTACCCACGATAAAAAACTATCCTGGCAGGATTGGATTTTTTCCAGCACTTCGTACAGAATTGAAGATGTTTTTTCCGGAAACTTCGTACGTATTTCCAGATGCAACTCGCCCTCTTCTCCGGTTTTTCCAAAAAGTGTTTTGTTAAGTTGCTCTGTTTTATGTGCTCTCACAGAAGGGTAAATAGCCCTGTTATTTCCTCCTCTGATCTTCAACAACCGCATCTTCCGCATCTCGGAAAACGAGCCGTCCAGTTCCCGAAAATCTGCGGAGACTGTCTGGCTGTCGAGATCAAATATCAGGTCGAGCTGTATGGGACGGGTTCCTTCCCGGTAGTTTTCGGTAGATACAGTAATAATTATATCTTCCCACGGGTCGCGCCCGGGGCTTATGGCTTTGCCAATTTGATAGATTGTGTCAACCATGATTTCACGTAATCAGAATAACAGACAAATAACAAAAATAATTTTGACAAGATATGTCACAACTATCTTGATATAAAAATCAAATCCTCTTATTCTGATATCCCCCACCCCATTCCAATCTTTTTCTTTATATACTCCTTAAAACCAGCCGTACCTGCTACTTTTATTTCTCCGGGCAGCCCAAGTACAAACCTGCCCACTCCTTCATAAGCATTCACCTGTGCACAAAATTCATAATTAAAATCGTCGCCCTCCCGCCTGGTAATAAATTCACTGGTTTCAGGAAATTCCTCCACCATCAGCCTGTAGGCACGATGGGTAAGATGCAAGACAATCCTGATCCTGCGGCTGCCCGACATATGAAACATATCTGGCAGGTGTGCATTTTTTTTGTATTGTCGGGGTTGGTTAAGTAGTTCTACATCAAGTATCCGGCTAGCCTTAAACTGCTTCACAAGACCCGCCTCAGGATCAAATGCAACCAGTTGGCCGGATTTCACATCAAACTCCAGCGGCTCTACCAAACGATCTGAAACCTTACCACTCGAAACCGATTGATATTGAATCAATTGCACACACATTTTTTCTTTACACGCCTCAAAAAGCGTAGCCGAGATCTTGCCCGCCTGAATGTTGATCAGTGGATGAATAAGGCGTTTCTCAGGGGTAGGGAGTTTTCCCAATATTCCGGGGGTGAGAGGATTTGCAGGCGCAGCAGATTCCAGCAAGGTGCGCACCAACTGCACTTCTTCTTCATGAAGGCCAGAACTGGCATCATCAGGTGAAAAAAGAAAATATCTTCCATAAGTATCCTTTTCCACACAATAATTTTGTTCCTCCAGAATATTAAGGTACCGGTAAATACTTCGCTGATCCACCTGAAGGCTTTCGCTCAACTGAGCAATGGTTTTTCCCGGGCGATCACCCAATAGATAAACCATCCGCAAAATTCTTGTCAAAGCAGTTGTCGTAGTATAATGTCCCATGATCAATTGCTAAATAAAAAAAAACAGGGGCAGAATTTCTTCCGCCCCTGGGGGGATTGTTAACAAAGTTATCTATTGTTTCACAAATTTGCGGGAGCTGATTTTGCCGCTCTTCTCTTCCAGACTCAATACATATACACCGTTGCTGAGGTCGCCCACATAGATTTCCATAAATGGAATCCGCTGACTTACTGCTATTTCGCGTACCCGCTGCCCCATCAGGTTGGTGATCACCACGCGGCGCAGGTCTGATTTCTCAATCTCATACAGGAAAATATTTTCAACCGCCGGGTTGGGATACAATTTGATCTGCTGGCGGCTAAACAGATCTTCCACCCCTGTCACTACCGTCGTATATGCGCCCAAAGGTTGCCCATTGGTGCCTGCCGTAGCCGAAGGTTCGTAGTTTCTGTAGTGGAAATCGTGAAATACAGTATATCGCGTTATATTGCCCGTCCCGAGGGCAGAATAATTGGCGTCTGCGGTAAGGTCGGAAAAATCCCAGGGATTGGCAGTCGGATATAGCCCGGTCGTGGAAGTATCGGTATGATATGCCGTCAAAAACTGAAGCGGGAGCGGCGGCTCATCGATAAATGCAATATCCTGACTCAATGCTGTTCCGGCAGTTCCGGCTGAGTCCATAGCTGCCATCGCTGCAGGAGAATAATTTGTTATCGGAATAATGGTATCTCCCCTCACATTTGTACCGGCGGGAAATGCCGCAAGCAGATCGGGCTCAATAAAAAAATTGTTGTGGCTAACAGTGTAATTGGAAGGGCCTGTGCCCATCGTATCGAGATCCAATACATACTCAGGTATGCCTGAGGTGGACTGCCCCAAAAACCCACCGTTAAACACGAGGTTGTTGGTAAAGGTCATGGCGCCTACATTTACAAGCGTAAAGCCATGCTGACCCGAACCCCAGAATGTGTTCTGATCCACATGCAGGTAGTTAATCGCACCGCTTCCGCTATGGCGATATACACGGCTGGTAACGCCATAAATCACCGATTGCTCAACCCATATCGTATCGATAGGTACGCCCCGGTTGTCGATAAACCGCCCGTTGTCGGGGTTATTGGGTTGGCCCATACGGTTGAAAATGGAGTTTTTAACATAGATTTTTGAATTATCCCCCTGTACCCTGAAGCCGGCCTGTCCTACGTCTTCTACCACGCAGTCATCGATAAAAACCCTTACATTGTCGGAGTTGATACGGAAAGGCCTCAGTACATAATTGCCCAGAATATCCTGCGCGCTGATATGAAGCCCTTTGAGGGTAAGTGTACCGCCGCCGCCATCGATACGAAAAAGCTGATCGAGTGTCGAACCGCCCTGATCGACATTGTAAATAATCAGTGGCCGGGCCTGAAATTCGGAAGTGTCGGGGCTTTCGGAGATAATCTGAAGGTGAAAATCGCCAAACTGAATCTCGCTGCTCAGAAGATAGGGCACGCCCCGCTTCAGGATGTAAATTCTGCTGGAGTCTGCCCGCTGCCCATTGGCCAGGGTATCACCAAATATGGCGTCATTGAGCACTCCGGGATTGCCGGGCGGGACAAACTTATACGACTGCCCCCACAGAAAAACCCCGGTACAACAAATACAGAGAATGGTAAGAATAGTTCGTTTCATAAGGCATTTGGGTTAAGGATGAAAAATTATTTGCTAAACTTAAACATCAGCCCCAGGTCAGCGGTGAAGCCATAAAACTCTTCTTGCTGGAGCTGATTGATCGTGCCCTGAAAGGCTCTTTCAGGTGTGTTGGAAATATTGTTCATATTAAACATGACTGTCCATTTCCCTTTTTTATCAATACGCTGCTTCAGGGCAAGGTCAAACCGCGTAAAGGATGCATCGTAATAATCTTCTTCCGGAATGGATCCCACGCCTGAACCCGAACTACCTATGCCCGGGTTTCCCGGAGAAAGGGCGGCACTCTGGTAAATCATCGATATCCGTCCCGAAAAACCTTTCCTTTCGTAACCCAGCGTAAAATTGCCGATCACATTGGCCTGCCCTACAATTGGTCCCGAACGCACCGTGTCTGTTACAATCGTTACAAAAAATGGCGGTGTCGGAATAAAGGTCGTCTCCACATCAAACAACGGATAATAGGTCTGCGACCGCGCCAGGGTGAGATTTGCCCCAATGATAATTCCACTCCAGAACCCTCCCAGTGGGCGCAAATTGGCCTGTAAGTCAATTTCAACTCCGCGCACGGTCGAAATCCCGTCCACATTGTCAGGTTCGGTAACAGAAAATCCTTTAAAATCTCCCCCGTCCACAATGGTTCGGGTTCTCACATAATCGATATTTTCCAGTTCTTTATAGAATCCGCCGATGGTAAGCAGCCCAAATTTGTTGTAGAAAGAGAGGAAGGCATCGTAATTGTTGGCATTGGTATGAAGAAGGTCGGGTTTACCTCTGTCAATGACTCTTTCTGCCACATTGATCCGCTCCCAGGGCACCAGATTAAAAAAATTGGGACGCGCAAGGGTGCGGGTATAAGCCAGGCGCAAATCCATCCAACGCGTGGCCTTATAACGAAGATGAGCCATAGGGAGAAAATCGTCATAACCCTGGGTGGAGGATACATCCACGAGATCAAGAAAGCCGGTTCCTCCTTCGTCTTCGCCTTTGGGCGACCCTGTGCGGCTGGTATATTCCTGATGGGTATTTTCATAACGTACCCCCCCCATGAGCATGAGCCTCTCTCCAAAATTTATCTCCGTCATAGCATACCCTGCGGTAATGGTCTCATTGGCATCGTAATCCTCCAGATCTGCTTCCTGATTGATATGATAACCGTTATCGGCATCTTTATATCGCTCATAGAATCGCCTGATTTTATCCATATCAATATGCCCTTTGTAGGGAATCTGATCCCCTTCTTTATAACTTGTGCCAAAAAGTGCGTTATAAGCAGCCAAATCTACTCCCTGAACGGGCGTCAAAAAGGTATCGCGCTGAGCAGATGTTCCGGGAAGAATGTCAAACTTCCCTCCGTAATAACCGTCATTGGTATAATCCCCTATAAAATTGGCCATCAGAATTTCTCCCGCAGCATTCCGGATAAAAAG
The DNA here is from genome assembly GCA_041391725.1 of Bacteroidia bacterium. Classification (GTDB taxonomy): domain Bacteria; phylum Bacteroidota; class Bacteroidia; order J057; family J057; genus JAGQVA01. The sequence continues at coordinate 390,084 of JAWKNL010000004.1, forward strand.
CTCAGGGTTATCCAATGCAGGGTTGTCAACAGGCAGATAGGGGTTGATAAAAACCGCAGACTGGTCGCGTGCACGGATGAAGTTGCGGTATTTCCCCCCGGCCTTAACATAACCGTTGATTTTATTTGAAAGTTTGAAATTGTGTTTCAAATCTGCCTGAAACGTCCGGATATCCTCATCTACTTTGGATGTTTCAAACTGACTGTCATACATGATCGTCCTGCTCAGGGAATTTTTAAATATTCCCGGGATAGACTCAATGGTATTGTCTTTGGGCTGGCTGCTGATGGCCGAAAGTTCCCGGAACCTCCCCGAAAGTGCATAGGGTGTATTCTGATCCGAAGAAGAAACGGATCCCTGCCAGGTGAAATCCAGGCTCCCGAAGTGATGTTTGCCCGAAAGGCTATTGGACAACAGAAGGGTACTGCTGTTCCTCTTCAGGACATCAAACTCCTGATAGGCATTGGTAACGCGGTATCTTCTCCTGTATCGCAGTTCGTCGCGGGTAGAATAGCCCATGCTGGAACTGAGCAAAATCTCATGATTTTTGTTAAATGTATAGTCAGCCGTAATGCTGCCACCGGTCCGGTCGCGTGTTTCAAGGCGGTCGCCGAGGTTGAGGTTGTCGATTTTAATGATCGGAGTGCCCGTCTGTGCATTCACCCCCTGATAAACATAGTCGGTAGAAAGGAATTCAGAACTTCGGTTGGCCCGCTGAAAGTTGCCAGTGGCGATGATACCGATTTTGTCTTTGGCAAAACGGTTGCTCACACTCAGATTGGACCGAAAAAGTGTCGGATCGTTTTTTAATCCGTTATACCCACCCATTGCCCGGCCATTCATCTGAAAACCGCTGGAAGCCTTCCGGATAGAAAAATTGACAGTCCCGCCAATAGCATCTCCATCCATATCAGGCCGTATGGCTTTATACAGTTCGATACCTGCCAGCATATCGGGAGAAATCATACTGAGATCAACCGAACGCGATTCGGGGTCGGTGGAAGGAAGCCGCTCACCATTGATGGTAATATTATTGAAACGGGGTGAAATACCGCGAACGGTCACCTGTTGCCCCTCTCCCCCATCCCGGTAAAGTGAAACCCCGGCCAGTCGCCCTACGGCTTCAGCCGCATTCTGATCGGGTAATTCCTGAAGTTTTTCTTTCGATACCACATTTACGATGGTATTGGCATTGATCTGCTGGTTGATTGCAGCAGCCTGCCCTTCGCGCTGTGCCGTCAGCTCAACGGTCTGAAGGGTAACACCTTCGGGAGACAACACCACTTCCAGTTGCACTTCTTCTCCTGAATTCACCGTAACTTGTATCGTATCGGTTTTATATCCCAGATAACGAAACTCCACGTCATAATTTCCCGGAGGAATCTGTATCAACCGGAACCGCCCCTGGGCATCGGAGGTTGTACCGATATTGAGACTTCTAATTCCCGCTGCTGCATATGCCAAAGGCTGTCCGCTCTGGCCATCAGTTATAATTCCGTAAATAGATCCGTTTTCAGGCTGAACTGCCCACACACTGGGAGCAGCAAAAAAAACAGGCCAAAACAATATTAGCAGATGCTTGTAAAGGCACTTCATAGGCAATTTGAGAAAAGATGTTTACTCAATATAGACAATTTTTAACAATCGTTCAGCAAAAAAACCTGCTCAATCCATTTCGCCAATCCGGCTTACCTCCCCTGTCAGCCAGTTGATATTGGCGACTTCTCTTACGGAGGTGATCTCCGTCAAAAGTTTTTTTATGGCTGCTTCCCGCAACTCTGCAGACCACAATACCGATTCATTTCGCAGTTGCCAGGCTTTTCGGGCAAATCGGATGAGGTTTTTGTGTACCGTGCGCTGGTAGGCGGAAATCGTTCGGTTGCGGTTGAGAAAAATCCTGAAGGTATCAAGCAATGATTCGAAGGCGAGGTCTTCTTCCATTTCAAAATAAATCTTCAGCATCATGGCCTTGGCGCTGAGGTGATAATATACATCGGTATAACTCACCTGGCTGAGCAGCGGAAGCGCCTGATGATATTGCTTTTTCATAATAATAGGCAGCAAGGTTGTAGGTGAATGCGTTTTCACTGAAATCAGAAGGCAGGCTTTCACGGTAGTCGTGTAAAAATTTCCACACCCAGTCAAAAGCTTCAGCCGCAGGCCAACAGTGATGATATTTTTGTACTTGCGGTGATCCAACCACCCGTTTTCCAGCAGAAGATTCTGATCAATCAAATCCTGAAACAGGCCAAACAGGCTCGTCTGATATTCTGCCTGCCCCTGGTTTATCATTTTTATACAAAAATTCTGTGCGTGGGAATACAGCTCGTTCATTTCTTCACGAGGGATTTCCGCCCTTCGCTGCCGCAATAAATCCACCAGAAAATGATAGTTATCATCAGGCGCGGCTCCGGTGAGAATCTGAAAAACATAAAAATATCCTTTTCACCACTGAATAATGGTCAAATTCGGGTGATGCCACATCGAGTAGGGCGCTCAGGGGAGCCATGATTTTTTCCGCAGGTTCGGTATGCAAAATATTCGCCCGGTTGAGCCATTCGCAGGTAAAGCGCAGACGTGCGGTCAGATAAGCAATATCCAACGAGAAAAAAAGATCGGGCAGATGCGCATCGGCTTCGCGTTTTTGTTGTTGGCCAAAAAGCAAAACGGCTTCCTGCCTGATCCGGTATTGGGTCAGAAACAAATCTGTACCGCCAAAGGGCATTTTTTCCCACGATTTTTGTATTTTCCGGTAATGGTGATTAAAGTGATTTTCCAGGCCGCGCCCCGCCAGCGCATGCAGCAAAAACCGCTGATGTTCATTTGTATCTTCTTCCAGCGCGCGTTGTACCAGAAAATTCTCCAGCAGCCGGTTGAGAAAGGAAAAATGGTCATATACCTGCTGCTCCTGAAAAGGTGCCTGTTCGCCGTACAAAAGGGTAAAGATAAACGCGTTGTCCCAGTTGGCCTTGTCATAATCAGGGGCAAAACGGATAAGATATTCGATGAGCCGGATAAGCCGGTCGTTGCGGTTAAACCAGGGAGAACGGGCAAACACCAGAAAACTCCGGAGTTCTTTCTCAGAGACAGCCTGAAGAAGTTGTATCAGCCTGTGGGGTTTTATTTTGGAATTATTTTTCAGATTTTTTTTCTTATTAAATTCATTATCAAATATATAAATAAAAATTTTGGTAAAAAATATTCAGAATACCCGCAGAAAGTTCTTTGTCCAGGAGAAGGTTTTATTCATTTTGTACCCTGAAAGTACCATCAACCGTATCGAATCAATAATTACCACCATGAAGTTTGTTTACCTGACCCGCGGATGTTTTCTGATTCTCCTGATGACAGTCACCCTAAAAATGAGTGGCTCGCACATAAAAGGAGCAAATATTACCTATGAATGCACTTCGGGCTGTAGTTACCGGGTGTTCGTTACCGAATACTTCGATTGCGCCGGCCTGATCATATCTCCTCCGACTACCATCAGTGGTTCGTTTAATATTGCCGGCACGGGTGGATGCAGCGCCCCTTCGGCAGCCGGTCCCTGGCAGTTTATCGCTCAGGCTGATGTTACGCCTTTGTGCCCGGGTATGGTTGCGCTGAATTCATGCGGAACCAGCCCCAGCCCGCTCTATCCCGGTGTAGCGGAAGTACGCTTTTACCGCGATTACAACTTCTGCAGTTCTACAAGTTGTACATCCTTTGACCTCACCTATAGCCATTGCTGCCGGAATGGTACCATTCTCAACCTCAACAACGCCAACCTGCACAATCTGGAGGTTACCACGACCATTGAAAACCCGGGGGCATGCAACCAGTCGCCGCAATTCATCGACCCATCTCCTATTATGATTCAGGCTGGCCAAAAGGCGCATATCAGCCTGGCTGCCACTGACACCGAAGGCGATTCGCTGGTTTATCTTCTCAACACCTGCTATGATGCAGGGGCCTCTCCTATTCCTTACAACTTATCCTACTCTCCGGTCCAACCTCTCGGAAACGCATGGAATACCCAACTTGACCCGGTTACAGGCGATATTTCTTTCACCCCCCTTTCGATTGCAACGGGTGAATATGCCATCTGTTATACGGTGTATGAATATCGCAACGGGTCGCTCCTGGGTACTTATCAGCGAGACCTCAGTGTTACGATTTTCCCCTCTGCCACTGCCCCCAACGAAGCGCCTTATGTGCCGGCGATGGGCGCGACTGCACCTCCTCCTGCCGGCGGTTCTTATATCGGCGATTACGAATTGCAGGCCTATGTCAATACTCAGATTCAGTTTCGTATCGATGGTTTTGACCCTAATGCAGGTGATTATATCGAGATGGACTGGAACCAGTCGCTTCCCGGCGCTACTTTTGTCGATGCCTCCAACGCCGCGATTACGGATACCGTTTCCGGGCTTGCGCCTCAGGGAATCCTGACGTGGACGCCTTCCTCCGTCGGAAGATATAGTGTAAAAATCAGCCTGTGGGATACGGTTTGTTATATGGCTAATATCGCCGAATATACTTTTGTCATCGACGTGGATAGCTGCACCGCGGTAGCCGATGCCGGCCCGGATCAGTTTGTCTGCAACGGCCAGCCGGTAACCATCGGCTCCCCTGCCTTGCCAGGATATTCCTATGCCTGGGTTCCCGCCAGCGGATTGAGCAGCGATACGGTCGCACAGCCTGTGGTTACACCCGTCAGTGTGCCCTCTGTTACGACTTATCTGGTTGCTGCCACGTCGCCTTCCGGGTGTATTGCCACCGATTTTACAGTAGTGACTTATTATCCTGCTTCAGGGGTTTCTGTTAATGCGACTGACTCGCTTTGCAAAAATGATACTGCACTCATAGCCGCAGTTCTTCCCGCGGGCCCTTCTTTTACCCTTTCGTGGGACTTTGACGGAGGAATGGTGCTCTCTGGTACAGGCGCTGGCCCTTATGAGGTGGTGTGGAATGCTCCCGGAGTCAAAACTATTACCCTTACTGCTGATGACGGCACCTGTGCCGACACGGTTTTCTCCTACATTATGGTTAAAGGAGATTGTGTATGGCCGGGCGACGCAGATAACGACGGAGTGGCCGACAATTTTGACCTTCTGGCTATCGGACTTTCCTATGGTTCCTCAGGGCCTGCCCGCACCGGTGCTTCCCTGTTGTGGGAAGCGCAATTGGCAGTAAACTGGAACGATACGCTTCCCGGTGGGGTCAACTATGTCCACTCCGATACGGATGGCAATGGAACCGTCAATGATGATGATACGCTGGCCATCTCACTTAATTATGGCCTGACGCACAACAAAACCGAAGACATTGGCCGAGGAGGCCCCGGCGACCCGCCGGTACTCATCCTTCCTCAGGTTGACTCGGCACAGGTCGGAGATACCCTCCATCTGCCTGTCTATCTGGGGGTTGACAGCATACCCGCCCAGAATGTTTATGCCATTGCATTCTCCATTACCTACGACAATACGCTGGTTGATTCAGCATCGGCTCATATCAGTTATACAGGCGGATGGCTGGGAACCAACGGTACAGATCTCATTGGTCTTCAGCAGGATTTATTTTCAGACGGAAAAATAGACGTAGCCCTTACCCGCAATGACCATATGAATGTCAGTGGTTTTGGTCAGATCGCCGTGCTCAGCATTGTGATGGTGGATGATATTTCGGGAAAAAACAACCTTTATGAAACCCTGAATCTGGAAATCTCCGATTTCCGTGTCATCTCTGCAAGCGGTGAAGTCGTGCCTGTAAATCCGCTTCCTGCACAGGTTGTTATCTATCAGGCTGAAAGTACAGGTCTCGAAAATCTGTACAACCTCGGCATTCACATTTACCCCAATCCTGCATCTGATCAGGTAACAATTGAACTGGACAAAGCCGGTGAGGTTTCGGCAGAATTGTATGATTTAAACGGAAAAGCGATTCTTTCTGCTTCCGGGCGCGGAGACAGACTTTCTCTGGAAACGGCAGAAATTCCCGCAGGATTGTATATCCTCACAGTAAACAGCGGTAGCAGGAGAATGGTCAGGAAACTACAGGTGATTCACTAATTTTTTCACAAACCGCTCCTCTCCTGAGATAATTTCCAGAATATATAAACCTCCCGGCAAATCCGGTTCGATCTCCCAGACGATCCGGTGTTTGCCGGGAGGTATCATTGATACCCTTTCCTGAATGGTTTTTCCGTCCACATTCGACATACGGAGCCGCAGTTGGGTCAGCTTATCAGCAGACAAGTCTATGGTTATGGTTTCTGAAAACGGATTGGGGAAGACATGCTGCACCCAGCTTTCTCCGAAAGTGGGTTCGATCCCATCAGTTGACGGAGCCGGGGCCGTATCATTGCTGCATACGGTCAGCAGTTGCGAAAGCATCACCCGCTGAGCCGCAGCGTTTGTTCCTGCTTTCAAACTTTCCGGCAAGCCGATCAGCGGATTAGTACCTGCAAAAACTGAACGGCAATAGGTCGTGTCCGGAAGTTCTTCTGTACCCGCTGGTTGTACCACTCCCCGGATGTTATTTCCATAGATAAAATGGCCACTCCCGCCCGTTAAAAAATTCCCCTTAAAAGCATCGAAGTTGGTAGTTTCATTTCCCACCAGCACCTGATTGTCGGTTGTGATTCCGTTTCCTGCCAGATTGACTATGCTGATACCGTAGAGGGTTGCCCGGTTGCGGAAAAACATATTCCCCGGCCCTGCTCCTCCCCAGTAGTGATCGGCGACGATATTGGCAACGATATTTCCTTCAAAAAGATTGGCATAAGGAAAATGGCCGTGAAGAGAAATATCACCGGAAAGGTCATTGGGAAACTCTGAGCGGAATGGATCAATGGAGTAGTTGTAAGCAAATACATTTCAGTTTGCCCCCTGCTTGACCATCATCGCGTGCCGGAGATGGCGGAAAATATTGTCTTCCACCCTGATACGGGTAGAATGCTGGATAAGCGTAACCCCGTAACCATGCGTTCCAACCCCGTCATAAGCCACCGATTCGTGAAAATAGCTGCCTGTAATGGTGATCTCCGAGCTGGCGTCGGCGAGGATATGGCTACCCGAACTGCGGATACTCTCCACGCCCTTTACCCAGCACCGGTTGGCGTAGTTGAAGTGAATATTGTAAAGCGGTGCGACCGCAGGTGTATCCGTGCGGATGATCGCTAGACATTCTATTCCCACCATTTGCCGGGGCGCAACAGGCCTTATCCGCGCAAAAAGGGTTGGCTCAAAGTCCAGCCGCAGGGCCTGGTCAAGCATCAGCGCACTGTCGCCAATCTCAGCAACCCGTGCAAACTGGCCGGTACAGTTTTTTGCCCAGGCTGCGGGCATCACGTCCCAGTCTCCATTATCCTGGGTAATTTCAATATATGCTCCGGGAGAATACCGGAAGAGAAAAGGCCCGGCAACTTCTGAGAATCCTTTTTTACATGGCACAGGAATGGTATCAAAAGCCACCTGGGAATAGTTGCCAATAAAAAAACAGTCTCCGGATTTTCCTTCGAGATCAAAAAACAGGCGCGTAGAATCAGCACCTGCGCCCCTGATAATACAGCTATCGGGGAGGTAAAGTGTAGAATGAAAAAAATAATCACCGGGAGGGAAATAGATAACGCCCTGTTTGCCCTCCAGGCTTTCGACCGCACGAAGAAACGCATCTGTCCAGTCTTCATGGGTACTTTCTCCCGACTGGTAATCGGTCAGGGGCACAATAGTCTTGGGGGAGGGAAAAGGTTGAGGAAACCCGGATTCAGACCAGTCATATACCAGAGAATCGGGTACTATCTGAGCCTGGAGAATACAAAAAGAGGAGAATATGAGAATAAGAACTGTTTTCATTAAAAAGAACATTGGATTTAATGCACCCACTGTGATTTACAAAGCACGGCAATGGGGTACACTAAATCCAATGTATATAAGCGGAAAACCTACATTCTGCGTCAGATCAGCATTCTGACAGGATCTTCGAGGAGGTTTTTCAAAGTTACGAGGAACTCCGAACCCATAGCACCATCCACTACGCGGTGGTCGCACGAGAGAGTTACTTTCATCATATTGCCGACGACAATTTGTCCATCTTTTACGATCGGTTTCTGAATAATACCTCCGATAGCAAGGATACAGGAATCGGGCGGGTTGATGATCGCAGTAAACTCTTCTATGCCGTACATACCCAGATTGGAAACGGTAAATGTGTTGCCTTCCCAATCCTGAGGCTGGAGTTTGCGCTCACGGGCCATAGTTGCCAACTGGCGGGTTTCGGTAGCAATGGCAGCCAGGCCTTTGGCATCGGCAAATCTGATCACCGGCACGAGCAGGCCTTCATCCACTGCTACGGCCATACCGATATGGATATGCTGGTTGTAGCGGATTTTATCACCAAGCCAGGAGGAATTCACTTTGGGGTGTTGCCTCAGGGCGGCAGCCGCAGCCTTGATGACCATATCGTTGAAGGAGATTTTTACAGGAGAAAGATCATTCAGCCCTTTTCTGGCTTCGACCGCTTTATCCATGTTTATCTCCATGGTGAGGTAAAAATGCGGCGCGCTAAACTTGCTGTCAGCCAGGCGGCGTGCGATGGTTTTGCGCATCTGGGATACGCGCACCTCTTCATATTTTTCAACACCGGGAACGGTAGCGACGATTGAAGGAGTTGCTGTTGAACCTGCGGGCGAAACAGTTGCAGGTTTATAATTTTCAATATCTTTTTTTACAATCCGGCCATTATCGCCAGATCCGGTTACCAGCGAGAGGTCAATCCCTTTTTCGCGGGCAATCGCTTTGGCCAGTGGGGAGGCTTTTACCCGGCCGTCGCCATCACTGCTGGTTGCGGTTTCGACCGGAGCGGACACAACCTGAGCAACCGGAGCGGAAACACTTTCAACCACAGGGGCGGGTGTTTCGGGAGTGGCTTCGGCTACCGGGGCAGCTTCTTCGGCAGCACTGCTTTTGAAGTTGGCCACAAGGGAAGATACATCTTCACCCTGCTTCCCGATAATTGCCAGCAGCGCACCTACAGGAATTCCATTTCCTTCTTCCACACCTATGTGCAGCAATACGCCATCGAAAAAAGCTTCGAAATCCATGGTGGCTTTGTCAGTCTCAATTTCAGCCAACAGATCTCCGGAGGAAACAGCGTCTCCCACTTTTTTGTGCCATGCAGCGATCACACCTTCGGTCATGGTATCGCTCAGCTTGGGCATCTTGATGATTTCAGCCATGTAAATTCTTCTATGATTTTAGTTTTGGGCAGTCAAAGTTAGATATTCCTGCGCAAATGTAAAATCATTCGCCTACTTTTCATCGTCTTCTCTTATCTGAATGGAAAAAACTTTACCCCTGCCTGGAATCCCACTCTGTATGGTAGTTGATTTTCGGAGGCCGAACCCCCAAATACGGGCGTAAGCTGATACTTTATCTCCGGCCCTGCTGTCAAAGCCCATGACGGCAGAATCTGATACTGGAAGTTGACGCCTGCATTTGCGCAGAAATGGTATTTGCGGTAAACCAGCAGTTCGGCATCAGGTATAGGCAACGATGCCAGGGTATTGGATCCATAAACTTTTGCAAGTTCTGCGGAGTTTGCCTGAAAAGCTGTACTGCGCGATACCGTACGATTGGCCGATATTCCTGCCGAGAATACAAGGGACGTACGCCCGCTGCGAAGGTAATAATTGACGCCCACAGGTATTTCAATCTGCTCAACCCGAAACTTCTCATCGGGCTGAAAATCGAAAGAATTTCGGGTAATGACAACCTGTCCGGCTGGACCATTGGCAAGTTGATCTGCGACCGAAGGATCGAGTGAACCTTTCTGGAAAATACCGTAACCGGAAACGGCATACCCCAGGCCCATTTTCAGGCCCAGACGTGGTTTCAGATAGTATTCGGCGCCAGCTTCTGCGTGAAAATAAGTACGGGGAAACCGCACTGAAAGAATTTCTCCGGGTGTATTCTGGCTTCCTGAGGAGAGAAATGAAGATTCCACGCTGCTATAGTCAAAACTGCGTGAAGTAATATCTCCCTGGTCGTTTTGGAGCGCATCCACACGAATGGGGCCAGACATATTAAATGCAAATTCGGGGGAAGCCGCTGCGTAAAAGGCCCATCGGTGTATTTTCAGGTCGTTTTGATCGGGCAGCATCTGGTCTGAAGGCGGAACCTTTAAGGATGCTGTTAATTCGGGTGCAGACCGGTAAGCCAGAGAAGATACATTTTCAGGTACATGTACCTCAGCAGTTTTTCCGGCAAAAGATATTTCATTGGGCGTCGGTATTTCAGCAATCTCTGGTATTTCAGCCACTCGTACCGGCGGCACCCCAACGCTATGCGGCTGTGTCAAATATGTGGTGGCGGCCCCGGAAATAAGTGATTTCCGATAGGTCGTAGCGGCCTCAGCATCAGCGACCTCAGAAGCAGCCATATTGGAAACAGGAATTTCAGAAAAAGCGATTACCGCTCCCGTCGCAGATGCAGGTAATGTTTCATTGCAGGTATCAGTCTCTAATACAGGATGAAAAGCGTTTTCTGTATAAGGTCGCATTGGAGCCGAACCCACAGCCCAGAAACCCAATAGCAGTATGGCCGCAAATACCCCATCTCCCAAAAGCCAGAATCCTCCACGGCGTTTTGGACGGGAAGTTGAGAGTTGCTTTTCAATATTTGCCCATACCTCCGGACGGGGAGAGATTCGGGCATCTGCAAACCGCTCGCTTAATTTACGCTCAAACTGATCAGATGACATCTTTGTAAATATTTTTTTCCATATAAAGCGCCTCTATTAACTGCCGCAGCATAGCTTTGGCCCTTGTGTACTGCGAACGGGAAGTACTTTCGTTTATATCCAGTTCGTCTGCAATCTCTTTGTGCGAATAACCTTCAATTGCATAGAGGTTAAATACAAGCCGGTATCCTGCGGGGAGTTGCTGAATCACTTCATACAGCGATTCCAGTTCGAGGCGATCCAGCACATCTTCTGATTCAAACTGCGCAATCCCTTCTTTCAACTCCGTCTGGTTTTGCTGGTATTTCTGTTTCCGGAGGTGATCAATTGCGGTATTTACCATAATCTTTCTTATCCATCCTTCCAGAGAGCCCCGGTCATCGAAATGGGCAATTTTTTGAAACACTTTCACAAAACCTTCCTGCAAAATATCCTCCGCATCGTCTCTGTCGCGGGCATACCGGTAACAGACAGCCAGCATAGCAGAGGCAAACCTGTCGTACAGCTCGCGCTGTGCCGCAGGTTTTTGATTGATACAACCTTTGATCAATGCCTCCCAGGGCTTGGCCATCAGACGATTTTATTATCCTCAGTAATATGATTTGTGCTTACAACGGAGCCGAAAGGCAAAACGCTGCATTACCCCTTAAAAAAAAATGCCGTCCCATCCGGAACGGCATTATACATTAACTAACCAGAAAAGATATATACTAAGCGGGACGCTCCCGCGAGTGGACTACTTTCTCCGCATCAGGGAAGCACAGAGATGGTCCGGTCCATGTCAACCGTCTGGGTGGCGACCGGGGCAGCAGTTTCTGTTTTCAGTACATGGCTTACGAGGACAGCCCCCCCGGCCAGTAATACAGCGAGCAGAAATGCTCCGATTATATTTTTTACGCTTTTCTTCATGATCCTGTTTGTATTTGTTGTTCAATACAATTTACGAAGAAACCTGTTGAAAGATTATAGCCCGCGGCCTGCATTTATTATTCGTGCTTTCTGTGAGGATAATCGTGCCGGTTTATTTCAAAAACTGATAGGTCAGACCGATCGCCAGCACGTGCTGAAACTGGGTGCGGGGGCCTAGCTGGCCGGTAGGCTGGCCATTCTCCATGATTTTAAATTTGATATCATCATCATAGATAAGGTTAGTAGCAAAACTGATTGCCAGCCAGCTATTGACTTTGGCCGTAGTGAGGGTCTCCCAGTTGACGTCCACGTTGCCGAAGTTTTCGAGGTAGTTCATGAAGAAGTTGGCGTTGGTCTGAAAGAGGATGTTTTTGGCAATTTCGTCTTTGTACTTGATGCCAAGCTTGGATCCAATCTCATAACGTACCCCCTGGTCTGTGCCTGTCTGCGGGATATACAACGGGCGGTATTCTTCAATGGTAACGATCGTAACTTTGGAGTTGACGGGCGAATAATAAATGCTCAGGTTCTCAGCCGGGCGATAATCAAGTCCAAGACCAAATTCCAGATAAGCAGGTGCAAGGAAATTGGAAACCGTATCAGAAGGAATCGTGGTCGGTTGTTTGGGGTCAAAAGTAAATCCCTGGAAAAACTGCGTGCGAAATCCTGCCAGTCCGGAGAGCAGAAGTTTGTCGCTGAAACGGTAGCCGTATTTTGAGTTTATTTCAAACCGGTCATCGTTTTTGATAAATGTATTTTCACTTCCTCCCTGACGTACAGTTCCGTAGGCTACGACCAGGTCATTCTGCCAGGAGGTTTTATCTTTCTCGTAGTTGGCAAATGTGCCGATCCGGATGCCCACTGATCGGGAATTAATACCTCCGGCCTGCCAGTAATTGCTGATGCCCGAATTGGTGATATTCAGCGAAGCTACCCCGCCTTTTTTCCAGTAGGTGGTGTCAGTTTCCTGGGCTTTTGCCGTAAAGGCAAGCATAAAAAGAATAAAGCTTAGAATGAAAAATTTTTGCATAATCGTTAGGTTAAATGAATGGGTTTAAGACGTTAAGGTTATCGGCAAGGTCACTCGCCCGATGAAGATCAATAACTTTCAAAGAATTTTTTTTACTTTTATAGGGTCAAAAAGTAATGTATGATCGGAAGAGCGGAACTTATCTTCATACTCGTAATCGCAGCTTTCCTTTTTTACCCCTACTTCAACCGGAGAGGGGTAAGGAAAAGTAAGCGAAAATGGTTCTGGAGCCGGATTAAATTGCCCAGGTTGAGAAAAAAACACAAGGAGCCCGCCAATGTCATTACGGTCGAATACGAGGAAGCTGAATAATCTTACCCAAACAGCCTTCCCAGAAATCCTTTCTTTTTGTCCTCTCCCTTTTTCGATTCTGCCACAACTTCTGCCATTTGTTCGATGGAATCTTCCAGGGCTATCTGCATAAACTCATCCCCTGATTCCTTTGCTGCCGTCAACGCCTGACGAAATGCACTCAGTGCTTCCTCCCATTCGCGGCGTCCCTGATATACAGCACCGATATGTTGCCAGGCTTTTGCTACCGCTGCCGGCTGCCCTGCTTCCTGATAAGCTTCAGCAGATTTGGTGTATGCGCGGATGCTTTTCCGGGCATCTCCTACTCTTTCCTGAATGCGGGCTCTGTCGTGATACACCTGTCCCACAGCCGCCGGATCGCCCGCCTCGCGAAAATTTTCCAGCGCCTGATACCATATTTCATCTGCGAGGTCGTAGTCGCCCCCCTGAAAGTGAATTTCGCCCTTTTGATGGCAGGCTTTTGCAAACAAGGCAGGATTGTGTGTCGAATCAAAGTTTTCCAATGTGTATTCCAGGTGGGGAAGTGCCTCTGGCAGGTTTCCTGCTTCATACAGATTATGGCCCAGTTGCCGGTGTGCCTCGGCTAGTTGTGATGCGGATGATACATCTGAACTGATTACTGTATCGAGATAAACTTTGGCTTTTTCCCACCCTCTGAATTTTCCCCAAATGGCAGCGGCTTCCAGTCTGTACTCGTTTTTTTCGGCTTCGTCTCTGCCTTCTTCTTTTAATATGGTTATCTGATTTTTCAGTTTGGGAAAAGGGTTGTCTGCGAATTCGCTTTTTTCGGACCAGAAAGAAAAGGTTGCTGAAAAATTCCCTGTTTGCCCATGAAGCCCGCTTTGCAGGTAATCGTCGGAAAACGCGTCTGTCCAGAATACCCAGCGGGCGGCAAACCAGGACGACAGGGTCTCCATTGTCCGGGGAAATTCTGATCGCATGTCTGTGCCTTCGGCAACTTCGGACAGGAATCCCATCTCCGCTCCTACAAGGTGGATGACCACCTGGTCGGGATTACCCGGGACTCGGCCTTCGAGTTTGGTGCGGATAAAATCTCCGTCAGGGGTAGTCGGGGCATCGCTGAGTTCGACCAGGATGTGAGAAAATTGGCCGGTTTCTGCGACAATGGATTCCAGTGCCAGGTTACGGAGTTCCCTGGTATCGGCCAGCACTTTTACCCATTGGTTTGTCTGGGTTTCCAGATGGCGGATCAGTGCTTCCTGGTTGTCGGTATTGTGAGAATGAATGTCAGATGCTCTTTCCATATGGGAGAGGTATGGGGTTATACAGATTTAATATTTTGGGGGGCCTGGGCAAACCACGGATCGTGGGAAAGAATAAACGTTTCCATCATGGTTTTGACTTCCTCCATCAGGCGGTTTACCTCATGCTCCGAGTAGCCTTGTGTAGAAACAGGGGGCAAAAAGGTTATATGTCCCTTACCTGGCTTAAAGGTAAGGGAATCCACCGGCTGCATGGGCCTTGTTTCGGTAATGATCACCGGTACAATCGGAACCTGAGCAGAAATAGCCACACTGAAGGCCCCCTGCTGAAAGCTCTTCAGGGGTTCGCCCGTTCGGTTTCGGGTACCTTCGGGAAAAACCAGAATAGAGATTCCCTTGCGCAGTTCTCTGATCATGTGCAATACACTGGCCTTTCGGCTTTCTCTGTTCGACCGGTCCACCATTACGGCAATCTGCCCGATAAGCCAGCCCACAAAAGGAATGGCAAGAATTTCTTTTTTGGCGAGCGATTTCCAGGGATGCTGAATACACGATCCCACCATTAAAATATCGAGAAGGTTGCAGTGATTGACCACAAACACGTATGCCTGGTCGGGCAGTACGCGGTGGTGTTCATTTACCTGAAAATGAAGCCCGGTAAACCATTCCCACAACCCGATCCAGATTCTGTGGACGCGGTAAATCAGGCGAAGTCGCTTTTTTTCTTCGAGCGGTTTTACTGCGATATGTACCAGCAGGACAAGAGGTAGCGGAAACACAAACATGAGGAATACCCAGGCTGTGTACAGATAGGATATCGGGCGGGTGAAAATCTTCTCCATGAAAATGGGTTTCTTTCCGGCACAAAGGTACGCATTTCCTGTTTTAATTTTACACCGCGGGCTTCACACTTTTTCCTGCAAAAAATACGTCATTTTTCAGAATGTAGGCTTCCATGATAGAAAACGCTGCTTTTCAGGTTATCTGTATCTGATTCTGTAAGGCCGGAAACATCAATGGGGTCAAGAAAATGTAATGCAACTTTTCCCGGGAAAATGCGAAAAGTACCTACCGGCTGAAGTTTCCGCACGTGAAGGAGAATCACAGGAATAATCTTCACCTGGCCGGCAATAGCGAGGCGAAAACCGCCATCAAAAAAATCCTTTAGTGGCGCATCTGTGCGATTGCGGGTTCCCTCCGGAAAAATGAGAATGGAAGTTCCTTTTTTCACGGCCGCCACCATCACCTCAAAACTGCGGGCCCGGCTCTCTTTGCTTGACCGGTCAACCGGTATGGCAGCGAGGGCAAAAAGTTGCCCCAAAAGGGGAATGCGCAGGAGTTCGCGTTTGGCCAGCGGCTTGAATGGATGCTGAATACGGGAGCCTGCCAGCACAATATCGAGGAGGTTGTTGTGGTTGGGCAAGAATACATAAGTCTCCTTTCTGTCCAGTTTTTCATTTCCCTGAACCTCCATTCTGATCCCCGACAAAACCGCCCAGGTCGAAATCCATACCCAGTGGCACTTGTAGATCAGCCGCATGCGTGTGTTGGTGGGGAAAGGAAGAATCAGCAGGTAAAATGCAAGCACCAGCGGCGTAAACAGAAAAAACAGGGCAATCACATATATGCTGTAGATGCTGTTTATCAGTCTGGACAGGAAAGATTTCATAATAAATTAACTCTGAGCCAAAATTAGTGAAAATTATGGTCTGAGGTAATACTATCTCTCTTACAGGCTGTGGAATATGCAGATGTTCTTCCATTATCTCCGGATTAACCCTTCGATATTACATATCATCCGGCTTATTGTGCTATTCCCCCAAAACCCGCCGCCAGTGCCTTTTCGGGGAATGGTTTTTGAAAGTGAATTCTCTACCCGTGGTATGTGCGGCGGAATGCATGATTTCTAACACCTCGCCATTGGAGCGATTATGGTGGAAGCCGCCGCGGTTTAAGTGTAAGTTTGGCTCGGGCTTGGATTGGAAAGAGAATTTATCTTGGAATATTTTTGATATTAAATTCAGCAAAGAATGTTTGGGCAAATAACTAACCTGACTTCCGGAAACCAAAAAACTGATTCTGGCCAGCCTATTGAGCCTCATGTATCTTATTACGACATTTTCTCCAGTGATAAAAGAAATGCCATCATGCCATTTCAGATCGCCACGATTGTGATTTCAGGGTTGATTGCCATGGGGTTTGTAAGCTGGATTTTCCAGGATTCCAATCCGGTTACCTCCTTTTTTATTGCATCTGTATTTGTGCTGGCGATCGTTTATATTCCCTATGTATATGCCTATCTGCGCTTTTTTACCCGGGAAGAACAGACAATGGTAGAAATAGACAACAAATATGGTTATATCAAATATACCAATGGCCGCACAAACCAAAACCTGCTTTTTCATAGTTCGCAGATCACCGCCTGCCGATTCAACCGCAGTCTGCTTTTCCCATTAAAAATTGATTTCCTCACGCTGGATCTGAAAGGCGGAAGGCGCATTCATGTTTCCAGCCTTGTTGTAAATCCCCGTGATATGATCCGCGATTTATCCATTCCATACGAACTTCGAAGCAGGGTAATCAACTTCATGCCTTAAATTGCTAAGGGTAAACCGAATGGTAGTACCTTCACCCGGGCGGGATTCTGCGCTGATTTCGCCTTTGTGTAAACGCACGATTTTCTGGCATATAGCTAGGCCTATGCCTGTGTGGTCGGGATCATTCGCAGAGTTTACCTGATAGAAAATAGAAAATATTTTGGAGAGATGGCTGGCATCCATGCCTACGCCATTATCTCTGAATGAAAACCTGAAATAATCTCTCTCCCGGCTGGCGGTAATATGAATCAACGGAGGAGTATCAGGCCGGCGAAAACGAATGGCATTTGAAATCAGATGTTTAAATAAAATGCCGATCAGTACCTGACTCGATTGAATTACAGGTAGATTTTCTTCCGAAATCACGGCGCCCGATTCGTTTATCTCATCTGCCAGACTCTGACGCACCAAAGATAATACCTGGCGGCAATCTACCGTCACAGGTTCGTATGCCCGCGTTTGGATCACAACGTAGCTGAGCAACTGGTCGAGAAGATTTTGCATTTGTTTTACGCCCGATACCGTAGTGTCAAGATACGTTCGCCCTTCATCATCTACCAGCGATTGATAACGGTGGGCAAACAAGGTACTGTAATTGGCAATGGTGCGCAGCGGTTCACGGAGGTCATGGGAAACGATATAGGCGAACTGCTGCAACTCCTGATTGGAGTACTCCATTTTCCGGTTTTTCTCCTCAATTTCTATATTTTGCTGCTGTATAAAAGCATTCCGCTCCTGAAGGCTTGCATTCAGCTTCCGGCTTTCCTTGTAACGGTTATAGACAATGGCGCTCATAAAAGCAATGACCAGCAGACCGATAATCAGGGCTGCGAGTACAATATTTTTCCGTTGGAGGGTAAGTCGCTGAATTTCACTATTCTGACGGAGGATTTCGGTCTCTTTTACCTGGGATTCAAATTTGTCTTTTAGTTTCAGTACGGTTTCGTCATTTCTGCGGGAATCAATAGAATCTTTGAGCACAATATATTCTTCCAGGGCCTGAGTAGCTTCCCTGAAAAGTCCCATTTTCTTATACAGCGTTGCCATATCCTCGTGGTTGTCCGCTGCGATATCGAGAAAATGATATTGATGCGCAAGATCAAGAGAATGTTGATAATACTTTATCGCTTCTTTTTCTCTTTGTGTCATTGCCAACACCTCGGCGAGATTGGAATAAGATGCAGCCTCTAATCTGATAATCCCTACTTGCTCATTTACCTTGATTGCCTTCCGAAATTCTGCCTCCGCCCTTACAAGGTCTCCTTCTGCTTTATAAATCTCACCGATATTGTTGAGGATCATCACCTTCTGGCGATCATCACTGGAAACAATACTGAGCTGCAGGCCGCGCTGAAAAGCCTCAAGGGCAAGATCATACTTTTTCTGATTAAACAGAATATTTCCCAGGTTGTTGATACAGGACACCATCAGCGTTGTGTCTTTTTCTGCCTCAAAAGACTCAAGCGCCTTTTCACAATACACCTGCGCCTTCTCCAATTCACTTTGCACACTATATACTACAGCTATATTGTGAAAGATTTTGCCACTTACCTTCGCGCCGGGATTGTATGCCAGTGCCTGGGTATATAAATCAATGGCCTGGGCAAAATCCTCTTTCCGGTGAAAACAGGCTCCCAGACTGCTCAGAATATCTACATACCGATCCTTATCGGTTTCGGGGTTTGTTTTTTCAAGCCCGAGTGAAAAATACTTTAGGGAGCTATCATAGATCCCGAGGTGAAAATAGCTGCTGCCCATGCACACCAGTGCATGGGAAAGATCGGCTTCCCGCTTATGTTCAAGGGCGAAATTGTGCGCGAGCACCGCCAACTCTACACTTTTTGCCGGGTCAGTAAACAAATATTGCTTTGACAAAGAAATAGCCGAGGAAACATAATTCTCCTCCCCGACCGAGGATAAATATACAAGCAGACTGTCTTTGTCTTTATCAGCAAGAACCCGTAAGGGCAGAAAAAAAATAAGTATCCATAGACCTGTTCGCCACATAGTCTGAAATTGCAGGGGTATCAACATTAATATTACAGAAAGTTAACAAATCTGCAATATTAAATCGATTAAAATTCGAGGGTAAGTTGTCCTCCGGAACTTTCCTCCAGCCCTTCGTTGTCCAGACCAGAAACAGAAACTCCGAGCAGTCGGACTGGTTTTGGCGGAAATTCCGGCTTATGAATCAACTCTTTTACGATATCAAAGATTGCTTCAAAACTACTGATATACTGATTTATTGTGCGGCTTCTTGTTGTCTGGACAAAATCAAAATATTTTATCTTCAACGTAACGGTTCGTGCAGCGGCATTCACACTCTGTAGCCGGGAGGCTACTTTTCGGGCCAGCGGCTCCAGTTCTGCCAGCATCTGTGGCTCTGTGGTCAGGTCTTCGAAAAATGTATTTTCGGCACCAACCGATTTTCTCGGGCGATCGGGTTTTACCTCACGGTTGTCAATGGCCCTCACAATACGGTAAAAATGCCTTCCCATTTTCCCAAAGCGATGTGCCAGTTCAGATTCGGACTTGCGCTTAAGATCTGCCCCGGTATGAATGCCCATCCGCCGCATCCGGTCTGCGGTCACTTTACCGATCCCAAAAAACTTGTCAATGGGCAGGTTTTCAAGAAAGGACTCCACCCGGTCGGGAGGGATCAGGGTCATTCCGTTGGGTTTGTGAATCCCGGAGGCCACTTTTGCGAGAAACTTATTGATAGAAATTCCGGCGGAAGCGGTAAGTCCTGTTTTTTCCCATATCGCAGCACGGATTTCCCTGGCGATTTTTGTGGCAGATTCGATACCTCTTTTGTTGGTAGTGACATCAAGAAAAGCCTCATCGAGAGAAAGTGGTTCTACCAGATCGGTATATTCGAAAAAAATTTCACGAATCTGCCTTGACACCATCCGGTAAAGCTCAAATCTGGGGCGCACAAAAACAATTTCGGGGCAAAGCCTTCGGGCAGTAACGGAAGGCATGGCCGAACGAACGCCAAACTTCCTTGCTTCATAACTTGCGGCTGCTACCACGCCTCTCAGTCCGGAACCGCCTACTGCTACAGGTTTTCCCCGCAGTTCGGGATTGTCCCGCTGCTCAACGGACGCATAAAATGCATCCATATCGACATGTATGATTTTCCGGTAAGAGATAACCTAAGCAATTACAACTTCGCACTGTTTGTTACGATAACGCCTGCGGCCTGCATTTCTGCTATGGCATTTGCCGAATCTTCGGGACGGAGGTTTACCCCACGACAGGCATCTTCGATCAGCATCGTTTTAAAGCCCAGGCTTCGGGCATCAAGCGCCGTAAATTTCACACAATAATCTGTAGCAAGGCCGGCAACACATACCGTGTCAACGCCTTTTTCTCTCAGGTAATCCCCCAATCCAGTCGCCTTTTTTCTGCCATTGTCAAAAAAACCGCTGTAACTGTCAATTTCGGGGTCAGTGCCTTTGGTGAATATTTTTTCAATCATCAGGGTGTCAAGCGTGGATGCAAAGGCAGCACCTTCACTCTGCTGCACACAGTGCACAGGCCAGAGGATTTGGGACAATCCAAATAAATCGATCATCTCTCCGGGAACTTTTCCAACATGGTTGGCGGCAAAACTACCGTGGTTTGCGGGATGCCAGTCCTGTGTGGCCACCACCAGATCAAATTTTTGCCGGATGCTGTTGACGACGGGAATAATCGCATCGCCTTCAGTCACGGCAAGTGCGCCTCCGGGAAGAAAGTCATTCTGAATATCTACGATGATAAGTGCTCGCATGATCAGGATTTTAATTTATGTAACTATTACACAAATATAAGAATTTTTACGAAATCTTCCAGCAGCGGTTACAGAATCTTTGGGAAATGTAATTTTTTATAAATTCGCACGACCTATTGAGAGAAAATGCCGGAAAGCAGTGGCATCTCCGACATTCTTTTTTCTTATATAGGCTTTATTATACTTCAAATTGAAACGGAATGGATAGCGCCGGATTATTTTTTATCTCCCTCTTCACAATAGTTTTTATTGCATTCAAGTTTGCACAATATAAACTGTATGAAAAAGCAGGTGAGCAGGGCTGGAAAGCACTGGTTCCTGTATATAATTTTTACATTTGGCTCCAGCTTACGGGTAAACCCCGGTGGTGGCTGATTGCACTTTTTGTCCCTATTATTAACGTACTGGTGTTTGTGGCAATGGTCATAGAACTGGCCAAAACCTATGGCAAATATTCACTGGGCAATCATGCAGCTTCGCTTCTCCTGCCATTTTATTTCTTCCCCAAAATCGCCCTCGACCCAAAAGTAAAGTATCTCGGCGCACCCGAAACGCATAAGAATGTGCCAAAAAAATCAGGCCTTCGCGAATGGGGAGATGCGTTTCTGTTTGCAGGTGTAGCGGCGCTGATTATCCGCACCTTTTTCATCGAAGCCTTTATGATTCCGACCAGTTCGATGGAACGGACGCTGATGGCCGGAGATTTTCTATTTGTGAGTAAGTTTCACTATGGATCGCGTATGCCTATGGTTCCGCTTTCCATTCCATTTATTCACAACAAAGTCAAAATCAAAAACTTTATCATTCCCTCCTACATTGATCTGGTCCAGCTACCCTACTGGCGTCTTCCCGGGCTCGAAAAAATCGAAAGAAACGACATCGTGGTATTCAATTATCCGGCACATGATATCGACGACCTCAACGACGGAGCCGGGCTGGTGAAGGCCATAAGTATGAAGGAAAACTATATCAAACGCTGTGTAGCCGTTGCCGGAGATACTTTTGAAATTAAAAACCAGCAGGTTTTTATTGACGGCAAGCCATCCTACAATCCGCCCAACATGCAGTATCAGTATCAGGTCGAAACCGATGGTGCATCTTTTACTTCCAGCCGCCTGCAAAAGTATGGATTCAGGGCGAGAAACAGCACTTCTACCAATCCCAACTGGCTTCAGGTTCACGCCAATATTTTTTATTTCTACATGCCTGATTCCATCGCACAGATCATTAAGAAATTTCCTCAGGTAACAAAAGTTGATACCCTGTACCAGAAAGAAGGAAGATTTCAGCGCGATATATACCCTACGCAGGATAACAACAGCGGGCAGCTTTTCAGCTTCAATATTGACAATTACGGACCTATCGTTATTCCGGCCAAAGGGATGACCGTACCCCTTACCAGAGAGAATCTATCGCTCTACTGGCGGGTAATTGAAGCCTATGAAAAACATGATCTGAAAGTGGAAAACAGTAAAGTAATGATCGATGGTAAAGAAACCGATAGTTATACCTTCGAAATGAATTATTACTTTATGATGGGTGACAACCGTCACAACTCGGAGGACAGCCGTTATTGGGGATTTGTACCCGAAAACCATGTGGTAGGAAAACCATTGTTTGTATTCTTCTCCTACGAAAATGACTTTGGCATACGCTGGAATCGCATCGGCACAAAGTACGTACATTGAAAATGGAGCAGGATATAAATACCCGGTGGAAATTTCTGGAGAAAAAGCTCGAAGACCATTTCGGTAAAAAGATGACCATGGAGTCGATCCTTTTCCTGATAGGGGTACGTGAGCTTGGCAGTACGCCGAGGCCATTCACCAAAGAAGAGAAAGTCGATCTGATGCACATTGCCATCTGCCGGCTGCTTTCATTTTCTGGTTATTACCAGCTTTCACACCGGGACCAGGATGGTTGGCCGCATTGGGAACTGATAAAAACACTGCCGCATACGGATATGTTCTCTCAGGTTTATCTTCTGAGAGAACATATATTGACCTATTTTGAGTCGGAAGAAATTTTCAGTTAGGAGAGAAGTTTGAGGAACAGACTCTCAGGCTTCAGTTTTCAAAAGCGTTCCTGCTTTCTTTATTAATTTTTCTGATATAGGCAGCGAGCTTTTGGCGGCTTATCCCAAGAAAGATTGCGATGTCAGCCTTTTTTATACCTGCATCAAGCATGCGGACCAGAGTTGCAATTTTTTCAGATTCGAGTCTTTGCAAAGCTTCGGCTTCTTTCCTTCGGGCTTCGGCTTTTTCTTTAGCCTCATTCTCTGCGCGTTGCCTTGCTTCAAATTCTTTTTTTAAGGCATTGGCTTCCTGTCTCATCGCTTCTGCAATTTTTGATTCCACCTCTTGTCGCATCTCTTCCCTTCCCCGCCGAATCAACTGCATCGCCGGAGAGTCTTCGTACATCTCTACCCACTCTTCTGGTATCAGGTTGTACATATTTTTCATAATTGCATTAACATCTGCTTTTGAACCCTGAAGTAAATATACGAAAAAGGTACGGAAGATGATACCTCCTCCCTGCACTTTCTTCAACTCACCCAAATCACCAAATATAGCCTTAACTTTTTCTGAAATATCTTCGTCCCGAATTGCCTTCATAAGTCTGAAAGCAATCTTAAGTGCAGGAAGTGGAAACTGTCTGCCAATTTCTTCAAAACTCGCAGCCTGGAGGTTGAGCATCTCAAAATCAAAATTGGGAAGATACCCTGACAAGCCACTCAGATCGCCCGAAAAATAGCTGCTGAAGTCTCTATACTTCCATGCGTCTTTTCCATGATAAACTACAATTGGAACGACAACGCTCAACGGCTGTTTTTCTCTCACCTGCCGATCCCAGATTTCAAGCATATAGCGCAGTATCTGAATATGAGGAAAGTCCACCGGATAACTCTTGTGTTCAAATAAAAAAGAAAGGTGAACAGGAACCCCTTCCCGGGTAAGACAGGTGAAAACCAGATCAGAAAAAAACTCCTGAAGCTCAGGATCAATATAGCTCGTATCCGCAGGACTAAGCGTTTCCGGTACCAACCGGGCAAACAAGTCAGCAGGTAAAATACCTTCCAGTGTGCCTAAAATTTTTTCGGAATCTTTTAAGGTGTGCTTGAAAAACCGGTCGTGAGGATTTGACACAGGTCCCCTCGGGACACTGGTGCGATTGTGTTTTCGTTTCATGATGGCCAATTATAATGAAATCCCGTAATAATTCCTTCTTTTTAGTGATTTTTTTTGCTTAAGAATCTACTCCTCTTTATTTTTGCAACACATTTGCATTTATGCATAAGAAGATCAGGACATATACCGGAATCTTGATGCTGCTGATTTCAGTAGTATTTACTGTTCCGTTTTCCTGGCTTCACCAGTGTGAATACCAACACGCCCATTTTCCCGAAAAAAATCTATCAGGTATAGGAAACACCGCTTTTTCTCAGGAAAGAGTAAGCTGTGCGCTGTGTGAACTTGAGTTTCCGATGTACCTGGCCACAGATACTTTTTCGGCTTCACTTATCTCTCTGTCCTATCCCGTGTTTGCTCCGGAGTTTCGGGAAACCGTCATCATACCTGTACCCTTTAGTTATACCCTCCGCGGCCCTCCCTTAGGTTAATCCAACTAATTTTCAGGCAGGCACCTGCTGCCTGTCATTTTTCACATTTGCCCTCTACGCAAAGGTGTTTTAGTTATGATTAATCACCGTATTCTCCTAATCGGGGCCATGGTAGTCGCAGGTTATTTACCTCTTACCGCCCAAAACAATTCCTCCTGTAATCTGGCCCTTTCGGGCACAGTTTCAGATGCCTATACCCGCGAACCCCTGGCTTATGTGAATATCGTGGTCCCCGAACTCAACAAAGCGACTTTCACTGATTCTCTGGGCAGGTATTTCCTTGGAGGTTTATGTGAAGGAGAATATACCCTTTCATGCTCGCATATCAATTGCGAGCACGAGATGCTGGGAATAGCCATCCACGGCAATACTACCCAAGACATTCAGCTCAAAACCAGGCCGATAGTGCTTTCAGCAGTTGAAATCTATGGAGAAAAAGCGCCGCCATCTCCCACTCAGGAAGTGTCCAGACTTACAGCCCGGCAGATGACGGAGGCAAAAGGAAAACCACTCGCAGAAGCACTTGCTGCCATCACAGGAGTAAATACCCTTCATACCGGCGCAACCATTGCCAAGCCGGTGATCCATGGGCTTCACAGCAACCGGATCCTCATTCTCAACAACGGCATCCGCCTCGAAGGTCAGCAATGGGGATCAGAACATGCACCAGAAATTGATCCCTTTATCGCAACACAGCTTACCGTCCTCAAAGGTGCTGGCACAGTACAATATGGCTCCGGGGCTATGGCAGGTGTAATCCTCGTAGAACCAGCACCACTCCGCGACCATCAGGGAATAGGCGGCGATTTTAACCTCGTTGGCTTCAGCAATGGCCGTTCAGGGGTTTTCTCTGGTATTGTGGAAGGTAATCATGTTTTCCTGCCCAATTGGACCTGGCGGCTCCAGGGGACTGTCAAAAGAGGCGGAAACCTGAACACGCCCGGTTATTTTCTTGAAAATACCGGACAGGCAGAACAAAATTACTCTGCCACGCTGGGATATCGCACCATCAGGAAAGGGATGGAACTATACTTCAGCCGGTTTCACAATCAGTTGGGAATACTTGCCCCTGCACACCTCGGGGGGCAGAGCGACCTGTTAACTGCCCTGGAGCGCACAGCCCCGCTCGGTTCAGATACAGTAGCATTTTCGTATCTCATCGGACGCCCGTATCAGGATATCGCACACAGTCTGCTCAAATGGAAAGGATATTACCGCATTGCCGATAAAAACAAACTGAGCCTCACTTACGCCCTGCAGCACAACCGCCGTTTTGAATTTGATAAACACAGACCCAGAGGTACAGATACCAATGGCAGGGATCTGCCTGAGCTCGATTTCCGGATTCATACCCATACGCTGGATGGCGTATGGGAATATGAAGCCGGAGATGGGTTTTCTGGTTCGGCAGGAATATCGGGCATGTACCAGAACAACTACCTCAAAGGCAGGCCATTTATCCCCAATTTCATTGCCATGAGCGGCGGAGCATTTAGCATTCTGAGATGGAAAAAAGGCCGTATCGAAACCGAAGGTGGATTTCGTTATGATTATTTTTGGATCAACAGTGCCCGGGAAGAACAGGGAAAAGATATATACAGTATCCGCACCTATCAAAGTCCCTCCGCAACCCTCGGTGTGATATGGAAAATGGCTCCCGGGCTGGAAAGTAAATTTCACGCAGGTACCTCATGGCGCCCACCCCATGTGAATGAATTGTACAGCAGCGGACTTCACCACGGAGCTGCTGCACTTCAGTACGGCGACAGCACCCTCTCTCCTGAAAAGGCTGTCAAAACCATTGCCACCCTCACCTATCATAACGGAGACAGGTTCAGTGCCGAAATCAGCGGTTATAACCAATGGTTTGGCAATTTTATTTATCTGCGCCCGGAAGGAATACAAACAACCATCAGAGGCACATTTCCGGCTTTTCAGTACGCGCAGACAGAAGCCAGACTGACCGGAGCAGATATATCATTGCAGTACAGATTTGCAACCAGATGGACGGCCCTGGCAAAAGGATCATGGCTCTATGCACAAAACCTGACCGACAATCTGCCCATGATTTATATGCCAGCCAACTGGATGGAAAACAGCCTTACCCATGAATGGAAAGACAGAAAAAAAATCGCGGGAACATATTTGACCCTAAAAATCCGGAGCGTAGCGAAACAGAATCGCGTGCCCGAAGGGCAGGATTTTCTGCCACCTCCCAGAGGTTATAGCCTTGTCGGCCTGGAAGCGGGCACCAAATGGCAGTTTTCCACTTACCAGTTGGGACTAAACCTCTCGGTTTCCAATATGCTCAATACCACTTACCGCGATTACCTCGATAGCTTCCGCTATTTTGCTGACGCCCCCGGCAGAAATATTTCCATAAAACTCAATTTCAAATTTTAATCCTTTTACCATGCAAAAAAGTATTTTTTTTAGCCTGACAGCCCTTCTCATGGCTGCATTCCTGTCTCAGTCGTGCAAACCCGAAGAGCCAGTAGGAGAAGAAGAAATTACGACTGTCCAACTGGTTTTTAACGGATCTGAGACCTTTACATGGAAAGATGGCGCCACACCTGACAGCATTATCATTAGCCCTAATACCACCTATTCGGTGGCAGCCCGGTTTTTGAATGAAAATGTCAGTCCAGCCGAAGATATTACAGCAGAAATACTTGCCGAGTCCGACGAGCATCTGATATGTTTTGATGTGCTGGGCAGCGCAAATCTGGCGATTACCCGCACAGATACTGATGGTAC